>JBBARN010000384.1:0-1015 GCA_040399845.1 Luteolibacter sp. | reverse complement strand
GCCTCCTCACCGGACGCTATCCGTGGCGCGGCATCCTCAAACAAGGCGTCGTCGCCCCATGGGGAACATCCGCTCTTGAGCGCGACCGCCTCAATATCCCTCTTCTGCTTCGCGGTTACGGCTACGCAACCGGATGTTTTGGCAAGTGGCACCTCGGCCTCACTTGGCAGACAAAAGATGGCAAATCGCCGGTACCCGTTGGCAAGGGACTGAGCAATGTCGACTTCACAAAGCCCATTAAAGATGGCCCAACCGAGCGCGGATTTGACACCTGGTTTGGCGTGGATGCACCGAACTTCCCGCCGTATGTCTACATCCAGGATGACAAAACCGTCGGCATCCCCGACACCCATGTCGAGAAAGCCTTCCAGCTCAACCGTCCCGGGCCGAGCCTGAAAAACTGGAATCTCGAGCGCATCCTCCCGGATGTTGGCCGCAAGGCAGCGCAGTGGATCACCGACCAGGCCAAAGCCAAAAAGCCCTACTTTGCCTACATCCCGCTTCCAAGTCCGCACTACCCAATCGTGCCGACAAAAGCCTGGCAGGGTACGACGGCCGCCGGCGCTTATGGTGACTTTGTGGCCCAAACGGATGCGGTTATCGGCGAGATTCTCCAAGCCATCAAGGACTCCGGCACCGAGGACAACACGCTGGTCATTTTTACATCGGATAATGGCCCCGAAGTCGCTGGCGAGGTCAAGCCAGGCGTCTATGAGCGCATCACCCTCTCAAACCACGACTCCCGCGGCGGCCTCCGCGGCGTCAAGCGCGACCTCTGGGAAGGCGGACACCGCGTCCCGTTCATCGCCAAATGGCCTGCCAGACTCCCATCCGGCACCACGACATCCGAGACGCTCTGCCACACCGACATCTTTGCGACGATTGCCGGTATTGTCGGCAGCCCTGTTCCAGAAAATGCGGGCGAGGATAGCATCGACATGGTCCCAGCCCTCCGCGGCGGCGCGGGCGGGCGGCGCAAGGTCCCGACCATCCACCAAAGCGGGGATGGCAAGCT
>JBBARN010000383.1:0-1019 GCA_040399845.1 Luteolibacter sp. | reverse complement strand
GCAGGCCATCGGTATTTTTGCCCGCTGCGTGCTGGCGGATGAGGGCATGCAGCGTCTTCGCCAGATGCCGCGTGCCCACGTTCATGGGAACGGGTTGAGGTGTGCGCTGCTCGAAGTGGCTGGCGAGCCATTCGCACTCTCGTTTGGTGAAGAGAGCGTGCCGTAGTTGATGTGATGGATCGAAAACGATGGCGCAGAGTGTGGAAGGCAGGCGCACATCTTTTTGGCCTCGATGCATCGTGCCGGAGGGGATGACCATGATCTCGCTGCCGCGCAACTGAACCTTCCGCCCGCCGCGAAACTCGTAGCCGGTGGTGCCGCTGAGCAGCAGGAGGATTTCGTGGCCGTCGTGTGAGTGCCAGCTCATGCGTCCTGCGCTGAAGCGATGATTCGCGGCGATATAGTCCACCATCGGCAGGCCCAGCTCCTTGCCGGACACGAGCAGGTCTTTAACGGGGAGCGGATTGATGAACGTGGTTTTCTCGGGCGAGCGACGTGGCATGACAGCATTTAGAAATAGTCTCGCTGAACTAATGCGGATACAAATCATGAAGACAAGCGGCATCGCGGGGCTCAAGATGACGGATATGCACTTGCCCGATCTCCATTTTCCTGATTCACTCCGCCGCATGCTCGTCGTGATGGCCCTGCTGCTGGCGACATCGGCTCAGGCGCAACTCGACCTGAGCACCTTCAAGCTGACCTTCAGCGATGAGTTCGATGGTGACACGCTCGACACCACGAAATGGCAGGCACCCGAGATGCCACGTCAGGGGAGTTGTCGCTGGGTGCCATCATTGGCCACCGTGAGTAATGGGGCGCTGCATCTCGGCATTCGTTTGAGTGATGATCCGGTGCTGCGCTACGACTGCGCGGCGGTGCGGACGCGGAAGGACTATGATCCAAAGCAGACGATGTTTGCACAGCGTTACGGCTACTTTGAGGCACGGGCGAAGTTGCCAACGAACATGAAGTCGGACTACTGGGCCGCGTTTTGGATGATGTGCGGCAACGTCAAC
>JBBARN010000382.1:0-1026 GCA_040399845.1 Luteolibacter sp. | reverse complement strand
GCCAGACGGCCTTGGGCTTTGGGTCCTCGGGGAAGCGGGTGATGAAGTGCTCTGCAGCCTTGCGCATAACCTCCGAGAGTGACCAGTCCTGCTGCTCGGCAATCACTTTGAGCCGCTGATAGAGCGGGTCGGGAAACTGGATTTGGGTCCATGTCATGATGTGCCTTA
The DNA here is from genome assembly GCA_040399845.1 of Luteolibacter sp. GTDB lineage: Bacteria > Verrucomicrobiota > Verrucomicrobiia > Verrucomicrobiales > Akkermansiaceae > Luteolibacter. The sequence continues at coordinate 858 of JBBARN010000382.1, read as the reverse complement.
TACCTTAACAAAGGCCTTGCCGTCAAATTCTCGGCAACAGGATGGGGCATTCGACGGACCCGTTTGGTTGGCTTGCGCAAAGTGCGCCTCACGACACAGCCTTCGCTTTGAGCCGCGTCTTTACTCTCCTGCGACGGACCGGCTTGGCGATGAAGAAGCTGTTTTTGTTGCCGAGCACTCCGGTGAAAACATCCTCAGCTGCGAACTGGACCTTCAAGTAGGCGACGAGTTCTGGCTCGGTCATTTGGGAGGTGGGCTTGAGCTTGGTTTTCATGGCCGGAAGTTAAACTTGTGAGCTTGCAGACTCAAGAGGGCATTAGCATCACTACTTCGGCAGCGGCACCTGCGACGTGGTGCGCAGATACGCGATGAGGTCGCGGACTTCGTCGTCTTTGAGGGTTTTCATTAGGCCCTCGGGCATCATGGAGATGGGGGATTTCTCGCGGGAGAGGATCTCGGATTTGGTGACGATGCTGTCTTGGCCGACGAGGCGGAGCGTGAGCTGCTGGTTGTCTTCAGCGGCGACCGTGCCGGAGAGGGTGCGGCCATCGCGAGTGGTGACGATGACGAGTTGATAGCTTTCCTGCATGACCTCGCTGGGGTTGATGATCTGGGCGAGGATGTAGTCGAGGTTGGCGCGATTGGAGCCGGTGAGATCGGGGCCGACAATGCCGCCGGCGCCGTAGAGCATGTGGCAGCCCATGCAGGTGCGCTCGAAGATGGCGCGGCCATGACCGGTGTTGGCTTTGGCAAGCACGGCATCGGTGAGCATGGCTTTGTATTTTGCCATCTCAGCCTGCTTGTCGCTGGCGAGCTGGGTGATGGGACCCCAGAACTCGACGAACGATGGTCCGAGCA
>JBBARN010000381.1:0-1033 GCA_040399845.1 Luteolibacter sp. | reverse complement strand
GACACCTTCGCCATGGTGCGGATCTGGCAGGTCTTCACCGGGCGCTGAATCCCGATCAACCGTTGATGCAGTTACCCAGAATCTCGGAGACCGCACTGACCCGTCCGATCGACAACGGGATGTTGATCAAGCCGTCCTCTTTCATCACCCGGAAATCCTCCAGCAGGACGAGCTTCAGCGAGAACGAGGTGTGCTCGGGTTCATCGCCCACCAGCTGCACGGATTTCAGCGGGACGTAGTCCTCCAGCCGCAGCTTGATCCCCAAGGCGGCGAGCTGCGGATGTTCCATCCAGAGCTTGTAGAGAGACAAGTCCGGCAGCCGAGTTGAAAGGCTCCCATCAAACTCCACGCTGAACACGGCGTCGTGGAGTTCGCAGTTCATCCCGCCTACCTTCCAACGGATGCGGGAGAACGGTCCTTCTCGAACACCCAGCGGCCGCATGTAGATTTTTCCGCCCAGCTTGCGCGCCACCACTTTGTGAAACCCATGCCACGCCAGTTGGTCCCATGCCGGGAGGGGCAGTTCTCTGAAGCTTTCTTCCGCGGCCACAATCGGCTGGATGCAGTCCCGGAATTCATCGATCAGCGGATGGATCGATTCAGCACCGGCGGCCAGCAGCGGGTGCGCCGCCAGAGCCTTCAAGCTGAGCAACGGGGCCCGGTCATCGCTTCCCCACGACATCAGGCGGAACTGCGGATGATCCACCCAGTGGTAGCGCACGCGCATCTCTTCACAGCTCACCACAACGATTTTCGCGTCGCCCGATTCCCATCCGGCTGGAGCTTTGCCCGAGGAGATCTCCTCCGGACAAGACTGACTGGAAAGCAGCAATGCATGGGTTCCGTTGATGAGCAGGAAACTCCGTGAGAAAAGGCCTCTACCACTTTGGTTGAGTAACTCCACCGAGTGGATGGGTTCCACGAGTTCGCCTGCGATGTTCCGCAGGAGCCACCGGAGCATGTCCTTGCCTGCTTCTCTCAGTTCATCGGATACGTGGCGGGACCGCAGATCGGCCCGGGAGCAAAGCCAATA
>JBBARN010000380.1:0-1037 GCA_040399845.1 Luteolibacter sp. | reverse complement strand
GGACCGCTTTGATGACCAGACTTTCCTCTAATTGGCCGGGCTTGATGGCGGGACCGTTGTCTCCGCCCTCCACCCAGCCAGAGCGTGAATCCAAAGCAAGGCCACCTTTGATCTTCGTTCCGTGCGAGTGGCACTCAAAGCAACGCTGCTGGAGGATGGGCAGGACTTTGGAGTCGAAGAAGGTGGTATCGGCTGCGTGGTTGGTGACGCAGAGCAATGACAGAAAGATGGATGACAGAAAGATGGGCTTCATATCTCATTTTGCCGTTTTGGTTTTGAGTGCGGGCAAATCCATATCCTCACCAGCAGCAAGAATGTGGCTGCGCATGGCCTCGCGGGCGGCTTCGGGGTCGCGATTCTCGATGGCGACGAGGATGGCTTCGTGTTGCTCGATGGCGGCTCGCTTGCCGATGCGGCCAATGGTGCGCAGGCGGCTGGAGACGCCGAGGTCAGCGAGGGAATCGAGAATGAGGCGGTAAATGAGGTTGCCGCTGGCATCGGCGATGGCGTGATGCGCTGCGATGTCGGCCTCAATGGCGGCAGGGCCTTCGGTGGCGTTTTCGAGCTGCTTCTGGATGCGCCGCATCGTCTTGAGTTGCTCCTTAGTGGCTCGCTGCGCGGCATAGGCGGCGGCATCCGGTTCGATGGAAAGCCGGGCGTCATTGAGCTGCTGGAGGCGATCCGCCATGTCTGGAATTAATAGCGTCAATGAGTCATTCAGCGGACGATGAAGGCGGTCCACGATCTTGATGCCGGTGCCGTGTTGAATCTCCAGCATGCCTTGCTGCTCCAGTCGTTTCGTCGCCTCGCGCACGACGGTGCGGCTGACGCCGAGTTTCTCTGCCAACGAGCGTTCGCCGGGAAGCCAGCGCTCTTCCTCAGCACTGCCACCTCGGATGAGTTCGGCAAGTTGCTGACAGACACGTTCGACGAGGGATGCAGGACGTTCGAGTGCGGTGATGTTCATTGGTGAATGAGTGGTGGAGTGAAGGAGTGAAGGAGTGAAGGAGTGAAGGAGTGAAGGAGTGAAGGAGTGA
>JBBARN010000379.1:0-1046 GCA_040399845.1 Luteolibacter sp. | reverse complement strand
CTGCCCTGCTACCATGGAGGCAGCCAAGGCGGCTGACTGCTATGGTCTGGTCGACGGCCACGGGACCGAGTGTTCCGACGCCGAACAGGCGTACACCCAGTCACGTCTGGGTGGCACACGCACGTGGATCGCTTTGCCACGTGACGAGTGGCCCCCATCGTGGGCTGGTATTCGGAACCCAGTATGTCCGTTGATCCTGTCTTTGTACGGGCATCCGGACAGCGGGGGGTTCTGGGAGCGTCACTGCGAGAAGCATCTACATTCTGTAGGCTTCGAGGACATTCCAGCGTGGCGTAGCTGCTTCTGGCACCCACGTCTGCATTTGTTCCTGGTAGTGTACGTTGACGACTTCAAGTTGTCTGGGCCAAAGGCCAACCTTGCGGAGGGCTGGAAGCTCATCCGTTCCGGCATCAAAACTGATGAGCCGACGGGGCACGGCCTGTATTTGGGTTGCCTGCACGAAGTCACTCGGCGCCAATGCCCTACGGGCGGCGGCGAAGTGCAGGTGCTCGAGTACAACATGCAGTCGTTCCTCGAGTCATGCGTTGCTCGTTGCCGTGAGCTTACTGGGGCTACGTACCTCAGGAAAGTCTCCACCCCTTTCATTGGGTGCCCCTCCGGGGATGGGTACGAGAGCGATGACGGCAGGTGGGAAAAGGGTGCAGTTAAGGCCCCTGTCAAGCCGAACCCCAGTGCTGCCGATGGCAGCGCGGCGGGGGGTACGCTTCAGCCCATTGCTGCCAAGGTCCTTATGAAGGTCCTTTACGCGGCCCGTATGGCGCGTTTCGACCTGCTGCGTGCGGTCGGCGCCCTGGCTAGCTGCGTTACAAAGTGGGATTCGCTATGCGACAAACGTCTCCACCGGTTGATGTGCTACGTGCATCATACCTTGCACCTGCGTATGGTGGGTTGGGTTGGTGATTCCCTGGCTGATCTTCGCCCGCACTTGTTTGCGGATGCGGACTTCGCCGGTGATCACAACTCGATGAAGAGCACTTCGGGTGTGTACCTGTGCATCCAGGGACCCCGTACTTGCTTCCCGCTTG
>JBBARN010000378.1:0-1069 GCA_040399845.1 Luteolibacter sp. | reverse complement strand
CCCTCATTCACGGGAACGGTGCTGTTGCCAACAGGAACGGAATCAGCCGCGCCCTTGCGCCTGGCCACCGGCATCAGCCTGACGACGCCAGTTTTTGGTTCGGTGGAGTTTGATGGCACCAATCTCTTGCTTACCAACAACGCCGGCAGTCCGACCCGCAAGACGCTGGCGTTCACCGATGCGCCGACGTTTACTGGCGTGCCCTTGGCACCGACTGCTTCCTCTGGAACCAACACTGACCAGATCGCCACCACGCAGTTCGTGCAGTCGGCCATCCAAGGAGTGGTGGGTGCCGCACCGGCTGCTCTGGATACGCTCAATGAATTGGCAGAAGCTCTCAACGATGATGCCTCTTATGCCGCCACTATCACCAACGCGCTCTCGCTCAAGGCGCCTCTGGCCAATCCGACATTCACGGGAACGGTGGGCGGCATCACCGCCTCAATGGTGGGTCTCGGCAACGTAAATAACACCAGCGATGCGGACAAGCCGGTGTCGACGGCGCAGCAAACGGCTCTCGATTTGAAAGCGCCACTCGCCAATCCGTCGTTCACCGGAACTGTTTCGGGTTCGTTTAGTGGCTCGCTGAACGGCAATGCCACGACAGCAACGACGGCCACGGATTTCTCCGGTTCGCTCGCTGGCGATGTGATAGGCACTCAAAGTGCCACCGCGATTTCCGCTACCACGGTGACTGGCAAGGCACTCACGGGTTATGTCTCTGCCTCGGGGACAATCAGTGCCGCCGATACGATCCTAAGCGCGATCAACAAGCTCAATGGCAACGATGCTCTCAAAGCCAATCTGGCGAGTCCAACGTTCACAGGAACCGTGAGCGGCATCACCGCCTCAATGGTGGGCCTCGGCAACGTAAATAACACCAGCGATGCGAACAAGCCAGTCTCCTCGGCGCAGCAAACGGCACTGGATTTTAAAGCGAACCTAGATAGCCCGACATTCACGGGAACGGTAAGCGGAGTCACAGCTTCGATGGTAGGCCTAGGAAACGTGAACAACACCAGCGATGCGAACAAGCCAGTTTCCTCGGCGCAGCAAACAGCACTGGATC
>JBBARN010000377.1:0-1105 GCA_040399845.1 Luteolibacter sp. | reverse complement strand
CCATCGCCGCCGCTCTCGCTGGGGCCACCTTTGGCCACATAAACGCTGACGCCGTGCAGGGTGATGTTGGCCGAATCCTCGAGCACGATGGCTCCAGCATTCGTGTAGAGGCAGGAAAGGCCGTCGCCCACACGCACGACGCCGAGTTCTCCATACGCACGCTCCCAGTTCGCATCGTGAAGGCGCTCCATGAGCTGCGGTTCGAGCATGTTCACCCAATAACGCCCGCCCTCGGAGGGCGTGATGTCTTTGTAGCGCAGCTTTCGCACGCCGGCCTGCATGTCGTAGAGCGGCACGCAGAAGCGGCCGTCGCTTTTGAAAGGAAACAAGCGCTGCTCGTCGTGTCCCTTGTAGCTCGTGGGCACCACGACGCCGGGCGAGGGCTGGATCTCAAACCGATTGCGCTCGCGGTCGATGCGCGTGATGCGGCCCTCAATGCAGCCACGAGTGCCACGGTCGATGATCGCACCGCGCAGCGTGATGTTGCGGCAGTTGCGAAAACCCACGCAGCGATGCCCCGGCGGCATCTGCTTGTCATCGAGATCGAACCAAAACGTCGCGCCACTCGCGTCGATGACGAAAGGATGCGCCGCATCGCGCTGCATGTTCTCAAACCCCAGCGGGAAGATCACCTTCGCGCCCTGATACCTCTCTTGCCCGAAACGATAATCCCCCGGCGGGATGCGCACCTCTGCCACGTCGCTCTCAAACGCCTTCATCACCATCGGCATCACCTCGCTGCCACGGACACGCTGCGCTTCCTTCTCCGCTTCCGTGAATTGCGGCCCCGCAGGCAGATCAAAGCCGAAACGATACTCCGCTGGCGGTGGCGACTTCGAGTCCAAGATCGCACGCTGATGTGGCGAGAGATGATCGAACTCCGCTCCGCTTAAGGCCGGTGCGAAAAGACAAACGAGGATGAGCAAGGGTTTGATTGGGCTATTCATTTTATTGGGCTGGCTTTCACGCGATTGTCTTTGAGCAACTCGTCAGCCACCTTCACTTCGGAGCACTCTTTCTGAAGGATAGAAGAGTAGGTTTTGCTCGGCTCGAAAAAGCCAGTGATGGACTCGAAGGTGTTTCCGCGCACCAACGCACCGTGGAC
>JBBARN010000376.1:0-1112 GCA_040399845.1 Luteolibacter sp. | reverse complement strand
AAGTGCTGGATTGAGATGGCAGCTGATTCAGAGCTCTTGTCCAAGAGGGGCTGACGCTGAAGCCACTTTGTGCCCCGATCATAAATCGTCAGAGCGTATTTCATGTGACCAATGCCGCTTGACGTGTGATCGTTGAGGATCATATGGTCTGCCGTGACCTGATCACCGAAGTGAACGGCAGCGTGTTCACCCGGTTTCTTGGTCTTGCACGGTTTCCGCTGCATCTTTGCCCTCTGGCAACTCGGGCACCATCTATTCTTGGGATGATGGGTCAACAAATGTTCGAGCTGCGTGGCGGCGAGGCGAAGGTCAACCCTTGGGGGTGCCTCTTCGTCCTCATCATCACCGCTACCCTCGGGTTCGAGGGGTGGTGGTTCCGCCGGCCCCGGCTCGTCATCGATAGCTGGCGGCTCATCTGGCACCTCCTCAGGGCCGGGCAGGCCGACAGGGCAGCGGTCAGCACCTGCGGGCGCACGGAGGATCTCCGCACTCCCGCCACATTCGGACATTCCGGACGCACAGAGGACCTCTGCACTTCCAGTAGACTCTTCTAACAAATTGTGTATGCGAAGCACGTTTTCCAAACAATACTCGTTGGCTGGAGCACACGAGACCGTCTTGTCGTCCTGCGTGAGGTACGGGACGTTGTGTTCAACTTTCAGCGACACCCGCTCCCCACCCGGCGTGATAAGGAAGGGAGCTTCGCCAGCAGGCCAATGGAACGAGTATCCCATGTGCATGCAACGCCTACCGATGCTAAGAACAGGCGGCGTGCTTTCCAAAAGGAGTGGCGTAACACACTCTTGGAGCCGAGAAACAACTACCGGAACGGACTTCGAGACCGTAACTCTGCCATTTGCTGTGCGTAGATGTACGGGCTCGATATCAACCTGGTCATTTGGTTGGCCTGAAACCAACTCCCGGGAGAGTAGGTCATGGCCACTGCCCGTATCCATCAACCACTGCAGGCCAGTAGGAACTACGGCTAAGGCTGGTCCGAGCTGCGCCGCCGAGGGAGGAACGTGACTTCCCAGGTGCAGAAATTCGTTCCACGCTAGTCCGATGAAACGGATCATGTCCTCGTGCGAAACGACATCCGGAGGTTTCGGGCG
>JBBARN010000375.1:0-1158 GCA_040399845.1 Luteolibacter sp. | reverse complement strand
CATCCCACCAGAGCTTCGGGCCGTGATCGTTCACATCGGGGCCGTCGAAGAAGGGCGATGCCTCTTCCCATTCGGTGCTGCCAAAGCGGAGTCGGCTTGCCACGTTGCACAGCTCCGTGCCGATCTCCATCGTGCAGGAGAACCACGTCGCGAGCAGATCGCCGTTCGGGCACTCGAGCACGGCCGGGCTGTGATTGTGCCATGAATAAAGCGGCCCGTAGGAGTCCGCCGGGATCTTCACAAACTCCTTCGGCCCGCTGAAAAACGGCACGTTCTCAGGCTGTGCTTGGATCTTCGGCACCGACTGGCTCATGCGCTGCGCATTCAGTGGCGCTCCGGGTGGCGGCAGTGTTTTTCCTTTCGGCAACTCACCCAGCACCACGCGGAAACCCGTCGTGGGGCTGCGCGATTCAGGAATCCACGCCGAGCGATTCGCCGAGCGCAGCATGTAGCTGAGGAGCGAATGCGCCCCACCGCGAAACACTCGGAAGTCACCATCGCTGCGACCCAGCGGGTCCGTTTGCTTGCCCGCTTCATACGGCCCATGCCAGTCGAGACACCACTCGGCCACGTTGCCATGCATGTCGTGCAAGCCCCACGCATTTGCCGGCGTCTGCGCCACCGGGAGTGAGGGCGCTTCATGGATCACGCGATACTCCGGCGGCATCGCCTTGCCCTCGGGGAAGAAAAGCGGACGCCAGTTATCCTCGCGGAACCATTTCTGAAAGCCCGCAGGCAAGGCATCGCCACTGCTGAACAAGGTCGTCGTGCCCGCACGGCACGCATACTCCCACTCCGCCTCCGTCGGCAGCCGGTAGGTGCGGCCTTCCTTCTTCGAGAGCCATGCGCAAAATGCCGTCGCCTCATTCCAACTCACCTCCGTCACTGCTTCATCCTCCGCCGCCCGCTTCTGATGCTTCGGCTGAAACTGCCGATACTGCCCCACCGTCACCTCCGTCGCCCCAAGGTGAAATGCCTGCTTGATTGTGACCTTGTGCGCCGGTCGCTCATCGAAGTCCGCGAGCTTCGTCTCCTCAGGATGCTTCGTGAAGAAGTAGTCCGAAATCGGCCCATCCTGCCCCATGACAAAACTCCCCGGCGCAATGGGCACGAGCTTCATGCCGATGGAGTTCGTGATAGGCTCGGCGGCGTATACCT
>JBBARN010000374.1:0-1162 GCA_040399845.1 Luteolibacter sp. | reverse complement strand
TCTTAATGTTCACCTTTTGCCACTGACTCCCGCCGGTGCAAGGGATACTGACCCACAGCAAGATGGGACCGCTAGCCTGCCTCACAAGACCCACCGCGTGGTCGTACCCGGCACGGGTAGTCATGTCATGTTTTATGGTGAGCCTATGCATTGTGCAACCATCTCGGAAGGCACCGGGGCCACCGAGCAGACTGTCGTCGCCGCAGCAGTATTCGATCAGGCATCGCGGCGGTTGGCTGCGCAACGGCGGAGGCGAGAGCAGCGAGGAAGAGGACAGCAACGGGAGGTTGAACCCGAGTTCCAACAGCTGCTTCCTATCGGCCGGTTTCAAATCGCGCGTGGACGTGTGCAGAAAAGCCACGATGGAATATCGGGACCCCTCGAAAGGTTCGGACCCGTGCTCCAAAGTGCCATCGATGATAACCGCTTCTCCATGCTGCTTGATCCTACAAGAGCCATCGGACATGCGGAAGGCACCTCCTGTGAAGTGTCCCAACACAATCACCAACGAGGGCCCCAAGTTGTTCTTGTCCCGATGGGGGAGAGAGACGGTGTTCTTGTTTATCTGCAACGACCCCCACACGAAGGCGGATCCGAGGGCAGCCCGAATGTGCTCATTGATCACCCGGATCACATTAGCGGCCTTTCCGGTGAATGAGCCAAGCCTGGGCCCTTTGGAGTCATACGTAGCACCGACGCACGTACCCCAGCCCGAAATGACCGCTCGGGCCTGCTTGGGCCATTCAACGTCTTCCAGCGCCTGCAACATCGCATCCGAAGCGGGAGGCGAGAAGCGGATTTTGTGTCCAGCCTGCAAGCCCTGAGTGCGATCGGACGCGACCGCTGTATGGATGGGCTTTCCGGAGGCCAGAGACCAAAGTTTGGACGGGATGACATGATTCATCAACCTGCAAGCATGCTCCCATTTCGCGGCATCCGTGAACGGCTTTGTCATGCCATCGGCAGCCTGTTTATCAGATTTCTCGTAGACGAGATTGAAATCACCGTTCTCAAATCTCTCGTGCAACCAGGCGACGGAGATCCTATGGGTGCGTCCTATGGCCTTCATAGTTGGGTTCTTGCCGGTCTTCATAACCCGAATCATGGCCTCATTGTCCTCACGGAACTCAATCTTTCGTTCTTCGCCAAACAAGTCCCGCCA
>JBBARN010000373.1:0-1164 GCA_040399845.1 Luteolibacter sp. | reverse complement strand
ACATGCTCATGACCGGCGCAGGCAGCCCCACCGGCATGCAGGTCTATGAAGGCGACCTGCTGCCCAGCATCTTCCACGGCCAGCCCCTCCACTGCGACGCTGGACCAAACGTCGTCCGCGGCTACATCACCCAGCCCGAAGGTGCCGGCTACAAAGCCGAGATCGTCAACCTCCTCGAAGGCAGCAAGAACCGCTGGTTCCGCCCCAGCGACGTCGCCGTCGCCCCCGATGGCAGTTTGATCGTCGCCGACTGGTATGATCCCGGCGTCGGCGGACATGGGATGGGTGATGTGACTCGCGGCAGGTTGTTCCGCGTGACGACGAAGGCGGCGGAGAAGTTTCAAGTTCCAAGTTTCAAGTTGGATACCGTCGAAGGTGCTGTGGCCGCGTTGAAATCGCCAAATGAAGAAGCGCGCTATCTCGCCTGGAAGAAGCTCGAAGAAATCGGCTCCGAAGCCGAGCCCGAGCTACACAAGCTCTTCCACGACACGAAATCCGCTCCACAGCATCGCGCCCGTGCCCTTTGGCTGCTCGCCGCTCATGAATGGGAGCGCATCAATCCCGGTGCCGACAAACCCAACCCGCACGACCTGACTCTGCCCGAGTGCCTCACCAAAGCCCTCACCGACACCGATCCCAACATTCGCATCACCGCCATCCGCGTCGCTCGCCGTCTCGTGCAGCAAGCGCATCCTGAGATGCTGCGTGACGCTATCGCAAAGGTCGTCAGAGATTCATCACCCGCCGTGCGTCGCGAAGCAGCGATTGCGTTGAGGTTTGGCGGTGAATATATAGCACCGATTTGGAATGCACTGGCAAATAGGAACGAGGTTGGTGATCGTTGGGATATTGCAGCTTTGAGAATAGGAGCTGCAAAAAATTGGAAGTCTATTTGGATGCTACAGTCGCCTGTTAAGGCTTACTCACCTGCCTACGTGCGTTTGAGCGAACTCTCATTGAGTAGCGATCTGTCGCAGACTCCGAAAATGCTCGTCAATTTTTTAGACGAACTGAGCCGAGGTGTTTGGAAAGCTGGCGACCACAAGAATGAGGCCGTCAAAGTAGCTCCATTAACCATCCTCCGCTCCCTCCAACTTCTCTCCTACAAGCACCCCGCCGAAGTCTCCGCCGCCGCTTTGACCATCTTCCTCAAAGCCGACGCCG
>JBBARN010000372.1:0-1167 GCA_040399845.1 Luteolibacter sp. | reverse complement strand
CTGAACTCACTCCTGCCATGACCCGCCTGTTCTTCAATCAGACCTATTTCGAATCACGCGGACGGCTCTACGCCATCACCTTGCTTAACGAACAGGAACCCTGTGATCCAACTCCTCAAGGCGGGTCATGCTTCTACAGGATGATCACCCTGTTCAGGAAGCGGCGTTCGCCAAGCTGAAACCACCTAATCCAAGCACCACTATGAACACTCTCACCATGCCCCATCCTGCCGGAGTATCGCCTTCAGATGGATTTCCACCATTCGATCTTACCCGCCTCCTCGGCACGGTCTTCGAGCCGACTGTCGGCTGCCGTATCTGCATTCTAACCGATTTTGAAAAACCGGTCGAGTCCTTCACCGGACTGCGCTTCATGAAAGAACCCGGTTACCCAGTGCAAAAGAAAGCCGTGGAAGTCTTCGTCGAAGGCCTGGCAAACAGCGCGTTGCAGGATCTCGGAATGACCGGTGGAGAAATCTTCGCCTACCGGACGACGAACGGCAGCAATCTTGACATGGATGATCCATGCTGGGATCCCTCAGGCAATCTACTCAGCCTCGACCGCGACATCTATCCAAACTACGACATCATCCTCTGTGTCACGCGCTACTCGGCCACTGCGCCGCTGACGGCAAAGGCAAAACAGTTCGGTATCCGCGGAGCGACCTTGCATGGTGTGAACGACATCATCCTCGCCTCGGGACTGACATCCTCTTCGCTCCGCACAAGACACCGAACTTCAATCTCCTCGAAGTGCGCATGAGGCGCGGCGATCAGGAAGAAGTGCTCATTCACAACTTCCGTCCCAGCGAATACCTTCTGAGTGCCCGCGACACCGTTCGACGGTCCATCCCTTGAACCACACAAACATCACCATGAACCCACGTCCACCATTACCGCCATTCACTGAAGAATCTGCCACCAAAAAGGTACAGGCCGCCGAAGACGCCTGGAACAGTCGCGATCCCGAACGCGTTTCACTCGCCTACACGCCGGACACCGAGTGGCGCAACCGCGATGTGTTCCTCAACGGTCGTGCCGCCGTGGTCGATTTTCTAAGCGCCAAATGGGCAAAAGAGCATGACTACCGCCTGAAGAAAACCCTCTGGGCTTTCACCGGCAACCGCATCGCCGTGCGCTTCGAATACGAGTGGCATGACGCCGCCG
>JBBARN010000371.1:0-1174 GCA_040399845.1 Luteolibacter sp. | reverse complement strand
TCCTCCATCCTCCATCCTCCATCCTTCAACAATCAACAATCCCACCCTCTCGCTCCGCGTTCCTTTGCGACTTTTGCGCCTTGGCGCTTCAATCTCTTCAATCCCCAAGCATCGACGCGCCAACCTGTCCCGGCATAGCCCATAGGCGACGCCGTCACCCAACCCCTGTAGCGGCGCGTCTACGACCGCCGCACTTCCCCTTCTCCCGCCGGAGGCTAATCGTTTCGGGGTCGTAAATGATAGAAAGATCGCGGATAGTAGTTAGAAGAGCGCTTCTCCCTCCTTCAACATTCTTCATCCTGAATTCTGTGGAGGTCTGTCCCAGGCCGACAGTGGACGGGAGTCGGATGCCGGGCAATCTCGCTCGGGAATTGAAATCCGGGATCCGGAAGCCCCTCACATATCATCCAGCGGGCTGGCGATCTCCCCACGCATTGCCCGCGCGAGCTGCACGTAAATCATCGTCGTGCGTAGATCCGCATGACCCAGAAGCTCCTGCACACTGCGGACATCCACTCCCCGCAGAATCAAATGAGTTGCAAACGAGTGCCGCAGCGTATGCGCCGTTACCTTCTGATCCAGCCCCGCCTCCTTCACCGCCGCCGCCAACGCCCTGCTCACCCGCGCTTCATGTGCATGGTGACGTCGCTCCAGCCCGTCCGCCCTCGGATCGGCCGAGACGCTCCCGGAAGGAAACAGCCAGAACCAGGGCCAGCTCGTCCCCGCGCTAGGGTTCTTCACCCCATATGCGTTCGGTAAATACACCCCTGCCACCCCATCCTCTCGGTCTTTATCATAAATCACCTGGCACCGCTGCAACTGCGCACCCAGGGCACCCACCAAACTCTTCGGCAGCGTCAACACTCGGTCCTTATCGCCCTTGCCACCCCGTATCTCCACCTTTCCCCCGGACAAATCCACATCCTTTACCCGCAGCCTCAGGCACTCCATCACCCGCAGACCGCAGCCATACAGAAGCTTCGCCATCACCGCTTCCTCCCCGGTCATCACCATCAGCATCTTCCGCATCGCATCCACCGACAAAACCACAGGAAGCCGCCTCGACTGATGCGCACGCATCGCATCCACCCCTTCGAACGACACCTTCAAAACATCGCAGTAAAGGAAAACCAGCGCATTGAGCGCCTGGTTCTGAGTCGGGGCGGCTACCTTG
>JBBARN010000370.1:0-1176 GCA_040399845.1 Luteolibacter sp. | reverse complement strand
CGATGTAACAAACACTTCCCCAGGCGCGTAGTACATCTATGTACACGCACTTTCAAGCGAAGCCAATCAAGGACCGGATTAGGAAACTCTTTCCCGGAGATGTGCCACCCGGATTCTTTATCGAGCACGGCGGAAACGGAAAGGTCACCGCATGGACCACTGCGGATGCATTTCGCAGGGCATTTGGAGATCCAAGCTGGGGCGCCCCATTGCTTAAACAGGTCGACTTCAAAACCGAACAGCTCGTTCTTGTGAGCTGGATGACCAGTGGACCACCGGAAGGCGAGCTACGTTCACGGTCATCCACTGTCCGCGGAAAGAATGTCATCGACTTCTATGTCGACCCGCCAAAGGGAGCGCGTTTTCGCGGCGAGAGAGCCCGTCTTGGCGCGTACTTTTTTGCGATTCCACGCGATGCGACCGCAATCTACACGCCCGAGCCATGACGCACTTATACTAAATTGATGTCGAATGCCTACAGCGCCGCGCCGTAGGCATACATCCCTCGGAACTACTTCTGCGGAACCAGCCAAATGTTGCGATACACCACCGAGTCCCCATGGTTCTGCAAGTAGATCGGGCCCGTGGGACCATCGAGTGTATTACTAAGTGGCGCGGATGTCGTGAAGTCCTTGTTCAGCTCGAGGTTTTCGTGTACCAGGACACCATTCAGACGGACGGTGATTCGTGCCCACGCGGTGCGCCGGCCATTTGCATCAAAGGTTGCCGGCGTGAAGTCAACATCATAGGTCTGCCACGCAAGCGGCGGAAGACACATGTTCAGCCGTGGCTGGGCAATCGAATAAATGCCGCCGCATTCATTGTCACGGCCATCCAGACCAAACGAGTCAAGCACCTGCGTCTCCCAGCGGCCGCTGTGGTACACCCCGCTATTACCGCGCCCCTGCCCACGGGCTGCCGGCATGTAAGGCGTTCGGAATTCCAAGTGGAGCGTGTAGCCGCCAAAGCGCTGCTTTGTAATCGCATCCGATGCCTGCAAAAACCCACCCTCAACCTTGCCGCGCTCCCACGCATCCGCGGAACGGCCATCAAAGAGCACAACCGCACCACGAGGAGCCTTCTTGCCAAGCGTCGGGCTCTTGCGCTCAACCCGCTTGAGAGACTTAATCCGCTCGAGGGCCTCATCCGACTTTAGGAGAGTACGCGACCTCCCAG
>JBBARN010000369.1:0-1177 GCA_040399845.1 Luteolibacter sp. | reverse complement strand
CAAGCTCATTTGGGCTCGCCGACCCGCCCAGCCATTACCTCCAGCCCAACCACCAACCCTGCCCAGTCCTTCACCACCAATCCCTTTCCGCCCCGACACCAAATTGGACACAGCAATTCTACCATCCTCACCATCCCCACCCAACGTCGACTCGGAGCGCAACGACTCACAGTGGGAAATCATAGAGTGCATCAGCTACGACAACGTCGGCCCAATCAGCCCAGAGAGCATCGAAGGGTACCGACAGTTCATCGCATTCCGCGACACCCGCAGCAAATATCTCTTCTGCTACCCAGTCAAGACTTGCAACGAGGACACCTTCCTCTACCACCTCCAGCGGGTCCTACGATTCTTCACCAGCAGAGGATTCAAACCTCGTATCCTCCGCAGCGATTACTACACAACCTTCCGCTCAGCCAAGGCCAACCAGTTTTATGAGGACAATCAGTGCCGTCACGAAAGCTCCGCGCCTTACCAACAATGGCAGAATGCGGTGGAGCGTGACATTCAAACAATCTTATCCAACGTCTCAGCAACCATCCACGGACAAGACTTCATGCGCGCCGACATCTGGGCCCACGCCCTAACCCACTGGACACGTCTTCATAACGCTTTCCCCCACGCGGTCCTTCGCGACACCCCAGCGCGCCTCATCGACCCAACATTCCTTGTGGACGCCCATCACCAGTTTCGCTTCGTATTCGGAGATCTACTCTGCTTCCCCCTCCAAGACCACGAACGCCTGTGGAAATTCGACGTGAAGAATGACATCGGCTTCTATGTCGGAGATGAAGACAGCGTGAAAGGCGGCTCTGTTATTTACATGCCCTACTCTCATAGTTTCCTCACTCGAGGAAACGGTCACCGCGTCCTCATCTCGGACCTCCAACTGCTCCAATGGTACTCGCAACGTCGCGACATACGCCGCAATCCACTCCCCTATGCGATCGTTCATAACGCAATAATGGACCTACTCGCCAACCGGGAGACGCCGGCCGCAAGAAGAGACACCCCGCAGCTCCTAATCACTCCGGCAGTCAACCACGCGGGCGAACCAACAGCTCCACTTACCCCAGCGGTCGTCCAACACGCAGTACCACATCCCTTCACAGCACCCTCTGCCACAAATCGCACACGCCCGCGCACTGCCCTATTGCCCATGCCACCAGCTGCCAGC
>JBBARN010000368.1:0-1188 GCA_040399845.1 Luteolibacter sp. | reverse complement strand
TCCCCCCAAGGGAAAGGGCAAGGGGTGGAGTGCGGGTGGATGGGGAAACTGGCAGGGAGCGGCCTGGGGCGCCGCCTTTGGATCGCAGTGGTGGGGAGCGAATGGAGAGGTGATGACGCAGGACACGAGTGACCATGCCTTTTGGGCCGTCCTGCTGTTTGTCGTCATGTGCATTTTCCTTGCGGGATGCATGTGCGAGCAAGTCGTCATGCCACGCCTTCGCTCACTCCTTCGCACAACCACCATAAGTGCTGGGATTCCCCGCGCGATCCATCGGAGGCGTAGTACCGGGATACCCGGCGCGATGATTCCGCCCGGGGACAATGTTGAGCGTGATGTCGGTGATGCACCAGCGGTCCCAATGCCCGCCCAACAAGAACCCGAAGCTTTTGAGGAGCGAGCGGACTTCGACCACAAGTTGTGGCGATGGGTGTACCGCCGTGGTACAGATCATACCGACGACACCAAGTTCACCATGGGACCGCACGCCGGCAAATACTGGATGGACACGGTGGTCCACCACCCCGAATACACCGATCAAGTGATCGCTGAATGCGACAGGACGTGGCCGGACCACCCGCTGGAGTTGACGCACTTCGCCGCATGGGCGTTGAGATTCAGAGCGGACAACCCAGCAGTCCTTCGCAGTCATGGTGGTGGGATCCCCACTGCGGAACCGCCGTCATCTCCAATTCCCTCAATGAATGCGTTCGACAACCACCCTGTCACGTTCGGCACCCATACCGACTTGACATACATTGAGCTTGTGAACGCTCACCCAGCGTACAGCAAGGGGATTGTCACGCGCAGCAGGCGTGTCGGGGCTTCCCCGGCGATGATCCACTTTGCTGCGTGGTACGACGAGCGGTTCCCTGGGTACGAGCCCCGCCGGCGTGCCAGGAACAACTCGGCCACTGAGTCAAATCCTCCCTCTCCAGGTGCCGGGATGCCCAGCGCGCAGGGTGGAGATGACACGACCTTTAGCCATGCACTCCAAGGCATCTGGTTTCCGCCCGACCCGCGTAGCAGGGAACTTGGGCGTGCGACCAGTGTTGGGATACCCGGCGCGTTCGACGTTCGAAGTAGAATGTCTGATCGCGTCCACTTTGGTGCCGGGATCCCCGACGCGAGCCAATCATCCATTATGGGCTTTGGTGCACACAGTGACCTGTCGTACCGTGAGGTGCA
>JBBARN010000367.1:0-1194 GCA_040399845.1 Luteolibacter sp. | reverse complement strand
ACCAGCGCAGCAATGCCAGCGAGCAGCTCATGGGCCGCACCTTGCTCAGCGCGGGCGTGACGTGGGCGGGCATCATCGCGTGGGACGATATCCGCACGGTGGACTACCTTGTGACTCGTCCTGAGGTGGACCCGCAGCGCATCGGTTGCGTTGGCCACAGCGTCGGCGGACTGCGCACTGCCTACCTCGCTGCCTTGGATGATCGGATCAAAGCGGCGGTAGTGTGCGGCTGGATGTGCTCGTTCCCGAACCAGCTCGCCAAACACATCCGCAACACCATCGGCCACACCAAGATCATTCCTGGCATCTACCGACTTATGGATCATCCCGACATTGCCTCCATCGCGATGCCTACGCCGCTCATGGTCATCAATGGTATCGAGGACCCGCTGTTCGAGGCTGATGGCGTCCACGTCGCTCATGAAAAACTGGCGAAATGCTACGCCAAAGCCGGTGCGCCGGATCACTTCAAAGGCATCATCGAAGAACGCCCTCACGAGTTCAACGCCGAGCGCCAAGCCGATGCTTGGGCGTGGTTTGATAAGTGGCTATAAACCGGAAACAGCACCAACAACATGATCTCCCCCTTCAATCACATCTTGTGCATCGCCTTTCTCATCGCTGGAAGCCCACTGCATTCAGAGGTCCCGCCTGAGGTCGCGAAAGTGCTGCTTGAACAAAAAGCCGCCACACCTTTACCCAAGCCCGACGGCGAGGTGGTGTCAGTGAAAAATGCTGCGGAACTGGAGCAGGCCGTTCGGTCCATGAAATCGGGCCAAACCATCGTGCTTGCCGCAGGCGAATACCGAATCACCCACGACCTCGTGCTTGGGGCTAAGACCTCGGAGCCATTGCGCAACATCGCTTTCCGTGGCGCGACCGGGAAGCGCGAGGACGTCATCATTCGTGGACCGGGGCAGGAAAACACGGAGGGGAATCCACAAAGCTGCTTCCAGTTCAACAATGTGGATGCTGCGCTCGTCGCTGATATGTCCATCGGCGATTTTTTTCATCACCCGATCATGCTGCACGGCAGATTTGGCTGCCGCGCCGTGCGGATGCGCAATCTCTGGCTCTTCGATGCCGGCCAGCAGTTCGTGAAAGGCACCAGCGGAGGACTGGGCCGCATCGGGGCCAAGGACTGCATCGTCGAGCACTGCCTCATCGAATACACCGACATCGGACCCATCGCGA
>JBBARN010000366.1:0-1198 GCA_040399845.1 Luteolibacter sp. | reverse complement strand
CCTTCAAGAAGCCGGATGAGATCCCGGCCGCCGCCTGGCCTCCGAAAGAGGAGCCATGGCCGATGCTCTATCCGATGCACTGCCACATCGAGATGTCGCAGACCGCAAGCGGCGGTCAGTACCCGCAGGGAATGGTGACGCACTGGGAACTCCTGGGGCCGAGCCGGGGAGTTGCAATCTGATGGTTATCGCACGTGATCCTGCAGAGTTCGCCGCGTTTGGCTGCGATGTCGTTGATAGGCAAATTCCGACCCCGGACCGCCTGACGCCGGACATCAGCTTCGTCCGCGACGGCGCCAAGACGCTCAACATTACAATGCCGGATGGCAAGGCCGTCCAGTTCTGGATCTTCATCGATCCGCGCGACGACAAGTCCAAGACGATGTTCCCGTCGAAGCCGATCCGCGTTCGCCAGGGTCAGATCGTGCATTCGACACTGGACGCCAAGAAGAACCACCACACAATCCATCATCACGGGATGAACTCCAGCACCTATAATGACGGTGTTGGTCACGTGTCCTTCGAGGTGGCCGAGAGATATACGTACCAGTTCCAGCCGCACTCGGCGGGCACGTATTTCTATCACTGTCACAAGAACACTGTGCTGCATTTCGAGTATGGCATGTACGGCCTGCTGATCGTCGATCCGCCGGAAGGCCCGGGCAAGCTCTACCAGAATGGCCCGGCCTATGATGTCGAAGCCTTCTGGGTGCCCGACGATGTCGATCCGCGCTGGCACAACATGAACCATGATGCCGGCATGTGCGGAGACGATGCCGGGCTCGACCGGTTCGAGCCAAAATACTTCATGGTGACAGGCGTGGCGGCCCCCCGGACGGAAACGGACAAGCGGGTGGTCGTGAACGCCAAGGTCGGTCAGCGCATCCTGGTGCGCCACCTCAATGCGTCTTACTCGATTGTACGGACGACGATCGAAGGGCTCGACGCCACGATTTACGGGGTCGATGGTCGACCCTTGGGCGATCCCGCTCAGCCATGGGCAAAGCCAATCTTCCTGCCTGCTGGCACCGCCCTTGAGACCTGCACCGCGCAGCGCCGCGATCTGATCGTACAGCCGACGCGTCCTGGCCGTTACCGCGTGACGTTCGAGTTCCGTGACTGGGTTGCTCGCGGCATCCAGAACAATGGCACGGGCATTGCGTACACTTATATCAATGTGACCTGATGATCCGGAACG
>JBBARN010000365.1:0-1203 GCA_040399845.1 Luteolibacter sp. | reverse complement strand
CCCGCGCTGACCGGCTCATCGCCCATCTACGCACGCTGGAGGGCCGCATCGCGCTGTTTTCACATGGTCAGTTCGGCGGCGTGCTCGCTGGCCGCTGGATCGGCCTCACCGTCATGGAGGCCCAGCACTTCCCCCTCAGCACCGCCTCCCTCAGCCTCCTGAGCAGTGATCCACATCACCCCGAGGTACCCATCATCCAGCAATGGAACACCCCACCGCCCGCTGAGCCTCTCGCGACTCACCCACCCGACGCCAACGATCCGCTACTTGCTAAACAACGCGCCATCCAACGTTGGGAAAACGAAGGCGGGGAGATTCCGGGGGCAGGACCGAGCGCCTCGTGAAAGACCTCGGTGGTGAACGGGCTTGGTCGGGGCTGTTTTGACTGCTTGACTGAAGCGAGTGGGTGAAGGTTTACTACCTCTGGCGTCCCAATCTGCCAGACGAAGCGGACAATCACCTCATCGAACTCGCTCTCGCCGGTGGTGCCAGCACCATCGTCACCAACAATCTCCGTGATGTCTCGCGTGGCGAGCTCACGTTTCCTTTACTGAACATCCTTACACCCGCTCAATTCCTCAAAACCCTCTAATCTTATGAGCACCGTCACCATTCGTCTTCCAGATGATACGCACTCCCGGCTCCGCCAGCTTGCGAAACACCGCGACCTCAGCGTGAACAAACTGATGGAGGAACTCGCCACCATCTCCATCGCTGAGTTTGACGCCGAAAGCCGTTTCCGCGCCATGGCTGCGCGTGGCTCTGCCAAGAAGGGCCTGGCCTTGCTGGACAAACTCGATGCGGCTTTTGGGCGATAACTCTTTGTATCAAGTGACCTCCCCGGCTGTTGGAGCTCCGTTTTCATATTAACTCCGCGCCAAGAACTCATGGCTCGCCCAAAGGTTCTGGCAAAGCGCGGCCCAGCCTTGTTTGGCATCCAGCCTGGTTTTGATGAAGTCGATCAGCCGCCTAAGCAGCGACCCGCATCACCCCGAGGTGCCCATCATCCTGCCATGGAACACCCCACCGCCCGCTGAGCCTCACGTGGCTCAATAACGCGCCATCCAACGCCGAAACTCACCCATGTTCCCGGTCCTGCCCGATTCCATCCCCATCTGACCTCCAGCGCCTAACCCTGCCGCATCCACGCCAGCAGGCGTGCCGCAGGCTGGAAGCCGCTGGTTTGAGCGGTGACTTTACCGT
>JBBARN010000364.1:0-1210 GCA_040399845.1 Luteolibacter sp. | reverse complement strand
ATCAAGCACATGCTGCTCGGGCACTGGGGCACGACGCCGGGGCAGAACTTCATCTATGCGCATCTGAATCGCGTCATCAAAGCGCAGGACCTCGACATGATCTACGTCTCCGGCCCTGGGCATGGAGGCCCGGCGGTGGTGGGCCATACCTACCTCGAAGGCACCTACAGCGAGGTCTATCCACACATCACCCAGGACGAAGCCGGGCTGCAAAAGCTCTTCAAGCAGTTCTCCTTTCCAGGCGGCATTCCGAGTCATGTTTCGCCTGAAACACCGGGCTCCATTCATGAAGGCGGTGAGCTGGGGTATTCGCTCAGTCATTCCTTCGGCGCGGTGTTTGACAATCCCGATCTCATCGTCGCCTGCGTCGTGGGCGATGGAGAAGCGGAAACTGGGCCACTGGCCACAGCGTGGCATTCCAATAAGTTTCTAGATGCGGCCACGGACGGCGCGGTGCTGCCCATTTTGCACCTCAATGGCTACAAGATCGCCAATCCCACCGTGCTCGCCCGCATCACGCGGGAGGAGCTGGATCAGCTCATGCGTGGCTATGGCTGGACGCCCTATTTTGTCGAGTATCAAGACGACAACGAAGCCATGCATCAGGCCATGGCAGCGACGCTCGATGCCGTGGTGGCAGACATCCAGCGCATCCAGCTTGAGGCTCGTGAGCACGGCTGTCAGACGCGGCCACGCTGGCCGATGATCGTGCTCAATTCACCCAAAGGCTGGACCGGGCCGGAGTGGGTCGCAGGTCTGCAAGTGGAGGGCACCTTTCGCGCCCATCAGGTGCCGCTGCATCCCGCAGGGAATCCCGAGCAGCTCCAACAACTCGAAGACTGGCTGCGCAGTTATCGCCCTGAAGAACTTTTCGATGCGCAGGGCAAACTGAAGCCTGAATTGGCCGAACTCGCCCCGCAAGCCCCACGGCGCATGGGTGCCAATCCTCATGCCAATGGCGGTCTTTTGCTGCGTGATTTGCAGATGCCCAACTTCTGCGACTACGCCGTGAAAGTGACCTCGCCAGGCGTGCTCGGCATCGGCGACACGCGGGTGCTCGGGCCCTTTCTCCGCGATGTGGCCAGGCTCAATGAGGAGCAGAAGAACTTCCGCGTCTTTGGCCCGGACGAGACGATCTCCAACGGCCTGGAGGCACTCTTTGAGACGACCTCACGCCAGTGGGATGCCGCCACGGAGGCGAACGACCAAT
>JBBARN010000363.1:0-1222 GCA_040399845.1 Luteolibacter sp. | reverse complement strand
ATGCAGCACCTCGAGCCTGAAGATCACTCTCTATCCGGGAAGTCTGTCGCGATGCTCGAGCTCGATGCCTATCAGTGGATGACTCGGATGAGCCCGCTGGTCCTCGATACGCCGCCATCCACAAAAACTGCTGCAAAACGCCACCTTGCAGATCTCCAGCAACAGCTCCAAACCGGACGCCTCCTGCAACAAGACATCTCCACAGCAGAGCTCAACCCCAGCATCGTGATGTCTATAAATGAAGCAATCCGCCACCTTCCAGGCATGATCCGGGATGCCGAAGCGCACATCACCTACCTCGAAACCGGTGCCGCGAACGCCGAGGATGCCGCCGAGCAGCTTCGCGAAAAGCTGGCACGCCGCGCCGCGCTGGTCGAAGTGGATGACATCATCGGCAAAGGATTTGAACAACCTCTTGAGGCCACAACCCGGCATCGGAATATCCCAGCCGCCATCGCGATGGGTATCTTTGGCATCGCCTGGACCAGCTTCACCACCGTCCACGCCTTCTTTATGATCGGCGGGATGATGCAGGCTTTCGGGTGGGCCGCACTCTTTCTCCTGTTGTTCTACTCGATGTTCTGGGCCGCCGGGTTCGGGATGCTGGCGACAGCCGCGGTTAGCCTCAGCACCGAAAATATCGATCTCTACGATGGCACACTGACATCCACATTCAACCTATTTGGCTATAAACGGGTCAAGAAGATCGCCATCGATGCGTCCTACCGGGCACGAGTCGTCAAGGCCACGTGGAACGGAATCCACCTGCAAAACAGCAACCGCCGCAACTCGCCGCAGTGGTGCATCGAAGTACGAGACACCGCGGGCGCAAAGCATCAAATCAGTAAGGGCGGCGACAAGGACATTCTCGAGGAAGTCGCACGCCAACTAAACGGCAAGTAGACATCGCATCACACGCATTCGGATATACTCGCGGGCATGAAGAAGCCGCTGAAAGTCTTTATTCTTGCTGGCCAGTCCAATATGGAAGGCCACGGATTTATCACCGCTGATCCGGCGCGCAACGCTGGGAAAGGCTCACTCGAGCACCTCGCCAAGGACCCGGCTACCGCACCCCGGTACAAACATCTCGTCGATAACAAGGGGACGTGGCGGACACGCGATGATGTCTACATCCACTATCTCGAGCGCAAGGGAAAGCTGACCATCGGCTACGGCGCCAACGATCAGATGATTGGTCCAGAGCTTGGCTTTGGATGGA
>JBBARN010000362.1:0-1224 GCA_040399845.1 Luteolibacter sp. | reverse complement strand
GCTGTCGTGGTCTTCCACAAGGAGGACCGTGATCGGGTGTTCGGGTGGCTGCGGGAGAGGGGACATCACCCCGATCCATACGATCTCGGCCTGCGGCCTGTCCATGGGGTGAAACCCTACCCCGGCGGGACGCTCACGCCGCGAAGAAAAAAGTGCGCCGGAGTGCCCGCGCTCGTGCACCTATGTCCCGTTTCGGCAGCCCGTCCATGATCTTCGACGTCAAAGGAGCAGAGGGTAGAAAGTGGAAAGCTGAAAAGCTGAAAACTGAAAACTGAAAACAGAGAACTGAGAACCGAGAACCGAGAACCGAGAACCGAGAACCAAGATCAGTGAACGATGCCCAATGCAGCTTATGTCAGGCTGGCAATCTCAGTGGCAAGAATCGGCAGAGAGTCCGTCACCACATGCCAGATGATCCCCAGATCCACTCCCGTGTAGTCATGAACGATCCCGTTACGCATCCCCGCCATCTGCGCCCAGGGCACCTGCGGGTTAGCCCGTTTAAAGGCTTCCGGGAGTTGTTTGCAGGCCTCACCGATGACTTCCACATTCCGCAGCACCGCATCACTCGTCTTGGAGTCCGCTAGAAAAGCGTCAAAGTCCATGCCCGCCGTGTAGCTGGCTATTTTTTGCATGGCCTCCCGCATGTCTTGCAGGAGCAGGCTGGCCTCACGCTTCGACATCGATCAGGTCCGGTTCAATGCTGGCCCACATGGCCGGTTTCAGCCCGCGCCGGGACACCAGGTCCACCTTCCGGCCCAGCTCCGCCTCTAGCCGCTCCGCCAGTGTCACAAACCTCAGGCCGATGCTTGGGTCCACCTCCACGAGAATGTCGATGTCACTGTCAGGCCCCGCATCACCGCGCGCCGTCGAGCCGAAGACGCCCATCTTCTTCAGCGGGAATTCCCGCCGCAGTGCTGGCAGCAAGGATCGCAGACGCGACACCACAGCCGGAACAAGGATAGCGGGCGGAAAAGACATGGCCGGACCCTAGCGTTCCAAATTGAAAATCGCAAGTCTGGCCTGCAAGCCCCCATCTTCCAAGAATCAGAGAACAGAGAGATGAGAAAAGGATGAAGGATGAAGGATGAAGGATGAAAACAGAGAACCGAGAACTGAGAACTGAAAACAGAGAACCGAGAACCGAGAACCGAGAACTGACGTTCCTCGTTCTTGGTTCTGCTGCTCTGGGGCTTGGAGTCCCAACGGGACGATCCATCGCAG
>JBBARN010000361.1:0-1231 GCA_040399845.1 Luteolibacter sp. | reverse complement strand
CATGACTCCTCGCGCTGGATCTCGGCTTGCGATTCGGGATGCCCTGCGCCCCGCATTGCGAGAGGCTATCATGGGTGGATTTGAAACATTTCACCCAACTGCCGTGGCGCGCATTGATGCGATTATCACGGCGGGTGGAATCATTCCAGTAGGGGCCGCCACGGCCAAACGATTGCTGTCTGATTTCATCATCGCCGAGGAATTGGCAGGGCGATGGTCTGACATGAAGCGGCTGTATCTCCCAGGATTCGGCAATGCTGCGGCAAATGCTATCGACATTGTGGGAGGCACAAGCGGCACCTTCCCGGTTTCGGGGGGGGTAACGCATGCAACCGGCTACGTCCAAGGCAATGGCTCAACTGGATACTTTAACTTTGGGGTTACTCCGGCGGCTCTTGGATTGACGCTTTCGAGTGCTGCGGTTTTTGCGCTGATCACTCAATCACCGGCAGGGACGGCCGGCGAAAACATCGTGACTGCGATTGACGGTAGTGACACCACAAAGGTGTTGGAGCTTTCTCACCAATCTACGTTTATGGCATTTCGAGCCAATAACGTAACTGCGGGAAGCGGCACGGTGAACGCCATCATCGCCAGGGCATCTCAGCATGGAATCATCGTGGGATCTCGCCAGGGGGGAAACCGCCGTGTGATACAACGGACTACTGCCGGTGTTAATACTGTAATCGATTCCACAGCAGCAGACGCCGGAACCATGCCAGTTACCGGAACGTTACAAGCCATGCGCTCAGCTTTTGGAGGCGGGGCCGCATACTCGGATGGACGCTATGGCGCGTATGGCGCAGGCATGGGAATGACGGTAGCACAAGCCCAAGCATTTTCCGCAAACCTCAAAACCCTCTGGGAAGGATTGTTTACCCTGACACTGCCATGATCGGATTCGTCCTCACCTCTGAAACGCTCGGCGCTCTCGAAGCTGGTTTTGCCGCAGCATTCACGGCGCGAGGCATTCCACAATATCTCACATTGGGAGCGATCTCAATTCTATCAGGTGAGCATGCAGGCAAATCATTCATCCCTTTTCCCGATGATGCTTTAACTCAACCACTCCACCAGAATCACACCCTTCCTGATTTCCCCGAATTTTCCCAACTCATCGGCATGCTCGGGGGCCTGGATGCCCGCATCGATCTTCCCGAGAATTCTTTCCAATAACCATGGCCCGCCAAGGTAAATTCGCCCGCCTCCCTCACGCCATCCGCGAGGAAAC
>JBBARN010000360.1:0-1264 GCA_040399845.1 Luteolibacter sp. | reverse complement strand
GACGAATCAACTCACCGGCATCGTAGAAGTTCAGCACTCCCGCAGGGCACTGACCATAGATGAAGACCTTGTTGAAAAAGGCCGTGAGGAGTTCCAGAAAGAGTCTTGTGTCCACTGGAAACTCCTTCTTTATCACCGTCTTGGCCAGTTGCTTCAGGATATCGATGGGGAAGTTGTCCACCCCGCAAGAAGCGCCTTTGGAGGAGGAGCGGATGAGAGAGACAACGCTCTCGAAGGAGACTAACAGAGGCTCCACGTCCATTCTGTCGCCGGCATCTGAGTCCCAGGGTACCGACAAGGACGAAGGCGCAGGATGCTTCGATTGCAAAAAAGTCAGGCCGTCCAGGGAGTAAGGCAGCACCTTCGCATCGGACACTATGGCGCGGAAAGCCTTTGATACTTCCCCCTTGCACATCAGTCGCTTGAAGTAGTCGATACGGCGCTTTTCCGGATCCCGTTCGGAGCCGATCACCTGAGCGCAGGCAGATGCTGCGGTCGACTGCGAGTCACGAACTTGGGCTCTGGAGATCTGTACTGGGTCAGGCTTCGTCATCCGGCCAGGAAAGTCCCCCACATGGAAAGGCCAGGTGTCCGCGAGAATCAGGTTGATCTTGAAGTCCAGGTCCGCACGGCGACACTTGCCGATATCGATGAAGAGAACGGTGGGCAGAAGGCAGAGTCTCTTCCAAACGAGCTCGTCATGCGGGGTATCCATAACTGCCTGAAGACAGTGAATGAATGCACGACGAACCTTGAGGATGTGGGAGGTTGGGATAAAGTCCAACGGGCGTCCCAATGCACAGACCAAGGGAAGGTGGCTCCATGGAATGTTCTGCAGCAGGAGGTCCGTAGTCCATTCACAGGGAATGTAGTCCGGACCATCTACACGGGCATTGTCGGCCAAGAGTTCGTACTGGCACAGAGCTTCCAGGACTGGGATGAATCGCGGAACACTCGGCGACGTCGAATCACATGGTTGCGGAAGAAATGGGTCAGGTGAAGAGGGGAGAGTAAAGGAATCGTCTCCTTTGGGCTCTTCACCGCCCACCACTTGCATGGCGGGGTCATCAATGGATTCGCGCGTGCGTTTGCGGCGGCCTTCGTCAGTCGCGTCGTTCGGAGAGGGTCCGCTAGACGGAAGTACATCCATCGATACCGGAGCCGGCGCGGTCGCCAAGCTGTCTCTGTTCCGTCGTCCACGTCCCCGACCTTGACCACTTCCTCTACCTGATTGAGAAGCTGATCTCCATCCGTTTCCTCTGCC
>JBBARN010000359.1:0-1303 GCA_040399845.1 Luteolibacter sp. | reverse complement strand
GGGGCGGATGACGGCGGATGCGGTGCTGCGGGGGGTGGCGCCCAATCCTTGGTATCGGTTGGAGCGGTTTGGGTAGGGTAGAAGAAGGAAGCGTCTTCTTTTTGTGAACAAAAAGAAGCAAAAAAACTTGGGGCTGGCCTAGATAAGGGTTTTGTTTGGTTATCGTGGTTGTTAGCTGAGTGTGGATAAGTGGCTTGCCGCAGCCCTCAATTGTCGCGCGGAGGCAAGCCACTTATCCACACGGCCGACGAGGTATTTGGGTTCTGAATGGGTCACAGATCAAGCCATCCTCGCAGGATGGCATTGAGGCGGGAGACCGGTCTTTGGTTGAAGCGCCATTCGCATTCCTTGAGATAAAGATGGAAGTGCTGTTGCGGGATGCCGTTGAAGCGGCGGAGGTGCCGCTTGGCCTGGTTCCAGAAGTTTTCGATCCCGTTGATGTGCGCGCCGTGCTGCACAAAGCGATGCTTGTGGTTAACGCGGCGATGTTTGAACCCGGATACGTCGAGCACGTCGTAGGCTGCGAAGCTGTCTGTAAACACGATGGAATCTGGCTCGACCCGCTGCCGGATGATGGGCAACAGGGTGGTGCGCCCGGCATTGGGGATGATCACGGTGTGGACCTTTCCTCGGCGCTTGAGCAAGCCAAAGACAGGCACCTTGCCACCGGCACCCCGGCCACGTTTGCCCTTCCGCCGACCACCAAAGTAACTCTCGTCGACTTCGATCTCGCCCGAGAGGAGTTGCGGCGTCTCGAGCGCCAGCTGCTCGGCGATGAGTTCGCGCAGCTTGTGGAAGAACAGAGTAGCGGTGTGGCGATTGACGCCCACCACGGCAGCGGCAGTTCGTGCCGGCGATCCAGCGACGAAATGGCTAACAAGCTCGCGCTGCACGTTAGCAGAAAGCCGGCTCCGACGACGTCGTGTAACCATCTGGCAAATAAGCCCTTTTCGGCTTATCTAGGCCAGCCCCAAAAGTTTTTTGGTTCTTTTTTTCAAAAAAGAACACCTTGCTTCCGACCAAACACAAGGACCCCCGCACATGGGCCAGAACGCTTTCGGCCAGCCGATCCTGCGCAAGGAGGATCATCGTCTGTTGACCGGGCGGGGGCAGTTCACTGCCGATCTCGTGCGGCCGGGGATGGCGCATGCGGTGGTGATCCGCAGCCCTTATGCGCATGCGCGGATTGTCGGGATCGATACGGCGCAGGCGATGGCGATGCCGGGGGTTTTGGCGGTGCTGACCGGGGCGGATTATGCGGCGGATGGGTTGGGGGGGATTCCGGCGGGGAGCGATCTGATCC
>JBBARN010000358.1:0-1351 GCA_040399845.1 Luteolibacter sp. | reverse complement strand
CCGTCGAAGTCCCCGGCTCCAAAGGCATCGAAGGCCTCGCCGACGGCCAGGAGCCACGCCTCCTCACGCTCGAACTCACGAAAAAAGCCGTCGCGAAGACTTTGATCCTTGAAAGCCTCGCCGGAAATAAAACGCCGCCCGTCATCATCGCCGTCACCGCCGACATCGAAGGCAAGGGCCCTGCTCCACTCAATGGCGATGTTTCGAAACGCCCAACGCCTGCCAAAGGCAAAGCCAAAGCAGCCGCTCAAGTCGGCCCATCCGCTCCTGATTCACCCAAAGAAGGCGGCAAAGGCGATGGCCCGCTCGTTCCCGCTGCGCCCGTGCAATGGGAAGCCGGCAAAACACGCGTTCTCGTCATCGGCGGCGGTTCCTCGCACAACTTCAAAGACTTCTTCGGCACCACCGATGTCGCCACGCTGAAAGCCAGCGGTTTCTCCGTCCACTACACCGAAGACCGCGACCAAGCCGCTTCCGAATTCGCCAACGCCGATGCCGCCATCATCAGCGTGAACCGCAAATTTTTTGATACCGCCGCGTATCGCAAAGCGCTCTTCGACTTCGCCGCCGCAGGCAAAGGCATCGTCATGCTGCATCCCGGCACCTGGTATGGATTCCCAGGCTGGCCCGAGCTCAACGCTCAAATCGTCGGCGGCGGTGCCCGCGGCCACGACAAGATTCATCCCTTCGACGTGAAGGCCGTGAAAGCCGATCATCCGGTCATGAAGGACGTACCCGCCAGCTTTACCGTCGAAGACGAACTGTATTACGTGAACGCAGAAGGTGCTCCCGATGGCACCGCCCCCATCGAAGTCCTCGCCGAAACGAGCAAGAGCGACAAATATCAAAAGCCGCACCCCAGCGTCTGGATCACCAAACACTCGAAAGCACGCGTCGTCGGCATTGCCCTCGGCCACGACGCTCGCGTGCATGATTTGAAGCCCTACCAGCAGCTCATCATAAACGCCGCAAAGTGGACGAGCGGGAAGTAAGACATTGCGCTAGAAAAACCAAAAAAGCCCCCAGCCACTGATGCAGCTGGGGGCTTTTGATTTTTATCTGATCTCAGTTTGGCCTTGAAGATGACTTACTTGCTGTTTTCAGCGAACTGAGCATCAAAGATGATCTTGCTTGAAGGGAAATCCAGCTTCTTAACAAAAGCAGCCGACTCGGTGGCACCGAATTCACGATCCATGGCACCGTCTTCCCATTCCACGCTCAGCGGACCTGCGTAGTCGATGTCATTGAGGGCACGAATGATCTTCTCAAAGTTGATATTACCACGGCCAACGGACTTGAAGTCCCAATAACGGCTTGGCTTGTGGAAGTCCACATGTCCGCCGAAGACACC
>JBBARN010000357.1:0-1360 GCA_040399845.1 Luteolibacter sp. | reverse complement strand
CGTATTGCGACCGCCAAGACCGCACGCCCAATCTCCATCGCGAACCGCGCGCTTGTGGTTGCGTACATGGGCCGGGATGCGTGAGTGCGCTTGGTCATGCTGGTCAGGGCTGCGACAAATGTTCGCATTCCGTGCATTAGGGATTGGACGCACTGCCAGTAGCTTAGTGGAAGCTGCTTAGCCAGGTCCACACTGAATGCCACGAGGATGCCTATTATGTCGGCTACCCGGGCATGCACGTTTTTCTTTCCGACAAGCCGGTGGGGCCAAGGACCCCGCGTATTATCTCATGGGCTACGGTAGCGACTTGGCACACGTGGTCTTGTGTTCCTCCGCCCAGGAAGTCATCCACGTAAGTGGATGTCCTGATCAAGCAATGTGCGGAGGTTCGCGGTGCGGTTCATTGCATCGCCCACTTCGCTCCAGATCCTGGGTGTGACCCCGACCCCGAAGCCGCAAGTAAGCATAAGCATGAGCGTGTCTTCATCCAGCGTGAAGCCCATTAGTGGGGTTGTGTGCTGGTCCCAGTATAACTGGTTGAAGCGCCCGGTAATGTCGGATTTAAAGATCCGCATGTCGGTCTTTGTAGATCATTTTCACGCCGGTATCTGTCCCATTCGCGGATGATCTCCTTGAAGGTGGGGAGTCGGACTTATTGGTATCGTTCGATACCGCGCAGTGGTGTGTATTCAGAGTCGAGTGGAATTGAGCCTGGCGGGCGTTTGGACAATCAAGAAGTGGTCTGCCCGCTACTTTGCCGGGTTTGGGCCGCCGGTGGTATTCGTTGGCGCAGTGGATGTTCTTTAACCCATCTGGTGTCAGGTCGGACAACCGGAACAGTAGAACTTTGTGCTTGTCATGCATTTTTGCGACGGCTTTATAGTAGACCGGCAGTAGTCGGGTTTGCACGTGGCGGAATGGGGCGGTGCGTCGAGTGCGTACGAAGTCGGGCGGGGTATCGATATGCCCGCCTTCGGTTGTGGTTTGGTGCACATTATCAAACCGCGGGTCGTCCGCAAGGTATCCCGTCGCGCGCTTTTCATTCGGACCATTTTCCCGGTGTCGGGCGTGATGGTCCTCTATGACGGCTTCGAGTGTACCGGCTTTTCGCCAAAGCGTTATGTCGCGTTGTAGTTGTTCCTTTGATATGACGAATCCGGCGGCGTGGGTCAGGGCTGCTCTCTCCGCCGCGGCTCGTTAGAATTGGGCCGGGAGTCGTCGAGGCGTGGCTGACCGGGGTTGCCGGCGCGCTTGGGGTACGCGTGAGGCGGTTGCAGTATTCGGCATCTGGAATGGACAGATCGGATGTTGCGCCTTGTACGTTTATCACGACACTCCCCGCTGATGGGGGTTCTTTGTC
>JBBARN010000356.1:0-1363 GCA_040399845.1 Luteolibacter sp. | reverse complement strand
CCGCGGGAAGTTCGTCGTCAGCCGGGATTTCCTCCGCGATTTCATGATCCGTCCACTCCCGTCAAGGAGGGCGATCAATGGTATGTCTTTTCCACCGGTATGGGCATCCAGACCCGTATCTCCAAGGATTTGTTGAAGTGGAAGGAGGGGCCTCCGGTTTTCAGGGACTATCCCGCATGGCACCAACAAGTCGTGCCTTCACAGCGTGGCCATTTGTGGGCTCCGGAGTTGATCACTTATAAGAAAATCCATCGATTGTATTATTCGGTTTCCTCATTCGGAAAGAATATCTCCGCCATTGGCCTTGTCAGCAATCGCTCGCTCGATCCTGCACATCCTGATTACAAATGGATCGATGAAGGCATCGTCATTCAATCCGCGGCGACCGATTCATTCAATGCCATCGATCCCCATCTGCTCATCGATTCCGATGGCAGGCATTGGATGAGTTTCGGATCCTTTTGGTCGGGCATTCAATTGGTCGAAATCGATCCGGAAACAGGGAAGATCCACCAGCGTAACCCGAAAGTCCGGCAGATTGCCTGGAACAAGACCATCGAGGCCCCGGCGATCTTGAAACACGGAAGTTATTACTATGCCTTCGTCAACTGGGGGCACTGCTGCCGGGGAGTTGATAGCACCTATGAGATCCGTGTCGGGCGTGCCAAAACGATCTCCGGCCCCTATCTAGATGCCAAAGGCGATGACATGGCAACCGGCGGTGGGACCTTGTTCTTGAAATCCTCCGGCGATCAAATCGGTCCCGGTCATCCATCGTTTATCGACGATGGTCGGCGTTTGTTCTATCATTACTACGACCGCTCCCGGGGCGGCTACGCCACTCTGGGCAGTCTGCCCGTCACCTGGAATGACGACTCGTGGCCCACAGCCGGGCGACCATGAATGCCATTGCGGGCTTCTCAATGGCGACGCTGAAAAGCGATGGATTCCACTTTGTGAAGCGCATTCTTTTTTTTCTTTTCGGTTGCGGCGCGAGGGCTCTGAGCTAGTCTCTTGGCGACTGCTGTGTGCGACAATTTTGGTAGCTGGCCCGAACCGATATGAATGTTTGGGGATCATTTACCGGTGGCCGATGTCATGCCTTATACGGGAAGACAGAAAACCACCGATCGATCCCACTTATTGAGTTTACGGAACGTGGCTCACAGCGCCAATGACGGCACAGTGGTCTTTTTTTGTATACGCGGCACCGGTGGTTTGTCGTTGATGCCGCGGCCCGACCTGCCTAGGAAATCCCCATGGATTTTGATCAAGGCCAGTTCAACTTCGACGCACAAGGATCGGAAGACGGATACCGCCGCTGGCGCGAGGATCTGGACAAGCGCAAACGCGACTTCGAAGC
>JBBARN010000355.1:0-1372 GCA_040399845.1 Luteolibacter sp. | reverse complement strand
ACCAAAAGAAGCTCTACTACGGCCCGCCCGGCCATGGCGTGCCGAAGGACATGAAGCAGTGGCTTGCCGAAAAGAAGCGCGAAACGGGCCGCTTTTATCGCTACATGGTCGAGCATGTGAAGCACGTGCTCGCGGATCCTAAACGCGTTTGCCCGGCCTACGATGCCAAGGACGGCTACGAGATCGCTGGCTTTGTCTGGCTCCAAGGCTTCAACGACATGGTGGACGGCCACACGTATCCGGATCGAGGCAAGCCGGGCCGTTTTGCGCTCTACAGCGACCTCCTCGCGCACTTCATCCGCGATGTGCGCAAAGATTTGGGTGCACCGAAGATGCCTTTCGTGATCGGCGTCATGGGCGTCGGCGGTTTGAACGCCCCGAAAGACACCATCGCCTTCCGTGAGGCCATGACCGCGCCCGCCTTGATGCCGGAGTTCAAAGGCAATGTCTTCGCGGTGCCCACCGCGCCGTTTTGGTCAGAGGAACTCGGTGCCATCGACGACAAACGCGCCCAGGTCCGCCAGATGGGCCATTACCTCAACTCGAAGCACAAAGACCACGCCAACGCCGACGGTCACATGACCGACCAGCAGAAGCGCGACTATCTCAAAGACTACGAAGCCAAGCTCATCTCGCCCGCCGAGGAAGCGCTGTGGAAGCGCGGAGCCTCGAATGCCGGTTATCACTACCTTGGCTGCGCGAAGACCTTTGCGCTGATGGGCAAGGCCTTCGCGGAGGCGCTGATCGGCCCGGTAAAAGATTGAGGGTAAAAGATGGCAAGCCAACCAATCCGATCTCAAACCTTTTACCCCCAACTTTTTACCAGCCCATGAAACTGTCCTTCCTGCTTCTTGCCCTCGCGTCCTCCTCGTTTGCCGCAGGCAAGAGTGATCAAACTCCACCGCCCGATTTCACCAAGGGCGATGCGATCCCGGCCAAAGCCAAACACGACTGGAATCTCGGTGCCACCGGCCTGCGTGGGTGGATCCACTCCGACACGATGGTGACGAGTGATGCGCGGCAGATCGCCATCACGAAAGTGGAGCCGAAGTCGCCTGCTGATGGCGTGATCGCCGTGGGTGATGTGATCCTCGGTGTCGGCGGCAAGGCATTTTCGGTCGATCCTCGCACGGAGGTGGGTCAAGCGCTCACAGCAGCAGAAACGGAGGCCGGTAGTGGCAAGTTGATGCTGACACGTTGGCGTGCTGGAAAGACGGAGGACGTCGTTTTGAAGCTCCCGGTGCTCGGCAGCTACTCGCCTACGGCTCCGTTTGATTGCGCAAAGTCGAAACGCATTCTCGAGCAAGGCTGCAAGGTGATCGCAGCCCGCATGGGTGCCCCGGATTACGCCAATCAAGACCCCATTCCGCGC
>JBBARN010000354.1:0-1390 GCA_040399845.1 Luteolibacter sp. | reverse complement strand
GAAATCGGGATGCAGCGGGAGCATAACGAAGACAAGTACGACCAGTTTGACCCAGAAATGCCACATTTATTGGCAAACCGTGGACGACTGTGGGCGGTAGCGGATGGCATGGGTGGTCACGCCGCGGGGCAGCGCGCCAGTGAATTCGGGCTTCGTTTTTTGCTGCGGGACTACTTTCTGGCAACCGACATCGATGCAACCACAGCTCTTTCCGCTGCCATCATGCATTCAAATAACAAGCTGGTGGATGCCACTAAGCAGCATCCCGAGTACCAAGGGATGGGCAGCACGCTGGTGGCGTTGGTCCTCATCGATGATGTCGCGACGATCGCCCATGTCGGTGACTCACGCGCCTATTTGTTGCGGTCGGGGGCGGAACCACAGCAGCTGACACAGGATCACAGCTGGGTCGAGGATCAAGTGCGCGCAGGCTCGATGACCCGTGAAGAAGCCGAGCAAAGCCGTTATCGCAATGTGATTTCGCGTTGTCTCGGGATGGAAGGGATGCCCGGTCCCGACATCCGGAAGATCACCGTCCAGCCGGGGGATGTCTTCGTCATCGTCTCGGATGGCGTTACCCGCTACATGCAAACCGATAACATCGCGGCCATTGTGAGCGGCAAGTCGCTTTCGCAGGCGGCGATGGACATCGTGGATGCGGCCAACCTCATGGGCGGCGCCGACAACAGCACCTGTGTGTTGGTGCGGATAGATAGCATCGATCATTTTCGAGATGGTAGCGCTGCTGAGGTCACCGAGTGACCATCGGCCGTTATCAGATCACGCGGGAAATCGCGCGCTCCAATGACATCGTGTACGAGGCATTCGACCCGCAGCTCGGGCGTAAGCTTGCGTTGAAGGAGCTGGCCCTCGATGTTCGCGTTCAGGAGCCGGAGCGCCGTCTGCGTATCGACAGGTTTTTCCGTGAGGCACGGGCGGCGGGCAACCTAAGCCACCCCGGGATTGTCACCATTTTCGACTTCGGCGAAGACAATGGCCGCTACTTTATCGCGATGGAGTACCTCGAAGGCGAGACGCTGAAGAGCCGTATTTCACGGATGGGGCCATTACCGACCGAGGAAGCCATCCGGATTCTGAGCGCATTATGCGATGCGGTTGAGTATGCGCACGCACGTCAGATCGTCCACCGCGATATCAAGCCGGACAACATCCACCTCCTCCCGGATGGCACGGTCAAGATCACCGACTTCGGGATCGCGCGGATGCTAGGTGAGCAGACGATTACGGTCGCGGGTCAGGTCTTTGGCACGCCATCGTATATGGCACCGGAGCAGATCCGCGGCGCGATGGTGGATGCGCGCACAGACATTTTCTCGCTTGGCTTGGTGCTCTTTGAGATGCTCAGTGGGCGTAAGGCGTTTTGGGGCGA
>JBBARN010000353.1:0-1410 GCA_040399845.1 Luteolibacter sp. | reverse complement strand
GGCTACTTCCGTACGCCGGTGGTCGACACCTTTCATGCCTATCCGCATCTGGTGCATGTTGGTATCAAGGCTGCGTACCCGCATGCGGTGGTGAATGCCACCGTTACGGCTATCGGCGGAGAGAACTCGCTGAGCGGCGCGAAGCGCTTTGAGCGGGATGTTCTTTCGCTCCGCCCGGATGTCGTTGTTATCGATTATGCGCTCAATGACCGGGGCGTTGGCCTCGATGCAGCACGTGCCGCATGGACATCGATGATCGTCGCCTGCCGCCAGAAGAACATTAAGGTGATTCTGTGCACGCCGACGGGTGATACATCATCGAGGCGGAATGACCCAAACGATGCCCTTGGGCAGCACACAGAGCAGATTAAACGCTTGGCAGCGGAGCATGAGGTTGGCCTCGCGGATGTGTTTTCGGCATGGTCGGCTGCGATCGCAAAAGTTGGCGAGCCGGTTCTGCACAGCCAAGGGAACCATCCAAGCTTTGAAGGCCATAAAGTCGCCGAAAGCGTCATCACTCCGTGGTTTACCGCGCCCTTAAAGGGTCGTTAGTGCACACGCTTCCGATGTCACATGCCGCATACCCGGCAAAGCCACAGGAGCAGAGTGCCTGGATAACCGGGCGGCGTCCAGAGCGTAACATCCACGATGTTCGTAAGCCTTACCACGCGATGCTTGAGCAGGAGGTTGGCCCGGATGGCCAGCTTTGGGATGTAGCCACGCTGTTTCTGGTGAACAAAGAGTGTCCGTTTCGCTGCCTGATGTGTGATCTCTGGAAGAACACAACGGTTGATGCGGTGAGTGCCGAGGACATCGTGGCACAGGTCGAAGCAGGTATTGCACAGACCGGTGCCGGCCGGGCGGTCAAGCTCTATAACAGTGGGTCGTGGTTTGACCCGGCGGCGGTTCCGGTGAGCGCGTATGAGCCGGTTGCCCGGCTTTTGGCAGGCTTTGAGCGTGTGATTGTTGAGAGCCACTGTGCATTTCTTGGCGAGCGCGCGGAGCAGTTTTTGGAGTTGCTGAGGCAGGTCAACCCGGATGTCGTTCTCGAGGTTGCGATTGGACTTGAGACAGTGCACGAAGAGCTGCTAGCGCGGCTGAATAAGCGCGTGACGACGGCAGATTTTGTAGCGGCGGCGGAGTGGCTGCGCATGCGCGACGTGGCCTTGCGGGCATTTGTGTTGCTTCGACCTCCGTTTCTCACCGAAGAGGAAGGTCTGGAGTGGGCAAAGCGGACCATCGATGTCGCAATCGACAACGGAGCCACGTTTACAGCTTTGATTCCAGTACGCGGTGGGAATGGTGCGATGGATGTCCTTCGCGCAGCCGGGGACTGGGCACCGCCAAGCCTTGCAAGCCTTGAAGCTGGCTTACGCCACGGCTTGGAAAAGACAGCACGACTGCGGCACC
>JBBARN010000352.1:0-1436 GCA_040399845.1 Luteolibacter sp. | reverse complement strand
TTCATTCATGACCTGGACGCCTTTGGCCCAAGCGCGTTTGGTGAGCTCGCCTTGGACTTCAAGTTCGCCAAACTGCGCTTTGTCGTTTGCGTCGGCGATGCTGCCGGGTCGGAGGCCGTCGCCGATGGAGAAACTCACATCATACGCGGCCATGATGTCGCAGATGTCATCCCAGTGGGTGTAGAGGAAATTTTCTTTGTGATGAGCAAGGCACCACTTGGCCATGATGCTGCCGCCGCGGCTAACGATGCCTGTCATGCGGGAGGCGGTCATGGGAACGAAGCGGAGGAGGACGCCGGCGTGGATGGTGAAGTAATCGACGCCTTGCTCAGCCTGCTCGATGAGGGTGTCGCGGAAGAGTTCCCAGGTGAGGTCTTCGGCTTTGCCGTTCACCTTTTCGAGCGCCTGATAAATTGGGACGGTGCCGATAGGCACGGGGCTGTTGCGCAGGATCCATTCACGGGTAGCGTGGATGTTCTTGCCGGTAGAGAGGTCCATGACGGTGTCTGCACCCCACTTGGTGGCCCAGCGCATTTTTTCGACCTCTTCCTCGATGCTGGAAGCGACGGCGCTGTTGCCGATGTTGGCGTTGATTTTGACGAGGAAGTTCCGGCCGATGATCATCGGCTCGAGCTCGGGGTGGTTAATGTTCGCGGGGATGATAGCGCGTCCGGCAGCGATTTCAGAGCGGACGAACTCGGCGGTGATTTCTTTTGGGATGCGCTGGGGAAAACGCTTGAAGATTCCGGGCGTGTAATCGGTTTGGACCTGGGACGAGCCAACGTGCTGCTTTTCGAGATCGTTACGGACGATATCTTGGGTGAAGTCGGCGATTTGAGCGCGCTTCATGTTCTCGCGGATGGCAATGAACTCCATCTCTGGGGTGATGATGCCTTGTTTGGCATACCAAAGCTGGGTGACTGGATGACCAGTAGCTTTGAGCGGGCGGCGGCGTTCGCCATTGAGGCCGGGGAATTCGACGAGGCGATTGCGCTCGGCGGTGCTGGCAAATTCGGCGTGCTTGCCGCTGAGGTAGCCGTTGTCCTGCGGTTTCACTTCACGTCCATCGTAAGCAATGACGTCGTTGCGGGCAGCGATCCATTTTTCACGCAGGGCAGGAAGGCCTTCGGAGGAGTCGCCTTTGAAAGAGGGATCACCCCAAGGGCCAGAGCAGTCATAGACGTGGACAGGGTCGTTTTGTTCGATGCGGCCATTGAAGGCTTTTGTCGGCGAAAGCGTGATCTCGCGCATCGGAACTTTGATTTCTGGATGAATCACGCCGGGAAGATAGACGCGGCTGGAGGCAGGAAGTTGCTCGCTGGAGTGGGCTTCAAAGGAGGATTTGGGGTCGGCGATCATGGGGGAAATTCCTTGTTCTTAGTTCGTTGTTCTTGGTCGGGGCGGCCTTGCCGTGAACTGAGATGGAACCTCCGAGC
>JBBARN010000351.1:0-1464 GCA_040399845.1 Luteolibacter sp. | reverse complement strand
CGCTGGGACCGTTGGCACGCCATCCACACTTTCCACAAGCGCAGGAAACAACTACACCTTCTACCGCTGGGGAGATTATTTCGGGATTGATTCCGATCCATCCGATGATGGTCTGTTCTGGGTGGTCGGAATGACCATCGGTACGAACAACCAGTGGCGAACCCACATTGATAGCTTCCGGCTGAGCACAACCCTTGCCGTCAGCAATGTGACACTGAATCCAACATCGCTTGCTGGAGGCGCATCCTCCACGGGAACAGTGGCGCTTACCGGACCCGCGCCCGCTGGGGGAAGTGTTGTTACCCTCGCATCCAATAATGCCGCAGCCACCCTTCCTGCGACCGTGACCGTTGCGCAAGGTGCATCATCGGCGACGTTCACTATCACCACAACCGCCGTCGCAAGCGCCGTCTCTCCGGTCATTACGGCAACGCTGGGAGCATCCAGTAAGACCGCAACCCTCACCGTGAACCCGCCCGCACTCTCGACGCTGGTTGCAAGCGCAGCAAATGTCATCGGTGGTAAGCAAATCCGCCTGACGGCAAATCTTGGATCCGTTGCCCCAAGTGGGGGGACTACCGTTGCATTGACATCCACAGACACCAATGCCCTCCCAGTCCCGGCGAGCATTTCGATTGCTGCTGGTGCGACATCCGGGGATGTTCTGGTCACCTCGGGAGTTGTCGCGGCGGATACCAGCGTTACGGCGACCGGCACCCTTGGTGCCGTGTCCAAGACGGCAGCGGTCGTTGTCAAGGCTGCGGCGTTGTCATCATTGGTGCCGGCAAAGACAGTTCTCACGGGAGGCTCCACGGTATCGGTGCGTGTTCAGCTCGATGGCGCAGCGCCAACAGGCGGAACGACGGTGGTCCTGTCGAGTGCAAATTCCGCTATCGTCAGCCTGCCGCTTCAGGCCACGGTCCCCGCGGGTGCAACAAGCGTAAATGTGGATGCGGTTTCATCCGCGGTTGCGACCGACACGGATGTCGCTATAACGGCAACGCTTGGCGCGGTTAGCAAATCGGTCACACTTACAGTGGTCGCTCCGGTTGCATCGAGCGTGACGGTTTCGCCAGCATCGGTTCTTGGTGGTGCATCGGCAACAGGCACTGTGACGCTGTCCGGCCCGGCTCCTACAGGCGGACGCATCGTTCAGCTTTCATCCAATCTGGCTGCGGCAACGGTTCCGGCAAGCGTGACGGTTGCTGCCGGGGCATCGACAGCAACATTCAGCGTTACAACGACATCAATCCAAAGCAATGCGACAGCGACGCTGAGCGCGACAAACAATGGCGTGACCGTTACGACATCACTGACCGTGCGTGGACCTGCCCCGGTGTCTGTGACGCTCTCGCCGACATCCGTTGCCGGAGGCAGAATATCCACAGCCACAATCACCATTGAGGCACCTGCGCCAGCCGGTGGTGTCATTGTCGACCTGAGCTCATCAATCCCAGATGCCAC
>JBBARN010000350.1:0-1472 GCA_040399845.1 Luteolibacter sp. | reverse complement strand
AGTAGTTCTTGGCACAGGGCGATGATGAAGTTGAGTTCTTTGGCCAGTGTGAAGATGGCGCGAGCTTCGGCGTGAGTGGATGAGGTTGCGACAGCCGTTTGCTTGACGCTGCGATTATGGAAGGTGCCGGTTGTTCCGTGGAATGATATGTTGTAGCCAGTGTGGCCCTTGCTGTCCGAGTGAAGGAGGTACGATGCGTCGACCTCGCAGTAAAGGCGGAGGGCGGACATGCTGGATTTATGAAGTATATGTCCGAAATCCTGGGTGGCCCGCAGATATTCGACGACATAATATAGGTCGCTCATGTCGCGGTTGGTTGGGCTGCTGCTTTTGGTACCGGCGAATGATACTGCAGCCATGATATCCGGTCGGCTTTTGGTAAGATAGAGGAGGATTCCGAGGA
Source organism: Luteolibacter sp. (assembly GCA_040399845.1). GTDB lineage: Bacteria > Verrucomicrobiota > Verrucomicrobiia > Verrucomicrobiales > Akkermansiaceae > Luteolibacter. The sequence goes on along the minus strand of JBBARN010000350.1, from coordinate 1,069 downwards.
GTCGCAGGTAGGCGTAATGGTCGGCCGGTTGGGGCGCGGGGTCCGAGTCCTTTGGAAGTGGTGGATATGGGTGCGATGGCTTGTGGGTGGCGTCCTTCCGTGGCGGGTAGAGGGAGAAAAGCTTGAGGAGGAGCTTGGGTTGGGTTATTGTTACGGTTCCGTCAGGGTTGTGGGTGAGGCTGAGTCCGAGGAAACTAGTTGCATCGCGGTCTAGTGTGACCTCGTAATGCTTGCCGACCTTGTCGATGACGCTGTCTATGTGGGCCAGGGAGTTGCTGAATATAAAGGTGTCGTCCACGTAGACGATTATATAGGTCGTTTCTGTCGCGGTGATACGATGGAATAAGCAGTTGTCGAAAGCTGACATTGCGTAGCCTTCGGCGAGGAGAGCTGTCTTGTAATGTAGGTAGAATAGGCGGCCCGAGTCTGGTAAGCCGTATAGTGCGTTCGCGATTCGATACTCTTGCGCAGGGTCGAGGCCGCACACGGAGGCGATGTGCGGTTCCAGTGTTGTTACGATCCAATCGGCTTCGGGGGGGAGCGGGGCGTTCAGGTATGCGGACTTAATGTCCATCGTTGCCATGTGTAGTTGTTGGATGACGGAGAGTTGTAAGAACAGAGCGAAGGTTAGGGGCATGATGGTTGGGCTGTAGCTGGTCGGGAGGGGCACGTTTGCCTTGATCATCGCTCTGCGGAGTGTGTCGCCTCTAGCTGCTGCCCGGGCCTTGTGCTTGTCCGGTTCTCCGTTCGATTTCTTTTTCCGTTTGCACTTGAGGGTTGTGCGAATCTTCCACGTTCGTTTGTTCTCGCTGTTCTCGACGTATCCGCCGTTTGGGCTCCTCGTGATGGGTTGCAGGGTCCGTGTCTCCGAGATTAGGCTGTGGACCTCCTTCTTGATGGCAATGATGAATTGTTCGCTGTCCGGGGCTTGGAGGGCTTCCGTGGTCTCGATCTCCTCTGTGTCGCCGATGTAGTATTCCGAGTCGAAGAGGGTGTCGATTGCGTAAGAACGCATGGTGTCTGTGTCAGATATGAGGGATTCGTTGTCGGTGGAGAAGAGGGCCGGTGG
>JBBARN010000349.1:0-1512 GCA_040399845.1 Luteolibacter sp. | reverse complement strand
GCGTGATATTGATCTTTGTAAACGAGCCTGGTGCGCTCTCGATCGTGGAAATGACCGCCGCCACATGCGAGTGCTGTTCCGCAGCCGCGAGAATGCCAGCGTCGTGGTCGCTGAGCGCTTGTTTTAAAACTGGATCAGTCATCGAAGCGATGACGGCGTTGAGATCAGCGCGTGAGTTGATCTTGGAAAGATCGGGCGCGGCAGCGTGGAGAGCTGTGAGCGAGCCGAGAAGGAGGAGGGTGAGAAAAGCGGCGCGGATCATGGAGTGGTGGAGTCTTGGACTAATGAGATGTGGTGTGCTGATTCGCTGGACTCATTTCTCCAACACTCCAGCACTCCACTTCTCCCTCAATACTTCGGGAAGATGGATGGACCCGGGAAACGCTCTTCGAGGTTGTCGCTGAGGTATTCTTCACGGGGGACCTGGGCTTGGGGCCAGCTTGCGGGACGGACGCGGACGACGCGGCTAGGACGGATGCCCTCGATGATGAGGTCGGTCTCGAACTTAATCTGGATGCCGCTGCTGCCGAGCGGGGCTTCGCCGGGTAACTTGATGACATCTTGGATGGGGCCTTTGGCGGCCATATGCGCGGGGCCGTAGGCTCCGTGGGTGTGCTTCAAGGTGTCGGCGACGGGATTCATGAGGGCGGAGCTGCCTTTGGTGAAGTCGGCGTAGAGCGAGGCGTCCATGCCGCCAAAGAGGGTCGCGGTGATGGTGGCGCGGCCAAACTTGCCGTATTCAACAGCGTCGATCCACGCTGCCATCCAGCGGCTGTGGATGAAGGCTTTGTGTATTTCGGTTTGGTTCTTCGCGGCGCGTTGCATGGAGGCGTCGTCGAGCCAGATGTCGGAGATGTGAAAGCGGGTGAAGATGCCGTCGGGTGTGGGCTTCCAGGTGATGCCGAGTTGGACTGACTGGCCTCCGAGGGATTTTTTGCCATCGGCGGGCCACGCGCCTTCGGTGACGAGTTCCTCGATGCTGAGGCTTTCGCGGCCACGCCAGATGCGGGTGGCGGCATCGAAGGTCATCGGTTCTTCGGTGGCTTTGCCGTCGCCACCTTTCTTTGGCATGCGGGTGGCGGTGATCATGCCGGCGTGGTTTTTGATCTCCACTTCCTTGAGCTTCCAGACGAGTCCTTCGCGCTGGCAGTGACTGGGTTCGTCTTCGAGCAGGAGGACGTGGTTCTCGGCGGGGAAAATGCCAGCGCCGCGGTTGTGGTTGGCATCCGCTTTTTTGCTATCGACGGGCAAGACTGGCACCGCTGAGGTCTTGGGGTCGGGCGGGAGGAAAGCGTGGACGTGCATCACGGTGCCGAGCGGGATGTCCCGCAGATCCGCCGGTGCGCCGTGATAACGCACGGTGGCATAAGGCAGCAAGGCGAAGGGATGCGGGTCATTGCGGAAAAACATGCCGGATCCCTGCACGCGGATGCTACCACGACGGTTCGCGTGATCGACGAAGATGAGTTCGCCACGGTAGGAGAGGGCTTTTTCAAGAGGCGGGAACTTGCC
>JBBARN010000348.1:0-1519 GCA_040399845.1 Luteolibacter sp. | reverse complement strand
CGAGACCTCCCTGGATTTGTGGTTCTTGCCTCGCAAGGCTCATCGGATGGCGTCCAGCCCGTCTCCGCGCGCCAGTGGTCAGCAGGCTTTCTCCCAACCCGCTACCAAGGCGTTCCGTTTCAGGCGAAGGGAGATGCCGTTCACTACGTTGCAAGTCCCGGTGGCAACCCGCGTAACCTCGAGGAAAAGCTGGTTCAGTCCATCAATGCGATCAACCGAGAGCGGGCCGTTCAGACGTTGGATCCCGAGGCCGCGACACGCATCGCGCAGTACGAAATGGCCTTTCGGATGCAGCTCTCTGTCCCGGAGCTGACCGACATGAAGGATGAAAGCCCTGAAACTCTTCAGCGTTACGGTGTCAAGCGTGCCGGTGATGGCACATTCGCCAGCAACTGCCTCCTCGCACGTCGTCTGCTGGAGCGTGGGGTCCGCTGTGTGCAGGTCTACCACCGGGCATGGGATCATCACCGGAACATGGAAGTCGCGATGCCGATTGCTGCCCGCGAGACGGATGCGGCTTGCGCGGCACTCCTCGATGACCTTGAACAGCGCGGGATGTTGGACTCGACGCTGGTCGTCTGGGGCGGCGAGTTTGGCCGAACGCCGATGGGTCAGGGTACAGGCCGCGATCACCACATCAATGCCTTCAGTATCTGGATGGCCGGTGGCGGTATCAAGGGCGGAACTGTCTACGGTGCCACGGATGAGCTTGGATACCGCTCGGTCCAAGATGTCGTTACGGTCCACGACTTACACGCCACAGTGTTGCACTTGTTTGGTATTGACCATGAGCGCTTCAGTGTCAAGTTCCAAGGCTTGGATGCACGTTTGACGGGAGTTGAGCCGGCTAAGGTTGTGCGCGGGGTTCTCGCTTAACTCCAATCACGAGCGAGAAGTTAGCGTAAACGAATCCAGCGGCGGGCTTTCATCTCGAAGCGCGGAAGGCTGCCGGCAGCCACGACTTGCACCGGAACCCGAAGGGCTAGCGTCGCACGCAGTGCATCCTCGATAATCCGACGCTCGGATTCTGTGTCGGTAACGGCTGTGTCGAACTCTACATCGATGAAGATGTCCGCCATGGCTTTTGTCGCATCCACAGTGGTCCGGAACTCAACGACATTTGGAAAACGCCGGATGACGGCTTCAATACTCGATGGCCATATATTGATGCCACGGATCACTACCATGTCATCCGTACGCCCGATGATGCCGCCAACGAGTGCTAGTTCATCTGTGCCGCAGGAACACGTGGTCTGAGGTCCAGCACAGACGAGGTCACCCGTTCTGTACCGCAGAAGTGGTGACCCGTGACGGCCAAGATTCGTAAGGACTAGCTCGCCCTGCACTCCCGTGGGTACAGGTTGGAGTGTGTCAGGATCGATAATTTCAGCGATGTAGTGTTCTTCGATGACGTGGAGGATTGCATCGTTTTCGGGGCACTGATACGTAACGGGACCGATTTCCGTCATCCCGTGGTGATCCCAAACCTTTGCGCCTGCCCAGTAGCCTTCGATGGTCG
>JBBARN010000347.1:0-1583 GCA_040399845.1 Luteolibacter sp. | reverse complement strand
CTTCGGATTGCAGCAATGTTCGGCGAGCGTGTCACTCAGTCGTGTACGGCAGCTATTTCAACATCCCGCCAGACATCGACGATGAAAGCCCAAAGCCTCTCATTGCTTTGAACGATCCAGATTCTGCGCCGCCTCGTAGACTGGGCACATTACAACAGCCGTGATGGCTCCAGAGGCAGTCTTAATGACCACGACATCCCCGATATCTTTCGTCGCTTTCGCAGCCTCGATCACGTTGGCGCTAGCCCCGGCAGCGGCCTTGGTCTTATTCTGGCCAGCAGCAACAGCAACGGCGCAAACGCAAGCAACGTCAGTATACGTACAAGCCTCGATGGAGCAGCTCGCAGCAAGTGGGCCAGCGCGCGCAGCGCCTTGATCGGGGCGGGACTGTCAGCTTAACTCGGCAAGGCAAAATCCAAGGTAGGATGCGGAATTTCGCTCAAGCGACCGCCCTCGCCTAGACGGAATTCGCCCGCGCGCGGAATCCCCGGAGCGTCGGCCGGCTGCACATATGGCGCTGTTAATCGAAGGCTGCTGACTGTCGCCTTTGGGCCGCAACTTCGCGCCCATCCGATGATGTTACCAATGGCAAGGTCGCGCGTGAACTGCCGGTCGCTCCTGCCCTACTGATCAGGCGGGACCTCGCCCAGAAGCAGCCACCGACGCGCTGCGGATGGTCCGAAAATCCCGAGGCAGGTCATCAGTCCCCTCAATGCGCTCGAAATCTCCGACCAAGGACGCAATCGGATGCACCGCCGCCTTCAGCGTCGAAAGAAACTGTATGCGCGGTTTGATGGGTGTCGACTTGGTTGCTGGCCCTACAACGCTGCCTTCAAACATTGACGCCCTAATGTGTCACATGAGACTGGAGCCACAAATCTCGGGGCACGGATTCATGCGCATCTTCCTTGCTATCGCCGGCTTCGCGCTTGCGGTGCCACTGGGTCTTGCTCAATCCGCGACCGATTTCACGGTCCTTCGCAATGAACTCAAAAATTGGGCAATCGAGGGAACAACTCAGAGCCATGCGGCGGAGGGCGTTGTGGCCAAGGGTGCAACAGTTGCGTACGAATTTGCAGTTGATCCGAACAGAGACACGATCATCGTTGCCATCTGCGAGAACGCGACCTGCAGCGACGTCGACGTTGTCGGGAGCGACTCCACCGGCGGCTTTGTCACGCCGGATCGTACCGTTGGCAGCGCGGGTATCGTGACGCTGTTCGCCGACTCGATCGAAAGCAGAAAGCTGAAAGTCGAGGTGTCAGCGCCCGGCTGCAAGATCGCCGCATGCGCGTATGCGCTGGCGGTCTCTTCGCGGCCACGGGCTTACCCTGCGGGGTAGTGTACTCTCCGAGAACCGCACGGATCAGGCGAAGGTGAGCGGCCGAAACGGCCCCCCAATTTCACGCTGCCTGGCTTGGGTTACCAATGGCTGCCGCGCTCGGAAGTTGCCATTCGCTCCCGCCCTACTGATCAGGCTGGAGCTAGCCCCGCAATGTTCGCCTTCGCAGGTCGCATCGGTTCTCGAGGTAGCGTCCACTGAGGTGGTGTAAATTCGCTGACGGAGCGCTTCGGGCGCGCGG
>JBBARN010000346.1:0-1597 GCA_040399845.1 Luteolibacter sp. | reverse complement strand
ACTTCGTCTTTGGCATCGGCGCTGCGTAAAGTCCAACTGCGTGACCAGTCGATGACTTTGCTGTCGTTGAGCAGTGTGAGGGATTGCGCGGGGACGTTGGTGATATCGCGTTTTCCACGGGCACTGAAAGGGACGGGCAGGTCAAAGGTCGTGAGAAATGGGTCGAGGGCGTTGCGGATGACTTTGACGTAGATGCTGCGTCGTGGATCGCCGCTGCCGACGGACTCGCCATAAAGTGTAGTGTCGAGCTTGCCGGACAGCGTGACGATAGAATCGCGAATGGCCTCTGCTTCGAGGCGACGCATGCTCCAATGGCTGAGGAGTTTGTTTTCGGGGTCCAACTGAGAACTGTGAACCGAGAACTGAGAACTCCGCTGAAACGCCTTCGATGACACCATGAGTTTCACCATCTCTTTGATGGAGCCACCGCTGTCGATGAAGCGCTGGGCGAGGAAGTCGAGCAACTCGGGATGCGTGGGCAAATCGCCGAGCTTGCCGAAGTTGTCGGTCGTGGCGACGATGCCGCGGCCGAAGATGTGATGCCAGAGACGGTTCACGATCACGCGTGCGGTAAGCGGATTGTTTTTCATGTCCGCCATGTGCTCGGCGAGTTCGAGGCGACCGCTGCCGCTGGTTTTGAAGGGCGTGGGATCGAGCGCGTCGAGGAATCGGCGTGGGACAATCTCGGCAGGCTGTTTGTGGTCACCTCGAACGAATAGCGCGGCGTCTTTGGAGTCGGCTTCGATGACGCCTGGAACGCGGGTTGGTGCGGGGAGTTTGGCTTCGAGGTCGCGATAGCGTTTGAGCAGTCCTGTCGCGACTTTCGTCGAGAGCTTGTTGGATTGAATCAGTTGGTTGAGCGCTTCGGCTTGAGCATCAGTCAGCGCGTCGTTCTGCCAAGCTGTGATCAATTGATGTGGTGAAGCGGTGGAGCGTTTTGGCGAGGGGGGAAGCGTTTTGTCCTTTGTGATGGCCACATCGGTCAGGCCGAACCACGAGCGGCCATCTTTGAACTCGGCTGGCAGGTCGGCGGCGGTGGTGATCTGGAGGAAGATCTCGTCGCCCTTCCAGAAATCGAGATCGAGCGAGCGCCAGTTGAGTTGTTCGTCCTTGGTGTCCTTGAGTTCGGCGGCCTTGTGAATGGTGCCGGTGCGCGGGTAGTTTTGCACGACGTATTTGGCTTTCACTCCGCCATTTCCAGCCGTGCGAAACCACAACGAGCCGCCGTGATTCTCAAAGCGTTTCGAATAAAGAACGGCACGGTCTCGTGAGCTGATGAGGTCGGAAAAATAGCCACCGGGGTAAATGCGCATGCCGTCCTCCGTGATGGCGAATTCACCTGCCTTGGTCTTGGTCATGCCTTGCGTGAGCCATTCGAATTTTCCAAGCCCTGGTGAGTCACGGGGCGGATCGGTCTGAATGGGTGCGGGCGGATTCGATTTGAGCCAATCGCCGATGAGGGTGGTTTTGATCTGCGTTTTGAGCTGCTTCAATTCGGCACGAATGGCATCGCCGGTGCCGGGAGCATTCACGTCGATGACGGCGGGGTGCGTGCTGGTGAAGATGCCGTAGAGGGCGTAGAAGTCGGCCTGCGAGA
>JBBARN010000345.1:0-1603 GCA_040399845.1 Luteolibacter sp. | reverse complement strand
GTTATGACCATCGATGACGGTGCCCGCCCTGCCAGACGCCGAATGTCGACTGGCTTGCAACCCCCGTCGGCTGAAATGTCCGGCTCCCGGCACACCCGCTCCACATTCCACCCGGCGTCGCGGTGGGAGGTGTAAAGGTTTGATAGTGGGTTTGTGGGATGCTGTGTCCGCCCATTCTGGAATGTCCCCAGACACAAAAAAACGACGCATCCTCTGGATCGTCGTTTCGCTTTATCAACCACTGTCTCAACGGCTGATGTTATTAGATTACCAAATGGAGCTGGATTTTGCATCCGGGCTGTTATCTCGAGAATGCTGGCGAGAGGAAAATGTGGTGGAACTGAACGGCATATTTGCAGTTTAGTGTACGTTCAGGTGATTGAAATCTGTTGATACGTGGTGGTGAGTGTTTTGTAAATATCTCGTAATGTATGAGCCGACTAGAAGTCAAACAAGCATCTGGTTCGCAACATTGACGCATTAGTGTCTATTGGGCCATGCCATAAACTGGGAACATGAACACAAAGTTGTCGGATCCCTGGATAAACTCCCCCCAACCGGCAGCTACATCGCCGCCTTCCCGATGAAAATCCAGGGCGGCTCCGGCAGCCCACTGCGCATCGCAGCGCTGGTGAAGTAGGGGGGAACAAAAAATGCAAAAGGGCTTCCAGTGAGATGGAAGCCCTTTTTCGATTATGAACGCAGGTTACAAAACTACTTCCCAGTCTTCAGATACTTGTCAAACCACGCGAACAGCGCCGCATCTGCGACCTTGGATTGCTCGGCGTTGAAGCCGTGGCCGCCGCCGGAAATCGTTGTGAGCTCCGCATCGCAGCCTGCCGCTAAGAGGCGATCCACCATCCAGATGGACTGCTCATAAGCCACATACTTGTCCTGCGTCCCGTGGATACACAGCGTCGGAGGCGCGCTCGGTGTCACCCAGTAGAGCGGGCTGGCCTCCAAGTGGCGCTTGCGCCGTTGTTCGACATTCCCACCAAGAAACAATGGAAGAACCTCCGCCGCATCCACGCTCTTGCCATACGACTTCGTAAAGTCACTCGGGCCATACACATTCACAACACACTGCACCGCACTCGACTGGCCTGCGTTACCGCCATCCCCTTCGATGGCTGTAACACCGCCCGTCACGCCAAGATAAAGCGCGAGGTGACCACCCGCCGAGCCGCCCGTCGCACCAATCCGATTCGGGTCAATATTGTATTTCTTCGCATTCGCACGGAGCCATCGCACCGCCGCTTTGACATCATGCACTGCCGCCGGATACGGATACTTCGGCGCCAGCCGATAGCTCACCGTGACCGCCACATACCCGCGCCCGGCGAGCTGCTGGATGAGGCCGAGGTAGCCATCCCGTGAACCCGCGCGAAACCCGCCGCCGTGAATACAAATAATGGCTGGCAGGGGCCCACTTGCGGCACTTGGACGCGCCATATCCAGCTGCAAATGCTGGTTGTCCGGGTTGGAATACTCAATCCCTTTCTCCAGAACGACCTGCGCATCCGCACGCCCGGCGAACGAAACCAGAGTCGCAACCACCGCGAAAAACATCGCCAAATGCTTCATCACGAAACCTCCTCCGGAT
>JBBARN010000344.1:0-1603 GCA_040399845.1 Luteolibacter sp. | reverse complement strand
TCCAAGTCCGACATGGACCGCGGAGACCTCAACAAAGACAAGTCTGGCGTCTTCACCGGCGCTTTCGCCACGAACCCGGTCAACGGCGTAAAGATCCCCGTTTGGATCGCCGACTATGTGATGATGGGTTATGGAACTGGGGCCATCATGGCTGTTCCCGCCCATGATGAGCGGGATTTTGAATTTGCGACGAAGTTTGATCTTGATATCAAACAGGTCGTTGGTGATGCGATAAGTCCAGAAACGCCCGTAGGAAAATTCGTAGTTCTTGATGCGCTGCTTCCTCGCACAACAGACGGCATCGCCGTGAATTCCGGTTTCCTCGACGGCCTTCCCACCGCCGATGCCAAGGCGAAGATGATCGATTGGTTGGAGTCTAACGGAAATGGCAAGCGCCGCATCCAATACAAACTCCGCGACTGGCTTTTCTCGCGTCAGCGTTATTGGGGCGAGCCGTTTCCGATTGTTTGGAAAGATGGCCACCATCATGCCATTGCCGAAAGCGAACTCCCGCTGCTGGCTCCGCCGCTCGACGACTACAAACCCAGCGGCACGCCCGATCCCCTCTTGAGCAAGGCCACCGAATGGGTGAATCTTCCCGATGGTTCCACCCGCGAAACCAACACCATGCCCCAGTGGGCGGGATCGTGTTGGTATTATCTTCGTTATTGTGACCCGACCAACACGGGCCGTTTCATTTCCAACGAAGCGGAAGCCTATTGGACCAGCGACAAGCCCGGCATGGTCGATCTTTATGTCGGTGGTACGGAACACGCCGTACTTCACCTGCTCTACGCCCGCTTCTGGCACAAGGTGCTTTTCGATCTCGGCCACGTCACCACGCCCGAGCCGTTCCAACGCCTGGTCAACCAAGGACTCATCCTCGGTGAGGACGGGCAGAAGATGTCCAAGTCCCGCGGCAATGTGGTGAACCCGGACGACGTCGTCAAAGAATACGGCGCCGACGCACTGCGGCTTTATGAAATGTTCATGGGCCCGCTCGAACAGGTGAAGCCCTGGCAGATGAAGGGCGTGGAGGGCGTTTCACGTTTCCTTGCCCGCGTCTGGCGCGTGGCGTTCGAGGAACAACAGGATGGTTCGTTCGCGGTTTCGCCGAAAATCCAGGACATCCCCTGCACCGACAAGGAACTGCTGCGCGTGGTGCATGAAACCATCAAGAAGGTGGGCGAGGACATCGAGAAACTCAGCTTCAACACCGCCATCTCCCAAATGATGATCTGCACCAATGCCTTCACCCAGGTGAGCGTGGTGCCCTTGAAAGAGTTCATCCAATTCCTCACCGTTCTCAATCCTTTCGCCCCGCACCTTGCCGAGGAGATCCACTCCCGCCTTGGCGGCGCGAGCATGCTTTCCGAGCAAAGCTGGCCTGCCTATGACGAGGCCGCGCTGGTTCGCAGCGAGATCGAACTGGTGGTGCAGGTGAATGGAAAACTGCGCGATCGCCTGATGGTTTCCAAGGACATCGACGAAGAAGGTGCCAAGGCCGCCGCTTTTGCGAGCAGCAAGGTGAACGAGCACCTCGAAGGTAAAACCATCCGCAAGATCATCTTCATTCCCGGCAAGATCTTCAACATCGTCGCCA
>JBBARN010000343.1:0-1627 GCA_040399845.1 Luteolibacter sp. | reverse complement strand
ACTGCCGCTTTTCCTGGTAGAGCTTGAGAAACCGATCCTCCAGGATGCTCTGACGGATCTCCCGCATCAGCTCATGGTAGAAATGGATGTTATGCTGCCCCATCAGCTGCCAGCCCAGCGGCTCCTGCGTCTTCGTTAGATGATGCAGATAAGCCCGCGAATACTTGGCACACACGGGGCAAGAACACATCGGATCCAGTGGCTCATCCGCAAATTTATAGACGGATCGACGCAGCTCCACGATCCCCCGCGACGTGAAGCAGGACCCACGCTTGGCCACCTGCGTCGGGATGATGCAGTCAAACATGTCCACCCCACGATGCACCGCTTCCAGCACATCCAGCGGTGTACCCACCCCCATCAGGTAACGTGGACGATCTGCCGGCAACAGGGCCGCCGTCAGTTCACAGACATCTTCCCGCTCCTGCTTCGCCTCACCCACCGCCAGACCACCGATGGCAAAGCCGTCAAACGGCATCTGCATCAGCCCCTCCGCACTTTCCCGCCGTAGTTGTGGATAAAGCGCTCCCTGCACGATGGCAAACATCGACTGGGGCGACTCCTCCCGCGCGGCCAAACTCCGCACCGCCCAGCGCTGCGTCACTTGCAGCGCCGCACGTGCCGCCTTTTCATCCGCCGTGCTCGGGATGCACTGATCCAGCACCATCATGATGTCACTGCCGATCGCCATCTGCGTCTGAATGCTCAGCTCCGGGCTCAGCAGGATGCGCTGTCCATCCACATAACTTTGAAAAACCGCCCCCGCCTCCGTCATTGACCGCGAGTGCGGCAGGGAAAAGATCTGATACCCGCCCGAGTCCGTCAGCACCGATCCCGGCCACTTCATGAACCGATGAATCCCGCCCATCTTCCGAAACACCTCCGGCCCTGGCCGCAGCAGTAAGTGATACGTATTTGCCAGCAGGATCTGTGAGCCCGCAGCCTCCAGCGCCTCAGGCAATTGCGCCTTCACCGTCGCTTGCGTCCCCACCGGCATGAAAAGGGGCGACTTGATCACCCCATGCAGCGTCTGAAAGGTCGCCGCACGGGCGCGTGAATCTGATGCTTGCGCTTCGAGTTGAAAACTGAGACGAGATGGGGGCATGAGCTTACCCGCGGCGGATCTCGGAGCCTTTGAAGCGGACGTTGAAGCGGAAGACTTTCTTTTTCCGGCAGTGGATCTCGCCGGTCGTCAGGTCAAAGCGCTCGGGGATCTCGATGTGATGCAGGTCCACGGTGGCATGGAAACCGCGCTCGGAGAAAATGTCGATGAGCATGGCGATGGCTTCTGGCTCATGGAAAAGCTTGTTTTCCGAGTTGATGTCGGCCCGGCCTGAAATGGCATGGCGCACAATGATGGGCATCATCTTCACTTCGATGAAATCAACGACAGCGGCCATCATCTCAGGCTTCTCGACTTTGTAGCCATCCAGACGCCGCACCAGATCCTGGCGGGCGTGGCGGACGATCTCGCTAGCCAGAGGCAGTTTCCGCAGCAGGTCAAAGGTGCGGGGATCGAGCTCCAGAGAGCTTTGATACTCCAGCTCGCGGACGATGTTTTCCTGCACCAGTTCCAGCGGGGCCTGGGCATTGATGAAGTGGTAATGAAAAATCTCTTTCAGGGAGA
>JBBARN010000342.1:0-1627 GCA_040399845.1 Luteolibacter sp. | reverse complement strand
AGCAAAGCCGGGATCGCTTCGGGCCCAAGCGCAAGACCGGCGCGAGGAAAATGCGGGGCAAAGCGGCGGGAGTTGCGGGCCTGCTATGGACCGAGCGTGACTTGCGGGTGGGAGTGATTGGTGCCTGAGTATCCACTTGGAGACCTCCCACCACTCCATGACGAATCTCGCAATCCCGGCCATCAGCAGCGGAGCCGAAATGCGTGAAATCCTCCGCAAGCAGGAGAAATTCCAACGTGACAAAAAGCGCGTCCGCGAAAGGGATTCCGATGAAACCGCAGCTATCGACGACGCTGGCGATGATCTCGCATGAACATCGGTAGACCCTTTTTCCCGGCAGGAACCGAGCAAGCGACGCGGTGCTTGGTATCGAAAGCACGCGCCGCACCTCACCTGAAGGGTGCAAAAACTGAAATTGATCGACACCAGACCTAATCCTTCTTTAGCCGCAAAGTCTTGGGCGATTTCCCGGTGTTCTTCTGGAAATTTTTATAATCTCAACCCGGTCAGAATCTCACGCACGTCAAACACAATGATTTCCCAGCATTCCCACCAGCCGACCAGAGGCAACTCCGGCTCCACCCACCTTCGCCTCCGCAGCCCGCTTCTCATCGCGCAGCTCCTGTTGGGAGTCCTGTGGCCTTCGGCCCTGAGTGCCCAGGGAAACTACCCGACTCCCTACGAGTTCTCCACCATCGCTGGTTTTGCAAAATCAAAAGGATATATCAACGCATCCGGAACCTTTGCACGCTTCGATGAACCCAGGGGGATTGCCTTGGGCAGCGATGGAAACATCTACGTTGCGGATTCCAACAACAACACGATCCGCAAAGTCACAGCCGCAGGGGTGGTTTCCACCTTTGCCGGAACGAAACAAACCACCTACTCGGATCTCGTCGATGGTGTTGGCGCAAACGCGAGATTCGACTCCCCACGGGGCATGGCCGTGGATGCCAGCGGGACCCTCTATGTGGCGGATTACCAGAATCATGCGATTCGCAAGATAACCACCGACGGCTCCGTGACCACCCTTGCGGGCGACTATCGGAATTTCGGGTCCCGGGATGGCACTGGCACCGCCGCCCGCTTTTTCTGCCCCTATGCCGTTGCGGTCGATAGCGTCGGCAATGTCTATGTCGCGGATGAAGGCAACGACCTGATTCGTAAAATCACGCCCGATGGCGTTGTTACTACCCTTGCTGGTTCCGCGAAAGAAGGCGGTTCCGCAGATGGATTCGGAAGTGCTGCCCGGTTCAATTCTCCGGAAGGAATCGCGGTGGACTCGCAGGATAACATCCTGGTCGCCGATACCTGGAATCACCTCATCCGTAAAATCACTCCGGACGGAATGGTGAGCGCCTTGGCCGGAAAAGCGGAAGCACAAGGCAGGCTCGATGGCATCGGCGATGCCGCCCGCTTCAACAAACCCACCGGAATCACCGTGGATGCCAATGACAAACTGTTTGTGACCGATGCGTTCGGCCAAACCATTCGCAAGGTGACCAGCAACGGGACTGTCTCCACTCTTGCCGGAAAATATGCGAACGGAGATGCTTCCGATGGCATCGGCAAAGAAGCGGGATTCTTCAATCCGACCGGTATCGCGGTAGATGCACAATAGCCTGAG
>JBBARN010000341.1:0-1641 GCA_040399845.1 Luteolibacter sp. | reverse complement strand
TTTCGAATGTCTCAAGGCCCGCGCAAAGCTCCAGAGGGCTGGAGCACTCCAAGACACTCCGCGACTCCGCAGCTTTATGTCCTTTCAACGCTGCTCTCCGTCCGCTCTTCCTCACCCCCCAAATCCCCGCCCGCATCCGGGTGGATCTGGTGATCTCCCGACTTGGCGTCTTTGGTGGTGTGGATGAAGCCGCGCTCGCTGGCGGCGAGGACAAGGGCAGCGAAGGAACGAAAGCCGTGGTAGCGCTCGCTGAACTGAGGCTGGCGGCGTTTGATGGTCTGCTTCACAGCGGAGGCCCAGATGGGCTGGTTGCCACCGCGCTCGTTCATCATGGCGTCCACGGTTTCCATGAAGAGCTCGATGGCATCATCCGGGTCGCCGACGGATTTGGAGGCTGAGGCGTCTCCCGTTGGCTGGGCGGGTGCGCTGCCGTTGGGTTTGGGCGGCTGAGCAGCGCTGGATTCCTTCGGTTTGGCGGGCTGTTTGGCAGCGGCGGGTTTGGGGGCTGGGCGGCGACGCTGCTGCTCGCGGACGAGGTCGTCGTAGAAGATGAATTCATCGCAGTTGCTAATGAAGATGTCGCCGGTGGAGTTCTTCACGCCGACGCCGATGACGGTCTTGTTGTTCTCACGCAGCTTGCTGACGAGCGGTGAGAAGTCGGAGTCGCCGCTGACGATGACAAAGGTATCGACGTGGGACTTCGTGTAGCAGAGGTCGAGCGCATCCACGACCATGCGGATGTCGGCGCTGTTTTTGCCGCCCTGGCGCACATGCGGGATCTCGATCATCTCAAAGGCGGCCTCGTGCATCGCACGCTTGTGCTCCTTGTAGCGCTCCCAGTCGCAGTAGGCCTTTTTGACGACGATGCTGCCTTTGACGAGCAGTCGCTCCAGCACCTTGCCCATGTCGAACTTGTCATACTTCGCCTCGCGCACCCCGATGGCGAGGTTCTCGAAGTCACAAAAAATGGCCATCGTGTGGTCGCGGTCTGGATTGCGCATGGCCGCAGAGTCAGGGCGATGGAGAAAAGGTCAAGCCTTGTGAATTGGTTCGCAATGATCGATGCTTACAGTAAAGAATAAATCCTGGCGGAGTCGGTATTCTACGGCGCAACTTCAAGGAACATCCGTCAATTTTGCGCTAAGGCTCTAGACTGAACCAAGTTCACGCAAAATAGTGCGATGGCGCACCAGATGAAGGCAAAGGCGACGAGAGACCAAGGGGACAAGGGTTCATCATACACAAAGAAGCCGATCACGAATTGACCAGTGGGAGCGAGGAATTGTAAAAAGCCGAGCAGACTGAAAGGCAGTTTCCGTGCGGCATTGGCGAAGCCTAGAAGGGGGGCCGCGGTGATGATGCCAAGACCGAGAATCAGGGACACGTCCCGCACGGAACCGCTGCCAAAAATGGGCTGGCCTTGTGAAAACCAGAAGCTCAGGAAGAACAGAGAGATTGGCAAGGCAATGATGGACTCTGTAGCGAGTCCAGAGAGAGGCCCCAAGGTCGAGCGGCGGCGGACGAGGCCGTAAAAACCGAAGGTAAAAGCCAAGAGCAAAGCGATCCAAGGAGGACGGCCCACAGCGATCATTTGAATGCCAACCCCCATGCCTGCCAGCGCGATGCTGACCATTTGCGTGC
>JBBARN010000340.1:0-1679 GCA_040399845.1 Luteolibacter sp. | reverse complement strand
GCTTCAGCAGCGCACGCAGATTGTTTTCAAACTCCACGCGAGTGAGGCGCCGCACAGGACCGCGACCGTTCTTCGCTGTCTCTTCCTTTGCGGCGGTGAGTAGGCTCGCGCTGAGTTGTGAGACGACGGCTTTGCGTTCATCGGCGCTGACTTTGGACTTTTCCGGCGGCGGCATCTCGCCTTTTTCGATGAGGTCAAACACGCGTGTCCATCGACCGCGTGTGTCTGCATGGTTGAGGTCAAAGGCCAGCGCGGTGATGTCGAAGTCGCCCTTCGCGACGCTGTCGTCATGGCAGTCGATGCAGTGCTTGTCGATGAAGCTGTGGATCGGGCTCGTTGCAGCGGATTTTGGAGTGGGTGATTCAAAGACGTGAACATTCGTGATGTGCAGTTCTTCGAGGCCGCTGCCTTTGTCGATCACGCCGTCGATTTGATCCACCAACTGATCTCGCGTTAGCTTCCAAACGACTTTTCCAGATGGATCAATCTCCGCCAGCAGATCACGGCCTTCGTCGGTTTTCTGCATGTGATAATCCCCGCAGGCCATGAGCACGTTGCCATTGGCCAGACGTGACAGGCCAAGCGTGTAGCGGCATTGCAGGCCGAGGTCTTCTTTCGTCCAGCAGCCGAGCTTTTGGCCTTTCGCATCCACATGCAGCAACTGGCATCCCGTCGATGTGGCGACCCACAACGAGCCATCCGCATCCTGCAACGTGGCAAAAGCCTTCTTCACGGTGGGCGATGGCTTCAGCAGCGGATCGAGCGGAATGGTCTGCAACACACGCCCCGTGCCGATTTCGACCTTCAGCACCGTTTTGCGTGCGTATTGACCGGCCCAGAAGGCGTTCTCGCCGGACACTTCGCGGATCATGCGATAGCGAAAGTGCAGCGGGTCATCCTTGAGATCCGGCAGCGGCGTTACGCTCACGACCTTGCCACTTTGATCGACGATGCGGATCTGATTCACGCCGCTGTCCATGAGCGCGAACTTCTTTCCGCCTTCCAGCACCGCCACGCTGTTCGCTTCCGCACCTTTGGGGCCTGCGACGGCCTTGTGCTCCATGACGAGCTTCTTCGCCGCATCAAACACCGCCAAGCCACCCCGATGTGCATAAGCGATGCCACCGTCCGGCAGCCGTGCCGCATCGTAAATGCCACCATGACCTGGATGCTTCCAAAACGTGAGCACTTTGCCTGCTCGATTGATTTCAATGACCTGCGTGTCCGCCGCGAGCAGGTAGCGTTCCTCGGCGTGAGCGAAGGCGGTGGTTAGGAGGAAGATAAGCAGGTGTTTCACGAGAAGTGGGATTTGAACGACAGAAGAATGGGGACAGGAGAATAAGGCCATTCTTCTGTCCCCATTCTCCTGTCGATGGATGCTTAAGCCGTTCACGCCAAGATCTCTTTCACCACCTCGCCATAGACATCGGTCAGGCGGAAGTCGCGACCAAGGTGGCGAGAGGTGAGCTTGAGGTGATCGATGCCGAGCAGATGTAGCATGGTGGCGTGTAGATCGTGGATGTGGACTTTGCCGTTGATGGCTCGGTAGCCCATGTCGTCAGTGTCGCCGTAGGTGAGGCCGCCTTTGACTCCGCCACCGGCCATCCATGAGCAGAAGCTCTCGGGCTGATGCTCGCGACCATGTTTCTCAATGGGCGATTTCCCACTCAGGTCCTGGC
>JBBARN010000339.1:0-1681 GCA_040399845.1 Luteolibacter sp. | reverse complement strand
GGGCTGCTGCAACGCTTTTCCCAATGGTTCAACCGGGCCCATTCGCGATCGGGCGTTTTGTGGGAAGACCGTTTCAAGAGCGTGATCGTGGAGGATGGTGTGGCGGCGAGGACGATCGCGGCCTACATCGACTTGAATCCGCTGCGCGCCGGGATGGTCAAAGATCCGGCGGATTATCGCTGGAGCAGTTATGGCGAAGCGATCGGAGGTCGCGTAAAAGGCGGTGGCCTCACGCGATCGGATGGGGAGGAAGGCGATAGTCCCTCGCAATCGAGCGTGATGGGAAATGGCAAGAAGGCGCGTGAGGGCTTGGCCCGGGCATTCTATTGCGATCAGGGAGTGGGATATGACGCCGGGAAGTGGGATGAAGTTTCGCGTTTGTATCGACGCATGATGGGATTGGCCATCGGCAGGAAACCCGGAAAGGCGGAAGTTTCCCAATCGGCTAAAGGACTCGGCCAGACCACCAAGAATACTGCGGAACTGCTGGAGAGTGAGGACAATGAAACCGCTCTGGAGGATCTCGGAGCAGCAAGGATCTTATATTGCCGCATTCGTTATTTTACGGACGGCGCAGTGATCGGCAGCAAGGAGTTTGTGAACGAGGCCTTTGCCAGTGCGAGGGAGCGGTTTGGGCCAAAGCGCAAGGTTGGTGCCAGAAAAATGAAGGGAGACGCCGCAGCAGCGAACGGTGCCTTGTGGAGCTTGAGGGATTTGCGGAAGGGAATCGCTTGAATAGAATAAATGCGCTTTGGTTAGAGAAGGTGATTCGTAAAGCCCAATAGGTCACGAAGGCAATTCAACCCGAGCCATCCGGTGGTCGCCTTCAGCGCATCTCAAACAGCTCCTGATGGAAGTGACCGGCCACCAGGCCCTCGGAAGTCAGGTCGCGGCGCAAGGCCCGGCCAAATTTCGCAGGTCCGCAGAACCAGAACGCGGCCGCTTTCCATTCCGGAATCAAGCTCCGGATCCGCTCCGCATTCAACCTTCCGTCCCTCGCCGGCAATATGACATGCAGGTGGACCTTGGCCGATTCGGCGCGGAGGCGGACCTGAGCGATGAAGCCCTCGTCAGGCGAACTGGTGCTGTAAAAAAGATCAACCGGGATTCCGTCCGGGTGCTCCGAAAGAGCCTCCATCCGCGCAATGAACGCCGTAATGCCGATTCCGCCCGCAATCCAAATCTGTCTTGGCTCGCTGCCCGTGAAATCGAACCTTCCGTAGGGTCCCTCCACGGTCACGCTGTCGCCCGCCTTCAGGCGACCGGCGAGGGTGTCGGTGTAGTCGCCGATTCCCTTGATCAGAAAACCGAGTTTTCCATCATGCTTCCAGATAGAGGAAATGGTGAAAGGATGCGGGCCTTCGTTCCGATCAAACGTCAGGAAGGCGAATTGTCCCGCCAGATGCCCTGGCCAAGGGGCCGAGAGTCTGACCGCAACCTTCAGGACCCGGTTGTCCATGTGGCGGGTGATTCCTTCGATCTCTCCCGAGACCCTGCGTCCCGCTCCGACCCTGCGGAACAGCGAAATGAACGCGGCGACGGTCCCCCCGGTCATCAGGACCAACATCACCAGTCCGACGGGTTTTCCCCAGTCGGAGAATTTTATCAGAACCACCGAATGGAATACTAGAAACAGATAGACCGCTGCCAGCAAACGGTGGCTCCTGTAGAAACGCCGATA
>JBBARN010000338.1:0-1690 GCA_040399845.1 Luteolibacter sp. | reverse complement strand
GCCTTCACGGCTTTGCGGTAAAGGCTCACGCGATTGATTTCGCCGGGGAAGAGCTGTGTCTCGGGCACCTCGACCTTGGTGAAACCGGCTTTTTGCAGCGCTTCCTCCTGACTCGCAGCAGTTGGACGAACAGTCGGCGTGAGCGCGAAAAGGGTGCCGGGCTTGGTGATGGTCACGTCGAGCTTTTCGATGCTGGTGCGGTGAAACGGCAGGTCTTTGACTGCATCGGGCATTTCATCGATGACGTAGTCGCGATCATCAAAAAGCTTCACGCCACGTTTCATGACGGCGGGCGCGGGTGGCGGCGGTGCGGGCCATTCAATTCGCTGATGGTCATTTTGCGATTCGAATTCACCCACGGCTTCGAGTTTGCCGAACATGATGCGGTCGGTGCTGCCGCCGTGGTCGCTTTGGCTGACGGTGAGCCAGAGCGTGCCTTCGTGTTCGTGGAAGGTGGGATACTGGAAGGAGTGCGGGGACTCGAAGCGGTATTTGCGCTGCCAGGTCTTGCCATCGCGGGAGATGTCCACGTTGAAGACGCTGCGATTGCAGTTCTGGATCTTGGTGTTCTCCTGCCAGCCGAGGTAATAGACGCCGCCGAACTTATCGAAGGTCGGTTTCGAGTTGAGGCCGTTCGGCACGAAGGGCTTAGGCTCGGCGGCGGTCCATGTTTTGCCGTCTCGGCTCGTTGTGAAGTGGTAGTTGCCCGCGTCGTTGCGCACGATGGCCATCCAGGTGCCGTCGGTCAGGCGGTTCACGGCGGATTCGCTGAGCTGCTGCGATTGTGGCTCGTTGTAGTGGCCGATGACTTCGAAGGTGGTGAAGTCATCGTGCAGCACGGCGAGGGCGTTTTGTTTGCCGGGGAAATTGTTGAGCGCGACGTAGCGTCGGCCATCGAACTCCTTGAACGAATCGAAGATGTAGAGGCCGTGGTTCACGGCGGGCCTTTTGAAGCCCTGGGCTGCTGCATCGGCATGAAAATGACGTGGCTCCATGTCGAAGGTGCCGGCTGCGGTCTTGAGCTTGGCTTTGTGGATGCTGTCCTCGAAAGTCTGCGTGCGCAGATCGAAGTCGCGATACCAGGTCACCGCCTGTTCTTTGGCCGGTTGGCTGCAAAAGTAGGTGCGCAGCGTGTGCTCGTCCTTGCGGATGATTCGCGGCACGAAAGCCTGCGCCTGTGGCAACGTGACGTTGGCGAATGCCTGGCCCGCTTTGGCAAGCAGGTGCGTTTTTTCAACCTGGAGCGACTTCAAATTCACCACCGACAGCACACAATACATCGCCGCGCCTGCTCCGTGGCCGGGTGACACGTCGTTGTCATGCTCGACGATGTAGGCTCGCTCGCCGACACAGACGAACTCCGCATCATGCGCCCCTTTCACCTGCGGTGCCGAGACTCGAACGAGCCGCTGCATGACGATGTCCCCCGCAAGCGCCGGGTCCCAGTTGGCGGGGAGCAGGGAAGGCTTGTGCAGCTTGTTGATCGTCTGCTTCAGCGTCACTGCACCGGACACGTTCTTGCCTGCGAGAACGTCTTCCTCTTTGAACTTCGCGAGGAGGATCTCGCCATCGCCTTGGCGGTCGCGGTCGTAGGTGATCCAGATGAGGCCGTCCTTGTCCTGCACGCCATCGGGATAGGAGACGCCGGAACGCTCGTCCAACAGGAGGCCTTCGTTCCACTTTTGGCCAT
>JBBARN010000337.1:0-1703 GCA_040399845.1 Luteolibacter sp. | reverse complement strand
AAATGGCTCCCCGATCTCCCGGACGACGCAAAACTGCTCCTGAGCGGATAGAAAACAGCCCGACTAACTACGACCTGCATGCCATCGCACACGCCCCGTCCGGCGGCGCTCAACTAACGTGCTCATTTTCCTTTTTAGGATTATAAACCTCGAGAGCGCGAACGCGAAGTCCTCGAACAACGCTTCGGCCTCAAGGACGGCTACAGCCGCACCCTCGAAGAAGTCGGCCGCCAGTTCCAGGTCACCCGCGAGCGCATCCGCCAGATCGAAGCCAAAGCCCTCCGCAAAATGCGTCACCCCACCCGCATCCGCAAACTCGAAGGCTTCATCGAGCTGCCGGGGGCTTGAGAAATATCCTTTCCGCCTGATGAAAAGCACCAACCTGAAAAAGGCGGATGAAATCGTGAAGATGCTCAAGCTTTGCAATTATCGGCGGGCCAACTACTTGCTCAATGTCGCCCCTGACAAAAGCGGCCTCATTCCCGAATACTCGGTTGCGCGGCTTCGCGAGCTTGGGGAACTCTTGGCGGCGGAGAAACGGACGGAATGAACTTCGTTGCCTTGGATCCCCACTCCCGAGGCATTCCGCAGAAATCAAATCCGGCGGCGGAGGAAGGCGAGCGCCCCGAATCCGGCGGCGATCAGCGTCACTCCATTGACCTCAGGGATCGAAGTAATGGACAGGATCTCGTTCCGATAAACCGAAATGTCCGCATTATAGGTGATGTTGCCCAAAATGGCGGTTTCAGCCCCGCTGGGCTGATTTTCGTAGAGCCCTACTGACAACATCATGCCAGACAATTGCCATCCGGAACCGGGATTGGTGAAGACCGCACCACCGGAATCTCCAATCACTGCCTGAGCCTCATGGAGGAACGCACCATCATTGAATGTGGTCGTAAAAAGTGAGACCGGACCTGCGCCATAGTCCAACTCGATTCCCGTCGTGGAGATCTGGTTTACCCCCCATTTCGTCACCCGAGTCCCCGATGTCTTGAAGCCTGCCGCCTCCGCACCCAGTCCTGATCCAAGCTCCGTCCAGACATCGTTGGCGGGTCCTGCTATGACATCGACATTCCAATAGCTTGGAGAGCCCAATTGCTGACGACCTGAACCAATCATCATGACCGATGAGCTGACCGTCGGAGTGCTGTTGGCAAAAGTCAGCCAAGGCAGCCCGGGATCCGTTGTCAGCCTGAAAAGCACCGCATCGGTTACAGTCGGCATCGGATTCCCAAGGGTGTCGGGATCATGCAGACGATTGAAAGTCCCAGCCTGAGTACTGTAAACATTGCCCCCGAAGGTGACCGAAGCGGGAAGGCCTCCAGCTACATGGGCTGCGCTCATCACCCAACGGTTGCCAAGATAGATGGCCGAACCGCCGCCAACAATGCCGACGTTGCCAAAGAAGGGCTGGCCCGACGGGGCTGTCGAATTGGCAGCACCTGAGATCACCACCACGCCGAAACCAAGCTGATGCGTGCCGAGCACTGCCGCAAGGACTAGAAATTTCGATTTCATGGTGACAACCAAAATCATGTTCCCGCCCCATGGCAAAACAATTCTATGGCAAACTGCTTCAGAGATCTCTTTTCCAAACCGGGCCTTGGCACTCAATCCGCCAATAACAAGCCGCTTCCCGAACCTGCAATGCCCCAAAAAAATGAAACTTTCCCAGTTCACCTCGGATCTCGCTCACCTAG
>JBBARN010000336.1:0-1707 GCA_040399845.1 Luteolibacter sp. | reverse complement strand
GGGCGCGGGTGCTGTATGAGTTGAAGAGCCTCATCAACGGAGACCATGCGCCGGACGATGTGAAACGAATCGACTGGGGCCAAGCGGAGACCTTGCTGGGTACGGCGCGGACGCTGGATGGTGAGTTGCGCCAAGCCTTCGACGACGGGAACCTAGCAGCGGAAGTGCTGGGGAAGCCGAGGCTGGATTATAAGCGGTGAAATGTGCAAGCGGGTGGGGATGTTTTGGACCGCCAAGCAGTGGTGTTAGTTGGCAAGTGAAAAGTTTGGTTGAGCGATAAGTTTGTTGAGAACGCCGAGCATTTTTCTCATCACCGCGACCAGAGCGACTTTTGCTGTTTTACCAGATTTGGTGCGCAGTCGTTTGTAGAAGGCTGACAGGATGGGATTGCTTCGTGCTGCGGTGACGGCGGCCATGTAGAGGACGCGGCGGACATTGGCGCGTCCGCCTCGAATTGAGGCTTTGCCTTTAAAGTTACCGCTTTGTTTGGGGTGGGGGGCGACACCAATCAGGCAGGCTAGAGTTTTGGCGCTGACGTTTCCCAGCTCGGGGACGTGGGCGAGGAGAGTGGTGGCTAGGACGGGGCCTACTCCTTTGAGTTCTTGGAGGCGGGTAGCCTTTTGCGCTAGCACTGCGGTGTTACGGATGTGCACTGCGGTGTCGTCTTCGACGTTTTTCTTAAGGATTTCAAGGTGAGTAAGCTGGTTTTGGAGCTGCTCACGGAGGTAGCCTTCAGCGAGTTCGAGACGGTTACCGGTCTTGACGATGTCGTCGCTGAGCATGCGGCGGAAATCGCTCATTTGTCGGAGCTTGAGCGCATCTGGATCTGGCTTGATTTGGAGCGGCAGCGGGATTTTTTCCGCAAAACGACGGATGAGTTCAGCGTCGATGGAGTCTGTTTTGGCAAGCAGTCCTTCGGCGTGGGCGAGGTAGCGGACCCGCCCTGGAGCGGCGACGCAAACTTCGATTCCGGCATCGAGCATGGAGGTAACGAGGTATTTTTCGTAACCACCGGTGGCTTCGCAGGTGACTCGGGGATGGGCGAGCCGGGCGAGTTTCTGATGGAGCTTGCCGAGACCTGTCGGGGTGTTGGCGAGGCGTTGGTTTTTGCTTCCGGCGATGGAAACGTCGAGGTGTTGCTTTGACACGTCGATACCGACGTGGTTGATTTCGGTCTGGATTTTCTCAATCTTGTAATGCGAATTCATGATTCTATCAGTGGTTCGAGATTAAATCCGGAAACGGAACCGACGACCCAATGCTTGGCGACGGGCTTGAAAACCCAGGACGCAAATCGGTCTGTTCGGCTCCGTGGTTCACGGGGTTGCAGCCCCGTGAACCTCCCGGATCGGGAGTGCATCCTGACAATGTGAGTGCCAGAACGCAACCCGCCGCCCGTGTCTTCCTCCGACGAGTTAAAGGACCCATTCTCGGAAGACACGGGCGGCGGGTTGCTGGAAACGGAAGGCGGGGAGAACATACAAGACGCCAAGAGCGCCAAGTTTTAAGAGGTGGATAGGGGATAGGGGATAGGATATCAAAGCCTCTCCGCGCTTCTCTCTGCGACCTCCGCGCCTCCGTGTTTCGTTTCATAATCCATCCTCCGCGTCCCTTTGCGACCTTTGCGACTCAGCGGTGAACTCTTCGATTTTTGAACCGCCAAGACGCCAAGAGCTCCAAGTTTTAAGAGGTGGATAGGGGATAGGG
>JBBARN010000335.1:0-1708 GCA_040399845.1 Luteolibacter sp. | reverse complement strand
GGCAGGATGGCAAAGAGCTTGTCATTGCCGCGTCCGAGATCGTGGGACGTGTAGGTCGTGCTCCACAGTTTTCCCGCCCAAGGCACCGCCGCACCGAGTCCGCATTCCATGGACGGCCTCTCGCGCTTCGGATCGGAATTGAAGACCGTGAGATGCGGATAGATACCGGAGACACTGAGCGGCTCGGCGGCGTGGGAGCAAAGCGTGAGCAAAAGAGAGGCGGCCAACGTGTTTTTCATCGGACGATGATCTTGGCGAGTGACCTGCCATTTTGCCATGTCTCCAGACGACCGATCTTTGGTCTGAATCCGACACGCTCTCACGCGGCGGCCCGCGAGGCATACTCGCCCGGAGTGCATTGCATGAGACGCTTGAAGACCTTGCCAAAATGAGCCGCGTCTGCAAAGCCCACGCGCAGAGCGATCTCGCCCACCGAGTAGCGACCGCTCTCCAGCATGCGGCAGGCATGATTCACGCGAACCCGGCCCAGAAAATCAGCCAACGTGCTCTTCGTGTGTTGGCGGAAAAGCCGGCCCAGATGATCCGCGTTCACCTTCAGGGACTCGGCCACGCCAGCGAGAGTCATCGGCTCAGAATAATGATGCTGCACGAGTTCCATTGCACGCCGCAGCATCACCGGAAACTCCATCGCGGAAATCCATGGCAACCCACCGCGACGAGGCAGGTCATTCTCCAGCGGCACGCCCCAGGCCTCCGCCAATCGCGCCGCCATCTGTGCCACCAGACGCAACCGAGCACGACGCGGCTCAATCTCCGAAGCGTCCACGCGTGCCGCCTTTTCCATCTGCTCCAAAAACGGCTCTGCGGGCACTCCACGGCGCTGCGCATAACGCCGGATGCGCCGCTGCGCCTCCGCCTCGGTCCCGCGAACGATCACCGATCCATAATAGAAAGCCCCAAGCACGCGACCTTTCACCACCAGCGGCTCCACCATGTCCGTGAGCCCAAGATGACACTGCCCGACAAACCCCGCACCGCGCCGGATGAGCACCCGATTGACCGCATGCTTGTTGTTCAGGCATCCACGCAGCGTGGCTCCCGTCTTCGCGAACACACAAAACTCACAGCGATGAATCTTCCACTCCTCCGGCAAAGCCAGATCCGGCACCCGCCTCGCCAGCCCTGCCAGATCCGAAAAGCTGATGCGCCACGGTCCCCCGTCTTCGACGAGGGCAAGAAGTTGTTCGAGAAGCGAGGGCGGCATGTGATCTTCAGCTTTGTTCATTCATCTCATTCAGCAAAAAGGCCCGCACCGCCGGATGCTCCGTCAGGCCGATCGCACGCTGGTAGGCGATGTTTGATTCGTCGCGCTTTCCCATCTGCCGGAGCAAATGCCCGCGAGCCGCCCAGTAGGGCTGATGGCAAAGGACCTGGGCCTCTGGCAGTGCATCCAGTTCAGCGAGGGCGGCTGGCAAACCTCGCACCTGGGCCATCGCCACGGCATGACCAATGCGGGCACCGATGGCGGTGGTGCAGTTTCTCAGCACCTGATAAAAGCCTTCGATCACCGGCCAGTTGATGATGCCGGAAGTTGCCCGCTCGGCGTGAACGGACTGAATGGCGGCTTCGATTTGAAACCGGCCTGGACGCGCAAAGCTGGAGGCACGGCGCAGCAACAACTCGGCCTCCGCAATGAGCGATGGCGACCATCGTTGAGCGTCCTGTCGTGTCAGGGGAATGAACTTCC
>JBBARN010000334.1:0-1715 GCA_040399845.1 Luteolibacter sp. | reverse complement strand
GACTTAATCCGCTCGAGGGCCTCATCCGACTTTAGGAGAGTACGCGACCTCCCAGGCTCCCAGCCAGCCCCGGGAAGTCCGCCATCGAGGAGATAGCCATCGAATTTGCCACCGCCCAGCGCCACCAGCTGGAGCCCAACTCTACGACCGGTGTACTCCCCTTGGATCATGAAATCGGGGTCTTCGCGGCGTGCCGCCGCGGGATCTGTCCAAGTGCGATTCTGTCTCATACGTTTTCTCCAAAGCGCCAACCCGCGCGGGCCGGCTCTTTTACAAATGCGTTTAGCTCGGGATGGTTCTTGATGCGACCAGCTTTCGCATCCCACTCAATCCGGGTGTTGAAGCGCTGCGCGAGGACGCCCAGCAGGATAATCTCCGTGAGGTTTGCCGAGACGGAGAAGTTCGATGCAGGCTCGGGGCCCTCGCCCTTGATCCCACGCATCCACTCGCGGAACGGCCCACCTTGCACGCGGGCAATCGTTTTAGGCGGTGGGCTGGCCTGCCATGCTGACTGAACCGGTTCCGGATACAGCGTTGGTTGACCGGCGTGGGTGCCGCAGCCGAGGATGCCTTTCGTTCCCAGCATTAAACATGCGTTGCCATTCAGCTCATCTTTGTCGACGCCAAATGTCTCAAACGCACCCGCACGACTCCAACCACCTGCGCCATCAAACCAGTCAAGCACCACCGGTCCGCGCTTACCCTTCGCCGGGAAGTGGAAGCGGATATGGCTGGATGTTGGAATCAGGCCATCGAGGGATGCCGTGCGGTAGAGGCACTCAACAACCGTCGGCGGGTCGAGATCGAGCGCCCAGACTGGCGTGTCAAAGGTATGGCAGCCAAAGTCGCCAAGCATCCCGCTCCCAAAGTCGTAGAACGCGCGCCACTTCAGCGGAAGGTAGTCACGGTAAAAATCGCGCTGCGCGGTCGGGCCAAGCCAGAGGTCCCAGTCTAAGCCGGCGGGGATGGGCGAGCGCGGAGGCGGCATCGTGGCAGGGTTGCCGAAATGCTCTCCACCCATGTTGGGGCCATCGTTACGACAGAGGACGCGTGTGACATCCCCAATAACGCCAGCGCGGACGAGCTCTACGGAGTTGCGGGTGCCATCATCCGAGTGGCCTTGATTGCCCATCTGCGTGATGAGCTTGTACTTTTCCTTTGACTTCGCCAGCGTCCGGACCTGCCAGATGTTATGGGCGAGCGGCTTCTGGGTGTAGACGTGGATGCCACGTTCCATCGCCATTTGGGTCGCCGGAAAGTGGGTGTGGTCCGGGGTCGAGACGACGACGGCATCGATCTGCTTATGCATTTTGTCAAGCATTTTGCGGAAGTCTTCGAAGAATGGCTGGTCGGTGCGCCACTTCTTCATATTGCCAGCGCACTGGTTAAGGTCGACATCACAGAACGCAACAAGGTTCTCTTCCGAGCAGCCTTGGTTGTAGGGTTGCTGGGCTATCCAGCCGCCGGAGCCGATGAAAGCGATATTCAGCTTGTCATTCGCGGACTTGCCGGGCTTGCCAATTGAGAATGTCGTGCGGGTTGCACCGGGCGCTCTAACAAGGTCACGCATGGCTTTTCCCATCGCATCCCCGATGAGATAGTAGGTCTCGGCATTGGTGTTCCAGTGGTAGCCCTGCCCGGATGGCGAATCTTCCTGCGCGCGCCAGAAGTCGCGTGTCCCGACGAAGGCCACATTGCCTTGAAACTCCGGATAC
>JBBARN010000333.1:0-1730 GCA_040399845.1 Luteolibacter sp. | reverse complement strand
CCTTCAACACGGCCGCCGATGCACCAATCCCCCACGCCGTAAACACCGGGGGAAGTTGTAAGGCGAAACACATCCTCGCCAAGTCCGGCGACTGGCTTGGCATACCGCCAGCGGTGGATAAACGGGTCGCCATCCCAATGCAGAGGCATCCCGATCTCGCGCATCGCTGCTTCGATCGCGTTTCGGACATCCAGGGGGTCATCCTCCAAATGCGACGCGCTCCACGCTCCACTTGCATGCACCATGATGGACAATGGCTCAGATGCCTCTCCACGGCGCGTATGGTTACGGGAAATCCACCCAAGCACCGGGTGTTGACACTCAATAGCAACAGCATTTAATGGGATATCTTCGGAAAGACAGCCTCCCAGCGCCCAACAAGGTTCCATCTCGATAGCGAGTAACTGCTCCCGTTCAGATTCTGTAAGCAGCTCTCCAGCCGCTGCAACCAGCTGCACTGGAGGCAAATTCAACACAACATCCCGGGCGAGGCAAACCGTTGACTCCCCAGCCAAAATCTCATAGCGCATGCCATCTCCGACGGGATCTGCAAGACGAATTACCGATGTCACCTGCGTTCCAAGCACACACTCAACCGTTTCGGGCAGTAGTTGCTTGGCTAGCTCGCTCATACCCACAGGGCAGGCGTAACGCGGATGGCCATCCGGACGGGCACAGACAACCCCATCCACCAAAATAGGAAAGCCGTGGGACCACACTTGGACGATGCCGGATTCAACAAGGCCATTAACAAATGCGGCAAAGCGCTCACTTCGCGCCGTGAAAAACTGCGCCCCATGGTCGATACGCGTGCCCGCGTGGCGACGGGTTGCCATCCGGCCACCAATCCCGCGCGACTTATCGATAAGCAAAACGGACTTCCCAGCCGCCGCCAAATCACCTGCTGCCGCAACACCGGCTAGGCCGGCACCGATAATCGCCACATCCACACAGTTCATGCTGCGAGCATACCCGCTAAAAACGCCCGGCTAGCTACCGTGATAACGCGCGACAATCACCGTAAGATCATCCGCGCTGGAGCGGACGTGTTCGCGGCTGGCTGCGACAAGCGCATCGGCGACCGCATCCGCGCCGTTAGGCGCCACACGCTTTACGATTCCGACCGTCAGCGGGAGGATTTTCGCCTCATCCAGGGACTCAACAGACTCGGTGATGCCATCCGAACACACCACCAAAATGTCCCCGCGCTGTAGCTGCACACGGCGCATTTGCGTCGTCCACGCAGTCAGCATCCCAAGCGGCGCGCTGTCGCCGTACGTCAACACATCACATTCACCGGTCTCCGCGTGCCAGTGCAACATCGGGGGATGACCCGCGTTCCAGTACCGCACCCGGCCATCCGTGCCATCGATAATCGTGAAGAACAGGGAGACAAATGAGCCATCCGCGAGGCGCTGGATGAGATCTCCATGCAGCCGCTGCAACGCACTCAGCGGACTCGAAAGTGGATTCAAATACGGAAAGACATTGGCAACACTGGTCGCAATCAACGCAGCCGCCATCCCTTTACCGCTAACATCCCCAATACAAATCCCCGCGACCGCCGCTTCCGCATCTGTTACAAAGACATGGAAATCCCCGCCGACCTCCGCTGCCTGCTCGGAGCGTACCGTCAGCTCAAGACCGGGAATCCGCGGCGTGGTCAGCGGAAGGCTCGCGCGCTGAACATCCCGGGCAAGGGTCAGCTCACGCTCACGCACCGCGCTCTC
>JBBARN010000332.1:0-1735 GCA_040399845.1 Luteolibacter sp. | reverse complement strand
GCGAGCAGATCCGACACGAGACAAATGAGGCCACGCTTGCGGACGAGATCGGCGAGCTGGCTGACACTGAGATCGAGCGATGTGGTACCCGCAGGCGCGGGCTTTTCCAGCTCCAGCATGAGCCTCCGCAGATGACCGGGGCGATTGCGTGCGGGGATGTGTTCCTGCAAGGTCTGACCAAAGGTCGTCACGCCCACGGCATCGCCCTGCTGCATGAGAAAGAGAGCCATCGTGGCAGCGAGCGTGGCCGCGTAATCCGCCTTCGTCATCGGCCCCGAGCCGAAGCTCATCGAGCGACTGTGATCCACGACGAGCTGGCAACGCAGGTTCGTTTCGTCCTCGAATTTCTTGATGAAGGTGCGGTCACTGCGCGCCAGCACTTTCCAATCAATGTAGCGCGGATCATCGCCCTGGACATAGGCCCGGTATTCGGAGAACTCGACCGAAAAACCATGATAGGGACTGCGATGCATGCCTTTCCAGAGACCCTCGACGATGACCTTCGCTCGCAGTTCGAGAGAACGAATGCGCGCGAGGGCGGAGGTGTCGAGTTGGGAGGGCATTGGGAGTATAGCTTATTTAGGCTCAGTGGTAAGTTTCTAAAGTCACCACTTTATCGATCACTCTCCGATATCCAATAATGTTCGCCGTCGCCCAAATCGCCGCTGTGTAGATTAAAAATGGTTTTCCCATCCAAGCCAACTTCACAAGCAAATCCACCAGCCCATTTAACCTCAGCACTCTTCGCTAAATACTCCACTTCACTCCCATAGGAACGAGCAGAACGCAGAGTGCCATCCTTCCAGTATTCAAAACGGTATAGGCCTCGTGGGCGAGCAAAGATGAAAAGTGGCAATAGAGGATCAATGAATTCGCGAATCACGACTTCATGGTTCGGGAAACGAGGGTGAGAGGACTCCGCTAAAACTTTGCCACAATGATACTGAAACCAGAAGTATCCGACCAAGCTGAAAACGAAGAGCACTGCAGTGCAGTGTCCCAAGAACGTCTTCACGTCGATTAGCCAAGGTTTGCGCTCTGGTTCCATTTTTGATGACTCAACACTAATCACTAAAAACTAAACACTCCTGCCCCATCACTTCCCCAAGCTCTCGATCAAGCGCTGAATGACTTTACCAACAGTCACTCCTTCCGCCTCCGCGCGATAATTGATGAGGATACGGTGTCTTAAGACCGGCAAAGCCAGCGCTCGGATGTCATCAAGGGTGACGTGGGCACGGCCTTGGATGAGGGCTCTTGTTTTGGCGCCGAGTACGAGGTTTTGACTGGCTCGGGTGCCGGCTCCCCAGCTGACCCATTCGTTGACGAAGTCGGGCGTGCCGGGGCGGTTCGGTCGAGAAGATGCAGCGAGTTTCACGGCGTAGCGGGCGACGTCTTCGGCAATGGGCACCTTCTTCACGACTTGCTGGAAGGCCAGGAGTTGATCGCCGGTGAAGAGGCGATGGACGGGCTCTTTTTTCCCGCTCGTCGTGCGGGTGACGACGGCGACTTCTTCGTCCTCGCTGAGGTAGTCGATGACGATGTTTAGCATGAAACGGTCGAGCTGTGCCTCGGGCAGCGGGTAGGTGCCTTCCATCTCGATGGGGTTCTGCGTGGCGAGCACAAAGAAGGGCTCGGGGAGATGCATCGTGTTTCCGGCGACGGTGACCTGATGCTCCTGCATGGCCTCCAGCAGCGAGGCCTGGGTCTTCGGCGGCGTACGGTTGATCTCATC
>JBBARN010000331.1:0-1750 GCA_040399845.1 Luteolibacter sp. | reverse complement strand
GGCGCCAACCTCGCAGAAATGACCCGCATCGGCCTGCCAGTGCCTCCGGGATTCACCATCACCACCGAGGTCTGCACCTACTTCTACGCCAACCGCCGTACTTACCCGGCCGCTCTCCAAGCCCAAATGGAAGCCGGTGTGGTGAACATGGAAAAAATCATGGGCTGCAAGTTCGGCGATGCCAAGGGCATGCCACTGCTCGTCGCCGTGCGCTCCGGTGCCCGCGACTCGATGCCCGGCATGATGGACACCATCCTCAACCTCGGCCTCAATGATGAGACCGTGCTCTCCCTTGCCGCCGCCACCAAGAACGAGCGCTTCGCATGGGATTGCTATCGCCGCTTCGTCCAAATGTATGGCGACGTCGTGCTCGGCGTGCAGAAGCGCGAAGGCGAAGACCACGAACCCTTCGAAGTGGTTATCGAAGAATTCAAACACGAAAAATACGGCAAAGACATCGTTGACTCCGATCTCACCGCCGAAGACCAACAGGAGCTCGTCAAGCGCTTCAAGGCCCTCGTCAAGGACCGCACCGGCAAAGGTTTCCCAAGCAGCCCATGGGACCAACTCCGCGGTGCCGCCGGTGCTGTGTTCGGCTCCTGGATGAACGACCGCGCGATCGTCTATCGCCGCAAATATAACATCCCCGCCGAGTGGGGCACAGCCGTCAACGTGCAGGCGATGGTTTATGGAAACACCGGTGATACCTCCGGATCCGGCGTTGCCTTCACCCGCAACCCAGCCAACGGTGTGAACGAGTTCTATGGTGAGTTCCTCATCAACGCCCAAGGCGAAGACGTCGTCGCCGGTGTCCGCACTCCGGAGCCAGTTGCAAAACTCAAGAAGGCCATGCCGAAGAGTTATGCCGAACTCATGAAGGTCCGCTCAATTCTTGAAAAACACTTCAAGGACGTGCAGGACGTCGAGTTCACCATTCAGGAAGGCAAGCTGTTCATGCTTCAGACCCGCAATGGCAAGCGCACCGCCGCCGCCGCACTGAAGTTCTCCATGGACATGTTCAAGGAGAAACTCATCGATTGGAAAACCGCCGTTCTCCGCAACCCGGCCGATCAGCTCGACCAATTGCTTGCTCCGATCTTCGACCTCGCCGAAGTGAAGAAGGCCAAGGCCCTCGCCACCGGTCTTCCCGCCGGCCCGGGTGCCGCATCCGGCAAGATCTATCTGAATGCCGACCGCGCCGCCGCTGCTGCCGAGAAGGGCGAAAAAGTCCTGCTTGTTAGAAACGAAACCAGCCCGGAAGACCTTCGCGGCATGATCGCTGCGGAAGGCATCCTCACCGCCAAGGGTGGTGTTTCCTCCCACGCAGCCCTTGTTGCCCGCCAGATGGGCAAGGTTTGTATCTGCGGCGCTTCCGCCGTGGATATCGACTATGACAAGAAGACCGTCACCATCTCCAGTGAGACCTTCAAGGAAGGCGACTTCCTCTCCATCGATGGCACCTCGGGCGTCGTTTTCGGTGGCCAGCTCAAGACCGCTCCTTCGGAAATCATCACCGGCATTGTCAGCAACGACAAAGCCGCGCAGAAGACCGAGAAGTTCAAGAGCTTCCTGCAACTCATGAAGTGGTGCGAACAAGCGACCAAGCTCGCCGTCCGCACCAATGCCGACACTCCGGAGCAAACCCGCATCGCGGTGGCCTTCGGCGCAACCGGCATCGGCCTCACCCGCACCGAACACATGTTCTTCGAAGGTGACCGCATCGATGCGATGCGCGAGATGATCCTCGCCA
>JBBARN010000330.1:0-1751 GCA_040399845.1 Luteolibacter sp. | reverse complement strand
CCCTCTGGTACCACGACCACCGCGAAGCCCACACCGCCGAGAACGTCTACAAGGGGCTCGCCGGCATGCACATTATCTTCAACGAGTACGACACCGGCGACGAGAACACCGGCTTCAAGCTTCCCAGCTACCCCAAGTACGACATCCCAATCAACTTCATCGATCTGGCCATCGACCCGGCCAGCGGCCAGGCCACCCTCGATCTGCTCAACACCGACGGCCACCTGGGCGACAAGTACCTGGTCAACGGCAAGGTCCAGCCGTTCTTCAATGTCGAAAAGCGCCGCTATCGCTTTCGTCTGCTCGACAAGGGCCCGTCGCGCGTTTACCAGATCTACCTGACCAACCCCGATAACCCCGCCCAGTCGATCCCTTACTGGCGCATCAGCAACGACGGCAACCTCTACGAAAAGCCCCTGCTCACCACCAATGTGAAGCTGCAGCCGGCTGAGCGCGCCGACATCATCGTCGACTTCAACAAGCTTACCGCCCCCGGCGGCCCCGCCGCAGGCGCCACCCGCCTGTGGCTGGAAAACCGTCTGGTGCAAACCGACCCGCTCAAACCCACCACCACGATCGCCGCCGCGGGCAACCGCACCAACGTGCTGGTTGAGTTCCGTCTGGGCGCAGTCACCCCCGACAACAGCCGCGACCCGGCCCTGATCACCAGCTTCGCACCGATCACCCTGCCCCCGCTCAAGGTGCCCACCGTCACCCGCACCTTCAAGTTCGGCAAGGGCCAAGGCGGCTGGAACGTCAACGGCAAGATCATCGACTGCTCCAGGGTCAACTTCACCATGAAGCGCGGGCGCCCCGAGCGCTGGATCTTTGAGACAAGCGGCGGCTGGGCCCACCCCATCCATAACCACTTCGTGGAAGGTCGCATCATGCGGCGCAACGGCGTGGCCATCGGACCAGGCCACTATGAGTACTGCCGCAAGGACGTCGTTCCGCTCTACCCGGGCGACGTCGTTGAGTACTGGGTCACAGCCACCGACTACGTGGGCGTCTAT
The DNA here is from genome assembly GCA_040399845.1 of Luteolibacter sp. GTDB lineage: Bacteria > Verrucomicrobiota > Verrucomicrobiia > Verrucomicrobiales > Akkermansiaceae > Luteolibacter. Next base: position 738 of record JBBARN010000330.1, on the reverse strand, counting down.
CCGATGCACTGTCACAACGTCGTCCACGAAGACGCCGGAATGATGGTGATGTTCCGGGTCGACGACATCGGCGACACCATCGCCGTGCCCTGATCGTCAGGCATTGATCGGCCCAACCGCCTGGTGCACCCCTCGATCAGGGGCATCAGGCGGGTGGGCTACCGGGTAGCCTTTCGTCATGCCACCTCGACCGTAGATGCATCTCGAGCTTGTATATTTTTTGCAAAAGATTCAAGGCGTGATGTGTCAAAGCCATCATGTATGGACATGACAATTATTACGCAGTGCAACATTGGACAGGAATAAGCGGTCGCGATCACAGGACAATAGGTCGTGATGTATCGACTGAGAATTTATTGTTAATAAACATACGCTTAAAGATGATGTGTTTGTAAGAGACCTGTGTCTGATCTCCGCTTTGACTGAACGGTCACTTTTTGCACAATCAGTCATGTTGGGTTGCAATACTTCCGAATTAATCCTTTCGGATAAGCCTCGGAGCGTCTCAAGTGATCGAACAACAGCAAGACCGGCAGAACTCAAAAAACCATTGCCCTGACCAGGACGCCCTGGCTCGGCCGCACCGACGCACAGTCCTGAAAGTGGGGGCTTCGTCGTTGGCTTTGGCCACCAGCGCCACGCATGTCAGCGCCAACCTGTTGCCCAGCCCGCCCACCACGCCGTTCCTGGAGGCTATGCCGATCACCCCGGAGTTGCCCGCATCGGCAGCCCCGGGTG
>JBBARN010000329.1:0-1761 GCA_040399845.1 Luteolibacter sp. | reverse complement strand
CCTCCCGGGACGCGGGCTCGGAGCATGAATGTGTGGAGAGGCTCAAGCTTTTGCTCCTTACGCTCGGCGCGAATATCACGGTCATCCTGTTGATAGAAGCCGTGAAACTTCGTGACCTGTGTGTCATCCGCAGCCAAAGCACCCGTGATTTCGTTTTGAAGGCCATCAGTGATCGTTCCGCGTAGGAAGTTCGACCGGGTCTTGATGCCCTCATTTGCAGACAATTTCTTCTCGCTCATCAATACACATCCCTTTGGTAGCGGCCGCTTGCGCGGAGGTCATCGAGGAGCACTTCTGCCCCATCGGGGTCGAGGCCAGCCTGCTCGGAAACGATATCAAGGAGCGTGGCGTGGACATCCTTTGCCATCCGCTGGCCATCCCCACAAATGTAGATATGCGCCCCATCCTGAATCCATTGGTACAGCTCAACTGCGTGCTTACGCAGCTTGTCCTGTACGTAGATTTTGTGCGCCTGGTCGCGTGAAAATGCGACATTGAGATGCGTCAAGATGCCACGCGAGAGGTAATCCTGCAGCTCCACTTGGTAGAGGAAGTCTTCGGTAAAGTGTGGGTTGCCGAAGAACAGCCAGGACTTGCCGGATGCACCAGTCGCATCCCGCTCTTGCAAAAATGCGCGGAACGGCGCGATGCCGGTACCTGGGCCGATCATGATGACTGGTGTTTCCGGATCAATGGGGAGGCGGAAGTGATCGTTAGGCTCGATATAAACCCGAACTGTATCGCCGGGTTCGGACCGGCTGCCAATGAATCCGCTTGCTCCCCCTTCGCGCGCGGCGCCATCCACTGCGTAGCGAACGACCGCGACCGTTGTGTGGACTTCATCCGGGAGGTCGGTTTGGCTGCTGGCGATGGAATAGAGGCGTGGCTGGAGCGGTCGGAGCGCGGCGGCGAGCTGGCCTGCGGTCAGCGCGACAGGGTTTGCGCGCAGGATGTCAGCGATTTGCCGGTCAGCGACTGCGGTACGAAGTGATGCTTTGTCATTCGAGAGGCTGATGTAGCGCGTATCGCCCGTCAGCTCTGCTACCTTCGTAACAAATCCCGGGTAGGCCTGCGTGAGCTCGAAGTGATTCGTCAACGCATCGGTGAGGGTAACTTCACCATTTGCTGTCGTAACCGAAGCGCTGCCATCCGCTCCTGTAATGGTCAAAATCTCATCAACCAATGCAGCATCATTGGTAAACCAAACGCCAAGCGCATCACCGGGTTTGTACGTCAGCCCGCTGCCTTCGAGGGAAATCTCAATATGGCGGACATCCTTTTCGGATCTGCGGCCCGTGATTTTCTGGTTGACCAGGAGCTCAGCGACAAATGGATTTTCCTTTGTCCAAGCTGCGGATAAAGCTGGCTGTACGGTTTGCGATAGCGGCGCTGACTGTGCAGCAGGTCCGCTCAGCGTCTTCAGCTTCGCAACGATGTCAGCAATCCAGGCATCCGCCGCGGCTTTATAGTCGACATCCAGCTCGACACGCTCAAGCAATCGGGTTCCCCCGAGGGCTTCGAGGCGCGTATCAAAGTCTTGCGCGGTCTTGTTGAAGAACTCGTAGCTGGAGTCGCCGAGACCGAGAACGGCAAAGTTCAGTCCCTTGAGCTCCGGGGCGCGCTTGCCCATCAGCCATTTGTGAAACAGCTCTGCTCCTTCGGGCGGCTCACCTTCGCCGTATGTCGCCGTGATGATAACAACGGTCTGCTCGGATTTCAGGGCCGCCTGTTTATACGATGCCATGTCGGAGACATTTGCAG
>JBBARN010000328.1:0-1811 GCA_040399845.1 Luteolibacter sp. | reverse complement strand
ACGGCCTCGACCCGAGCCGTGTCTCATCCCACTCGTTACGCATAGGCGGCGCCACGGCTATGGCGGCCGCAGGAATGAGCGAGTATGAAATCAAACAAATGGGAGGATGGAAATCGGATGTATTTCTTGACTATGCCAGAAACACAACCCAGCTGTTCGAGCGAGCGCGATCCGCACTAGCTAAAAAGTCGTTCACAATACAGTCCACGCGCCGCCTTAACCCCGGATGCGCAAGTCAAGGACGAACAAAACCATAAAACACGCGAAAGATGGCGACACCCATACCGCATTTTTGTATTTTACTGCGTAACGTAAACATACGCAAAAGCAATAGAATGTCGTAAATTTTAGTTAAATTGCATTAATTAAAAAAAAAAAAACAACAACAAAAACTACGGCGCCTCCTGGTCGTCGCCGACGCTGCCCAGCCCGAGATGGCGGCGGGCGACAGTAACCGCTGCAGTGCAATCGATAACAGAAGCACGGGCAGAATCAACTCCACGAAGCGCGATGTTGATGCAATCGACAACAGAAGCGCGGACGGAATCAAGTTCACGAAGCGCCGCAGCGAGAATAACCTCGGCCTGCAAAATAGCGCCCCTACCCACCTCGCTGTTGCGCACAAGCGGCGCCCCACGGCTAGCCCGTAAAACCGGGGCAGAATCCTCGCCAACAGAAGGGCCACCATTGGCCGGAACTTCGACTGGGGTAGACGGCACGAGAGGCACCCGCGATAAATCCAGCCCAGAAGAGGAAGATGCCGCGCCAGAGTCCGGAACGGAGGTACGGCGGACCGCAGAAGCGAAGTCCCCCTCTGTCGGAGGTCCATGCGGATCAAAAAAACGTGGCCCCTTACGCGCCCGCACATGACCGCTGCTAACCGGAGCCCCTTCGACAGTACTAACCACCTCTTCGGCGCGAGCCCTCTTCTTGGCGCCCCGAGCAAACGAGGACGAGCCGCCCTCCGGAAGCTGACCGGTCCTGACCGTAGACGTACTCGAACCGACATGTGCAGCGCGACGAAGCACAGCACCGTGATTATGTGCCCATCTCTTCAACTGGCGCAAATCTTGGGCAGTGACCGCGCGACGAGAGACTTCCAACTCGGTCACCAAATATGCAATCATAGCTGACCAGTCTCTGTGCGTACTACCGGGCTTAAAAATCGCCAAATAACCATCCTCCCGAGAACTACGAGCAGGAGTACGCCCTTCGCGCGCAGCCAAAATGACCGCCAACTCCGTCTCCGAACGCTCGCCGCGTGGAGTGAGAAAAGCCTGAGCCAATGCAAGTGCCGATGACTGAACGACACCAGTACTAGCGGTAGAGCTGGCGTCATCCACCAAGAACTGGCTTTTACTGTCAAAAACGCGTTCAGGGCTATCTACCAACGAAATAACCCCTCCTGCAGCGTGCAACGCAGGCGCACTGGCAGAGCCGCCAACACCAGGGCCCAGGACGGATGTATCCATGGACACACCAAGTGCTTCAACCCTGGCCTCCAAAATATAAACGCCCGGCCCCGAGGCTGGAAAGGGGCTATCCCAGCCATGGTCTTCATAATTCTGCTGAGCCTCGGGGGTCCACGCGACAAACGCATAGAAGGCAGCGATATCTGCATACAAAACTGTCCCAGGAGGAAGCTCATACCGAGCCTTAAAAAAGAATTCCGGGAAGTTCGCCCGATAACGGGGCTGCTGCATACCGGAAACTTCTTCCTCCACAATCATCAGAAAGTCCACGTTCGGAGGGTGTGCCGCATCACTTTGCCGAAGATAAGACCCGAGATGCACAATCCGTGGAAAAGTGTG
>JBBARN010000327.1:0-1862 GCA_040399845.1 Luteolibacter sp. | reverse complement strand
TCCCGAAACAGACCTAACGATAGAAAGCCGCCGCGATTTGCTCGCTCGCACACGAATGACTCACAGTCGCTCCAACAAACGTTGGAGCAGCGGCTTCAGGAGCCCCAACTCCTCTGCTGTAAACCCGCAGAGTGCTAACCCGACGAGGAATCCGCTCGGCCCGACGCCGTACCGGAACCGCGACCGCCATCCTTACCAGACCGGGGCCGAGATAGCACAACCCGACTGCTACCAGAGTCGGGTTCGTACTGGCTGGAGGAAGACGAACTCGTGGCAACGACGCGGGACCTGGAAACAGACCCGCGCGAACGCTTCGCCGGCGATAGACCTACGTCAGATGCCTCTGCCACGTGCTCCACGGCAGGCGCCTCCGCAGCGAGATCCACGATGTCCATTGCATCACCAACCGCAGACAAGTAAAGCTTAGACCTGCCCTTCATAGCGGTCTTCAAGTCCTCCGGGATCATCTTCTTATCATACGAATCCCGTATGCGCTTCGCCACGGCCCGCCACCAATTCGCCAAACTTGCGCGCGGTGGATCTGAGCTCGCTACCGGCTCGAACGACGGTTCCATAAAGGCCGCCTTCAGCGACAACAACTTCCGCCCGGGATCGGGTTGAACAACCACTCCGTGGTACTCAACCGGTAAACGAAAGGTCACCGCTAGATCTTAGCCCGAGGCCGGGACAGAACTCGCCTCCACATTTGCCGGCTGCGACACTGACACCGATAAAATGCAGGAGTCCGGCAAGGCGGGAACACGAAGGACGACAGTGGTCCCCGCATAACCCCCGTCGATGCGTTCATCCCTATCCGGGTTACCGATACACCGGCGATGAAGGCTTCGATCCTTATCCACCACGCCTAGGATTCCCGCGCAACGATACTGATGCCTTGACCGTGACCAAGGCAGCACAGATATCAAAGCCACATGTACGCGAACTGGCTTCCCGACGCAAGCAAAATCCGAGCAGATTTCCCGGCTATGGTCGACAAAGCCACACCTGACAGCAAGCAACCGTGCGGTGTATCAATTAATCATATCACATACGTTATTATCATTAGTGATACACTACCGCGAACCAAGGCTGCTTGCCCGGCCCTACCCGACAGAGCAAGCACGACCGGGGAAGCGACCGGTGTCGGCACAAAGCCCGACTCTCATTTTAACATTAGCGCGATGTGACCCGCACTTGAGACTCCGCCCTGAGCGACACCGCGGGCCAAGGTAGTTTCCCGGCCGCGATCGAACTAGCCCAAGTAGCAGAAATGAGGGTGCGTAGACCATCACAGTACTCGACGGAAGCGGGCCTCATCGGTACTACGATCCACACAAGAGATCCTACCCCGCCCGTGGCGAACACGCACGCCGAAGTTCTCACCACGCCCGGTTATTATTGGGACAGCAAGTGCAAACCCAGCAACATAACCGACGCCGTCGCTATGGCTCTTCAAAGAGCAGCATAGGACCCCATGCGCGAGGTTCACCCGACACAAAAGTCGAAATCCGAACGAAGTGTGCAAACGCCCATCATGGTCATATACCCACCAGGGCATGCATTCGTCTAAGCCCGCGGCTCGAATCTGCGTGATTAAACCGGGCGCAAAGCATAAACACCAATCGACATAATGATAAAGGACTTGCTACCATGTACGTTGAATCCCCGCCCGGTCGCAGTCCACGTGCTACGATACCGAGGCGGGAATGGCATAACCGGCAAATCTCGAAGCGTGCAAGCGCTATCCGTAAACCTCAGCGGTCCCGCAAGCCTGGATTAAAATCCAGTCCATGCTTACGGACGCGTCACGCAACGTCAACGGCCGGTAGGCACCTTACCTTCACGGAAACGGCTCTGTGCGC
>JBBARN010000326.1:0-1867 GCA_040399845.1 Luteolibacter sp. | reverse complement strand
TTGCCGCCTTCAATTCATCCAACGGAAGCGTGACAAAACACTTCCGCCACGCCTTGTTTCCATACCACACCTTCTTTGTCATCAAGAAAGTGCGGTAAGTCTAGAAAGCCTGATGCTTAGAGCGTCACATCCACGCGGCGGGTTGCCTTGCCTGCTGTGACATCCACCGCGACTTGCTGGGCACCTCCGCCCGCGCCATCGACGGTAATCTCATAGGCTCCAGCGAACACGCGCGCCGCGACCTCCCCACGGTGGTCAGTACGCATACTCGTCGTCGAATCCCATTCTTCATGAATCAGCTTGCAGATGACATCGTAGGAAGGCTTTGGCGTAAGATCCCGGCGGACCAAACCGCCCGGATTGCCGCCCCAGTCGCCATCCACAAGGTTCCACCAGCAAATCGCATCCACATTCGGATGTGAGAACAGCAGACGGTACATCGCATCCGCATACTCAGCCTGACGCGCCTCACCACTACGGGTACTGATATCGGACTTGGGGCCCTTCGCCCCGAGATCGTTGCTATTCACGGTGATCTCCGACCAGTGCAGCGGGCGCCCCAGCTTGCCAAAGGTGTCCGAATGCACCCACAGCTGCTCGAGAAGCCAGCCAGCGCCATCCATGTGCGCCTCAAGCCCCTGAACACTGAGCGGATCCCCACCGCGAATCGCCCCGCGCACTAAATCAACAAAGGCACTATCGAGCGCAAAGTCGTTGTAAAGCGTCACCGCATCCGGGTTGGCAGCCTTTGTCCAGCGCAGCGCATCCGAGAAGACCTGCTGACGCCCCGCTTTGCGAACCCACGCCCCGATGCCATTTTGCTGGTTGTCCGCCGTCCAAATATCGCCGGTAACATCCCATGTGTCCACGACGCCGCGAAATGTCCGGACCATATACGTGATCCAGTCCTTGACCGCATCCCGGCCGCCATCCGCATCCTTGGGAACCCACCCAGGGCAGACACCAGGGAGAATCAGCGGATGTCCCTTGACTCGAATCCCCGCGGCCTTCAGGGTCTTTGCACGTCGGAGGTAGAGCTCCGTGTTGCGCTTGCCTTTTTCTTTCTCGATGTCATGCCAAAAGGTCATGATGGTCGCGAAGTTGAACGCATCCGTGAAGAGTTTTTGATACTGCGCTTCGGCGGCTGCCTCAGCGTGGGAATGGAGGCTGAGCGCTGCGCAGCCAAAGCCAAAGGCGTGGGTTTTCTGGCGGATGTTGACCAACATGCCATCCGGTGCCGGGGAGCCATCCGGGCGGGTTACGCGGATGCTGAGATTGCCTTTTCGATGCTGGTCGATACGGGCGGGCGCGGATGCGAGGAGCTCCTGTGCACGCCAGGTGTCGAGGATGCCTTTTAGGTCGGGATGTCGGGATACGATGGACATACCCCGACCTTACAGGATTTGCGGACATCTGTCCGCTGGAAAATGCTACTCGACGACGTGCGTCAGCGGCAGGCGGCTCTTGCCGGTCAGATACTCATCCACGCCACGGGCAGCCTCGCGGCCCTCGGCAATCGCCCAAACGATCAGACTTTGTCCGCGGCGGGCATCCCCCGCAGCGAAGACTCCTTGCACGGATGTCTGGTAGTCATCGGATGCTGTGACATTGCCACGACCATCCACATTCAGACCGAATGTGTTGACAACGGGATGTTCTGCGCCGTTGTAGCCAATCGCCAAAAGCACGATGTCCGCAGGGAAGATGCGCTCAGACCCTGGAACAGCCTCAATGAGACGCTCACCATTTGGTCCCTTGCCGACGCGCTCGATATCCACGGTGTGGAGGCTCTTTACACAACCGCTTTCGCCACTGAGGTGGGTCGTATGGATGCCATAGACGCGCTCGCCGCCCTCTTCGTGGGCTG
>JBBARN010000325.1:0-1869 GCA_040399845.1 Luteolibacter sp. | reverse complement strand
CTCTCGCCATGGACGCCGTAGCCACTGGCTGCATGGGACCTGTGCAAGTGGGCCGCTTCACCCTGCGGCCCGCCAGTGCCGGCACACGCCACACGCTCCGGCGCATCGCTCTGGAATTCGTGAGCTGGGCCAATGCCCTGGGCATTCCCAAAGCCGCCGACCACGAGCCCAACGGCTACCGGGAAATCATCGAGCTGGGCCTCAGCACTCTGGTATTCGGCGATCCCCTGCAAACGATGATCCGCCTGGAGCTTGGCAAGCTGGAAGAGCTGGTTCTGGAAGCCGAGGCCATCATGTTTGATACGCCACTGGAGATCCAAGAGCAACTGGAGCGGCACTTCGAAAAAGAGATGCGCCGGATCTCCGATCTCAACCGCAGCGAGCCCGAGCCACAGCCAAAAAAAAAGCCCGACCCGGAAGCGCCTGGAGCCTCGAACGAGACGCCGATCCCTGCGGAGGCTACGATCTAGCAACCGTGGAGTGGCTGGCTGCCGAGTATAAGATATCATTCCATGATGCGTTTTGGCACACCTCACTCGCCCTGGCCACCGTCATACTCCCGATCCGCAACCAACGAATCGGCTGCAACGGAGGCCCGAGCTACACCGTGCGAGCTTCCATCTCTGCCCGTAACAAGTGCCGCCGCTTCCTTGAACAACACTTTGAAATCGTCCCCGCCCCCGCCGCCGTTGTAGGCTGGAAACTCGGAGCGGAAACCCCACTGAATTTCTGACATGGCCTCCGTTCTCGAATATGCTCTCAGACTCCGGACAAGCGAGTTTGATCGGCCACTGCAACAATCCGAAAGCAACCTCGGAGGATTCAACCAGGCTGCGGCCGGCGCAAGCAGTGGGCTTGGGGGAGTAGCATCCGCAGCCGCCGGGGCCACCGCAGCTTTTGCTGGGTTTGCCGTAGCGACAGCAGCCGCCAAAGGAGTGCTCGAAGGCTATGCCGAGTTCGATGGACTGGTGCGCGGGCTCAAGACAGTGGAAGGCTCTGCGGCGGCAACCTCAAAGCGTCTCAAGGAATTGCGCGAAGTGGCCAAGGTGCCGGGCCTTGGATTCGAGGAAGCAATCCAAGGCGACATTCGCCTCCGCTCCGTGGGACTCTCCGCCGATCTCAGCGAGCGCAGCATGCGCGCATTCGGAAATGCCATCGCCACCGTGGGCGGTGGCAAGGCGGATCTTGATGGCGTGCTCCTCGCCCTCACCCAGATCCAAGCCAAGGGCAAAGTCTCTGCGGAGGAAATCAACCAGATCAATGAGCGAGTCCCCCAGGTGCGCGCCGCCATGGCCGCAGCATTTGGCACCGCCGACACGGAAGCCCTCGGCAAGAGCACGCTCACGGCCACCCAATTCATTGAGGGCCTAGTGGCGGAGCTGGCCAAGCTCCCCCAAGTGACAAGCGGCGCCCGCAACCAACTGGACAACTATTCCGACGCCTGGAAGGAACTTAAAAACACCGCATCCGAGTTTGCCGTTGGCATCTCCGGGAGCTGGCTGGATGAGGTTTCCGGAGCATTCAAAACCGCCGCAAAAGACTTGCGGGCTCTCCAAGCCCTTTTCGGAATTAAGACGCCGGGCCTCGAAGGACCATCCGGGCAATCCGCAGAATCCGCCCGCATCAAAGCCGAAAACGATGCCAAGGAGCAAGCGATCAGCGATGCCGAGAACGCTCAAAAAGCCGCTGACAACCGCAGCGCAGACTTCTGGGACCAGAAAGCCCAAGAGCGCCTGGAAGGCGAGAAGGCCCGCATCGCCGAAAAGGAAGCCGCCGACAAAGCCGCCGCCGAGCGCATCCGCAAAGCCCAAGAAGAAATCTATGGGAACCGCCTCACGCCCGAGGCCAACCTGGAGCGCCAGATCGCCA
>JBBARN010000324.1:0-1880 GCA_040399845.1 Luteolibacter sp. | reverse complement strand
CGAGACCTTATGGCTGCGACTGGTTGCAGGCAGTCACTTTCCGGTTGAATTGAGGATTGAAAGGGAGGTGTCGTGTCTGCTTCAAATCGTGGGCTATCGCACTGGCGCGAGGCCGGGGCGACCTATCCAACATCCATTGACAAAAACGAATGAAACCGAAGTCAGACACGACCCCTGCACTTTACATCGGACTCGACGTCCATAAAGAAAAAACCTCTGTTGCCGTTGCCGATCCCGGCTCCGATGGGGAAATCCGTTCCCACGGCGAGGTAGCCACCACCCAAGTTGCTCTCGACCGCCTGATCCGGCGCATCGCCAAAAATCGCAACGTTCCGCTTTCCCGCTTTCCCGCATTGCCGTTTGCTACGAGGCGGGCGGTTGCGGCATGTGGATTGCCAGGATGCTTCTCAAAATGAAAGTTCCATGCACGGTCGTAGCCCCCTCCCTCATTCCCACCAAAGTCGGCGACCATGTCAAAACCGACAAAAAGGACGCCATCAAACTCGCCCGTCTGCTCCGTGCCGGTGAACTGGTTTCGGTTTTCGTCCCTGATGAAACCGACGAGGCCATCCGTGACCTCTGCCGTGCCCGTGTCGATGCCATCGACGACCGCCGACGCGCCAAAACCCGCCTTCTCGCGATGTTGCGCCGTCTGGGATTCAAGTATGCCGGCAAGACCACTTGGAACGACGCCCACAAGCGCTACCTCCGCAATCTATCCCTGCCATTTCCCGCCCACCGTATCATTCTCGAAGAACAGATCGGCCAGGTCGAACAACTCGACGAGCGCATCGCCCGTTATGAAAGTCACATGATTGCCCTCTATGCGGATTGGGGCCGCAAGCCAATCGTCGATGCGGTGATGGGCCTCAAGGGCTTCCAAATGATCGCAGCCATGATGATTGTATCCGAAGTGGGAGACTTCGTTCGCTTCACCCATCCCAAACAGCTCATGAGTTATCTCGGGCTGACTCCCGGAGAATACTCCTCCGCAGGAAAATCCAAACGCACCGGGATTACCAAATGTGGAAACTCACACGCTCGTTGGATCCTTGTTGAATGCGCCACCCACTATGGCAAGGAACCGCGAGTGGGCGCCCATCTGTCCACACGGCAGGAGGGACTATCGCGATGGGTTCGTGAAAAGTCGTGGTCAGCGCAAAACCGGCTCTACATGCGGTTTAGTAATCTGCGCAAACGACTGATGCATCACAACAAGATCAAAGTTGCCGTGGCCCGCGAACTTTGTGGAGTCATTTGGGAAATCGGCTTCAAACTCCAAAGCGGTTGCGTGAAATGAACATGAAGGAACTAGAACTTGGACTTATCTGAAAATGAACATTCACGAACCGAAACAGATGATTGAAATGATGCAAGATCCAATGTTCAAACACCCGCCCTGAAAAGAGGCAGTCACCCGAGCCCAGGCCTTTTCGGTCCCGGGCGGGAAGAAAGTGACGCTTGCAGACCTGTACCCGCCGGACGTTCTGGGATAAGATGAACTTGGCCAAAGTCATTGAGCACCCGTGCCGAGAATGGGACAAGGTCGAGTGGTGAATCAAAATCCTGTCGGATAGGTCTTGGCAACAAGGCAGCCCACGCACAGCAGCATACCAAGCAGTAGATGAAATATTACCTATCACGTCACACTTTCCGCCCGGGTCCCAAGAGTCCCGAGAATCGGCATCACACAACCCGCAAGCCCCGGAATGAGGGGCTCCGGGTGACTCAGCTCCGACGAGCTTCGCGGCGGCCCATTCTCGCCGAGCCACCCTACGCCCCTCATTCCTTCAAGCAAAAGCCAACCTATAACTCACAAAGAATTATGGTGAATTCCTCATTTTTCCCCTTGACCCAAGAGCAGCCATAGCAACGTCTAG
>JBBARN010000323.1:0-1880 GCA_040399845.1 Luteolibacter sp. | reverse complement strand
CCGGATCGCTCTCATCGGCATATTCGAAACTCACCGGCACCTTTGGCTGATCGCCGCTGACGACATAATACGGAATGCCGCCCGGCTGGCCCTTCCACACGATGCCAAAGTCCTCATGCAGGCCCGTCTCCGTACCGATGGAGGCGATGATCGCCTCGCTGAGCGGATCGACTTCATCTTTCGAGACATCGCGATTCCATTCGTCATTCGTCGGCATGAGCAAAGCGCCGCCGAGATCGGCATTCGGGCCGGTTTTGAGCTGCGGATGCTGGGCGAGCACACTCACGGTGCAGGCGAGGAGGAGCAGGGCTGTCGATTTCATGGTGGTGGTTCGTTGAGACGTTAGTCGATGCTGTGCAGGTATTCCTCCAAGCGAGTGTAGCCGAATTTCCCCGTAGCATGACGGTCGCTAGCATCTTCAGGGTTTAATCCCTGCGCTTTCTCCCAGGCATCGGGCATACCGTCGTTGTCGCGATCGGCGGGAGGCTTTCCTGTGGCGAGCCTCGGCCATCCACCGACTTCAGAGGGATGGTTGATGATCTTTCCGGTGCCATTTTTCACATCGGATAGGATGCGTTGATCAACCGAATCGAGTTTGGGGCGCGTGGCGCCGACATGGGTGAGAACGGCCTCGTAGGTTTCGGTGGCGGATAAGATCATCAACGATGGAGCGCTGAATGGGGCGCTCACGGCAAACTTGCGACGATCCATCTTCTCCTCCCAAGGTTTGATGATGGCCTCTTCGGGCTGGGTGGCATCGGGTCGGATCGGACTGATGTTGTCCTTGGGATAGATCTTCACCTTGCCATCCACGGCCACGCCGCGTTCGGGTCGCGATGAGGGGCCGCTTTTGTAAAAGTTGCCGGTGAGATTGACCTCCGCATCATCGGTCATCTCTGAGGCGATCTGACCCCAGTTGTAGATGACATTGTTGTTCACTTGGAACCTGCCTTTGACCTCCGGGTTGAGCCGTGGATTGCGCTGGTTGTTATGGGCGAGGAGATTCCGGTGAATCGTGATGCTCTTGTTTTTGTCGCCAAAGAGCATGCCCATGCCATGCGGGCCTTTTTGATGCACCGAATCGTGCAGCGCCTCGGAGATGATGCAGTGCTGCACGGTGATATCGCGGGCGTCATACCAGCCGCTGATGACTTCATCGGTGCTCCAACTCAGTGAGCAGTGGTCAATGATGACATCGTGGGCATTCTCCAGCATCTGGATGGCGTCGCCGTTGACACTGCCTTTAGTCGCAGGGCCGGGTCGGACACGCAGATGCTGAATGATGACGTCGTGTGTCTCGATGTTGATCGCTCCGATGTCGGACTTTCCGTCGATCTTGATGGCAATGCCGCCACCTGGGGCTGTCTGACCGGCGATGGTGAGAAATGGATTTCGAACGGTGATCTCTGACTTGAGCGTGATCGTTCCGCTCGTGCGAAAGAGGATCGTGCGCGGCCCTTCTGCCTCGACGGCTGCCCGCAAGCTGCCGGGGCCAGAATCATGGAGGTTCTCGACAAACATAACCTCTCCGCCACGCCCGCCTTTGGCCTTGGCACCAAATCCGACCGCGCCTGGAAAAGCCAGCAGTTCATCGGCAACGACTGTCGTCGTGACGCATAACCCGAATGCGCTGAGGAGGAGAGCTTTGGTTTGGTTCATGGATCAAGGAGCGATGGCACCGCTGACATTGCGCGTGCGTGCTTTACCATGAAAATCTGTTTCCAGGAGATGCTTTGCATCGGCATGGTCGAGCTTGGCATCGCTGGCGGGTGTGGCGTCATACTTGCTGCCATCCAGGCTGACGCCGGGGAAGTCCTCGAAGCCGCGACCTTTGACGCAGCCGTCTTTGGGGCCATCGCCAAAGACGACGTTGCCACTGC
>JBBARN010000322.1:0-1895 GCA_040399845.1 Luteolibacter sp. | reverse complement strand
CCATGTTCCGCGAGATCAACTTCGCCACGGTGCGCGTGCTCATTGAGAACAACGTGCAAGTCATCATTCCTGAGGGCCAAGGCTGCTGTGGAGCATTCCAGGAGCACACCGGACTCGATGGTGTCGAAGCGCTTCGCGATCAGAATCGGCGAGCGTTTGGACCGCTCGATGTCGATGCCATCGTCAGCAACTCGTCCGGCTGCGGCTACGCCTTGGGCAAGACATTGCAGCCAGGTAAACAAGTGCGTGATGTGCTCGGCTTCCTCGGTGAACTCGGCCCCGTGCGCCGTCAGCGTGCCCGTGATCATGGTACGCGAGTCTATGTCGATCTGCCCTGCCATCTCGTGCATGGACAGAAGGCCGCAGGCATTCCCGTGAATGTGCTCGATGCCACGGGCTACCGCTGGGAACTTGCACCCAAGGCCAAAGATTGCTGCGGCTCCGGTGGCGTTTACAACATCCAGAAGCCCGAGAACGCACAGCAGATCCTCGCCGAAAAATCCGCCTTCCTCAACGAAGCCGAGGGCGCGCCCGTCATCCTCGGCACCTCCAACCACGTCTGCATGATGCAATGGCACAGCGCCGGAGCCACCGGGCTCGTCACCCGCCCCTACGAGGTGAAGCACATCATCCAACTCCTCGATCCAGGAGAGAAGTTCAGCATCCCTTCCAACTCACCACAGCTATGAAAATCAATGCCATGATCGCTTTAAGTGAGGCCCTCCGGTCAAGCCGAATCAGGCGAGTTCCTCTGCATCCCCGCTACACTCACAAACGCCACTGGCTTCACCGACGTCTTCGTCGTCGCCCGCTGCGCGGACAAGAACACCGAACTCGGCCTGAACTGAATCGAGTTTCGACCGTGATACGATTTGTGATGAAACACACCTTCACCCTTCGAGACGACAAAAAGATTTGGGACAAAAACAGGAAGGCCCGAATCCTAATTTTCTGTCTCACATCTTTTTGTCTTTTAATCACCGCACTCCCCGCCGCCGAACCCAAGACCTGCCTCGTCTTCTCCATCGACCAAGGCTTCGGCAATGGCATCGTGGCCAATGAGAATGTGCAGGCGTTGAATCGAATGGTGACCTCGCTGGAACCGCTGCGGGTCAAGTATGAGGTGAGTGTGCTGCTGAATCCGATGATCAAGGACAAGCAGCGCCTGAAGCTGATACTGGACGTGCTGGTGGCGCGGAAGATGCCGTTTGTATTCGATGTGTATTCTTCAGACAGCTTCACGCTCGGTGCGAATGGCCCGGCGAATGCACCTTTTGATTCGAGTCATGGGCAGTCGATTTCCGTCGAGCAACTCGCGGCCTTCAAAGAGTCGTATGGCGCGTCGCTTGCGGGTTTGCGCTTCATGGAGATCTTCGGTCAGGACTACGGCATCCGTGCCATGAAGACGACGAATCCGGAGCTGAAGCGCCCGGGCGACAAGCTGCCCTCAGACACCTTCTTTCGCCCCGATCTCGCGGAGGGTTTCATCCGTTTCGCCAAAGAGCACGCCATGTTTGTGCAGTGGGCTGACTTCGGTTGGATGCCCTTTTCGCCGTGGGACAAGGAGATGCCGAACTACACGGAGCAGGTCAAAGCGCTGCTCCGGCAGCATCCCGGTGTCGTCACCGTGACCTACAACAACAACGAGCCGAACGAAGCCTCCATCCCACGCCTCAGCACCTGGCACACCGCCGTCGAGCACTTCCCCAAAGACGGAGCCGCAGGCTACGGCCTCTCCAATCAAAGCTGGCTGCATAATTTCACTTACATGGACACCAATCCAGACGAGATCATCGCCTGGACTAGGAGCGCCCTCGATAAAAACTGCCGCCTCATCCAGTTCGAGCCCGCGTGGTATTTCTTCAATCTCCCCGCAGGCACCTTTGAACTCGGCG
>JBBARN010000321.1:0-1919 GCA_040399845.1 Luteolibacter sp. | reverse complement strand
TATTGCCGGTTGGTGAAGAGTCCGCGATTGGTGTAGTCGCGGAAGAAATTGCCGCCCAACCAGTTAATATAATTGGAGACGAGGCAATTGGCGAACCAGTTGTGGAGCAGGTGTGTATATGTTTATAACTAATGCTTGTGCATTTTATTGTATCGTTAATTTGAGTACCCCGGTTATTAGGAGTCGGTGAGTGACTCTTATCTCACCGCGTGCAAAGAATTGGCTACGCACGTTGCCGAAGGTGTTTATGGTGCCCACTTGTTCATCGCAATTCCACGCTCTCCATCGGAGGCGGAGAAGAAAGTGAACAAAGTGCCCAATTATGTGTGGCCGGACTTGTATTTCCTTAAAGCCGGGGACGGTACGGAGGCAGTGTATGTAAAGGTGAAGTCGATTCCCTTCGATACGCTACTTCCTTTCGGCGGCGATCTCGTCACCCACTGGGAGTACTTAGCCCGGAAGTCAATTCAGGCAATGGCTGTGGCGACTTGGATCCCGGTGGAGGATCCTGACCTGGATGGGCGGCCTCTTTGGTACATTCCGGGATCGAGTGATCCGCGAGTGTTATCTTTGCATACACGTGTCGGTGCCGCTGGTGGAAAGCGGTCGAAGGAGCTGAATGTGGAGATTGTATGGTCTGTATTCGGGGCCCCGGAATTTTCGTCGTCGGCTCGGTTGTTTTACCGCACTCTGCGAGACCTCAACCGACAGACCCGGTTGTGGGGTCCTCCCATCCGCGGCTTCTTTGCGAAGCACATGTGGAGTCCAGCCGCTAAGTTGGCTGCCGCAGACATCAGATCTCGATTCCTTAACGGGGAGGAGTGTCCCCATAGCATTAGCGGCCTTGACAGGGAGTGTCTAGGCCACCCCGGTCGTGATGAGCGGATCTATGGCGCCTACAATCGGACGGACGGCGTGATTCGTCCAGCTGTGGGATTACCGGACTCATGTGTTTCATTGCCCGTGGTACGTGCTCCTCTTCAGCTGTCAGTTGTACCGGCCTCGCTCAGTTTACCGGTTTCGGAGACGCAGCCAACTACCGGGGGAGGCAATTCTGTCCCAGCTCCCGGTGTTTTAGAAGACAGTTCTGTCGCGGCTGCAGACGAGGATCCTGCTGTGACCTTCATGTTGCCAGCAGCATACCATGGTGTGCTTTTCCAACCGGAACCGCGGCTGAAGTTACTGGCGCTGAAGGCAGCGTTTATGGAGCCGGTGTTTGAGCCGGTAGCCAGTTCGGACCCACCACGTGCAACGCTGGCGAAGTGGTGGAAGGAAGTATCGCGGCGCATTCGCGATTCGTATGATAAAAAGGCAATGCCGGAGGACTTGAAGGCGGCCATGAGGGGCCGGGCGAGGCTTTATAGAGTTGACGTCGTGGACGTCGTGGATCTCGCTGTGGAGGCTGCTATCGAGGATCCAGTAGCAGAATCGTCGGGCGGGGGTTCCGCGCCTGCTAAACGGTCCCGCAGGTCTGTATCCCGGCCCCGCGCCATTGCCACGAGTTCGTCCTCGTCCGGCCAGGACGGACCCGGCACCGGTTTTAACCGGGGTGTGTTATCCCGGCCCCGGTCTGTGATGGGAGACGGTCGCGGTTCCGGTACGGCCCCGGGCGGAGCAAGTTCCGCCTCGGGCTCTGTTGGTGCGGGCGGCGCGTTATCGGCCGAGGAGGTGGAGCTTTTTAAGTCGCTTCTACTTCGTGTGTTGGCGAAGCTGTAAGTAGACTGTGTGTTTTTGTGTTGGATACTTTGGTGGTTTAAGTACGTTGCATAAATTACACATGTCAGTAAGTTTTTTGGTTAATTAAAGCTTAATTACTCTATGCTTTTGAGTTTGTAGACCCGTACATGCGGCGTACCGCGGTTGTGTTCATCGCGGTTGGGCTAGCAAGTGCTGTGCGGGCTTTTTCGAAGAGGGTGATG
>JBBARN010000320.1:0-1926 GCA_040399845.1 Luteolibacter sp. | reverse complement strand
TCGCCCTCATCACCTTCGGACCCGTCCAGCTCGTCAGCGACTTCTCCACCGTCGTTGGGTTCCGCCCAGGCCAACTCCGCGCCGCCGGGCAAACGCCGATGGGCGAAGCCATCGAGAAAGCCATCGCCCTCCTAAAAGACCGCAAACGACGCTACAACGAAAATGGCATCCCCTACTACCGGCCGTGGATTTTCCTCATCACGGATGGCGGTCCGACCGATGGCTGGAAGACCGCCGCAAGCCTCGTAAAAGCAGGTGAGGCAAACAAAGAGTTCCTCTTCTACGCCGTCGGGGTCGAAAATGCGAAATTTGACATCTTAAGGCAAATCTCTGTCCGCGACCCCCTCAAGCTCAAAGGCCTAAGCTTCGACCAGCTCTTCGTCTGGCTGTCAAACTCCTTCACACGCGTCTCCGAGAGCCGCGTCGGGGACAAAATCGCCCTCGAAAACCCCACCGGCCCAAATGGCTGGGCGGAAATCGACTAGCAAATGTCCTGGAAATGGATGGCGGCTAAGGCCACGGGGACATCCCATGTGCGCACCGGGAAAGGCTGCGATGATGCGTACGCCTGCTATCTCTCCGGTCCCGACCGCGACTTCCTCGTCGCGATCGCCTGTGATGGTGCCGGTAGCGCAGCCTTTGGAAATGTAGGAGCACAGCGCACCGTGCGGCGCCTCATCGTCAGCATCCACAAATGGCTCATCGCAAATGCGAGCATCCCACCCGATGCCAACATCCGGAAAATGCTCTCACACGTACAGAATGAGATCGCTGAGCTCGCGATGTGTCGAAGTGCCGAACCCCGTGACTTCGCGACCACCCTCGTCCTCGCCATTTGCGGTCCCGAGCAGAGCGCATTTGTACACGTTGGGGATGGCGCAGCGCTTATCCATCACCCTGAAACGGACATTTGGGAGTGCATCCACTGGCCGCAGCAAGGCGAATACGCCGGGCAGACGGCATTCCTGACAGACACACCTGTGGCTGAAATCGATGTCCAAATCACGGAGACAGCCTTCGACCAGGTCATCCTGTTCACGGATGGCATGGAGCGCCTCCTCCTCGACTTCAGCACAAAGACCGCAAATCAGGCGACTTTTGCAAGCCTGACCCGCCCTCTGCAGACCGTTCAATTGAGTGGACATCAGGCAGCACTCAGTGCATCGCTTCGCGGACTCCTCGATAGCCCCGTCGTCAACAGCCGCACGGATGATGACAAAACGCTGGTCATCGCCGCCCGAACGCAATGAGCATTAATGTCCGCTGCGCCGGCAGGTTCATCACGCTGACAAAACTGATCGGGTCGGGTGGTGAGGGGGATGTTTACCAGCATCCGACCGAGCCTGGGCAGGTGATCAAACTCTTCAAGGAGTCGAATCGGTGGGTGAAAGCCGAGAAAGTCGCGGCGATGCTGGAGCTTGTCGGGGAGCAGAACACCGGTTTTGCGACATTTCCGCTTACGCTTGTAATGGACCATGCCGCCCAGGTGGTTGGTTACGCGATGCCGAAGGTGATGCAGAGCGAGCCCATCAATGACCTCCTCAGCAACCAGCAGCGCAAGAAGACATTTCCCGATTCCGACTATCGCTTCCTCGTGCGCGTCGCGCTGAACACGGCGCGCGCCGTCGCCACCATCCACAAGTTCGGCTGCGTCATCGGGGACATCAATAGCTCAGGGATCTTCGTTTCGCAGGCTGGTTTGGTGACGCTCATCGATGCCGATAGCTTTCAGTTCACGCACAATGGCAAGCTCTATCCGTGCACGGTTGGGACGGGTGAATATACGCCGCCGGAGCTGCAGGGGGTGGACTTCAGGATGGTCGAGCGCCTGCATGACCACGATGCGTTTGGCCTTGCGACGATGCTGTTTCAGATTCTGATGCTGGGGCGACATCCGTTTGCGGGGGTGCGCCGCGGGGGTGAGGC
>JBBARN010000319.1:0-1953 GCA_040399845.1 Luteolibacter sp. | reverse complement strand
TTAATGGATGTTCGATTTAGCCACTAAGCTTTGCGATAATCGCATCCGGATCGTACACACATCCGCCCCATAGGCCGCCGCTTGCATTCTGCAACGCTGCCCAAAGGCGGGTGTCATCCGGTAAGTTGGGATCGGCCTTCAAGTCGGTGCGCACCGGACGTGCCGCCAGCTCACGGTCGCCATCTGCTTCGGTGCCCGGCGTTTCGCCAGAGCCAAGGAATGTCACACTTGCATCCAGATTGACACGGTCCACCGTAATCTGAATCCAGTCTCCATCCACAATCTTGCCGATCGGACCACCCGCAAGCGCCTCGGGGCCGACGTGACCAATACACGCTCCCGTCGAAACGCCTGAGAAGCGCGCATCCGTGATCAGCGAGACCTGATTGCCCCACGGGGTGTGCTTGAGAGCGGATGTAATCTGATACGTCTCTTCCATCCCACTGCCCATTGGGCCACGGCAGATCAAGACAATGATGTCACCTGCCACCACATTGCGATCCGACTGGCCCTTTACCGCCGCAATCGCATCCTTTTCACTCGTATAAACCTTGGCCCGCCCGGTGTGGCGGAAGGTGCCATCCGCATCCACGCGCTTTGCATCAATACTTGTCGCCTTGATAACACTGCCCTCCGGTGCGATGTTACCCATCGGGAAACAAACGGTGCTCGTCAGACCCTTTGCCCGGGCGCCATTTGGATCCGAGATGACATCGGATGCATCCACGCCATCCATCTCAAGCAGACGTTCCTTCAGCGCGGCACGCCTTTCGCTCCTCTCCCAAATCTCAAGGTTGTCGCCGAGGCGATTTCCGTTGATCGTCAGCGCATCGAGGTCAAGGAGACCAAGGTTTCGCAAATGCAGCTGCACCTCAGGAACACCGCCGGCAAGATACATCCGGACCGTTGGGTGGTTCGTCGGCCCATTCGGAAGCACATCCACGAGGCGGGGAACGGAACGGTTCACTGCTACCCAGTCATCCACCGTCGGCCGCCGGATTCCCGCGGCGTGTGCAATCGCCGGGATATGGAGTAACAAATTCGTGGAACCTCCGCAGGCCGCGTGCACTAGCATCGCGTTTCGGAAGGCTGCTTCGGTGAGAATGTCACGCGTCGTGATGCCTTTTGCGACGGCATTAATAAGGGCATCCGCAGTGTCGCTCGCGAGCTGAAGCCAGATAGGCTGACCGCTTGGAGCAAGCGCCGCGTGAGGAATCGTAAGGCCAAGCGCTTCGGCGACGGCTTGTGCGGTAGCCGCGGTTCCGAAGAACTGACATCCGCCGCCGGGCGTCGCGCAGGCCCGGCAGCCTGCTTCGGCAGCTTCCTGCAAGGTGATCAGTCCGTGTGCAAATCGCGCCCCGATGGTCTGGACGAGGCCGGCATCCTCACCGCGCTTCGGGGGAAGCGTAACGCCACCCGGGACGATTGCCGCCGGTCGGTCATGGAGTCCGGCGAGCGCCATCACCATCGCGGGGAGGCCTTTATCGCAGGTCGCTACTCCCATCACAGCCTTGCGGGTCGGCAGCGAACGGGCGAGGCGTCGAAGAACGATTGCGGCATCGTTGCGATAGGGAAGCGAGTCAAACATCCCCGTCGTGCCTTGCGAACGGCCATCACAGGGGTCGCTGACAAAGCCGGCAAATGGGGTAGTGCTTTGCTCGCGGAAACGTATCGCAGCGGCCCGTACCTGGAGGCCGACTTCCCAGTGGCCGGAGTGGTAGCCGAGGGCGATAGGCTTGCCATCGTGGTCGCGGAGCCCGCCGAGAGTCGAGAGGATAAGGTATTCATCCTGGTTTACCGCACTCGGTTCCCAGCCCATCCCTACATTTTGCGTGAGGCCAAACAGGTCACCGCTCGGCCGGTGGAGCAGCATGTCCTCCGTGAGGGGGAGAGCGCCTGCGGGGCCATCCGCCGTGGTCGCGACATCGAAGAGAGGGTTGTGCTCAGCCATGG
>JBBARN010000318.1:0-2014 GCA_040399845.1 Luteolibacter sp. | reverse complement strand
TTGGGCCGCTCGGTAACGAGACCAATCTCCAGCCACTCGTCGAAGGTGGCTCATCGTGGCTGCTGATCCGCGTCGAGCATGGCGCACTGCCCCTTGGTGACATCGAGCTCCTCAAGGTTGCGGTTACAGCACGCACCAAGGAAGGCGACATCGTGAGAGCCGAGGTCCCGGTTCTTGCCGTGGCCGTGGTTGCGGACAATGTCGAGGCGGCGGAGCCACTCAACCCGGCGGTCAAAGAGCGTGTGGATGAGTTCAATGCAGGTGTTGTCTACCGCCAGGTTCGGGAGGCATTGTTGACCCGTGACCGTGCCACAGCAGAGCGTCTTGTCGCGGAGCTCAAAGCTAGCGGGAGCACCAGTGCGTTTGTGCTGGCCAATATCGAGGTCTTGGAGCAGCTGCTGCAGCGCGATGAGCGGATGGCAATCAAGGAGCTGCACTACTCACAGGACCGGATGTCGCGTCGGCAGCTGAGCCGTAGTGAGCTGCATTCACGGCGGAACTTCGACACGGTGAACGAGGCAGCATCCTTCTCGGCGGAAATGCCAGCCTATCTGCGTAAAAAGCGCAGCGTTGGCCGCGGCTTTGACGCCCCGGAAAACAACGAGCCATAGGGGCATAAACACATCGTCATTACACACTCTTCCCCGTACACAAGGCGGATGGCGGGGAAGAGCATACATCACACAGAACTAAATGGAGGCGGACCATGGAACAACAAGGAACAACTAAGAGAAGCAGCTTTATCATCACGCGTGCACAGGGCCCACGGTTGTCACAGGAAAACATCGAGCAGGCGCTTGAGATCCTCAAGCGCAGCATGGGAAAGCCGCACTTTGCGACATCCCCCGCGAAGAACACGATGTTTTCGACGCAGCAAATTCTGAAATAGGGGACTGATATCCCGGCAATGTTGCACCGGGGAATCACGGACGGCTAGAATACACCATGTCAAACCTACTCAGACGCACATTGATCGGGGCCGCGGTGGCGTTTGCAGCCGCACCTCTCTTCGCACAGACACCTGCAGCACCTGCTGGCAAGCCACAAGGCAAGCCCGGAGCTGCGCCACAACCGCCAATCGCGGTTATCGAGACCAGCAAGGGCACCATCAAGATTCGCCTCTTCCCTGAGGAAGCGCCAAAGACCGTCGAAAACTTCATCGCGCTCGCGAACAAGAAGTTCTACGACAACCTCACCTTCCACCGCGTCGAGCCAGGCTTTGTGATCCAGGGCGGTGACCCAAATGGGAACGGTTCCGGTGGCCCAGGCTACAACATCAAGAACGAGAACAATAAAGTCCTGCGCCATAACCGTGGCGCGGTCGCGATGGCGAATGCCGGCCGCGATACGGCCGGTAGCCAGTTCTATATTGTTATCACCAAGCCAGCGCCTCACCTCGATGAGAAGCACGAAGACGGCGTGTCGAAGTACACCATCTTCGGTCAAGTTATTTCGGGGCAGAAATTTGCAGAAATGATTGCCAAGGACGACAAGATCAAGTCGGTCAGAATCATCAAGTAATGTTGACCCTGACCGCGGTATCCATCGTTGCGCTCACGCTCATTGTGCAGGCTGCCCCCGCTCCGGCGGCAAAGCCTGCACAGGCTCCAACAAAGCAGGCAGCCCCTGCGAAGAAGGAAGCCGCGCCGAAGGCTCCTAAACCCGTAAAGCTCCAGCGGCCACAGGTAACGATCACGACATCCAAGGGTGTTGTCGTGCTTGAGCTGTTCCCAAACGAGGCGCCACGGAATGTCAGCAACCTCATTAATCTCGCGCAGCGCGGGTTTTACAAGGGGCTGAAGTTCCATCGTATCGAGGACTGGGTTGCGCAAGGGGGGGACCCGCTTGGGGATGGCTCCGGTGGGCCTGGGTACACGGTTGAGAACGAGACCAACCGTGCGCTCAAGCATATCAAGGGCGCGGTTGGGATGGCGAATGCTGGCCGGGATACCGCGGGCAGCCAGTTTTACATCCTGAAAAAGGATGCGCCTCAGCTGGACAACGGGCAGTACAC
>JBBARN010000317.1:0-2016 GCA_040399845.1 Luteolibacter sp. | reverse complement strand
GGCAACCAGCACGGCGCCCGTGCCCGGCGTGTAGCGGAACATCGTGCCACGCGACGACGCCCCGCCGTTCGCGGTCACGCCGTAGAAATTCGCTCCCACGCTGCGCAGCGCTCCGTCCGGGGTGCTTCCGAGCGTGCCACCGAGGGCCGCCGCCACGGTGATCGTGCCGTTGGTGGCGACGCTCATGAGCAGGCTGTCGGACTTGCGTTTTAAATTTCAGGTTGGTCTGATTCGGAGTGCGTCGGGGGTAGTGATGGATCGGCCGCCCGCATCTGCTGGTAGAGGGGACGCTCCGAATGATTGTTAGGCCGCCATGCGGTCATTTTACCCCGCCTCTGCGCTTTGCTAGGTCGGCCTCAACCTGCGGTGGCCGTCTTGCCGCCATTTTGTAGACGATGGAGCAGGCGGAGGTTGAAGCCTAGGCAAACTAGGTCCCATTCGAGCCCAACCTTGACGAGGCCCCGCAGGTGAAATCTTCTGAATCCGATGGTGTCTTTGATCCAGCCGATCACGGGTTCCACCGTGGTGCCTCTGATCCGCTTTGCCTTCCTACCAAATTCGGAGCGCATGCAGGCTCTCATTCCCTCACGGAAATCAATGGTGCGCTGCCGCGCCGCGCTCTGCCGGGCTGCCTTTTTATCACTCTCCCTTTCTTCGGGCGGGCAGTAGATCACCACGCCGTGCTTGCTTTCCATTTTGTGGATTTGGGCGGAATTGTCATAGCCGCAGTCCACCAGCACGCGGCAGGTTTCTGGACAGGCGGCGATCGTCCGTTCGACCATGGGTTCGAGTTGGCGGCGATCGCTGGACTGGTCGCAAACGGTGGTGGCAAGGATCAGCGGCGCGGTGCAGTCCGCCTGAACGGAGAGCTGCACGTTGTAGGCGGGTTGGTAGCCTCCTTTTTTGCCCGGAAGGAGCCGGGCGTCTGGATCGGTCAGATTGGTGTTGTCGGCCTCGGCTGGCTCATTGGAACGCTTGCGGGGCGGCTCGCCGGGGCCATTGGAATCGAAATCATTGCGCTCCTGCTCGCGCTGCGTCGCGTCGCGGAGGGTGCGTTGTTTGAGGGTTTCCATGGCGCGGCGTAGTTCGTCGCGGCGGCGGGTGGCCTTGGACAGGCGTTCCGGGAGGCGGTCATCGGTCGCCTTTCCCGCTTCGGCATGATCGGCCTTTTCGGCCTGCGCGGTGAGGTCATCGACTCTTTTCTCAAAGTTGGGAATGTCCTCGCGCAGGCGGTCGAGGGCACGGACCCGCTTCTTGGAGGCGTTGGCTTCCACCTTGCTGCCATCGATGGCGACATTGCCAACCCGCTTGACTCCCATTTCGCGGGCTAGCTCTAAAACCCGGGCGAAGCAGGTTTTGAAGAGTGCGCCGTTTTCGCGGCGGAACCGGGCAATCGTATCGTGATCGGGATGGGTGTCGCCGGTGATGTAGCGGACGGCAACGTCGCGATAGGTGGCCCGCTCGATTTTGCGTGAGCTGAAAACGCCGCCGGAATAACAGAAGATGAGGAGTGCGAGCATCATTTGCGGCGGATACTGCTCGCTGCCGCAACCCTTCCAGTTGAACCGCATTTCGCTCTCGGAAACCAGTGTCGAAGCGTCCACCACCATCCGTGCCATGTCGTCATGCGGCAACCATTCCTGAATCGATGGCGGCAGCAATAGAGGTGTCTCCCGATCTACATTAACCAAACGCCTTGCCATGACGAAAACTAGCAAGTTCTAGAAGCGAATTCAAGAAAGGGGGGCAAAAAAGTCCGACAGCCTGTCTGGGGCGATCGCACGGCGCGTGTCGCGGACCCGTTTGGTTACCGATGGACGCTGGCGACTCATGTCAGAGACGTTTCTCGTGAAGAAATCGCCAAGGCGGCAGCGGAGTGGAGCGCAGATTAGCACGGAAAAAGGGCAGGACCACGAAGTCCTGCCCTTTTTCAAGGATGAATTCAAACTTCAGCTAAGCCGAATTAACGGCGACGGCGGCGAAGTAACAAGCCGAGGCTGGTGGCGGCCAATGCTG
>JBBARN010000316.1:0-2019 GCA_040399845.1 Luteolibacter sp. | reverse complement strand
GCGAGATGCCGCCGAAAAAGAAGTCGCAGCCAGAAAAGGCGGAGAAAGACCTCTTTCTCACTGCATTAAGAGAACCGCTGCTGAAGGCCGATGCGGCGGACATTGCCGCGAAGGGGCGAGTGCGCAGTCGCAGACTCACGCGAGTCGAGTATGAACACACGATGCATGATCTTCTCGGCATCGACATCCCTCTTAAAACTCTGCTCCCAGAAGATCGCGCTACCCATGGCTTTGAAACCGTCGCTGATGGTCAGCAGCTTTCCCATCATCAGCTCGCACGTTATCTCGACGTGGCCGACCTCGCTCTAAGCGATGCCTTTGATCGTGCGGCAAAAGGCGACGGGATCTATGCAAAGCAGCACACACCCGAGATGCTGATTAAAAACCGAGGTGGCAACTATCGCGGCCCCGAACTGCGCAACGGCGAAAGCATCACCTGGCCCATCGGGCTGCAATTCTTTGGGCGCACGCCGACGTGGGTTCCGGCAAGCGGCTGGTATCGTATCACGCTACGCGGCGTTCGCGGCATCAATCCTACCTCCGATGGCGCGGTTTGGGGCACGCTGCGCTCCGGTCACTGCGAATCAAACGCGCCGCTGCTCTACATGATCGGACTGGTCGAAGCCACGGCAACGCCACGCGACATGACTTTCGAGGCATGGATCGAAAAAAATCATCGACTGGAGCTGCGGCCAAACGACGGCACACGCAAAAACGCCCCCACGGGTGCCAAAGGCGGCAATGTGAGCTTTGCAGGCCGCAATCTCGAAAAACAAGGCTTCTCCGGCATCGCTCATCGCGGCATCGACATCGAGCGCATCTATCCCATCGCCAATGACATCGGTGTGCGGAAAAAGCTTTTCGGCGGCGATGGCCTAGAGGCTTTGAAAGCCGAGAACCTCGACAAACTCGTCTCCCGCTTTGCCACACGGGCTTTTCGCCGACCCGTCACTGAAGCTCAAAGCGCCCCGTATCGTGAGATCGCTGCTAAATCGCTCGCCGAAGGCGATTCACTCACTGAGTCTCTCCGTGCAGCCTACCGCGCCATCTTGTGCTCACCGCGCTTTTTGACTTTCATCGAGGCTCCAGGCCAGCTCGATGACCATGCTATCGCCTCGCGGCTTAGTTTCGCCCTCTGGTGCTCCATGCCCGATCAAGAACTGCTCGAACTCGCGAGCGAAAACAAACTCCACGAGCCCCAAGTGCTGACGCAGCAAGTCGAGCGGCTACTTTCACATGCCAATGCGAAGCGCTTCATCACCTCCTTCACCGACCAGTGGCTGAAGCTCAGTCAGATCGACTTCACCACGCCGGACATGCGGCTCTTCCGCGACTTTGATCCTGTCTTGCAGGAATCCATGTTGCAGGAAACACGCGCCTATTTTGCTGAGATGCTGAGCCGTGACTTAAGCATCACTCACCTCATCGACTCCGACTTCGCCTTCTTGAACGGACGTCTCGCAAGGCACTATGCCGGAGACAATCAGACAATGAGACCATCCGACAAGGAGAAGAAGCGCCAGAGCGAGACTCTCCCTGTCTCATGGTCTGAAAGTCTCATTGTCTCGGCTCCAAAACCCGGTGATGGCCTTCAAAAAGTGACGCTGGCTTCGCGGTCAAAGCGCGGGGGACTCGTCACCCAGGGCGCGATCCTCAAAGTCACTGCTGATGGCACCAGCACCTCGCCCGTTGTGCGCGGCGTCTTCATCAATGAGCGCATCCTTGGCAACCACATCCCGCCGCCACCTCCAGGCATCCCCGCCATCGAACCCGACATCCGCGGAGCCACCAGCATTCGCGATCAGCTCGAAAAACATCGCAACAACGAATCCTGCGCCAGCTGTCACCAAACCATCGATCCACCCGGTTTCGCGCTCGAAAATTACGACCCCGTCGGCCTTTGGCGCAGCGCCTACGGCCAAAACGGCAAAGGAGCCAAAATCAACCCCACCGGCACCACTCCCGAAGGTGAAGCCTTCACCGACCTCAGCACCTGGAAGAAGCTCTATACCCAACACC
>JBBARN010000315.1:0-2029 GCA_040399845.1 Luteolibacter sp. | reverse complement strand
CGCCCCCCCAAAACCGTGCGCCTCAAGGATCGGAAGCTTCGAGGCGGTGATTGTGAGAACCAATCAAACGAATGATTTCCGGATCGGCAAACCGCGACTCCTCAAGCCCCATGGGATCCCAGGACCCGTAGCTCCAGAGGAAGGCGCGCTTGACGGGATAGCGGGGACGGGTATTCGCAAAATAGCTGCAGAGTTCCTTGTGATACCCCACCCGCAAGGCGCGCAAGGAGGCATCAGCCCATGGGTTTGCTTTGGCAATATCCGAACTTCCGAGATACGGTGCCCGAGCCGCATCCGCAGGGTTTTCAGCAGGAACATCCGGCTGCCAATCCTTCGGCGACTGCCCGCCGCCACCGATTCCCACCTCGACAAAATGCAGCGGCTTATCGACCGGCAATGGACAACCCAGCCCGTAAAACTCCCCTGCAAAGAGGCCGACCGCCAGATCGAAATCATGCGTTACGGGTGGATGGCTCACGGCTTGATACATCGAAACACCGATGAAATCGCAGGTATCCCACAACCGCTTCAGTGCATCTTTATTGATAGCCGCAGGCTCTGCCTTCCCGGCAATCCCCTGATAGTTGAAACTGACACCAAATCGCGCCTTGCGCAGCTTCCCGCGTGACCTTGCGGTTTCAATGAGTTTGCGCCATGAGTCCGGATATAGAAACACGGTGGTGCCCATCTCTCCTTGCACCGAGATTTCGACCGGATGCTCTGCGGGCACTGAGGCTTCCAAAGCTTCCATGACGGTTTTAAAGAAACCATCCTGATAGGAGATTCCGGCCAAAGGAGCGAGGGGATCGAAGTCAAAATCATTGCGCCACATCTGATTATCGCCATGGGAATTGAGATGAAGCAGGACGGAGATTTCCATGTGATGCGCGACCGCCTTGGCGAACGAAGCATTGAGATAACCCGAGACTTCGCGGCAGACTTCCGGGTCGATGGGGAAATAGGAATTCGGACCACCGGGCGGCTTTGAATCGCGAAAGAGACCGATGGATTCCAGTTGATTTCCTGACTTGAGACGTGTTTGCAGGGTCACACAAAACTGGACCCGTTTGTGCCCAAGCCCGGCAACTTTGTCCACAACAGCGGGCGCTGCCGCCATTTGCCATTTGTGAAACATCGGCACCATCGGGTGGAGCGGCGTGCCCGCATGCGCCTGCTCAACGAGGACCAAAGCAATCACAAGGAGGCAACAAAGCCATCTCGCAGCAAGCCAGTGAGCGGACAGACGATTTCCTCTACGACAAATCATGGATCAAACACCGATTCATTTCGTCACACGCAAGCGACCAAATAGCTGATCTCCATCACCAGCCACGTCTTTCGGAATGCTCAGTCTCACCGTATCAACGGGAGAACCATCACTCACGGTGACTGTGGCCACACCCACAACCCCACTTGCAGCGGGGATGGCAATTTGCGTCCACACGGACAGACCACTGGAGTATTCAAAAACCTGGGTGGTCTCCGGCCACAATGAATCGTCACGCCGTTGAAACACGAATTCGAAATGGGTCGGAGTGAGATTCAGGGTGGGTTGGATCGAGCGATCCGAGATCGCAGGGTTTCCATTGAGGACAAACTCAAGGAGGTTCCGGATTCCGTCATTGTCCGGATCATCCAGTGGTTCCTGATCCGCCACCGCGAGGCCAAATCCAACAATCCATGATCCGAAAACGCTGGCGGGACCGGTGGAAACCGAGAGCATCCCGCTGCCTGTAATGCGACCACCGCTATTTCCGCTGTCATAGACGCCAGCAGGCTGTTGGACACCATTGATGAATAACTTGTCCACGATGTCAGTGCCAGCGAAAGCAAGATCGAGAACAGCACCGGAAGCGATCGAAATGGATGATAGGTTATTGGAAGTGTTAGGCTGAGTCAGCGAAAGCATGCCACCCGAGACGGTGGTGGATCCTGAATAGGTGTTGGCATTCGAGAGTGTCAAAGTCCCGGCTCCGGTCTTGGTCAGCGAACCGATGAATGAGACTGGATTGCTATCCACGATCACCCG
>JBBARN010000314.1:0-2046 GCA_040399845.1 Luteolibacter sp. | reverse complement strand
ATCCCTCCCAACAATGTATCCCGCCTGATTTTCATTAAACCGCAAGCCGGCAAGGGTTTGATTCGAGTTAGAGCTTGGATGTCGTCGTGTGTGTTTGGCATACACGGCCTATAACCGGTCAGTTAGGTACCGTTTACCTGGCAGAGCATTTCCGACACGAGGGATTATCAAGAATATATCATCCCAGCTGCTTGCACTGTGAAGACCCGTTACCCATATCGCAAGCTGTTCCTTCGATGCGGAATCGATGCGGTCTTGGTTCTCTTTGGAAATTGGTCCAATAAAGGACTTACCGTAAGATGCAAGCGTTGTTTGATCGATTATGCTGGCAAGGTGACAAAGGATTTCAGCGGTTATATGGTCTGATTGTTCAAGGTATGAAGCAATAAAACGTTGTCGAAAACCTTGGACCCAACCCTTGCGGTAAAAGGACTGAGCGACGGATGAATTTTTAAGCTGTGGCGGTACTCCAAAAGTGAGATATTCCGCCTAACTTTTATTACATCGCATCTCTACTGAAATTGCCGATAGGCTCCCCCTACATCTCCATCGTCAGCTGCTTGACGCCCGCTTTCTCTTCTTTCGAAATCCGCGCGGGTGGGGGATGACCCTTCGCACCACTTGCCCGCTTAATGCCATCCGGAGTCTGCAGATAAGCCCACGCATCCTTGGAAATCTTCGAAAACTCCCGCCGTGCCCGGCGGACTGCCGCATTGCGATCGATCATCGGCAGTGGGTAATCCACACCAAGCACGACCCCTGACTTCGCGATGTCACTCGCCGACATCCGCCACGGAGCCGCCTTCTGTGGCATCGGAATCGTACGCAACTCCGGAACATACTTGTCGATAAACAAGCCGTCAGGGTCGAACTTCTCTGCCTGCAAAACTGGATCGTAGAACCGATTCGCATGCCAGCCGACCGTCCCCGCCTGCATCTGCCACTGCTGATGATTAATCCCCGTGTCAAAGTCAATCAGGCAACGCTGAAACCACTCCGCACCCGGCTGCCACGGCTGCCAAAGCAGATATGTTAGAAAACTCGCGACCATCGCCCGCATCCGGAAATTCAAAAATCCCGTCTGCTTCAGCGCCCGCATGCACGCATCCACCATCGGGAAACCCGTCTGGCCCTCCGTCCAGCGCGCAAACATCTCAGCATCTAACTCCTGACGGATACTGTCGTACACAGGGTTGATGTTTTCGTATTGCGCATCCGGGAAATCGCGCAGCTTCTGCGTAAAATGGTCATGCCAAACGAGCCGCGAATGCCAATGCGTACGCCCCTTGCACCCCGGGTTCGCCTCCTGCATCTTCCAGCTCGCTTGCACCACGGTCCGCAGCGAAATACACCCAAAGCTCAGCGGCGCACTCAGCCGGCTCGTCGCCCCGCGCTCACAAAAGTAGGGACGGCTAACATTCCGGCCGTACGCACCGACCCCTCCGTAGACCGTTTCGCCCTTGCTCCACGTGTCGAGACGCCGCCGTGCCCAGCGCTCACCCCCGGGCGTCGCATGCGTCGCCGAAGCGGATGCAAGCCCAAGGTCCTCCTGTCTATATATAGGTAGTGACTTGATACCGGTAATCGATTGGATGACATCCGGCGGAGTACAAACCGGCTCCCGCATCCGCTTCTCCCAGCGCCCCGGCCAGCCGACACGCGAGCCACTGCCGGTGAAAACGCCGTTGTCGCCAATCGGGAAACACTCAGCGATGCTTCCAATTCTGCCCGCAAGCGCATCGTCGCGCTCGCGCCCATACTTTCGGTCCGTGTCCTCATGGAAATAAATCTGCGTCGCGCCGGTCTCGCGGCAAAGGCGAACCAGCTCTTCATGCGGGGTTCCATGACGTAAAACAAGCTGGCAATGCCTTCGCGCGTAAGCATCCCGGAGGTCCGAGAGGCTCTCAAACATATAACGAACGCGGTCCATGGATGTCAGTGGATGCTTCAAAATCGCATCATCCAAGATGAAAACCGGGATCACCCTGGCACAATTATCCAGCGCCGCGGCAAGCGCCCGGTGGTCATGAATGCGCAGGTCGCGCC
>JBBARN010000313.1:0-2056 GCA_040399845.1 Luteolibacter sp. | reverse complement strand
GCTCCGCGCGAGTTGATGCATATGCCGGATGCGAATGGCTTCCAAACTTTCAACCAGCGGGACATCTTCATCGCAGCCAACAGCCCGGAGCGCGATTTTGTCAGCCGTTTCAACCAGCACGCGTTCCAATATGCCGTCATCGACGGCCTGGGCGCCGAACCCGCGCTCACGGATATCGAGGCGCTGCCGGTCATGACCGCGCTGGAGCCGGCAGGCAGCTTCGAATGTTCTAACAAACTCTTCAACCGGATCCACGAGGTCTCGATACAGACCCTGCGATCGCTGATTCCCAATGGCGTGTTCGGAGCCGGAGAAAGCCGGGAAAAGGAAGGTTACGGCGACGGTGCCAACGCGCTCACCGGCTTTCTCTACAACTTCCGCAGCGATGCTTACTTCCGCAAGTGGCTGAATGACTGGCTCGACTCGCAGCGGCCGGACGGCTTCATCGCCCACACCGCCCCGCGCCACGTGGACCACGGCGGCGGACCGGCCTGGGGCGGCGCGGCAAGTGAGTTGGTGCGACGCTTGCGGATTTATCACGGCAACGCCGCGCCCGCCGCCTCCGCGTATCCGGCGCTCAAACGTTATGTGGACTACCTGGAATCCCACACCAAGGACGGCATCCTCCGTTACTACTGCCCCTATGGAAAAAACAGCATGTGGTTCCTCGGCGATTGGGTGGCCCCCGGAAAATCGGAGAACGATCATGGATTTCCCGAGGAAACCCGCGACGAGCAGGAATTTTTCAACAACTGCTACCGCGTGATGCTGTGGGAGCAGTTGGCGGAATCCGCCGCAGCCAATGGCGACACAGCCGAGGCCCAGCGCTGCCGCCAAAGGCTGGCGGAGATCCGCCCGCTCATCCATGCGCAGTGGTATGACGAGGCCTCACAGAACTACCGCGTCAAGCGCCAGGCCTATCTCGCCATCGCCCTGCTCGCCCGCATCATGCCGGAAAACCTGCGCCCATTGATCCTCCGCCGTCTCGACGAGGCCATTGCGGCGAAAGGCGGCCACCTCGACACCGGCATGCACGGCACCGCGATGTTGATGCATGTGCTCGACGAAGAAGGACGCCATGACCTGATCTCACAGATCACCGCCAAGACGACTTTTCCAAGTTGGGGATTTCTGTTAGATAAGCGCGGCGTCACCACCTGGCCGGAAATCTGGACCGGATGGGGCAGCCAGGTCATCGGCACCATCGGCAATCATGGCGAATGGTTCCACCAGGGGCTCGCCGGCATCCGGCCGGACCCCGCGGCTCCCGGCTTCAGAAAATTCCAGGTGATCCCGGGCGTGGTCGATGAAGTCGATTGGGTGCGGGCGACCCACGATTCGCCCTACGGCACCATCGCCGTCGCATGGCGCAAGCAATCTAACAACTCGCTGAAACTCGACGTCATCGTGCCGCCGAACACCAGCGCCGAGATTCATGTCCCCGCCAAATCCGCCGCAATTGTCAGCGAGTCCGGCCAACCCGCATCTTCCGCGCCGGGTGTGCAGTTCCTCCGCATGGAAAACGCCCGTGCCGTTTTCAGCGTCGGAGCCGGGAAATATTCCTTCCTTGGCAGAGTGGCCCCCAACGGCGAGCGATGATGCGCCATCTCGCTTTCCCCTGTAGCATGTACATGCGACATGCGGATTTTCCTGAATCAGCTAGCGTCCCTGATGCGCTTCGTTTTCATTCTGCTACTTTCCGCTTCATTCGCCGCCGCTCAGGCGCTTGAGGTCACCGGCCTCCGCTGTGAGGACCTGGTCTCTCCCATGGGTGTGGATCTGCCACAGCCCGCCCTGAGCTGGCAGATGGAACAAACCGCCGGCCCGCGCGGACAAAAACAAACGGCCTATCAAATCCTGGTATCATCCACCACCGCGAAACTCGCGGCAAACGATGGCGATCTTTGGGACAGCGGCCAGGTTTCCTCCGCGCAATCCTTGCACGTCCGCTATGGGGGTGCCGCTCTCCCATCCCGCCAACGCTGCCATTGGAAAGTCCGCGTCTGGGACAAGGATGGCAATCCATCCGCATGGAGCGCGCCATCCCAATGGACAA
>JBBARN010000312.1:0-2063 GCA_040399845.1 Luteolibacter sp. | reverse complement strand
CGAAGGCGAGGTAGCTGTGGCGAATCTTGTTTGTGGTGTTTCGGAACATCGTGGGTTTCATCTCCAAATGGTAAATCTTGCCGGCGCGAGGCTTTGTGTTGCCGAAGCGCTTGTATGTGCCATTATTCGACATTTGGAACACCTTGACCTTGTAAACCCGAAATCCATCCAAGAAATCCCGGTTCTTCAAGGCTCTCGGACATCCCGTGGATGCATGAATTCAGCCACACTCTGTCGAACACTGCAACATCGCATTGGAGGCATCGCTCACCACGCTACGCCCTCCGTGCCGCAAGGTCCCGTACCCATGAAGCTACCTAAAAACCTCCTGCTCGCCGGTATCCCGCTGCTGCTCACATCCAGCATCCTCGCCGCCGTCACGCCCCACAAACCCGCAACCACCCAGGTCGCCGGGACCAAAAAATCGGTCGCACAGCCATCCGCCGCGCAGCGCGACAACTTCGAACAAGCCATCCGACCACTCCTCGCCGAACACTGCGGAGGCTGCCACGCATCCACCATTAAGAAAGGCGGCGTCATCCTCGACACCGCCGCAGGCGTCCGCGCCGCCGCACTTAGACTGCCCGCTGTCCTCGGGGCACACGGCAAACCGACGATGCCTCCCGGGACACCCCTCGCCGAAACCCAGCGCAAAACCCTCATCCAGTGGGCCACAAATGGCGCCTACTTCCCCGAGAAAGCCGCCCCCGGCACCGATAAAGACTGGGCATTCAAAGGCATCACCGCTCCGAACATCCCCAAAACCACCAACCCCTGGGCACGCACAGCAATCGATCGCTTTGTTCTCGCTGGACTCACAAAGGCTGGCCTCGCGCCACAACCCGATGCCGATAAACACACCCTCATCCGGCGCGTTTCCTATGACCTCATCGGGCTTCCGCCGACGCCTGCTGAAGTCGCGGCATTCGTTGCTGACAAGCGCCCGGATGCCTACGAGCGCCTCGTGGACAACCTCCTCGCACGCCCCGAATATGGCCAGCGGTGGGGGCGGCACTGGCTGGATGTCATCCGCTACGCTGACTCACAGGATGCACGCGGAATCGGAGGTGAGAGCGACTTTGCGGAGGCCTATAAGTACCGCGATTGGGTCGTAAACGCCTTCAATACCGACATGCCCTGGAAGACATTCGTCTCCGAACAGCTCGCGGGTGACACCCGCCGTGACCAGACAGGGGACATCATCCCAGATTCCATCATCGCCACCGGCTGGCTGGCATTTGGGAACTGGGGCAACGGGGATGCCGACAAGGACAAGATCCTCACCGACATCGTGGATGACCAACTCGACACGGTTGGCAAAGCCTTTATGGGCATCACCATTGGATGCGCACGCTGCCATAACCACAAGTTCGACCCCATCAGCCAGCGCGACTACACCGCCCTCAGCGGGATTTTCTACTCAACACACATCATCCCCAAGCTCACCCCAAAAGGCGCCGGCGAAGTCTATATGCGCATCCCGCTCGAGACCAAAGCCGATAAAGCCCTACGCGCTGAGAGGGATACCCTCCAGGGAAAAATCACCAAGGAACGCAACGTAGCCCTCGCGGCCGCGGGAGCTGGCTACCGTCAATTGACAAGTAGGACGCTCCGCTACATCCAAGGCAACCTTCAGGAAGACCCGGAGCCTAGACTGACGCAGCGCTGGCGAGCGGCTCTCGGGATGAGTGGGTATGGGCGATTAGGAAAAGTGACCGAGACGGTTGCGGGTATCGCGGGCCTCGATGCCATCGAGGGCACCGAAGGTACCCCAAATCTGCTCATCAACCGTAACCCACGCTCCATCAGCCACGTCACGTTTACCGTCGACCCAAGCTCGGTCGCGATGCACCCGGGGCCCCGCGGCGGCGTCAGGCTCATTTATAACGGGCCAATCTCCGGCGGGCTTCAACACGAGGTTCGCGTACGGGATGCTGACCCGGGCTGCGGGGATGGCATTACGTGGCGGGTTGTCTACATCTCTTCAGATGGCAAGGAGCAAATCCTTGGGGATGGCGCGATTCCAAATGGCGGTCAGCAGGGCGCGCAGGTCGCGCACAAAT
>JBBARN010000311.1:0-2069 GCA_040399845.1 Luteolibacter sp. | reverse complement strand
CGTTCCTTCACCGCCCTCAACGAAGTCACGCTGGCCCGCGGCGTCACCGGTCGCCTCTTTTCTCTGAGAGCCCGGGTCAATGGCGAGCTGCTCAACGACTATCGCGCGGATGGCCTCATCGTCGGCACGCCCACCGGGTCCACCGCCTACTCGCTCTCTGCTGGCGGCCCGCTGATTTCGCCGGGTGCGGGCGTGTTTCTCATCACACCGATTTGTCCGCACAGCCTGAGCCAGCGGGCGCTCGTGCTGGCGGATTCCTGCGTGGTCGAGTTGTCCTCGGAAGACCGCGAGTGCGGCCCCATGATCTTCACGGTGGATGGCCGCGACAGTGTGCGCATCGAGCCCGGCGATCGCATCGAGGTGCGGAAATCATCCCGTTCGTTCCACCTGCTCCGCTTGGAAGGCAGGAGTTTCTACGAAGCCCTGCGCCAGAAGCTCGGCTGGCAGGGAGTTTGAGAAAAAATCATCCGGCTGCCATCTCCAGCGTCATGCGGATGGTAGCGATGAGGCGATCCCTCAGCGGTCGTGATTCCGCAGCGAGCTGCTTCTGCTCGTTTTCATAAATCCGCCTGCCCTCCGCAGTCTCGATGCGCACCGCCTCGCGGCCCCACTCTGTTAGATCATAAGGACTGGCCCGCATGTCGAGATCGCGGAGTTTTACGGCCAGTTCGAAACAATCGAGCAACAAGTCCGATCCCGCCCACGGCATGCTTTTCGCCGCCCATTTGTAGAGGTCCATGTTGGCATGCACACAACCGGGTTGTTCCAACAGAACGCGTGAATCCAGATCCGGCTGCAAGCGGTTGAGCGGCCTCGCATCCTTGGCAAAAAAGCGGAACGCATCATGATGGGAGCAACAAATCACCCTCGATTCCACCAAGGCATCAATCTCCTCCTGCGGCAGCCGCAGCCCGAGAATTTTCTCATGCCTCACATCCCGGCCACGATACACCATCGCCCACTCATGCAGGCCATGGCAGGCGAAATTCGGCGCGCGGCCCTGAGTGGCTTCTAACAATTCCAACATCCAAGCAAGCCGCTGTTTCGCCCCTCCCTCCAAACGCCGCGGATCGGCAAACAGGATATCATTTTCAATGACATAACTCTTTCCCGAAAACTGCACAGGCAGCGTCGAGCCATCCACCGCCAAACCCACGCCGATGCCCGGATGCCACTTGCTGAGAAAGGCCAGCGGAAACGGATAATACTCGAACAGGAAATCCTCAATCGGATGCGGCAGCCCCCGATCCTTTCTCGCCCGCGCCGGTTCGGTGAACTTTGCCGCACGAACACGATGCGCCTCTGCCAGCTTCCGCCACGCTGCGGAAGTGAGGATTCGGGTGGGCGGGCAGGCAAGCATCTCGCCGCGAAATGAGCATGATCCCGCAGGAAATGCAATTTCCGGTTCCCGCCGCTTGTCAGGAATGGGCTAAGCCCGCTCTCCGATGCGCCGGATCGCCCAGGTGGCATGTTCGGAAATCAAGGGATCTTCCTCTTCCGCCGCCCGCTCCAAGGCTGGAAGATCTTCGCATGAACCCGTGTTTCCCAACGCCACGCAGACGTTGCGCAGAAAGCGGGCGCGCTTGATGCGTTTGATCGGAGACTTGGAGAACAGTTTGCGGAATCCATCGTCATCGAGCTCCAGAAAATCCCGTAAACGGTGGCTGAAAACCTCTTCCCGCGCCAAAAAGGTGGCCTCGCGGGATATCTCGGCAAAGCGGTTCCACGGGCAGGCGTCTAGGCAATCGTCGCACCCGTAGATCCGGTCGCCCATCGCCACCCGGAATTCTTCCGGGATCGGGCCTTTGTTTTCGATGGTTAGATAAGAAATGCAGCGCCGCGCATCCATCCGGTGGGGAGCGGTGATGGCCCCGGTCGGGCAGGCGGTGATGCAGCGGGTGCATTTCCCGCAATGATCGCCGAATGGTGTGTCCGGCTGAAGATCGAGGTCAGTGAGGATTTCCGCCAGAAAAAACCAGGTGCCCAGCCGCCGGTGGATCTGCATGGTGGATTTTCCATTCCAGCCGAGCCCCGCATCGGTAGCGAAGTCGCGTTCGAGCACCGGGCCG
>JBBARN010000310.1:0-2079 GCA_040399845.1 Luteolibacter sp. | reverse complement strand
GGTTTTCAATCGCTCAATCACGCGGCCAACACGCCGCTCCTGAGCGACCTCACGGTGCGTGGCAACCGCTTCCTCAACTCAGGCCGACGCGCCATCGAGTTCAGCCTCGTGTCCGGCGGCAGCATCACGGGCAACACTTTCGAAAACTCCGGCAAGCCCCGTTCGCTCAGCGGCAAAGCATCGCCCCAGGACGACACACAGCCAGTGCTCCTCAAAGAGTGCGCCGACATCATCGTGAAAGACAACCGACCATGAAAATGGCCATCTTGCTTTTCTCTGCCTTGCTGCTTGCACCGCTGGTCACATTGCACGCTGCTGGTGGCGATCGTCGCCTCGAACCCTTCGAACCCGCCAATGGCGAGAAGCTCATCAACTATCATCCGCATTTCCAATGGCGCGGGCCGGAGATGACGCTTGATGATCAGCCCGAGTGTGAGATTCAGATCGCGACGGAACCGGAGTTCAAAAAGGTGCTCGTCACGGATGTGATCGGCGGTGGGATGAACCGCTTCTACTCCATGGTCAGCCTCACGGAGCAGCGGGAGTATTTCTGGCGGGTGCGCATCCAGAAGCCAGAGATCGGGCCTTGGTCGGAGACGTTCAAGTTCACCGTCGTCGCGCCGGAGAAGCAGTTCACCATCGCGAAGGGCAGCGACAGCGCCGCTGTGCTGGACACGCTGCGAAAGGCCGCCGCCACATCGAAGGCTGGGCACACGGTCGAGGTCGCTTTTGAAAAAGGCGATTACCAGATCGGGCCGGTGCAGGGGAATCAGGCGTTCTGGATCGATGGCGCTCCGGGATTTCGCATCGAGGGCAATGGCTCGACGATCACGATGTCGGGCGATTCCTATTTCGCGGTGGTGTCGCAGAGTCGGAATGTCGAGATCCGAAGCCTCACGATGAAGTGGGACAAGCCAGGGCATGTGATGATGGAGGTCACGAAGGTGCTGCCTGACACGCGGGAGATCGAGGCGGCGATCCTGCCAGCGTATCCGGTGAAGGACTTGGAGTTTTACTGGCCGGTCGGTGGTGGTAATACCTTCCTCATCCGCGTCGATCCGAAGCATCCCGGCAAATACACGGGTGGCTTCAAAGAACGCACGCCGCGTGTCGCCATCGGTGAAGGCGTGTATCGCATCGGCCCGATCGAGGAGAGAGACTTTAAGAACTGGCAGGTGGGTGATCACCTCGCGGCCACACACTACCGCAGCGGTTTCCTGCAAAATCACGACAACGAGAAGCTCGTGCTGAAGGACATCACGCTCGTCGATTCACCGGGCGCGATCTCTGGCAACGGCGGGCGCAATGACAAGGTGGCCTACCTGAACGTGGACGCGGTGCCGGACCCGCGCTTTCCCGATTGTCGGCTCGCGGGCCATGCTTCTTCGGAAGGCGGACGCATCGCCGCGTGGATCGAGCAGTGCGACTTTCACCTTCTCGGCGATGACAACTACAACGCCGGCTACTTCTTCGACTATGAGCTGCTGCGCCAGCACGATGAGCGGACGCTGACGATGAAAATCCAGCCTTGGGACGAACTCATCTTTCCGGGTGATCGTCTGCGTTTTGCGGATCAAAAATCCAATCGCGGACTCGGCGAGGCCATCGCGCTTACCGTGGACAACCGCGCGAAGGACGAAGTCAAAGTCACGCTCGACCGTCCGCTGCCGTCTTTGCCCGCCAGCACCATCGCGAGCAACAACCAGGGCACACAGCGCTACGTTTATCGTAACAATCGGCAGCACGGAGGTCGCGGGCACGGCTTGAAGTTCAAAGGCTACGGAGCGCTTATCGAAAACAACGTCTTCGAGAACATCGCCGGCATCGGCATTTACCTGGGCTGCCCGGAAGGCCCTGAAACCATTGCCCGCTCAGCGGACATGGTGACGGTGCGGCGCAACACCGTCACCCTCTGCGGCTGGCACAGCATCGAAGCCGGACAAACGGCCGCCCGCTCCGAGCGCATTCGCATCGAAGACAACGTGATCCGCGATTCCAAAGACGCCGGCATCTCCCTGATCAACGTCCACGGTGCGTTGGTGCGCGGAAACACCTTCGAGTCCATCACTGGCTTTTTCG
>JBBARN010000309.1:0-2098 GCA_040399845.1 Luteolibacter sp. | reverse complement strand
CTCGCCACGCGACTCTCGTATTTCCTCTGGAGCGCCCCGCCGGATGCCGAACTGCGAAAAAGCGACCTCTCGAAGCCCGAAGTGCTCGCTGCGCAAACGAATCGCCTGCTCGATGATTCGCGCTCGGAGGGCTTTTTGTCGGCCTTTGTGCATCAATGGCTCGGATTGGATCGCATCGACTTCTTTGAGGTAAATCGCGCTCTGTATCCACGTTTTGACACCGGCACGAAGGTCGCGGCCAAGCGCGAGATTCACGAGACCATCGCACATATTCTCAAACACAACGCCAGCCTGCGTGATCTGCTCAAAGCCGACTACGTCGTCATCAATCGCGTGCTCGCTCACTATTACGGCATCCAGGGCGTGAAGGGTGAGGGCTACGAAAAAGTCTCGCTGCCAAAGGATTCGCCACGTGGCGGCTTGCTCGGCATGGCAGCCATTCATTTCATGGGTGGTAACGGCGAGCGCACCAGCCCCGTCGAACGCGGTGCCTGGGTGCTGCGCAAGCTCCTGCACGACCCGCCGCCGCCTGCTCCCGCGAACGTCCCCGCCATCACGCGACTCGCCGGCAAGGTGCTCACCACGCACGAGCGACTCCTCGCGCATCAGGAGGACCCGCAGTGCGCCAGTTGCCATCGCAAAATCGACCCCATCGGCTTTGGCTTGGAGAACTTCGATGCTGCCGGCCAATGGCGTATCGAAGACAGCTACACTGCCGTCGACGCCAATGGCAAACTTAACCCGAAATCGAAAAAGACCTGGACCATCGACTCCGCCGCCGCCTTCCACAAAGGCCCCGCGTTCAAAGACTACTTCGAGCTGCGCAATATCATCGCCAGCAAGTCCGACGCCTTCGCCCGCAGCTTCAGCGAAGCCTTGATCGAGTTCGCGCTCGGAAGGCCGATTGGCTTCCGCGATGAGCCGCTGGTGGATGCGATGATTGCACAGGCGGGAAAGAAGAACTTCGCCATGAGGGAGTTCATTCACGCGCTGATCGGCAGCCGGGAGTTTCACGTGAAGTGAGAGAGCATCGTATCCCATTCTTCTGCCTACTATCCCCCACAATTTCATGAAACAACTCCTCATCCCTTTCATCCTCCTCGTCACGCACCTCCATGCCGACGTTGGCCAGCGTTTTGACCTTTCGAAGCGAGCCAGCGAGATCGATCCGCGTGCGAAGGAGCACCCGGAGATCAAGTTCACGTTTAACGATGACAAGGGCAAACCCGCCGACCTGCAACATGCCGTCGTGGACACGCGTGTGCCGCCGCAGGGCAAACTCGTGATCTGGCTCATGGGGCACAATCAAGGGCTGTTCGAGCGCATCTCTAGCTACGGCTATCACGGCATCCAGCCGCATTACTCGAACAGCTGGTTCGCAGGCATCACCAAAGCCCAATACGAGGACGGTTCCGGAACCGTGTTGGGAAATATCCGGCTCGAAGCATCCACGGGCGATGATCACAGTCCGCTGGTGAACATCCCGAAGCCGGATGGCATGATGGAGCGCTCGTTGCAGTTCGTGAAATGGCTCGTCAAAGCGAACCCCGAGGGCAAGTGGCAGCAGTTCATCACCGACGACGGCACGAACCTGCACTGGGAGAACGTCATCATGAGCGGCATCTCGCACGGCAGCACGACCTCGGCCCGTTTTGCCATGCATCAAAAAGTGGATCGCGTCGTGATGTTCTCCGGCCCGCGTGACAACACTGAGACCTGGCAGGGCGGCCCCTCAGCCACGCCCTCGAATCGCTTTTTCGGCTTCACTCATGTTCTCGACGGTGGTTGGACCGCCGATCACTACTGCCGCTCGTGGCAACTGCTCAAGATGCACAACCACGGCCCCATCGTGAACATTGATTCCGCCAAACCACCCTATGGCAACACCCGCCGCCTCATCACCAACATCGACGTGAAAAACAACGCCGGTCGCGCCCACACCATCGTCGTGCCGGGTGGTAAGGATCTCATGGGTCAATGGGTGTATGATGAGGTCTTCCGCTACCTCTTCACCCATCCCATCGATCAAAGCGGCCCTGCTGTGCCGATGGATGTGGATTGCGAGATGGATCAAGGACTGCGGAAGTGAACCTGGAAA
>JBBARN010000308.1:0-2101 GCA_040399845.1 Luteolibacter sp. | reverse complement strand
AAGTTTGAAAACGCCTGACTTGGCGGAGCGCCTGGCTCATCTCGACGGAGCGAGAGGGCTACTTTGCTTCGCCCGATACCTTACTTCTTCACCGGCACGACCGGCCCCGTGCCTTGCGGACGACTCGATCGCGGTTTTTCGATTTTCGTGGCGGTGGAGAGTTTCCCCGCCTCAAACGGCACCATTGTAGTCTCGGGCAGGACTTTGAGGCGGAGGTCTTTGATCTCGACGCGGTTGGGGTTGCCTTTGTGGAGTTGGATGGCGAGCAGGCCTTCCAGCGTGCGTTTGTCGGCGTGGTGGTCGATGAGCTCGGAGGTGGGCTGGCCGTTGATGAAGTGCTGGAGGCGGTTCCCCTGCGCGAGAATTACATAATCGTTCCACTGGCTCACATCGACACTCACTGGCGCGTGCTCGCTGAGCTGCCAGAGCGCGCCCTCGGGGTCGAGGAGGACGTTTTTGCCGTTCAGGCCGAAGATGCCGCGACCGCGCTCCTCGTAGGTCATGCCAGTGTGTTCGATGGCGGGATGGATGTCGCACTGGTAGCCGGTGATGACCCACGGAGCCACGTCCTTCAGCTCGCGGCTGCGATACTGGATACCGCTATTGTTATCCCCGATGACGCGGATGGTGGCATGAATCTCGAAGTCCTTCACAACGCCACTGCGCCAGATGAGGAAGCTGTTGTTCGCCATGGCCTCCGGCGTGGGATTCGTGCCGATGACGATGCCGTTCTCGACCTTCCAGAGCTTCGGGTCGCCATCCCAACCGGTGAGGTCTTTGCCGTTGAAGAGTGGCGTGAAGCCGTCTTGTGCAAAGGCGGCAGTGGCGAGAAGGGTGAAGAGCAGGGTTTTCATAGGAGCATAGCCTTTCTGGGCTGTGGGTTTTGACGATACTTGACACAGGCTAGAAAGCCTATGCTACTTCACCTTCATCACGCCGCGCATGATGACCCAGTGGCCAGGGAAGGTGCAGACGTAGGGGTAGTCGCCGGGTTTGGTCGGAGCGGTGAAGCGCAGGGTTTCAGCGGTGTTCGGATTGAGTAGCTTGGTGTGATGCAGGATCTTGTCGGTGACGGGAATGAAGTCCTTTTTGATGCCGTCGGGATCCTTGGCCATTTCGTTGCCAGCGAGGCCGATTTCTTCAACGCTGCCTGGTAGGCAAATGGCAAGATTGTGCGCGGTGGCGTCGGG
This sequence comes from Luteolibacter sp., assembly GCA_040399845.1. GTDB lineage: Bacteria > Verrucomicrobiota > Verrucomicrobiia > Verrucomicrobiales > Akkermansiaceae > Luteolibacter. The sequence continues at coordinate 911 of JBBARN010000308.1, read as the reverse complement.
GTTATTGAAGACGAGGCTGACGGGCTGACCGGCTTTCACGCTGAACTCCGTTTTGTCGAAGAGCATGCGCTCACGAACGCAGTTGATGGTGATTTTGGCGACGCCTGGTTGCTTGTCGAAGTCGGTTTCCTGCACGGTCTTTTTCTTTTCGCCAAAGCCGGGTTTGTAGCTCTTGGCGAAAGTCTCGAAGAAAGCGGCAACCTTTGAATTGCCTTCGCTCTTCCAGTGACGTGACAATGCCTCGCTGCCGAGCGCGGTGCGGATGGCATAGCGCAAATGGTCGCCCATGGGCTTGTCGATGGTGCCCACCATGGCATCAAGCGCTGGCTTCGTGCCCAAGTAGCTCGCGGCGATGACGGCTTGGAGACGGACAAGTTGGTTGTCGTCATTGGCGCGCTTGGTCAGTTGTTCGATGGCATCTGGAAGGGCACTGTGGCGAAGTTGTTGCGTCGCCGCAGCACGAGCGAGGTGATCATCGCAGTTAAGCACTTGAATAAGCAAGTCGGTGTTCTGGCTGCTGATCGTGCGGTAGGTCCAAAGCGCTTCGACTTGATGATGACGGTAGCGTTTGTCCTTTGGATCGAGCTTGGTCACCCAGGCATCCAGCGCTGCTTTGACTTCGTTTGCATCACGCTCATGGAGTTCACGCTTGGCTTGGTAACGCCAGCGGTAGTGCGGGCTTTTGAGAAGATCGAGCAGAGCAGGGATGGGTGCTCCGGCGATGACGGGCGGCTCGGCGAGTGTGGCTCCCTTTGGCACGATGCGCCAGATGCGGCCGCTGGTGCGGAGCCGGCGAGGATCACGCAGGGAATATTGCGCATGGCCTTTGATGGGGTTGTACCAATCGCAAATGTAGAAGTCGCCGCGCGGGCCGACTTTCACATCGGTAGGAATGAAGCTAAGGTTGGTCG
>JBBARN010000307.1:463-2110 GCA_040399845.1 Luteolibacter sp. | reverse complement strand
TGATGAGCTCAGCAATCCAGCTCTTCGTTGGCGCGGCATCCATGGTGCCAGCCTTGTAAATCAGCGCCCCGATGCAGAAGAAGAACAGGTAGTAGATGAAGACATGCGGCATCGGGAGCAGGCCGATGCTGGTGTCGGGGCCAATCACGGGCGCGAAAAGCCCCTGGAAGCTCTGGAGGATGGCGGTTGGGATCACGAGGATTGCGATACGCCATGGCTTGCCAAGCCACGCGATGGCGCCAGCTGGGATGCGATCAAACACTCCCGTAAGCGCCGCGAGGATGAGGACCATCCACCACAGCATCCACAAAAACCACAGATGGTCCACAACATTTGTCAGCAGGAAGTTGAACGCGGCTGGGCCGGAGCCAATCACGAGACCGGATAAGATCCACCCGAGATAGGCGCTGCGGAGTGCCGGGAGGCCTGTCTGTTTTGACTTCGCGTAGCCAAGGTCCGGAGATGCGGCAAGTGCCTCTTCGCCGCCGGGGAGCAGACGAACCACTTTCTTGCGACCATCCGTGAGCTTTGCATCATCCGGGAGGGTGATTCCAATCAACATCGCGATGCCCGCTGTTGCATCCGCGGGTGCAAAGGCTGACCGTAGCGGCGTGTCGCCATCGGCAGACTTTAGCGTTGCATCTGCATTCTGCTCGAGGAGGAGCAGTGCAACCATCTCACTGCCACGGAATGCCGCCGCGTTCAGCGCCGTCGATTGGTTACGGGAGCGACCGTTGACATCCGCTCCGCGCTTGATCAGCTCACCGGCGACCGGTCCGTCATCGACAAGCGCCGCCCAAGCCAGCATCGTGAGACCGTACATCGGGTCCTGCGCATTTGGATCGAGCCCAGCGCCCAGCAGCTGAACAGCCTTATCGCGCTGCCCCATCTTCAGAGCATTGACAAATGCGGTCGCATTTTCATCCTTGGTGCTGCGGACAACCGCCTTGCTCTCACTCCGTGTTGCCCACGCTTCAACGGCATGTTGCGCCGGAAGGACGGTGATAACACCGAGCACACACGGAATCAGGATGCGCAGAAAGCGGTGCTTGATGATGTTTTGGACACCACGGCGCTGGAGCAGCATCAGCGTAAAGAAGCCGCTGATGACGAAGAAGAGCTGCATCCGAAAACCATGGATGCCAAGCAGAATCAAGCCAACCCAATCCGCCGCCGCCGGGTCATTGCTTCCCCAGGGGACGTTTGGGATATAGGCCATCGATGCGTGCAAAATGACACCGAGGAACATCGCGTACGCGCGGAGGGCATCCAGCGCGTGGTACCGCGGGGATGGCACCTTTATCGACGACGACGCCTCGGAATCAGCTGACATCCGGGATGGCCTTTCCCAAGGCAAACGCGGTGATCATGTTGGAGATGTCGGTTGTGCGCTCGTGGATGACCCAGTGGGAGCCATCCGGGATGCGGCGGATGGTGAGCTGCTTGACGTATTTGTCAAGGCCATCGATGTTGCCCGCGAGCAGCGCGGTATCGAGCATCCCCCAAATCACAAGTGTTGGGACTTTGACATTTACCGGACCCGTGGTGCCAAATGATTCGGCAGTGGATGCAGGCTTGCTTCCCGGTGCAGGAGGCGAAACCTTGTTTGCACGGTAGTAGTTGATGCCTGCGGTCAGCGCGCCGGGC
>JBBARN010000307.1:0-453 GCA_040399845.1 Luteolibacter sp. | reverse complement strand
CGCAATGTAGGCATCCTTTTCCTCAGGCGTGTAGGGCGGCTTTCGCTTACGCGCACCAAGAATCGACATCACGAGGCCCGCGCAATTGTCCTTGAGCAGCGTCTCTACGGCGCCGGGCGACTGGAAGAACGTCATGTAGCCGCTGGCGGCTTGCTGCTTCGGATTGGATGCGAGCTCACGGGCGAAAACGGTTGGGTGCGGTGCATTGATGATGACCAGTTTTTCGAGGAGCTCTGGATGAGCACCCGCGAAGGCCCACGCGACGGCGCCGCCCCAGTCATGTGCCACCAAGATTGCCTTGCGCCCGCGTCCCAGAGTTTGGATGACGCCGCGGACATCCGCGATCAGCTCAGGCAGGCGATAGGCGCTGATGTCTTTAGGCTTATCGGATGTGTTGTAGCCCCGCATATCGATGGCAACCGCTTCGAAGCCGGCCTTTGCGACATCTGGGAG
>JBBARN010000306.1:0-2110 GCA_040399845.1 Luteolibacter sp. | reverse complement strand
AGCTCTTCCCCGGCGAAATCAATCGCGTGAGCCTTTACCGCAAAGCCGTGAAGGCCGGTGAGCGGCTTCAATTCAAGAAGATGGTGCTGCTGGTGCTCGCTGATGGCGCGGAGCTTCAGGAGATGAATGGATTGACGCCTTCCGTCATCACGAATCCCGGGGCAGAGTTTCAAGACGAGGCACGCGGCGGCGCGATGATCATTGGCATGGATCGCACGCCAAAGGGGCGCATCTGGGGCTGCTGGACGGGGACGGGGGACAAGCCGGATGGCTACTTCTTGCTCGCGACGAGCGATGACGACGGCGCGACGTGGTCAAAGTCGCGGCTGGCGGTCGGAGCACGCATGGAAGGGGCGCAGAAGGTCAGCGGGGCGCTGGTGGGGAATCTTTGGACGGATCCGAAGGGGCGTTTGTGGCTATTTTTTGATCAACAGCTCGGAGATCCGCAGAAGCGCATCACGAACTGGTTCATGCGCTGCGATGATCCCGATGCGGCGGAGCCGGTGTGGAGCACGCCGGTGATGTTTGCGGAAGGTTGCACGCTGAACAAGCCGACGGTGCTCAAGGACGGCACGTGGCTGCTGCCGGTGTCGGATTGGCACAAGAAAACGTGCCGTGTGTTTGAATCGACCGATGAAGGCGCGACTTGGAAGGAGCGCGGCCATTTGCAGTTCCCCGATTGGGAGTACGACGAGCACATGATGATCGAGTTGAAGGATGGTCGTCTGTGGATGCTCGCACGCACGAAAGGCCAGCCGCATGAGAGTTTCTCCAGCGATGGTGGCAAAACGTGGAGTGAGCCGAAGCAAGCTGCGACGGTGCAGAATGTGAATGCGCGCTTCTTCCTGCGTCGGCTCAAATCGGGCCGCATTTTGCTGGTGAAGAATGGTTCGCCGGCAGAGCGACTGCCCAAGCGCACGCACATGAGCGCGTGGCTTTCCGAGGATGAAGGCCAGACGTGGAAGGGCGGCTTGCTGCTCGATGAACGCAACGCGGTGTCGTATCCCGATGGCTTCGAAGCGCCGGATGGGCTCATCCACATTCTCTATGATTGGAATCGGCACACCGACGCGGAGATCCTGATGGCGAAGTTTCGCGAGGAGGACGTGCTCGCGGGCAAAATCGTGTCGAAGGATGCGAAGCTGCTCATGCTCGCGAACAAGGCCACCGGCCCGAAGCCCGAAAAGCTCTACAACGGCATCGAACTGCCCGACCAATGGCCGCCGCGCTACCGCGAGCCGAGCGACGCGGTGATGGAAGTGCCGTATTTGAAGAAGCAGCCGAAAGTCATCCCCATCGACCTCGGCAGGCAGCTCTTCGTCGATGATTTCCTCATCGAGAAGACCTCACTCAAGCGCACCTTCCATCAGGCGAAGAAGTTCGAGGGCAATCCGGTCTTCAAAGCCGAGACGGAACGCGAACTCGGCCAATCCACGCAAGGCGAGAAGGGCGAAGAAGCCACCACCTTCACCGGCCAAGGCGGCGTGTTTTACGAACCGTCGGAAAAGCTCTTCAAGATGTTCTACGTCGCTGGATGGCGTGGGCCGTTATCACTCGCGACGAGTCCGGACATGAAGACGTGGACTCGCAAAGGCCAGCTTTTGCCCGAAGGACTGCGCTGGACGGGACCGAAGCTCGTCACCGGCGGCTCCGACAACTGCGTGTGGCTCGATTTGAATGCCCAATCACCTGCGGAGCGCCTGAAATACATCACCTGCTGGCTTCATGTGCCGAAGGAACAACGCCCGCAGGGCTTCATGCACTCGCTGCATCTCTCCGATGGCAAAACGTTCTCCGATGCGGTGACGACGAGCATCGCGGCGGATGATTACTGCTCCTTCTTCTACAATCCCTTCCGCGAGAAATGGGTCTTCAGCATCAAGATGGGCACCTCACGCGGTCGCAGCCGCTACTACTATGAGAGCGATGATTTCCTCGCGGGTGCGGACTGGAAGAAGAGCGTGTTTTGGACCTGCACGGACAAACTCGACCTTCCGGAGCCTGCGGATCGCTATCCCGGCGGCGGAGAGCCTGCGCAACTCTACAGCCTGAATGCGGTGGCGTATGAGAGCCTCATGATCGGCATGCATTACATCCATCGCGGCCCGAA
>JBBARN010000305.1:0-2132 GCA_040399845.1 Luteolibacter sp. | reverse complement strand
ACATCCCACTTGAGTTCCTCGCTGGTGAGCCATCCCACTCCTTGAAGGTAGCCGCCCTCGATCTGGCCGCGGTCGATGGAAGGGTTCAGTGAATCGCCGACATCATGGAGGATGTCCACGCGCCGGAGGTGATGCATGCCGGTGAAACCGTCCAGTTCCACCTCGCTGACGGCGGCCCCGAAGGCATAGTAGTGGAAAGGCTTGCCCTTGCCCACGGCCCAGTCCCACTGCAGGTCCGGGGTGGCATAAAATCCGGCGGCAGATAGCTGGATGCGGCGGGTGTAGGCGAGGTTGCTGATTTCCTCGAATGAAATGCGGCTATCAGGACCGCATAGTTTTCCCTCTTTGAAAATGATATCATTTTCCCCGCATTTGAGTTGTTCGGCGGCCAGAGGTACAAGGCGGGCGCGGAGTTGGGCACAGGCGTCCGCAACTGCCATGCCATTGAGATCGGAGCCGGAACTTGCCGCAGTCGCCGACGTATTGGGAACCTTGTCCGTGCGGGTATGCATCAGGCGGATGCGTTCCGCTGGCAGCCCCAACTCGCGCATGGCGACGCCGAGAATCTTGGTATGAAGCCCCTGGCCCATTTCCGTTCCACCATGATTTACCTGCACGGATCCATCCGAGTAGATCAATACCAGCGCACCGGCTTGGTTGTAATGCTTGAGCGTGAAGCTGATGCCGAATTTCACCGGGGTGATGGCAATGCCGCGCTTGGCATGCGGATGGGCGAAATTCCATGCATCGATTTCCGAGCGGCGTTGGTGAAATGAGGAGGATTCCAACAATTCGTTCCAGATCCGCTGGATGCGATTGTCCTCGACGGCTTCACCATAATGCGTGGTATTGGTTTCGCCCTCGCCATGATAGAAATTCCGGCTGCGCACTTCTTCAGCTGGCAGCCCGAGGGATTCTGCGATGCGCGACATGATTTCCTCGATCACCAGCATCCCCTGCGGTCCGCCAAAACCACGGAAGGCGGTGTGGGAAGTGACATGGGTCTTGCATACCTGACCACGAAAACGGACGTGGGGAATATAATAAGAGTTATCCAAATGGAACAGCGCACGATCCGTTACCGGCATCGACAAATCGAGCGACCAGCCACCATCTGAATAGAGTTCGATATCCGCTGCATGAAGTTTCCCATCCGGATGATATCCGACGCGATACTTGGCGAAGAATGGATGCCGCTTGCCGGTGGACTCGATGTCATGGTCGCGATCCAACTGGAGGCCGACCGGTTTGCCGGTTTTCAAAGCACCAAGCGCACAAACCGCCGCCCATGGATTTGCCTGGGTTTCCTTGCCACCGAAGCCGCCGCCCATGCGCGGGCATTCGACCACGACCCGGTGCTTCGCCAGTCCAAGCACCTCGGCCACGATCGTCTGCGTCTCGCTGGGATGCTGGGTGGAGGAATGGATGTGAATCCCCCCTTCCCCGTCGATCTCGGCGAGGGAGGCGTGGGTTTCGAGATAGAATTGTTCCTGCCCGCCGATGTGGAATGTGCCTTCCAGAAGATGCGGCGACTCCTTGAGCCCGCTTTCGATTTCACCGCGAACGAGGAAATGGGGATCGGTGTGGAATGAGGAATGCGAGATCGCATTTTCGATTCCAAGGATCGGTGGAAGTGGCTCGGTCACCATTTCAATGAGCGTCGCCGCACGGCGAGCTTCTTCGAGGCTGTCTGCCACCACCGCGGCGATGAGTTGGCCGTGGAATTGGATTTCATCCACGGCGAAGAGCGGTTCATCATGACGCGATGGCCCGGTATTGTTGTGGCCGGGTATGTCATGGGCTGTGAGAACTGCGTGCACTCCAGGAGCGGCTGATGCCTTGGAAACATCCAATTTTATCAATCGGGCATGGGCCTCGCGGGAGCGGACAGGCCAGACGTGCAGGGCATTTCGGCGCAGGGCGATGTCCTGCGTGTAAAGCGCCTTGCCGGTCACATGCCCCCGCGCGGATTCGTGGGCGGGGCCGGATTCGGTCGTTGCCGGAGCATGGGGGATTGGTTCGGGAAAATCAGAGTCCGGGTTTTCTGATAAATATCGGAGATATAACTCGCGGATGAGCAATTTCCGATACTCCGCCGTCCCGCGAAGGTCATCGAGCGGGGTGAATTCTTT
>JBBARN010000304.1:0-2151 GCA_040399845.1 Luteolibacter sp. | reverse complement strand
CCCCCTGCTGCTTCCAACAACCCACCCATCTCGGATCCGCTCATCCCCACTCAAACCCCATACATTGACGAAGCACACGACCCCCCACCCCCCTTGGTGCGCGACTCCAGCGATGATGAACAAGACAGCGATACCGAACCACCACCACTACTTTCCATCACCGACGACGAGCACAACATTCTTACCCGCCGAACAACCCTTCGCACCCCGCAACCCCATAACGCCACAGCCGGACACCTCATTTATGAAGTCCGCGTAGCCGTACATAACTCCGACTCCGATTCCACCCACATCTACCCAGAACCCGACGACGAAAGCGACGAAGACCATCTCCCCTTCTGGCCAGAACGGGCTCCACCAACACCGCCACTACCCGACTCCACTCCGCCTGCCGACCTGACCGACGCCCAAATCGTACAATGGACCCGCAGCCAAATGCCGTGGCACCTCTGGCGCCAACAACAGATCTCCCTCGGCCAGATACCCGACTCGCCACTCGGACCTCCTACAATTCACCGCGAGATGCCCAACCGGAACCACATGCGCCTCCATGGAGACCCATCCGCCGACACCTTGGACAGCACCCACCGAATGCTAGGCTACCTACAGAGCAATCTATCTTGGTCCACATACCTGGACAGCTTACCCGCTATCACCCGCCGTCACTACCTCAACATGCCGCCCAACCTCAGCGACATCCACATCGAAATCACTCAGTCGCCCAATCAACCAAATACGACCCATCGCTCCAGCCTCACCTCTTTCGGAGGGTACCATACCCTCCACCACCGCCGCACATACATCCATGGTACCCATCGCCACTTCTTCCAACACCCCTAGCCTAGGAGGGTACACATCCGCCGCGACAACCACCAAACGCCGTCACACGGACCCTGAACAGGACGACAACAATCCCAACCCCGCCGAACAAACCAGGACGACCACCCGACGTAGAAGCAAGCCCGCACCAACCAAACGCCATCGGACAAGAGCTCACACCAAGACCGTCAAGACACAGGCCAGTTCGGATTCCATCTTACCACCCCAACCACCCGGCAAACAACCACCCCCCCATCTATGTCAACCAATCGAACCTTCACAACATCTCACTCCACAGGAAGTGGAACTTGCCCGCATACAGCTCCAGGACCGCATTCAAAACTGGTATCGACGCAACGGCCAAAACGGAACTCACGCACAGCCTCAACTCGCTCGCCGAACAAATACAGACCCACAGTCCCGTGATTCCAAAACAGCCGCCCCAGCCCCTCACACAACCCAGCACTATTTCCCTGGAGAGACATCTCCACTCATCATCGAATCAAGAACCCCGACCCCGACCTCCCCGGCCTACGATCACAACTCCCCAACCAACAACGACAACGACGCCACCGCGCCCACTTCAAAACCCTGTAGTCTCGGAGGGTACACAGCGACAAATACCCACCCAGCCGAAACATCAACATCGTCCGGACAATCACGACCTACCCTCAGCTCCATCCTATCGAACCTACGCACCAACGCCCCGCCACACCTAAAACCCCGCAAACAACCCAAGGACCAGACCAGCCGCCACTTCAAACCCATCGCGCGCGCATCACTAACAGCAAGTCCACAAACCCGCAATCCACAACCCAGAAACGTGAAAGGCAACCCATGGTGTGACTGCTGCACGGCCCAACTCAGCGACGACGACGCCACTCAAACCGGTCTCCTCGACTCCGGCATCCCCGGTACTCGCTACAAGCTTCGCACTGACCAACACCCACCACCATCCCACAGCAATCAACACCTCGACCACATCGGCATTTTCCGCGCAAATGCCGACTACCATACTGCCCAGCGGACCGCCATAGAAACTTTCCAAGCCCGGACAGGTATGCTCCCGACCTCTCAGCCGACATCTTCCTTCCGCAACACTCAATTATATACCGACCTTGGCACCTCTACCTCCCGCCTACAATACGCGCGTTACCGCGACCGCGGCGGATGCCTCCAACGCGGCCCCCACCATTCGGATCACGCCTACAACAGCCCAAGCAGGAACAACATGACCCCAGGGGAACCATATCGAAGATGGTTCCACGATCATATCTCGCGCAACCACTACTCCCTCGGAGAGGCCACCGACCGATACAACGACTGGCTTGT
>JBBARN010000303.1:0-2181 GCA_040399845.1 Luteolibacter sp. | reverse complement strand
CAAGGCCTCGACTTCAAAGCCGCCGACGGCAGCACGTTCAAAGGCTACGGCCTCTTCGCCGCCGTCTCGTTCGATGAAGGCAAAACCTGGCCAGTCCGCCGACTCATCACCCCCGGCGGCCCGCAGCGCGCCGTCCCCGGCACCGATGGCCGCGGCCTCTTCAATCTCAGCCCCACCATGGCCGAACCCGGCGGCTACCTCACCGCCACCCAAACCCGCGATGGCCGCATCCAACTCCTCAGCAGTCGCAACCACTACGTCTTCAATCTGGCGTGGCTGAAGGAGCTGCCGACTGTGGTAAAGAAGTAATATCCGATTTCCTTCGCTCTCCTTCATGAAGCAGTGCGCCAAACTTCCATCCCTCTCATGCACTCGACCAAAGCACAGCAGCCACACTTCTCTCCATTTTGAACCTCTGCCCCGCCGCTGAGGGGAAGACTGGGTCGAAGCCCCGTGCTAATCATCAAAGGCCCGACGCCGAAGACTGGTCAGACGGATAGCTTCCTTGTTCGCTAGCCGTATCGTTTGCCCCAAGCAAACCCAGTCCCATGAAAAATTGCCTCCTTAGCCTGTTCGCCGTTCTCTTACTCACCACCTTCGTTCAGGCACAGAACGTCGATTCGAAGCCTCTTGTCGAAAAAGCCCTCATCGCTGTCGGTGGGAAAGACAAGTTGCTCAAGATTTTCCGCATCAAGGAAATCTTCCACTTCGGCAGCACGCCCGAGCCAACCGAGGGCAAGAAGCGCTCTATACGCGAGTCCATTCTCTCCCAGCCGGACAAATGGTGGATCAACAAAAAGGAACGCGGCGTCGAACCAGCCAAGGACGATGTGCGTGCTTGGTCGCTTGACTTGCTGGTCGATGAAATGTCGAAGTTTGAGGTCATCCCCGACCTCAGCGACGAAGGCAAAACTCTCCTCGGCCTGCGCGTTAGCGGAAGTGTCGCACCCGCGATGGATTTCTACTTCGACAAGGAAACCACATTGCTCCACCGCCTCGACTGGCGCGGTGATTTCTATCGCTTCAGCGACTGGAAGGAACACGGCGGCCTGAAATACGCCAGCAAGACGATCATCTTCAAAGTGAATGGCAGCAAACCGTGGTTCTTCCACGAAGTCACCGAGATCGAACGCCTCGCCAAACTGCCTGAAGGTCTGGTAATGCCACAAGCAAAAGATTTACCCAAATAGCTGCACCCTGTCGCGCGGAGTCACTACCCACAATCTATGCCACTTTCCCTCGAACCAGAACCGCTCTCGCGCCGCGCCTTTGTGCGCAACACCTCCATGGCCGCCGCGTCCGCGCTCGCGGGCGGAATCGCCGGTCGGTCCACCACAGCGGACGCTGCGCCGCCGAAGACCGTGCCTGCGTCCTATCCGCATCCATTGCTCACGGCGTCCGATGATTACTACGATGTGTCACGTGGCAATCCGAAGCCTCACTCGCTCGTCGGCGAGGCGCTCGTCGAGGCGCGACTCACGGCTGAGTCGTGGCGACTGGAGATCGTCGCCGATCCCTTTACAAGCGAGCTGGTGAAGGAACCCGCGAGCCTCACCAAAGTCCTCACTCTCGACGATGGCACCGCGCTCGATCTGCCCGCGCTTATTGAACTTGGGAAAATGCACAGCGTCCGTTTTCTCAAAGCCATCCAGTGCTTGAACATCGCCGCGCCGCTCGGCCAGGGCTTGTGGGAAGGCGTGCCGTTGCGCGAGGTGCTGCGTCTCTGCGGCACGATGAAGAACGTGCGGCGCATTTATTACTGGGGCTATCACAACAACGATCCGAAGCAGGTCTTTCAGTCGTCGCTCAGCTACACGGAGGCGATGGAGACACCGCCCGGCGATCTTCCGCCATTCCTCGCCTACCGCCTCAACGGCAAGCCGATCCCGCTCAAGCGCGGCGGACCGGTGCGGCTCATTGTGCCTTGGGCGCATGGCTTCAAGTCGATCAAATGGCTCCAGCGCATCGCGGTGACGAATGATTTCAAAGCCAACGACACCTACGCGAATCAGAACAACGATCCCGAGTCCCATCTCAAGACGGCGGCATATATCGACGGTGCGCCCGATAAGTACGATGCGGGAAAACCGATTTTCCTCAGCGGCCTTGCGCTTGCCGGACTGTCTGGCCTCAAGCGTGTCGAGCACTGGCTGCATCGCATCGAGCCCGGCGCGAATCCGG
>JBBARN010000302.1:0-2224 GCA_040399845.1 Luteolibacter sp. | reverse complement strand
AATGGGCTACGCTCGCCATCTGGATGGCTTCTGGAGACTGACCGGTGTTCGCCCAACTCCAGCCACTTGACGCGCTGTAATTTATAGATTACATTTCCAGAATGCCGCAGCTTCTGCGAACTGACTTGTTTGACGACTGGCTGCTTGGCTTGCGCGATCTAACAGGTCGGGCGCGAATAGACATGCGCATCCGGCGGCTTGCAAACGGGAACCCTGGCGATGTCCGCCCGGTTGGAAATGGCGTGAGTGAGTTGAGGATCGATACAGGTCCTGGGTATCGTGTGTACTACGCGGCGAAAGGAGATGAGCTGATCCTTCTCCTCGCCGGCGGCGACAAGTCCACGCAAGCGCGCGATATTGAAACCGCGCTCGCACTTTGGAAGGATTGGAAGGAAGCGCAACAATGAGCAAAGCCACCTCTCGTCCCTTTGACAGCGCAGATTACATCGACACGCCAGAGGCAGTCGCAGCCTACCTCGAAGCGGCGCTGGAAGATGGCGATGCTCAAATCATCGCCGCAACCCTTGGCGACATCGCCCGTTCAAAAGGCATGGCAATCATCGCCGAGCGCACTGGTCTTGCGCGCGAGGCGCTCTACAAATCACTCAGTGCCGATGGAAATCCAAGGCTCACCACCCTGCTCGGCGTGTTAAAGGCGATGGGCCTTCGACTTTCAGTCACCGCTGACTCGCACCAGGCTGCGTAGGCCCACCTGACACGCTGCAGAATTGTCGTGCCGACCCAAGCTTTAACGACGAACGGCGGTTTCCGGCCCCCGACTTCGCGCCCTTCTCGCATCGCTGCGACTGGCAGGGTCGCTGGTAAACTGCCGGTCGCCTCTCCCCGGTTGATCAGGCTGGAGTTCGCCCAAGAACGGTCAGTCGGTTAGCGTTCGCCGCATGAATATCTGACGCCATACATTCGCTCATCAAGCATCGGCAAATCTCGACCTACCCGCGAAGTTACGCATTGTGCTGAACGTTGCCTTTACCAGAGCTGTCCAACGTCACGCTCATGCAAGTAGCGTCGAGAGCCAGCACCGAAGAGATCGAGGTGTCGATCTATTTTCCGACCGCAATACGAGGCCTGATGGTTACGGCAGGCGCGGCTGCATGCGTTGTTGTCGTTATGGAGCTGGGCCGCGCGCTATGGCCGCCGACGCTTCTGACATTGTTCTTCGGGATAATCGTGTTTGGGGGCGTGAGCGTCGGTTGTTCATTTGTAGCCGGGGGTCTTTTTACGCCGAATGTTCGATGGAGTTTCACGCCGGGTCAGGTGCGTATTGAGGCAGAGTTGTTTGGGCGATCTGAGGTTCACGCGTTTCCGAAAGACGCGTTTGGATCGATTGCCATTTGTGAAATCAGTGGCGATTCCGGAGAAGCCACATTTCAGTTGGCATGCAGCCTGATCGAACCTGCGAGATCCGGCCCACTGTTCGCAAGGCACAGGGTGCCTCTATCGATCCTTGCATTTGTCTTGTCGCCGGCGCGCGCGGTAAGGAATCCGGGTTACCTGCTCACGACACTTCACTCCCCAGAGTTTCACTCCCGGGATTCTGCCGAAAGCGCCATCGCGCTGCTCAAAGCGTAGCTCGACATGGGGCCGATCATGATCTTAGCGGCGGTTTAGCGCAACAGCGCCGCCGTAACCCGGAAGGCGGCAATCCGGCTGGGTCGATCCAATGACAGCCGTTTCTCGGGCCGCAAGGATTGCAGGTCTTCGGCGTAAGCCGATGTCGCCTTGATCTGCGCCAAATCGGAGTTTCGAATGGGAGGCAAGGTTTCGGTGGCCCAGCGCCGCTGAAACGGGTCGCCTAATGCAACACGATTGGATTTGTTACACGACGCTTTGCCGCTCTTGTGGACATACCGGCCTGTTGCAGGTTTGGTCGGACCGCCGTGACTGGGGCTTTAAGACAATCGCGCTTGTCGTTGCTGCCGTAAATCGCATCCATCCGGAAAACTCCGTGGTGCGGTGCATGGCCTGCCTGTCCTCCGTCGTCACATTGGAGCGGCAGCCAAACTCGCCTCGTTGTGCGAGCGCCGCTTGCCGATTTAACCGCGTCCCCGACCCCATGAAGCGGTCTACCGCAGAAATCTCCTGTCCTCTGCATCGGACAATGGTCTGAGTGTCAGAGCGCTTGTGCGCACGAGCAACGAGCGACCGGCAGCTTTGGGCTAATTCCGGTCATAGCCCGTTATGACGACCAACGTCCGATTAGCGG
>JBBARN010000301.1:0-2244 GCA_040399845.1 Luteolibacter sp. | reverse complement strand
TTCCCAATGCGCAAATAAAACGTCTCACTGTCTGGATGCACCTCACCGATCACGCTCTCGGCGGCGGCTTTGGTGTCAGTTAGTTCGGGCTGACGGAAGATCGTGATCGAGCGTGGCTCACAGGCGAATGACGCGGTGAGGATGCATTGCGAGAGGAACAGGAGAATGAGTTTCAAAATTGGGTGAGGGGATGGGAGTTGGCCGCTTTGAAATCACCAGGCTTTCGGAAAGACCGCTAGGGCGAGGAGCAGCAGAGACAGCACGAGGTCGATCATGGCGAAATCTACTCGGCGGGTGAGGTGTTGGCTAACCACTCGCCTGTATTTGCGTTGAAAATCTTCTCCCCCGCATCCGCTGCCCGCACTTCCACGCTGCTGACCTGGACGCCGAGCGTGCGCAGGTCACTGGACTTGGGGTCGACCTTTTGGGGTACCCAGCCGTGGCTGCGGAGTTCGAGTTCAATGTGATCCTGCGTCGTTGCGGGTAGCGCCGCAGTCAGCGTGTCGCCAGCCGTGATCGGAGCCATTTGTGTTGCCTCAAGATACAGGCCTGCGGCGGGGGAGATCGTTTGAGGCAGAAAGTTACCTTTGATGGTGATCGTGCAAGGTTTGCCAGGGATAACAGGCAGGCGCAGACGTGCACTCACGCCGGTCCAGCGTGCAGTCCGCTCGGAGATTTGCCATGCGCCCAATAGATAGCTGCGGTCGCCGGGCTGGCCGACGTGGATGCGGTAATGTGCGAGTGCTTCGTTCGTCCACTCGATCACGGGCGGCTCCTCGTTCAGCGCGCTCTGCGTGCGCCGACCGGCTTGGTTTTCGATGCGAAAGCCGCCCGACGCCTGGTTCCCATTGAGGATGGCTGACACGACCTTGTCGCCGATTTTCACGTTCGTGCTGCCGTCAACGAAAGTGCAACCTTGCACGATGGCCTTGCCAGCATCGAGTTGAATGGCGGGAGAGCCGAGATTGCCAATGTCCCAATTCACGAAGTTGCAAGCGCTGGCGGTGAACTGTCCGGCGGTGCTACGCATCCACACGCAACTGTCGATTGGACCCCAGAACGCGCAGTTTACGAGGCTCACCTTGCCCATCACTTGCGGTGCGATTTCCAAGCACACAGAATCCGTGCCACCCCAGCGCCCGACGAACTCGCCATTGGTAATAAGCAAGCCCGCTGGCTGCGCCTGCTCGACGACGACCGCGCGCTGGCATGAGTCCGCGCCGAGACCGTTGAAGTTGCCATTCGCGCTGCCTTCCTTCGATTCGGAGAACTTGTAGCCAATGCCGTAACCGAAGCAGAACGTGTTCAAAACGTATTGCCAGTCCGTGCGGGCAAAATCAAAGGCGATGCCATTTAAGTTCACCCACCTGCAATACGGATCATCTGGATTGTAGGCGATGCCGAAGGGCCAAAAGTGGACGTTTTCGATGTGGCCAATGTCGAGGCAGTAATCCACGTAGATGCCGCGCGAGGATGGATAGCCGGTGACATTGCGCACGATGTGCCGTGGCGCATTGATGAGGCGGATGCCCACATACGGATTGAGCAGCAGGCACTCGCTGACGCCGACATTGATCATGCCCACTGCATCCACACACGGTGGATACGGCACTGGCGGCAAGTCCGTCTGCTTCCATTCCGGGTAAGTGATGATGAAGCCCGCGATGGCAGCATTGTCGCCAGCGAGATTGATAAACGGCGGCCCTTCCGCCGAGCCACGGCCCGCCATGGCTTCCAATACCGATCCCGTCAACGGCGCAGTCCTCGGCGACTTCACTGTCGGAGGCACTTTATAGATGCCTTGCAGCGTCACGTTCGCCGGAATGGTCAGGTTTCCCGCGATTCGAAACGATCCCGCAGGCACCGTCACCACGCCTCCGCCCGCCTTGCCCGCTTCATCGAGCAAGCTCTGAAAAATGGCTGTGTTGTCCGTAGCGCCGTCGGGTTTGGCGCCTGCGGTGATGACATCCCAGCTTGTGGGCGTGGTTTGTGAAAAAGCGCTGCTGGTGAGGAGGCAGGCGAGGAGGAGTATGGGCTTGGTTTGCATTGGGCAAATGAATCAGATTGACGAAGCATTGAGGCCTAGGGCTTGTTTGTCGGTGACAGCGCTGACAGCAAGAAAGCGCTCAACTGCTTCAAGCTCTCTTTTGCCTCGCCGGGCTTGGTTCCCTCGGGGACTTGGTTTGAATCGCCGAGTTCAAAGGTGCCTGCGGGGAGATTGAAGAAATACCACGCGGGCTCGAA
>JBBARN010000300.1:0-2310 GCA_040399845.1 Luteolibacter sp. | reverse complement strand
TGGTCAAGCCCAAGCAAGTGCAAAATCGTCGCGTTTAGATCAAAGACCGTTTTGACATCGGTGACCGCATCGTAGCCAATCTCATCGGTGGCCCCCGTGATGCTGCCGCCCTTTATCCCACCGCCCCACAGCCAAACCGAGAAGGCCCGCGGGTTATGATCACGCCCCGTGCTTCCTTCGGTAAACGGCATCCGGCCAAACTCCGTGTGGAACACAACTAGCGTGTCTTTATCGAGCCCGCGACGCTTGAGGTCGGTGAGCAAGCCATGCACCGGCTGGTCAATCTCTAAAGCGCGCTTATTATGGTTTGCCACCATCCCGTTGTGGGCATCCCAGCTCTGGTCAAACACACCGCCCCCCGAATACAGCTGCACAAAGCGCACGCCGCGCTCGACCAACCGCCGCGCAAGCAGACATTGCCGCCCAACCAGCATCGTCTCGGGCCGGTCCATGCCATAAAGCGCCTGCGTCTCGGCCGTCTCTTTTGAGATATCCACAGCGGATGTCGCCTCGGATTGCATCCGGTACGCCAGCTCGTACGACCGCATCCGGGCCGCAAGCTCCTGCTCAAGCGGACGCTGGCTCGCAAAGCCGGCATTCAACGCTTCAAGATGTTTCAGACTTGCGCGCTGCTCCGCATCCGAGACGCCTTTAGGAGGCGTAAGGTTTAGCACAGGCAGCCCCTGCGAGCGGAACAACACCCCTTGATGGTTCGCAGGAAGGAAGCCATTACTCCAGTTGCCCGCCCCACCACCAACAAGTGCGCGGGGATCCGTCATCACCACAAAGCTCGGAAGGCTGCGATTTTCCGTTCCAAGGCCATAGCTCACCCAGCTTCCAAGCCCAGGACGCCCCGCGAGAATCGACCCGGTCAACATGTGATAAACCGCCGGGACGTGGTTGTTTGAATCACTCTTCATCGAGCGGATGAGGGCAAATTCATCCACATGTTTGGCGATGTTTGGAAACAGGCTGGAAACCGGCATCCCGGACTTGCCGTAGTTACGAAACTCCCACGGCGACTTCATCAGCTTGCCGGGAGCGCTGCGCCCTCCCGTGTCGAACTTTGGATTTCCGGACACGGGCGTGCCATCCATGCGCGTGAGCTCAGTCTTTGGGTCAAACGAATCCATATGGCTGAGGCCACCAAAGCAGAAGATCGAGATGACGCGTTTGATTTTTGCCGGGTAGTGCGGGATGCGCGGGGCGAGCGGATCCGTGCTCACCGGAGGGGCAGTGTAGCCATCTTCCTGGAGGAGGGAGAGCAGCCCAAGTGCCCCGATGCCGCCGCCGGCACGCTGGAGGAAATCCCGACGCGCGATAAAGCCGCCGGGAAGCGGTGTCGGCTCTGTCATACGACCACCTCACATTTCGCTCTAAGGTACATAGACAAACTCATTGAGATTGAACATCAGGAGACAAAGCCGTGACCGCCCCTGCGTCGTCAGGATTTTGTACGCAAGCCTGGCCTCACGCGGCGTCGGACTCCGCTGAAGAGCACGCTGATAGACCACTTCCACAAGAGCACGGTCTTTCACAGGGGATGTATCTGCGACAAAACCAAAGGAATCATAGAGCGTCGATGTCATCACATTGGCCTGCTGCAAAACCAATGGATCATTCATAAGCGTCAGCGCCTGGAGCGGCGTGGTTGTGCTGTTACGCGTCGCCACGGATGCCGTAATCTCCGGACAGTCAAACACCTCAAGCTGCGGTAGCAGAAGACTACGCTTGACTTTGACATAGACCGAGCGCCGCCACGTCGACATGTCATCCTCGGTGATCGGCCAGTTCATCCCCTGAAAGGTATCCGACCGCAGACTTGGATCGACTGGCGGGTAAATGGGTGGCCCGCCCATCTTGAGGTCAAGCCCACCGGCTACCTTCAGTATGGAGTCGCGCACCGCCTCGGCTTCGAGTCTCCGCAGAGGCATCCGCCATAGATACTTGTTGAGCGGATCGACTTTCGCGGCATCCGGACGGATCCCAGATGACTGCATCCACGTCTTTGAGAGCAATATCTCCCGGTGGATGGGCTTTAGCTTCATCCCGCCAGCAGCGAACTTTGCTGCGATGTAATCAAGCAGCTCTGGGTGCGTCGGCAGCTCACCATTGATGCCAAAGTCACTTGGGGTTGCCGCGATGCCCCTCCCGAAGTGGTGTCTCCAAACGCGGTTCATCCAAACCCGTGTCGTGAGCGGGTTCTCTGGACTGGTCATCCACTTTGCAAGTGCCGTCCGGCGCCCCGTGGTCTTTGCCGTTGCGGGCGCATCCGGGATATCCAAATTCCCCGGCAGACACTTCAAAAAG
>JBBARN010000299.1:0-2330 GCA_040399845.1 Luteolibacter sp. | reverse complement strand
CGATGAGAATGCCTGCCACACGTTGTTTGGGTGGCTTTCGGCTGTAGATGAAAGCGCCGGCGACAAACCCGAGCATCCCCAGCGGCAGTGTCAGATAGCTCGTGATCGGACCTTGCATGGAGGCATGACTAAACAGGAAGACCAGAGGCACTGCCAAGATCACACCGAAGAAGCCGATCAGTTTCTCACGGCCAGTGGCACGACTGCCTGCCAGCCACCAGATCAGGATCAGCACGCAGGCCAGCACGGGAAAGAAAACAGGAATATACCAATACTGACTGCTCGCTCCTTCAATGAACGGCGGCACATAGCGGCAGAGCACCATGAGTGCCGCGAGGATGAATGCCGGCCACATCCGTAGGGCTTGGTGGTGAGATTCTGATGAGGTGGATTCTGGATTCATGTCCGTGAGCGTCTTGAAGAGTTGCTGGATCTCTTGGCAGGCTGCCACATTCCCCTTTGTGGTCAATCATCCTCAGACGTCTGTTTTCTCGACTGATAGGGTGATCCTGTAAACAACAAGGTCAGCACAGTGAGAAAAAAGATCTTTCTTAAATCAGCAAAGGCATACAAGCAAACAAGTCAGGAGAGAGCATGGTGTTGATGGACTCCATCGGCCCGTTCCCATAGACTCGCATACCAAATGAAAAGAATTTTCACATCCATCGGCCTCGTGGCTTTGCTCAGTTGCTTCTCAGTCTTCGGTGATACGTCACAAAATGAAGGCAAGATTCTGGCACTCCGGGCTCTGAAGATTGATGCGGGGAGCATTAAAACTGTGGAGCGCGATGCGACTGGGACTAGGACCATTGTGAAGCTGGTGCTGAATCCGGCCAAGGGCTCGAACATCAACGTCGAAGTCTGGTTACCCGATGCAGAGAAGTGGAACGCTCGTTTTCTCGGCCTCGGCAATGGCGGCGCTGCGGGGAAGATTAACTCCGGTAGCTTGGCCGGAGCGAGCGCTGGTGGATACGCCGTGGCCACGACGGACATGGGCACCGCACCGAACTCCGATTCGGGCATCGGCAATGAGGAAGTGTGGAAGGACTTTGGTTATCGCGCCACGCATCTCATGACCGTCGTCGGCAAACAGATCGTGAAGGCGCATTATGGCAAAGCCCCAGAGCTCTCGTATTTCAGCGGCGGGTCCACAGGCGGCCAGCAGGCCTTGCAGGAAGCACAGCGTTATCCCGAGGACTATGATGGCATCGCCGCTTCCGTCGCCGCGCATTGTCGCACACCGCTTCATGCTTACTTTCTGTGGAACGACCAGATAGTGAAAAAGTGCCCGTTCACGAAATCGCAGGACGCCAACGTCATCGCCGCCGCGAATGAATACATGGCCTCGCGCGAAATCCCCATCGCGGCAGGCAAGTTCGTCTCCGATCCACGCTGTACCGCGCAGGACATTGAGGCTGTCATCGCCCTAGCGCGAAATAAGGACGCCACGCTCACCGAAGAACACGCAGCGGCTTTGATCAAACTCTTCGACGGACCGCGCGATGCCGTCACCGGCGAACGCATCTTCAACGGTATCCCGCTCGGTAGTTCTATCGAGGCCTCGCATGGTCACTTGTATCTTTTCAACTGGGTCTTTGGCAAAGACAAGAAGCTGGAGGACATCAATTTCGGCGCGGACATCGACACCTACACCGCCAAGCTCGCGCCTTACCTCAACGCCGAGAACCCTGACCTCAGTGCCTTCGCCAAGCGAGGCGGCAAACTCATCATGACCCTCGGTACCGCCGATTCTGTCGTGCCCTACCACGCCTCCATCGACTACTACGAGCGCGTGATCGAGTGCCTCGGCGGCCTCGACCAAGCGCAGTCCTTCTTCCGCTTCTACGTCGTCCCCGGCCTCGCCCACGGCGGCGGCCCCGGCATCAATCAAGCACCAAACCTCCTCGACGCCGTCCGCACCTGGCGCGAAACTGGCATCGCGCCTTTTGCCTTACATGGCCATCACACCGAAAATGGAAAGACCTCGTGGGAGATGCCGATCTATCCCTATCCGACGCAGACTGGATGGAATGTAACAACGAAGAGCTTTAAGCCTGTGGATGGCAAACGCGGTGGTGTGGATCGGATCGCTGAGATGTTTCCTCCGGCTGCAGTTGAATAAGCTTTCGCCGACGTTCTTACTTCTTCGTTCCAAGCGCTTTAAGCAAAGCAGCAGCGATAGCGGACATGCCTTTATCGCCAGGATGATTCGCCACGCCAGCATGTTTAAAGCTGCGCTCGGAACGGGCGAAGTTGCTCTCATCGCCGGAGAGCGCGCTGATGTCCACAAACTTGCCGCCTGCGGTCAAGCTCGCCTTCTGAAGCGCCTG
>JBBARN010000298.1:0-2338 GCA_040399845.1 Luteolibacter sp. | reverse complement strand
TTTTTCGACATACAGCCCCGGACATGAGCCTCTCCGGTCAATCCCTCAATCGTTTCCGCAGCCGCATCGACGACACCCTCGACGATGCTTTCCCGGTCTCGCTCATCATCGACGGCCAGACCGTCGCCGGAGCCGGCCCCGGAGGCCGCGTCGTCACTCAGTATCTCGACGGAGGCGAAACCCAAAACTTCCGCCTGCCCTTCCGAGTCAAGAAATCCGAGGTCCCCAGCGGATGGACTCCCGTCGTCGGTGCCTCGATCGATTGGAAAATCTCCGCCACGCAAACCATCGCCCTGGAGATCCAAGAAGCACCCATCCGGCGCCACGAAGATCGATTCGCCTTCGTCTGCCGCAAACGCAAGCCCTGATCATGGGAGCCATCACCATCCACCCGGGAAAGCTCGCCGCGCAGAAAAACGCGCTCCGCAAAGCCCTGGAGAAAAAGCTCGCCGCCACTCGCGACCAGATCGAGGCCGCGATGAAACCCATTGTCGCCACCGCCGCCGAGGAATTAGGCGAACGCACATTCCCCGGCCCCAACGCAATCGGCCTTGCCGTCGCCGCGATGCGATTTGATATCTCGCGAGTTTATATCACTTCCGGGAAAGCCTATGACATCCTCGAAAAGACCGCCGGAAAAGCCGCCGCCTCCTCATTCTATGCAGCGTTCAAGCGAGGCGATTTTTCCAGCGCTCGCGCCATCCTCCAAAACTCCGGAACCCCCATCGCCTCAATCCGAATCGGCGAACCGCTCGACCCCCAGATCCGGGAAACCATGCGGAACAAAAAAGGCCGCGTCATGAGCGAAAAGCCGCTTCAGATCGTGAGCAAGGAAGAGCTCCAAGCCTTCACCAAAGCCGCCATCGCCGAAATAGGCAAAACCTCATCGGGTTGGTATGCCGCGGCCGCCGAGCTGGGAGGAAATGGAAACGCCATCGGATGGAAAGGAATCGGGAAACACGGGAGCGATGGAGGATCCGCGACCATCGCTCGCACCGAATCCAAGGTCACCATCACCATTCGAAACTCCCGCCCGCTCGCCCGGAAACACATTTCCCCAGGCCAGGTCGCACCGATCCGCAACCGCGCCAAGAAACAGATCCGGGAGGCGATGAAAGCCGCATTCCGCAGCGCATGAGATTCGACACCGGGAAACTGTCATGTCCTACGACTCGATCCCCGATGACCTCATGTCCGACCTCCGCGCTTTGTTCATGGAACAAGCGCCGGTCTCAGTTCCGGAGCTTCCTGTAAACAGCCTCCGCCTCAAACTCGAAACCACCGATCAACCCTCCACGCGATTGGTTTTCCTCGCAGGCCCGGACCCGAAACGCATCTCAGGTCAAGACGCCACAGCCCGCGTCGCATTCAGCCTGGAACTCATCGCCAGCCTGGACCGCGTCACCCCGGAAGCGCATCGAGCCATGGCGGGCAAAATCGACGCATGGCTCCGGGACATCCGGATCTCCAAACGCCGCCAGGTGATCTCATCGCGAGTCTGGATGCACGACCTTTATTGCAATCATCCCGCCTTCGAAATCCGGAGCGGAAGCGAAACGGATCGCGAGCAAGTGGCCATCATTCGAGGCGAAGCCATCGTCACCCTCGCAGTCACCACGGAATGAGATTTTGACACGGGGAGAAAGCCATGTCCGCAACACTGGTCGAACTCAAAGGAACCGTCGGAGTCCATGGTATTGGAGCCGATGAAACAGGCCTCATCATCAAGAGCCTCAAGGATAAAACCAAGAAGGTTTCTAACTATCTCAAGAACCGTCTGGGAAACCGTATCGGCCGCGCCGATTATGATTTCTCCATCGAGATCACCATGGAGGGAGAAGTGACTGCAAGCAGTCCATTCGCTCAAAAGGTTTCGTCTGTTCTCACGATGAGCAACGCGATCTCGACCGCTCATCTCCCAACAGGAGCCGCCGCCGGTCAAACGCTGATCGATGAGGTCGAGCGCGGCCGCGAGCGCGAAGGATGGCAAGACATCTCCATCTCCGCCGAAATGCTCCCGAGCTTCCCGCTCGTCGTCTAAAAATCGACTCCCCCCACGATCCCCGCCATGTCCCTGATTCACCTGCAATCCACTCCACAAAACGAGACGACCAACTCGGATCTCGCCGCGGCTTTAACTGCCTGCGGAATCCCGCTCAAAAAAGATTGCCCGGTTCGACTTCTCACGGGACACGGTGGGGATCGTCACTGCTTTTTCTTCGAAGATCAAAGCCCCTGCGGCCACTACATCACCGCGCAACTGATCGTCGCCTGGGATGACCGGGAATGGCACCGCAAGCACCCGGAGCATCCATTCGCCTATATCAAAGTCGCCTTC
>JBBARN010000297.1:0-2351 GCA_040399845.1 Luteolibacter sp. | reverse complement strand
CTCAGCACTTCGCTCGTTTTCATCACAGCGATCACGCACCTATCAGCTCAGTCGCCCACGCCACCGCCGCGCCCCCTCGTCGCCAATGGAGATAAATACACCCTGCATCCAGGCGGCCAGGAGAGACTTCCTGTTCTGAGTAACGACTACGCCAAAGTGGGCAAGATGGATCCCCAAACGCTGGTGATCGAAACCCCGCCGACTCAGGGACAGGCCATCGTGCTGGATGGCGGCATCATCGAATACACACACACCGGTGCAGGCTTCGAAAACGACTCCCTCGTCTATCGTGTCGCCACGCGGGAAGGGGAGTCAGCGACGGCCAAAGTCTCCATCACTCTTTCCAATAAGCTCCGGCTGATCAATGCCACGCTCAATGTGCCAGCGGCTCCGCCCTCCACCGCCTATGAATGGACGGATGCGCTGCCGGGACTGCGTTTTGACGAGCCCTGCGGACTGGAGTCCATCGCGGACAAATCCACCCGCTTGTTTGTTCTCGAGAAGAAAACAGGGATCATTCGCATGGTCCCAGATCTGACGGCTCCGAAGCCGGAGTCCCAGATCTTTTTGGATCTCAATGCGCTACTTAAAAGCCGTGGAGAGAAGCTGGCGACCTCCAGCGAGCAAGGACTCACCGGCATCGCGTTTCATCCGAAACAGGCCGAGAACCGCCAGTTCTTTGTCTTCTATTCGATCACCAAACAGGATGGCCAATCCTATGAACGCGTCTCGCGCTTCGAAAGGCGAGCTGATCACTCATGGCTGGCGGATGAGGCTTCTGAGGTCGTTTTCATCGAACAACTCGATCAAGCCCCCAATCATCAAGGGTCATCGCTGCGCTTTGGGCCTGACGGCTATCTCTACATCTCCCTCGGTGACGAAGGTGGTCAGAATGACCAATACGAAAACGGTCAGAACATCAGCAAAAACTTCTTCTCCGGCATCCTTCGCATCGATGTGGACCGCAAGCCCGGCGGCTTGGAGCCTAACGCGCATCCTTCTATCCCCCTCACCGATGGCAAAGCCCGCTTCACGATCCCGAAGGACAATCCATTCGTCCATCAAAGCCTCGGCGGCTCGTGGAATGGCCAGCTCAATGGGGTGGCCCTCACCGCCTTGGACAAGGTGCGCACCGAGTTCTGGGCCATCGGCATGCGCAATCCCTGGCAGATTCATTTTGATGTCAAGACAGGCGACCTCTGGATGGCCGATGTCGGCGGCGGCTCCTGGGAAGAAGTGAACATCGTCACTCGAGGCGGCAATTATGGCTGGCCCTACCGCGAAGGTTTGGCCGGAGGTCCGAAGAAACCCACCGCCGCAGAAACTGCCTTTGAAAGTGTGCCTTCACTCCATGCCTATCCCCATGGCTCCGGCACCGGTCAGGGGAACTCCATCACGGGAGGCCTCGTCTATCATGGCAGCCGATTCCCTGAGCTGGTGGGGAAATACCTTTTCGCCGACTACACCTCGGGCAATTTGTGGAGCCTCCTGCGCCGCGAGGGCAAGCCGCCCGTGGTCACACGCCTCACGGGAAAGAGCGCCATCACCGCCTTTCATGCCGATCCCACCAATGGCGACGTGCTCGCGACGGATTACAGCGGAGGCAAGATCCTCCGGCTCGTCGCAGGCAAGCCCGGTGCCGGATTCCCGCAGAAGCTCAGTGACACGCGCCTCTTCACACGCCCGAGCGAACTCTCTCCCGCCTCGTCGGTGCTGCCCTATGCGGTGAATCATCCAGCCTGGAACGACCATGCTCTTTCACGTCATTGGTTCGTCATGCCGGATCTCAACAGCCGCATCGAAGGCACACGGGACGGCAACTGGAACTTCCCCACCGGCATGATCTGGGTGCAGCATCTGGATTTGGAAACCGAACGCGGAAACCCCAAAACCGCCCGCCCCATCGAGACGCGTCTCCTCATCAAAAATGAAGCCGGCGCCTATGGTGTCAGCTATCGCTGGAACGACTCGGGAACAGAAGCCACCCTCGTCCCCGAGTCGGGTGCAGAAACGCAGATCACGGTCAGCGAAAAAGGCGTGTCACGCAGCCAAACTTGGCGCTTTCCCGCACAATCGGAGTGCGTGATCTGCCACAACCCCAATGCTGGCTTTGCCCTGTCCTTCAACACCCGGCAGCTCAATCGCGAATCCATCCTCAAAGGATTCCCCGGCAATCAACTCGACCTCCTCAGCCAGCACGGCCTGCTCGCAGGCCTGTCACAACCTGCCAGCGACGAACCCAAGCACGCCAGCCCCATTGATGCATCAGCCTCGATCTCGGAGCGTTCCCGCAGCTACCTCGCCGTGAACTGCGCCAATTGCCATCAACCCGGCGGCCTTTCCCCAACGAC
>JBBARN010000296.1:0-2368 GCA_040399845.1 Luteolibacter sp. | reverse complement strand
GAAAGGCGCGAAAGCCGAAGTGGCTGATTTCACCCAACTCAGCACCGAGGAACTCCTCGCGATGCTTGGCAAACAACCTGTCGCAAAGTCACATCTGGCTTGGCAGGAGCTTCTCGACCGTAAACAACTCCCAGCCACCCATTTTGCCGCTCAAGAGTATCTCGCCAGCAGTCCATTTGGTCAGATCCATCAAATCGGTCGGCATCTCTCCGATCAAAACATCGCTGGTCTGCTTGCCTTCGCCAAACCCAGCCTCCCCGGGCCCACCACAGCCTCCTCCCGTGGCGCCAAGCAAATTCCCGTGCGTGAGGCCTACGACCGCGAGTTCGAGCGCTTCCTCGTTCGTATGTTCCTAGAGCGTCATCCCGACATCGTCGCGAAGTTCCTCGACTCCGAAGCCGCGGCGAAACTGCCCGTCGAGGCCCGCGTGCTTGCTTCGCTCGCGTTGGAGCCAAAGGCCAGCGCCTCCCGCGTCGCCAAACTGCTCCCGCAGCTCGACCGCGCCCCGAATGACGAAGAACTCCTACGCCTCGCTCAGTTCCCCGCCGAAGCTGGCGTGGGTGAGGCTCTCCAAGCACTGCTCACCCACGAAAAATCCCGCGCCGCTGTTGCTGAGACACTGCTGGCCCAGCGCACGAAACTCGATGCCAAGCAGGTGGCGCCGCTTTTGACCCAGACGGCCAAGCAGATGCTGCAAACCTCCCCAATGCTTGCTTCGCAACTCATCAGCGGTTTCCAGCTCACGGCGCTTGAGGGGGATTTGGTGGCCATGCTCAAGGTCGGAAAGGATAAACCCGATCTCCTCAGAGGGCTGCGCGATCTTCGCAGTGGCGAGGCCGAGCTCTTTGCCTCCCTCGCGAAATCCGATTCTGATCCCCTCACGCGCGATGCCGCGTTGGAAGCTCTCGCCGCCTCACGGGCACCCGAGGCTGCCACCAAGCTCCTCGCAATTTATCCTTCCCTTCAGCCGGCGCAGCGCCGCAGCGCTCTCAACGCGCTTTCCAGCACCAAGGCTGGAGCCAAGACCATCGTCACTGCTTTGCTCGACAAAACTCTCCCGCAGGCTGACCTCGACGGCCCGACGGTCGAGCGACTTGCCACCGTGCTGGGGGATGATCCTGCCATCGCCAAGCTTCAGCAGCAGCTGGGTGGCATTTTCCGCGAGGTCTTGCTGCTCGACGGCCAGGACAGCGCTTGGGTCGATTCCAGGATCACGCTCGACGGTCCCTTCACCGTCGAGGCCTGGGTGCGTCTTGCGCCCGGCATTGGCAACGAAGACGGCCTGCTCGGTGTGGGCGGCGGCGTGGACATGAATTTCTTTGGTGGCAAATTCCGTGTCTATGCTGGCTCTGAGCTGCGCGACGTCTGTGTGGCAAACAAACCCATGACGCCTGACCTTTGGACTCACCTCGCCGTCACTCGCGATGCCCAGGGCATTCTGCGGATCTATCAAAACGGCGAGCTCGATGCCGAGGGCAGTAAGCCTGCGCCTGCGAAGTGGGAAAACTGCCGCATCGGCTGGAGCGGTCCCGGCAAAGGCACTGAAGGTGCCATGATGGAGTTCAGGGTTTGGAAAGTGGCTCGGAGTGCGCAGGAAGTCCGTGGCACTTTTGACCGGTCGGATAGGTCCAATAAGTCCTATATGACCTTTCTCAAAGCCGACTCTAAATTCGGCAAAGGTGCCCGCCTCGCTAAAACCATCGACACCCCGCCACTGCTCACCGAGGAGCAAGCCAAGGCTCTGGATGCCAAGTTTGCCAAGCTCACCGCGCTGGCACCCAAGGGGAATGCCGCCAATGGCAAAGCCCTTTCAGCTCTCTGCATGGCCTGCCATCAGATCGGCGCGGCTGGCGGTCAGATCGGCCCGAATCTCAGTGGTGTTGGTTCCATGGGCCTAGAGGCCGTCTTGCGCAACATCCTCACGCCCAATGCGGCCATGGAGCCCGGCTATCGCATCTACCGGGTCGAAATGAAAAACGGCGATCTCATCGATGCCTTCTATGTCAGTGAAGACAAGCAAGCCACCGTCATCCGTCAGCCCGGCTTCCCGGATCGTCGCCTGGATAAAAAAGACATCCGTAGCACCAAGTTTATCCGCCGTTCCCTCATGCCTGAAGGCCTGTTGGATTCGTTGCCTGATCAAAGCACCGCGGACTTGTTAGCCTACCTCATGACGTTGAAAGGCTAGGGCCAAATAGCTGCCGTTGCGGTGTGCTTCTGCCAATCCTGCACTTGGCAAGATCCACTCCTTGGCATACAGCCACCTTTTCCCATGTCGACAGCTACTCCCGAATCCACCCCCAAATCCGCCGCTCCGGTGGATTTGGAGATCAAAGATGCCCAGCTCATTTTTAACCATGTCTGGAAG
>JBBARN010000295.1:0-2370 GCA_040399845.1 Luteolibacter sp. | reverse complement strand
AAGTGGGGCAAGGCGATGGCGGAAAAGTACGAGAAAGTCGATCCGCTGCAGTTTGAAAGCACCGCCATCGATGGCCGCTCCGTCGAATACTGCTCCTACATTTTGGAAGGTATTGTCACCGGCAATCCGTTCAAGTTTATGGGAAATGTCCGAAACGATGGCTACATTTCCAACCTTCCGCAAGGGTGCTGCGTGGAAGTTCCGACCATCGCGGATGCAAACGGCCTCCACCCACAAGCCATTGGCAGCCTGCCGCCGCAGTGCGCCGCGCTCTGCCAGACCAATATCAATGTCCAAAGCCTTTGCGCGGATGCTGCCCTGTCTGGCGATCCTGAGCATTTAGTACATGCCCTGGCACTTGATCCACTGACGGCGGCTGTCTGTACCTTGCGCGAAATCCGTGAAATGACGCAGGAGATGCTCACTGAGCTGCGACCATACCTCCCGCAGTTTGAAGGCAAAATGCTGAAGCAGACGCCAACGATTAGTATCCCGGCAGACTGTGTTGCCGTGGATGTCCCTCTGGACCCGGCGCTCGCAATCGGTAAGCGCTTCGGCACCCTGATCGAGCAAAAGGTCGACTGAGTAAATGCATCCAAGTAGGGTTGTCATCGCCGGACTTGCGGGAATCGCCCTGCCTGTGCTCGCGCTTGCGGCAGCCCCTCCCGTCAAGAAGACGATTATTCTGCCCAGCGTCAATCAGGCATTCTTCGATACGCGTGTTGCCCCAATCCTCAAGGATGCCTGCCTCGATTGTCACGGCGGTTCGACCGTGATGTCGCATACCGACCTCCGCTCCGAGGCTGCGCTCAAGGCCAGCGGCTCCAAGGGACGGGTGCTTGCGGTGAGCATCGGTGGCAAATCCCGCATCCACAATCTTGTTTCTGGACGCCAAGCGCCACTCATGCCTCCGGGTGGCAAGCTGAGTGAGAGCAAAGTCAGAGATCTGACACAGTGGCTGGATGCAGGTGCTCCTTACTTCGGCCGCACGCTTGGGGATGCCAAACAACAGGTCTGGTGGGCCTTTGCGCCGATCAACAAGTCGGTGGAAAAACCAGCTGCAAAGAATGGCCTCTCTGTCATCGATACGTTTGTACATGCTGGTTTGCGTAAAAACGGCCTCACATGGAATCCGCCGGCGAGTCGCCGCGATCTGATACGGCGTGCCTATTTTGACCTGACGGGGCTGCCCCCGACATTTGAAGAAGTACAGGCATTCGAAAAGGACCGCACTCCAAATGCCTGGCCAAAGGTTGTCGATCGCCTCCTCGCCAGCCCGCAGTACGGCGAGCGCTGGGGACGGCACTGGCTGGACATCGTCCGCTACGCGGACTCCGGCGGCTTTGAAGGCGATAAAGACCGGCCTAATGCCTGGCGGTACCGCGACTGGGTCATCAATGCCTTCAATAAGGACATGCCTTACAACACATTTCTTGAGCATCAGCTAGCCGGGGATGAGTTGGCGCCCGGCGACCCAGCTGCGCTCGTCGCGACCGGCTTTTTGGCCGCTGGGCCGAAAGACATTGTCGAGAACAACGCCCGGACGCGTGCCAATGAAGTGGATGACCTTGTCGCGACGACTGGCTCCGCGTTTTTAGGACTTACGATTGCCTGCGCACGTTGCCACGACCATAAATATGACCCGCTACCGCAAGCCGATTACTACCGACTAGCGGCGATTTTCGCGCCAACCGAACGCCGCGATATCGACTTGTGCACACAGGATGAACGCAAGGCCATCGAACGCCGGATTGCAGCATCGGAAGCCAAGCTAAAACCGCTGCGCGATGAATACGGTGTTCTCCGCGGCAAGGGGGAGGCAGCGGCGCGCAAAATGGGCTCGCTTCAACCTGCGGAGGCCGAAATCGAGGCCGGGCTTGGCGCGGAAATGCAGCGCTACCGGGATGTCCGCAAGGATATCGATATGGTTGAGGTCAGCCGCGAGCAGGTCCCGGTGGCGATGGCGGTTACAGACCCAGGCCCGACGTTTGGGGAATACCGCATCCACCGCCGCGGGGATGCCTACCTCCCGGGAAATCCCATCAAGCCTGGCTTTTTGAAGTGTCTGCCGGGGAATGTGGATATCCCGGATGCGCCAGCATCGGCAAAGACCACGGGACGGCGTACCGCGCTTGCAAAGTGGATGACCAGTCCAGAAAACCCGCTCACGACACGTGTTTGGATGAACCGCGTTTGGAGACACCACTTCGGCCGCGGCATCGTGGCAACGCCAAGCGACTTTGGGGTTAATGGAGAGCTGCCTACGCATCCCGAGCTGCTCGATTATCTGGCAGCAAAGTTCGCCGCCGGCGGGATGAAACTAAAGCTCATCCACCGGGAGATATTGCTCTCAAGGACATGGATGCAGTC
>JBBARN010000294.1:0-2428 GCA_040399845.1 Luteolibacter sp. | reverse complement strand
TGGTAGCAATGGTCCACGGTTTGAGAATAGGTTTGCCGGCATCTTGCCCTGTAGTCGCCGCTACTCCATAGGAGCAACCATGAAACGTGGTCTTCTTGAAACCATGTTGGTCCAAGAAAGCAACGACCCTGGGACGTTTCCAGTACCTACACGCGGAAGGCCATTCTAAAGCTACGCACCCGCCCTGCTGTAAGCAAAGACACGCAAGCTCTTCGAAGCTCATCCAAAGGAGCTCGAACAAAGCCCAATGCGCCCGGATTTTGGCCTCAGTTTCGGCCCCCCGGGAAGCATTGACCCTCTGCCAGGTACAGCCCCCGGTGCACGGGAGACTGCCCCACAACATGACAGAGGAACCTGCCAAACGGATAGCGGTCCTGGCCTTTGCCATGCCGCTCTGCGACGTCATATCGTCGTCCGCCGTGAGGCGAACAACGAGACAGCCACAGCTGGCCTCCGTTGGCTGCCCCATCAGACTGTCCGGTTCACAACAGAACTCGACAATCGTCCTTTGGGGTTCTTCTCCCGTGCATCCGCGAATGCCACAGGGGAAGACGTCGCTTCCGGGACCTCCGAATTGGAAACCGAGGTATCGTAGATAACAACGGTCCTTCATCGAGAGGCTCTCCGTTTCCTTGTGAAGGAACGCGACAACCGACACTCTCGTGCCCGTGAAAGGTTCCGAGTAGTGCGGCTTAGAGCCGTCAATGAACAGCCCTTGTCCGGACTCAGCGAACTTGATCGGAGAGCCCTGGACCCTGAACGCCCCCCCGGTGAACTCACCCAAGAGGAAGATCATGGAGGGTCCAACGTTGTTCTTGTCAACGTGGACATCGGAGACGGAATCGAGGTTGATTTGCAACGAGCCCCACTCGAAGTGGGTGTCGCCCAACGCCTCTTTGATTGCCGCATTGATCTTCATGATCAGCTTCTGGCTGCGCCTGGTCCAATGGCCTAACCTGGGTCCATTGATCTCATAGGTCGCACCAACGGCGGTCCCACGACCATGAATGGTCTTTCGGGACTGCGCCGGCCAATCAACAGCGGTGATCCGTCTTGCCAGGTCAACAGCCGTATCTCTTGGGATACTGACTCGTTGCCCAATCAACCCTTTCCATGCAGCGTCATCGACGCCACAGGCAAGTTCACACACGCCATTCTTGGACACCACCGCGACGTCATGGACGTCACTGTGACCTGAAGACGGCTGTGTTGCCCCAGACTCTTGTCGTGGTGGGGCCGGGGCGCCTCCCTGCAGCCCCGTAGGGGCTACAGACGCCCCTTTTGCCCCCCGGCTGACAGCCTTTTGGGGCGTAGCCTCCCTTCGGTCAGCCGTGCGGTCTGCCGTGGGGGCTTCCCCCCGCCCGTGTGCGGGGGCTGGCCAAAACGTCGCATGGTCGACATGATTGATCAACTCACATGCGTGGGCCCACTTCGTCGAATCGACGAAAGCCTTTGTGAAGATGTCGGCGGCTTGTTTGTCGGACGCTTCGTAGACCAACTCGTAATCGCCGGACATCAATTGCTCATGGAGCCAGGAGATACACACTTTGTGTGTCCTCTCAATGTGACGCATACTTGGATTGCGTCCAGTTTTCATGACCTGGATCATGGCCTGATTGTCCTCGTGGAACAAAATGCACTGTGGCCTTCCAAGAAGTAGGTCCCACAGCGGAAGCGCCGGAATGCCTTCCAGGCGCACAGCCACATCCGCGGCCACGATCTCCGCCTCAGGAGTGCTATGAGAGACAGCACCCTGCTTGCGGGAGATGCCTGCAAGTGGGAAGCAGGTACGGGGGCCCTGTATACACAGGTACACGCCCGACGTGCTCTTCATCGAGTTATGATCGCCTGCGAAATCCGCATCCGCAAATAAATGCGGGCGAAGATCTGACAAGGAATCACCAACCCAGCCCACCATGCGCAGGTGCAAGGTATGATGTACGTAGCACATCAACCTGTGGAGACGCTTATCGCAAAGAGCATCCCACTTCGTCACGCAGCTGGCAAGAGCTCCGACCGCGCGCAGCAAGTCGAAGCGAGCCATACGGGCCGCGTACAGGACCTTCATGAGGACCTTGGCAGCGATGGGTTGAAGTGTGCCCCCCGCGCCGCCGGAGGCGGCACCAGGGTCACTTTTCACTGGGGCCTTCACAGCACCTTTCTCCCACCTGCCATCGTCGCTCTCATACCCGTCCCCAGCAGGGCACCCGATGAAGGGGGTGGAAACTTTCCGGAGGTACGTGGCCCCAGTAAGTTCACGGTATCGTGCGACACACGATTCGAGGAACGATTGCATATTGTACTCAAGCACGTTCACCTCGCCACCGCCCATGGGACATGGACGACGAGTGATTTCGTGCAAGCTACCCAAATACAGACCGTGCCCCGACGGCTCATCTGTGTTGATGCCGGAACGGACCAGTTTCCA
>JBBARN010000293.1:0-2429 GCA_040399845.1 Luteolibacter sp. | reverse complement strand
GTGGGCCTACTGCACCACGGCATTGCAGCAGGGGCTTGGCTGCACGCCAAACCTGTCCGTGCTCAGCTTTACTCAGTCGGGATCGCTGGCCACAAATCCGCGCTTAGTGGAGGGCAACACCGATCTGAACGATTCCCAACCACGCATCGCCGATCTGGACAACTACGACGATTTCGCTCTGGAGATGATCTACGAGGCGCCTGGCTTCGACATCAAATATGTCGGGGGTTACATCTTTTACCGATACCACCTGACTGGCGATCAGGACGGCACGCCCATCAAGTCGATTACCTATCGGGCCACAGCTGCCGGCCAGCCATCGAACACAGGTGCGTTCACGCGCACGATCTTTCCGGAACAGACCCTGGACTACAACGAGAACCGCGCGTTTTTCTCCAACGAGGTCAACTTCATATCGACACACGACGGCCCACTGCAGTGGATCACCGGGCTCTATGCCTATCAGGAGAACTTCCGTCAGCCGGTCCGTACATTCCTGAATAACGAGCCGCTGGCGGCGTCCGCCACCCCTATCAGCTCCTTCGCGCCTTTCACGATAACCGGCGCCAACGTCGCAAACACCGACCGGCTCCTGACGTATACGGACAACCGCGGCGTCAACAACGCCTACGGCGCTTTCGGTCAGCTCGATTGGGAAATCACAGACCAGTTCAAGGCGACGCTTGGTATCCGATATTCGGTTGACAACAAGAATATGTACGAGGAAGCGGAGCTTAACTGCCTGCTGATCTGCGGTGTGCCCTTCGCCAACATTACGCAGAACTCCTGGAACGGGAGACGCCTGATCCCGAACCTTGCGACCCCAAGCTTGACAGACACCATCGAGGATCCAGCGCTGCAAGCGGGTGTGACCTCGGCCACTACAGCCAACCCCTCCGGCGTCACATTCAATCCGGTGACTGGGGTCTCGTCACGAACGCTGGGATATGAGTGGAATGCGTGGACGGGCACAGCGGGGCTGGAATGGTCCCCCTCGACCGATACACTGGTCTACGGAAAGTATAGCCGCGGTTACAAAACAGGTGCGTTCAACGCGACAAACCTCACGCCCCTCCCGCTGACCGATCCCGAATATGTCAACTCCTACGAGTTGGGCTGGAAGCAGGAAGTTCCGGATTGGGGCCTGACCGCCAACATGTCGCTGTTCCTGTACGAATACACCGACATACAGGTTCCGTTGACCGAAATTCTGAATATTGGCGAGGCTGGCGAAACACGTATCAGCGCTCTGCGCAACATTCCGGAGGTTCAGACCACGGGCTTCGAACTCGAGTCGACATGGCGGCCGGTAGATGACCTGACTTTCCGTTTCACCTATGCCTATCTCAAGCCGGAAATCACCGAGAGCGGCCTGTATCTGAACGGTGACATCCCTACGACCGTACCGGTCACTGACCCGACCTATGTCAATCCGATTCAGTCGCTCGAGGGCCGCGTTCTTCCGCAGTCGCCCGAGAACAAGGTCGCTTTCAACGCTTCCTACTCGTTCAATTTCGAGGATGGCTCCACGCTGCTGCCGTCGGTCAGCTATTACTGGCGCGACGAATTCACTTCCAGCGTGTTCAACAATGCGGGCGATATCACGCCGGCTTTCGACCAGACAGACGCACGCCTGATCTGGAACGACGCCGACGGCATGTTCACCGTGATTGGCTTCGTGCGGAATGTGTTCGACCAGAACGGCTATGACTCCGTGGGCAACAGCTTCCGGGCCAACCCGCGGACGAACACCACGCCATCGCCGCAATGCGCCACCGCTTCGGACGTCTGCTACAACCCCACGCTCCCGGTGGGCCCGAACAACGTGGTCGGGTATTACTATCAGAACTTCACGCGGACCCTTCCGCAAACCTGGGGCGTCGAGCTTCAGGTACACTTCTAGTTCTTTCCAACGGGGGATCTTCCCTTCCCATTAGCCAACGCCGGTCTTAGGGCCGGCGTTTCTCTTGCTTCCATGGACGCGCGGGGGTTAGGCTCTGCAAGCAGGCAAACGTTTTCCCGCTATGAACGGCCACCTCCTACGCTTCGATCGCCCGAAGTGGGAGCGCAATTGCCAGTTCCGGGCAGTGGACAGGGGACGACCCTTGTCGCAGAAATGTGCTGAAAAGAGACATCTGCCATGAAGCTTGCACTACTCGCTCTGTGCGCCGCCATCGCATCGTACGGTCTGACTGCTCCGGCCCATGCTCAATACACGGGCGGGGGAAGCATCCAGATGCCGACGGCCGATACCGTGGATCCGACGGCGTTTTACAAGCAGGCGGTCGAATACATTCAGAGCAAGGACTATGTCCGTGCTGTTCCTTTGCTGCGCGATGTGCTGGCCATGCGTGAGCAGGATCCTGCGGCAAACCTCATGATGGGCGTTGCCCAGATCGGTCTCGGAGACCTGAGGGAAGCCCAACGTC
>JBBARN010000292.1:0-2437 GCA_040399845.1 Luteolibacter sp. | reverse complement strand
GAACAGGCACACTTCCTCGATCATCACGTGGATGTCCAGGCAGTCTTCCACCTCGTTTGCTCCGATGAAGCCGTTATGGTTGACCGTCTGCGGCGCCGGGCGCTTAAGGAAAACCGCTTTGATGATGCATCCGATGATGTCATCCAACGTCGTTGGAGAGTTTACGAAGAAGAGAGCACGCCGGTGCTTAAGACCTTTAAGCCGGAGCTCGTTGAGCCAGTCGATGCCATCGGCAGCCCGGCATCCGTCCTCTACAATGTTCTTGGCACCCTGATTAAACTCGGAATCGCCTGAGCACTAACTTTATCTGCTAAGATGACTCGGCGTAGCGGTTTTCCGCAGCGCCAAACCCGTCCGCCAGACCAGTGGGAAACCATTGGTGTGGGGAAGCCCGTGTAACTCGGGCGCTGTCGCGCAACGGTAAGTCACTGAGGTCACTCAGCGGCAAAGTCCGGTCACCAGCGGTCGGGAACATCACGCGGTCTGCGCCGTACAGACCAGAAGGACCCGGTTTGACACTCTCCGTACCCCAACACGGAGCATTTAGGCGTGGCTTCACGCTTATTGAGCTCCTCGTCGTCATCGCGATTATCGCAATCCTCGCAGCCATTCTCTTCCCCGTCTTCGCCAGTGCCCGGGAAGCTGCCCGACGTACCGCGTGCCTCTCCAACACCAAACAGCTTGGGCTTGCGGCGCTGCTCTACGCTCAGGACTACGATGAGCGCCTCCCACTGTTCACGTGGGACTACAGCACCTACTGGTCGATCGCCTGGAGCCCGGAAAACAACCGCTGGCTGCGCGAAGGCGCCATTCTTTTTCCGTATACAAAGTCAAATGGCATCCAGTCCTGTCCTTCGTACACGACAAAGGGACACCTCGGTGGCATTGGGTATGGGTACAACGAGCGCCTAGCCGGAACGAGCTATGCTCCGCCAAGCTACATCCTGCTTGAACCCGCAGCCCTTGGGGAAATCACACAGCCGGCATCGACAATACTCTTTGGGGATGCGGCAAACCGCGCAGACCCGGGCGCAACATCCCCGCGGGATATCCGCTGGGCTACGACAAAAGCATCGGATGTCAATATGCTTCAGCCGCCATCGAGCTGGTGCTACCCGGGTTATGGATGCACATCGAGTGCTGATTTTCGGCATCAGGAACGGATGACCTATGTCGCCGCCGATGGCCACGCGGCTGCCATCCACAGGGATGCATTCACAAAAGCGCTCCCGGTGGCTGAGCAAGATCTAGATGCGGGACGGCTCTATGTCGGTGACCGGATGATGGAGCGGTAGGATATTCCCATGAACCACGAAGCAACATTGCACGAAATCAAGGACCGGACGCTGCTCCGTGTCCGCCAGCGCATCTGCCTCCTCGCGTCCCACGACCCCGTCACCGCCGCCGGCGAGCTGAGTGACTGGTTGCCATTTCTTGGATGTCAGTTTGATGCGACTGTTCAAAGCAGTGCATCGGCTCTCGATGCCCTGACCGACTACAACCCGGAAGTGATTATCGTGGTTTCGGACAACATGGATGCCGACCATGATCGCCTTGCGCGCTTCAGTGGGTTTGTCGGCACCGTCGCCGAGAAAATGGGTGATATCTACGTTGCTGATCGCCAGACGATTCTCGGGAACCCAATCGTACTCGCCACCATCATCCACCCGGAAGTCTTCACTGCGATGCTGCCATCCAACTCAGTGCGTATCGTGATCCCCGCCGGCCCGGATGAAGAAGATGAAGACGACGAAGACGACGAAGACGACGCTGATGAAGATGACACAGATGATGACAACGCGTCTGGTGACGAAGCAGCTGAGGAATCGGAAGCCTGATGGCAATCCGCATCGTGGATGACCTCGGACGAGATGTGGTGTTGCCGCGCTTCGCGCGGCGCATCATTTCGCTCGCGCCAAGCGTGACGGAACACATCCACGATGCCGGAGCCGGGAAGACCCTTGTCGGGATAACGTCTTATTGCGACTATCCGGCAGCTGTCCAAAGCCTCCCGCGTGTGGGGGACTTCACTCGGCCAAGCTACGAGCGGATGGTCGCCCTCAAACCCGATCTGGTGGTGGTCGAGAGCGGGACCATCACCAGAGATGCCGCAGAAACCCTCTCGAAGAGGCTGGGTGTGCCGGTTTACGTGATGCTCTCGACGAGCTTTGCGGCGATAGGGAAGCACATCGATGCCATCGGAGCGCTCACGGGTATCCGGAGCGGTATCGCAGCCGCACAGCACCGCATCCGGGAGACACTTGCAACCGTAAGGCGTATCCAAGCCGCGAGCAACAAGGGGCCGAAAGTCCTGATGGTTATTAGTGAGACGCCGCTCTTTGTGGCGGGACCGGATGGCTACCTCGGCGACATCATCAAAATTGCCGGGGGACAAAACATCATCAAAAATGGCTCGTTCCCGCAGGTCACTCCGGAG
>JBBARN010000291.1:0-2464 GCA_040399845.1 Luteolibacter sp. | reverse complement strand
AGAGGCCAAAAAACTTCAGGGTCTCGCCACTCGTCTCGAACAGGCCCAGCGGCTCAGGCTCCAAACCCAGATGAAGATCGTGCCCCGTGGCCACACAAAGCTTTTCAATGTGCTCGCGGCAAAGGCGCAGGTTTTCAAAGATGGCCGTCAGTTCCTCGGACCCAATCCCGAACGTTTTATGCGATCCAGGAAGCGTGCTCACACTGCCGCTCACGCCTGCTGGCAAAAGCTCAGCCAAGATATCAAAGAGCAGGTTGGTATAGACCAAGCGTTCTTTCGTGGACCAATCGGGTTTAAACACCTGCTCCTTCACCCTGGTGCCGTGAAACGAGCCATACGGAAAACCATTGATGGTAAAAACATAGCAGTGATTCGCTTCCAGCCAGGCCTTGAACTCAGCCACCTTACCTGGCGCGCTCAGTTCACGAGCTGCCTGTTCGCTCAATCTCAGACCGATGCCATAAGGCTTTCCATCGCTGACACGATCCTTCACCCGCAGTGTGTAATCCTTCAGTCCACGCCACGTCTCTTCCCACGTTTCTCCGCGGTGGATATTGGTGCAGTAGCCGAGATGGATTCCATGATTGAGTAGCATCCGTCAGATTGCCAAGCGACCCACCTCACGTCAACCCCAAGGGGAAGTTTAGGCATGGAGCAGTCCTTGAAAATATACCATTCACTCAAAGCGTACTAAAACCACATCCAAAGCCTCTGCCTCTTCGCCCCCGCTTCGGCGAACTCGAACTACCCACGCCCATTTTATGATTCACCGCCTCATTCTTTTCCTCAGCCTCTCTGCCTCCCTGTTCGGAGCCGATCTTTTCGACCCATCCAATCTCGCGGCGTGGTGCATCGTGCCGTTTGATGCGGCCAAGCGTTCTCCTGAAGCCCGAGCCGAGATGGTGGCTAAGATGGGGCTCAAAAAAGTCGCCTATGACTGGCGGCCCGAGCATGTGGCGGAGTTTGAACGGGAGATCCTCGCGTATCAGAAACACGGCATCGAGATGTTCGCGTTCTGGGGCACGCATGACGAAGCCTTCCAATTGTTTGAGAAGTACAAGCTCCATCCACAGCTCTGGATCATGATGAAAGGCGCGGGCGAAACGCAGGAAGCTCAGGTCAAATCCGCTGCGGAAGGTCTGCTGCCCATTTTAGCCAAAGCCAAGGCCATCGGCAGCCAAGTCGGCATCTACAACCACGGCGGCTGGGGCGGCGAGCCTGAAAACATGATCGCCGTGTGCGAATACCTCAAAAAGAACCACGCCACCGACAACATCGGCATCATCTACAACCTGCACCACGGCCACAGCCACCTGGACCGCTTGCCGCAGGCCATCGAGGCCATGAAGCCTCACCTGCTCTGCCTGAACCTCAACGGCATGGACATCGCCGGTGACACCAAGGGCCGCAAAATCCTCCCGCTCGGTGTCGGCACACAGGATGTGAAGGTGCTGCGCCAGATCCGCGCCAGCGGCTACAACGGCCCGATTGGCATCCTCAATCACACGGACGAGGACGCGGAGGGCCGCCTGCTCGACAATCTCGATGGCTTGAAGTGGCTCGTCCCGCAACTCGATGATGCACCAGCGGCGAAGAAGCCCGTGTATCGCACCTGGGATGACTCGAAACAGAAGCCAGTTTCAAAGTCGCCAGTTTCAAGCTCCAAGCC
This sequence comes from Luteolibacter sp., assembly GCA_040399845.1. Taxonomy (GTDB): domain Bacteria; phylum Verrucomicrobiota; class Verrucomicrobiia; order Verrucomicrobiales; family Akkermansiaceae; genus Luteolibacter. The sequence continues at coordinate 795 of JBBARN010000291.1, read as the reverse complement.
GGAGAGCGTCGCGTCGATGAGCGAGGAGTTTGGGAAGGCGCTGAAGGGCGGTTGGGTGGTCGATGGAGATGCGGAGTATGCGAAGCTGCCGTTCACGGTGGAGTGTCGCGCGAAGCTAGATGGCAAAAAGGGCTACAACATCCTTGTCGCGTCCGAGATGAAGTCCTCGGCGACGCATTGGGAACTCTACACGCACGCGGGTCGCGGCACGCTGGCGCTTTTCATGCCCGGACGCGGCGGCGATTACGATTCGAAGGTCGATGTCTGCGACGGAAAGTGGCACGACTTGCTCGCGAGCGTCGATGAGAAGGGCGTCGTGATGTGGGTGGATGGCAAGCAGGTCGCCACCGTAGAACGGACTTTCCAGTCCGTTCCCAATCCGAATCGGACTGGAAAGTCCGATCTACGTCTCGCCTTCGGCCGGCTCGTCGAGGGCGGCATCGGCTGCGATGGCATCCTCGACGATGTGCGCCTCTCACGCGGTGTCATGAAGCCGCGCAAAGGCAACTCGCCGCGACTGCGCATGGATAACACGCTTGGCCTCTGGGACTTCGACAACCTCAGCGATCTCCTCCCGCCACCCGCGCCGAAAGCCGCCGAGTTCACACCGGATCTGCCGCCGCTCAACAAAGCCGACAACCAGCACTGGCAGGAGTTCGTCAATCGCGAGCGCACCTTCGACTTCTACGGCAAGCAGGCGTTGCATTTTATGAAGCAGAAGCCACTCCCTGCGCTCATCCCGCCCTTCCCCGGCATGGACGGCGGCCAGCAAGGCCACTGGGGCAATCAAAACGA
>JBBARN010000290.1:0-2490 GCA_040399845.1 Luteolibacter sp. | reverse complement strand
CGAACGTAGAGCGCACGTGCCGCTAGGAGCGGGATCGCGTGTCACTCACTGGGTTGGGGTTGTAGTTACGGAAAATCATCTCAACGAAACGGCTCCTAGCGGTTACGTGGCGCGGCTTGTTAGCTCTCTTATTTTTTGTTGGGCTCGTCTGCGGGATGGCTTGTAAATCGCGTCGACTTATCGTGTGCAAGAAACTTCTTCTTGAGATGCTGCGATGCGTCCTTGAGCTCGGCAGTCGCTAATATCTCTATGGAATAATTCTCAATACGATTTAGTTTGGCGGTCATTCGGATGCACTCCAAAGCAAACACGATCAATGACTCCTTCGGTCCATCATACATATTCTTGGGAATGCTCAAATTCGACGCGTCTAGCGTGATGACCACGCCGTCATTGGTCAAAGTCCCGCCAATCTTGATCCCCGCTGCGGACAGAAGGTTATGATCCTCCATCTTCTCTCGGGAGTTTGTCGGCGGGATATGCGGCAAACAAATGAATGCCATTGATGTCGGCTCGCCGGAAAAAGCGTATTTATCGTGGCAATATACCTTCTCAAATCTTGGGGTATCACCAGCAAGTCCCGTGAGAGCTTGAACGCAGTATGTAACAGCGTTCTCGCTTGCAGAAGCTGTTCCACAGATGACAAATACTGTGATAATGAGTGAGAGTATGAGGCGCATTTCTTGTTTTTCTAGCTAACGTTCAAGCGCTGGCAACCCTACCAGCGGGAGCGAGCGTCGAAACGGTGGTTGATGTTGGAGTTACGGAAAAGCGACGACGAAACAGCGGGCTGGTAGGGGTTGCCCAGCCGCGCCTTGTTCGGCGTTGCGGTTAATCTGGACTGGCTGCGAGTCATGGCTTCAGTGTGGGTTTCTCCACCAGCGTTGGCATATCGGGCCACGACTGAGCGTAGCACTCGTAGAGTATGTCGAATCGTGCTTTGTCCAGTTCGGGCACGGATTTGGTGGTTTCGTTGCCATAGACCATCGTTACTGGCGCTGCGGTGGTGGTAGCAGGCCAGTCAGGAAGACCGGGACCGTTGGGATTGCCAGTCTTGGCGAATTGAATCCAATGACCTTGCACGACGTGGATGGCGGCGAGGTCTTCGAGCGCGGGGAGAATGACGCTGCCGAAGACATAAGGCACCTCTGCGCCGTGGCCTGCGCCTTGAGATTTTTTGCGTTCGGACTTCCGCACGTAGTCGAAGTGGTAGTTCCATGCGGGTGTTTCGACGCGCTGCATTTGGTTTGCGAGCCAGTGAGCACTGCTCCGGAAAAAGACGTCGCCGTAAAGGTCGAGCATCAGCGACGGGACGGCGGCGGGCTTGCCGTAGAGCGGGGCAAGGCGCGTGAGATTCGCCTGGATGGCGGGCTTTGGCGGCTGTTCGCCCCACGGGAACACTCGCGCGAGCGTGCCCTCAAAGCTGTTTGCTCCGGCAATAAACGGGATGCGGTGCTGGCGGCCTGCGGCAAAGACCCTCTGCGGGTCGTCGGGGATAGCGACCTCATCTACGACCGGCTCCACGCCGCTCTCGCCCTCGCCAGAGTCTGCTATTACTTCGCGCCACGAAAGTGCGCGAAGTTTCTCTGCTGAGGTGGTATTCCTCTTCTCTGCCCAGCGTTGGCCGAGCGTGACTTGCGACGGGCGGTCGCCGACCGCGGCGGAGATTCGGCGAAACGGCCCAAAGCCCCCGATACCACTCTGCGCGATAGCTCCGTTGAAAAGCCCCTTCGCATTGGGTGACATCATCAGCATGTTCACCGAGGTGCCGCCACTGGAGACGCCAAAGATGGTCACTCGCTTCGGGTCGCCGCCGAACTTGCCAATGTTGCGCTGCACCCACTCGAGTGCTGCGATTTGGTCGAGTAACCAGAAATTGCCCGGCGGTTCGTCCTTGGGGCGCGCCGCCAGCAACGCCGGGTGAGCGAAGCTACCGAGTCGTCCGAGCCGGTAGTTGAACGACACAAGCACCACGCCCTTTTTTGCAAAGTTTTCGCCAGCGCACCTCCCGCTGCCGACGCTGAGCCCGCCGCCGTGAATCCATACCATCACGGGATACGGACGCTTCGCAGCGTCGGCGGGTGCCCACACGTTGAGGAAAAGGCAGTCCTCATCCTGAGTGAGCGACAGCCGCTGCGGGGCATCGGAGCCGTAACGCACCGCCTTGCGGACGCCGTCCCACTTGGGCGGGGCTTGCGGTGCCCGCCAGCGCAACCCGCCGACGGGCGGCGCGGCATATGGGATGCCCTTGAAGGTGTGGACACCTTTCTCGGCTGTGCCTTCGAGTGCGCCAGTGTCAACTGTGACAAGCGTTCCTTCGGCGAGGGCAAACGTCGAAACGGAGGCAAGAATTAGAATAACGAGCTTCATAGCGAGATGATGCGGGTGAATGAAATAGTGTAGCATCGCATGGTCTTGAATGACTTTTCAGTCGCCGAGATTCTATGGCTGAAGCTCATGGTGAACGCAGCCTTGGAAAGGAAAGGAGGC
>JBBARN010000289.1:0-2500 GCA_040399845.1 Luteolibacter sp. | reverse complement strand
ACAGTGGAGCCCCGTTCTTTCGCACAATCACCGTGTTCGGAGCCGAATCCCGCGTGATCAAGGCCGGAGAGTGGGTGGAGAATACAACCTGGTAGCCGTTCTGGGAAAGCTTCTTGAGGGCAAGCCGGACCTGCTCAATCCCCTGCGGATGAAGGTAGAGCTCCGGCTCGTCGATCAACAGCAGCGTAGTCCGCGGGCTTCCTCCAATGGCTGCTGTCTTCGCCGCGAGATGGCGAATAAGGGCCATCTGAATGCATCGCTGGGCTCCGTGACCGACTGAATCGAAACTTCGGAAGCTTCCCGTCCCATCACTTTCGATAACGTGGACGGTTCCAGATTTGAAGAGGTCGGGAATCTCCGGCGGAGCCAAGTCGATCTTTAAAGAAAGACCGGGGAACAGGTCCGCGAGCTGAGCCGAAGCTTCGGCGTCGAGCATCTGTAACTCTTCGGCACGATTCTCGCCATCGGCGGCTAGTCGATCGCGAATCGTCTTCAGGGCGGCGCTGAATTCTGCCTCATGCGCCTGTTTCACCTCTTCGGTGATCGCTGCAATCAGACGACCAATTGTGTTTGTTTTCGACGACTTGCCTACGTCGTCGCCTGCTTTCTCCATCGCCTGCACGCGGATGGGGTTGGGAAAGATCGCCTTGATTGCGCCATCCAAGCCCGTTGGATTGTTACGCCACGCCGTATCGGAGTTCTCATCAGTGACAGCCAGATCCCTGACCTCAAGCTTTGCTGTCGCCGCCGTCCCCGGACTCGGCATCTTTCGGCGAATCCTGATTTCACCGTCCGACAGATAGGGGCGGATCGCCTGCGCATGATTGTTTGGCATCGCCTCAAGAATCGCATTATCGATACCTACAACCTTGCCCTCTACGATAAGAGATTGGTCTGTAACATTGAAATCGGCGACATTAAGTGCAGTAGGTGCCAAGAGCCACTCAATCGCAGAGAGAATCGTCGACTTACCCGCATTGTTGTAACCGACAATCGGCGTGAATTCGTTAATCGAAAGCTCGGTGGAGAGGCAGGAGCGGAAGTTGGAGATCTTGATGTAAGTGAGTGAGTGCATCTGGGAGATAGTTTTGCGGGCTAGTTCAAGGCGATAGTTTCGCCGGACTGGTTGGAGAATCCCGCGGCTGCGGAACCATTGGCGGGGCTGAAGCCGGCCATGCCCTGGGGCGTGAGGTGGTGGATGAAGTGCTGGACCCAGGCGAAGTTGGCGTTGCCTTTGGGCGGGACGCCGAACTGCCAGCGCACGTCGTCGTCTTTGCGGAAATTGTCCTTCGCTTCGCTTACGACCTGCGGTTCGGCTTCGCTTCCAAGGAATGTGCTGCCGCTCAGGGCAGTGTCGGTGTCGTTGAAACGCGGGTTGGCGAGGACGTAGTCGGCGCGGAGGTCACGGTGGAAGTTATCGGCCTGCCTGGACCCGAAGTCTGCCTCGATGCCGCTCAGGGCCACGCCGATGGATGCCGAGTGATCAAAAGTCTTGTAATCCTGCACAGCCCAGCCTACCTCCGCCAGCATGGCGTCGGTGATTTGGCGGGCTTGATGTTCAGGGTTCAACTCTGTTGTGGATCGCTAAGGTTTATTTATGAGTGAGATGGCAATGACAAGGTTTAGTCGCATGTCTTATTCTAAGGTAATTGTTTATTCAAGGGGTAACTCTGTCGGGTGGTGGAAAGAAAGGTGGTAAGAAAGAGGGGTGCGTGGATGGAAGGGGGTGAGAAAAGAATGAAGGATGAAGGCTGAAGGATGACGTGTCCTCAGAAGCTCGCAGAGCGAAGGAGGGAGGCGTTCTTGGTTCTTTGTGCTTGGTTCCTCCTTCGCTCGTTGAGCTTTCATCCTTCGCAATCTTGCTATGGAGAATGGATCGAAGGACACGTCTGAGTGCTGGTTCCTGGTTTTGTGAAACGGAGCTATCACCAAAGGTTGGTGGTGTTCCTTAGTCTCGGAGGTGGCAGCAGCTCAAGGGCGGTGACGTGTCGGAGTCTCGGCAGTGCCGCTAACCAAAGGGCGGTGGCGTGTAGGAGTCTCGGCAGTGCCGCTAGCCAAAGGGCGGTGGCGTGTCGGAGTCTCGGCAGTGCAGCTAGCCAATGGGCGGCGGCATGTCTGAGTCTCAGTGGTGCCACTAGCCAAAGGGCGGTGGCGTGTCGGAGTCTCGGCAGTGTCGCTAGCCAAAGCGCGGTGGGGGGTCGGAGTCTCGGAGGTGCCGCTAGCCAAAGGGCGGTGGCGTGTCGGAGTCTCGGCAGTGTCGCTAGCCAAAGGGCGGTGGGGTGTCGGAGTCTAGGCAGTGTCGCTAGCCAAAGGGCGGTGGGGTGTCGGAGTCTCGGAGGTGCCACTAGCCAAAGGGCGGTGACGTGGGTGGAAGGATGAAATTCTGAAGGCTGAAGGATGACGTGTCCTCCAATCCGTTCTTCATAACAAGATTGCGAAGGATGAAAGCTCGCAGAGCGAAGGAGGAATGAGGATGGATGGGCGTTCTTGGTTCCTCCTT
>JBBARN010000288.1:0-2539 GCA_040399845.1 Luteolibacter sp. | reverse complement strand
ATATCGAGGAGATCAGGGTGAACGGGCTGTTGACGACGGCGCAGGACGGCAACGGCGTGGTCAACGGCGGCGTCAGCGAAGGCGATACCGTCTCTGTGTTCGGTAACTTCAGTGCGCCGTTCACGAGCCTGCTGTACAACACGATCCGCATCAACGGGACGGACGCCAACGATACGGTGGACATCTCCGGGCTGCAGTCCGACCACCGCATTGTGTTCACAACAAATGGTGGCGCGGACACGGTGCTGGGCACGGTTCGTACTCAGGACACGATCGCCGGATCTGTGACCGACCTGCGCAGCTCTGCCCCGTCTGACTTCGGCGCCCAGGATGGCCTTGACGCCATGGTGGGTGTCGAGTTGCGGATGGCAGCCCTGCTTGTGGGCTCGGGCGACAGCGAGACATCGATGGGCCGCACGATGATCGAAACGGACGAACTGTTCCCGCTCGACCTCGTCGGCGCAGGCCCGGTCGACATGCCGGCGTTCGTCTACGAAACGCCTGTCACTGACCTGAGCGGCTCTGATCACCGTCTGATTTTTTCCGACTATCCGGTCCTCTAGCCCGAACTCAACCGGTGCCAGGCTTTTCAATTCTCGAGACTGGCACCGGACTGCCTTCAGAAAAGCTGGTCACCGCAGTAACGCGGATCGGCGGTCCCTAAGTGGGGCTGTCTAAGGGTCCCGCTTGTGATCTCGTTGCGAAATCAAAAGGGTAGGACTGGGATCGTCGGTCGTGGTTCCGATTGGGTATCGGTTTGGGTAACAAGTGCAGAGCCAACGTCAGTCTTCATGAGCGTCCTTGGGCTTCGACTTCTGATCGGTCTTCGTGGACCTGCGTCAAGATTTTCGTACCAAGCGCCGTGCGGCAATGACCGTGTTTGGGCGAGGTCCCGCCCAACCTTCGGGGAAGCGGCGAACGGCAAGTGACGAGCGGCCACGCCATCGGCGACATTGCGGCGGGCTCGGAAGTGATGGCACAATCTGAACGTTGCTATCTGAGGCGCTTCGCACCAGCGTCCGTGCTGGACAATCGGTAGGCTGTGGCCTTCGACCACGTGTCCGGAGCATCCTCCAACTCGCGATAGCGCCACGCGGGAAGTGCCTGTCCCCGTTCGCCCAAGATGCAGACCTCGCCAGCCTTTAGCATCGCGCCAATCGCTTGACGGCAGCGATACTGGTCAGGAAACAGATCGGCGATGATGGCAAGGGACAGATCGCCGGCAACAAGCTGATCGAGAACTTCAAGCTCCGGGGTCATGGTCACACTTCCATAGCTTCTTCGCGCGCGAAGCTAGCACAATTTCTTATGTCTGGTTTTGGGCGAAGACCCGCCTGATCAGCAGGGCAGAAGCGACCGGCAGTTTGCGATCGACCCTGTCATTTGCAACATCATCGGATGGCGTGAAGTTGGTGCCGGAGCCGGACATTCGCCATTCAAGCTTGGGGAGGCGCGAAAATCCTGGGGCATGTCAGGCTGGTGAGATGGTCAGCATCACGAGGTACGCGACCAACCTGACGGTCGCAATGAAGAAGCACGACAACACGGCCGGCACGACGCAGACGGTACATTGGGGGGCGCAGGTCTAGGGCTTTCGACAGGCGTAGAACTGGAGATAGCTTCCTTCAAGGTCGTCCGAGAAAGCAGCGCCAGTGAGGAAGTCCTCGTAGTAGAAGCCTCCGCTCTTGCGGGTGCGTGGCATGTGGCGAATGCCCTGCTGGACAACGATGTCGAAGCCCGCGGAACTCAGCACTGCGCGCAGATGATGCGGCGCGTATTCGATGAAGTGCTCCGGGTGGATGTGCGTAAGGTTGGCAGTTGCTGCGTGCCGGCGTGTGATCAACCCATTCGGGGTATCAAGGCAGAACCAGCCGCCCGGCTTGAGAACACGAAACGCTTCCTCGCACATTCGGCGGCCAGCGGCTTCGGGAACGTGTTCAAGACTTTCGCCTGACCAGACCAGATCGATGCTTCCAGATGCGATCATCGGAAGCTGGGTCATGTCCGAATAGAGGACGCGGACCTGACCTCCGTTGATGGTTTCTTCGCTGACTTCAATCTGGGCGTACATCTCGTGCCGGCTATCGGGCGGGAGATCGACCAGCGTCATTTCCTTGAATGGGTGGGGGTAGCCCATCCGATGCAGCGGCGCGTTTGCCCCGCCAAGATCGAGGATCACATCCGCAGCCGGGATGAGGTCGCTAACCATCATCAAGCGCGCCTCGTGGATTGCATCGAGGTGTCGCGCAAAAGCTGTTTCGGCAAGTCCCATAGTCCCCTCCATGATTCCCGCAGCCTAACTCATGAACGGTGTCCCGTTAAATCAGAACAACGACATACGGCCGAGTTTGTTGAAGTCGATATCGCAAAGACACGCGGCAGGGATGATCTGGGCCCCGCTGCCGCTGGAATGCGGAATGTGGCGATCCGGCTTGGTCGATCCATAACTGCCGGTCGCCTCTGCCCTGCTAATCAGGCAGGAGCGGGGCCCAAACCTGCCAGTCGCCACTGTCTGACCTCGGCCGGACTTTTTGGCAGA
>JBBARN010000287.1:0-2546 GCA_040399845.1 Luteolibacter sp. | reverse complement strand
AAGTAGCCAGCCAAGAGGTCATCCAGCGCCTTGGCGGACAGTCCACCGCCGGCAAAGACGTTGTTGTGAACATCCAGCTCAAAGCGAGCAAGCGTCGGCATGATGAAGAAGTAGCGGTGGTAATTTGCCATCGCCTCTTCCAAAATGGCAATCTGCATGTCACGGTCATCCGCGAAGCGCTCCAGTAGGTGTGCGCGGACAAGGGCTTGATTCAGATTCGATGCGACTTCAGCGACAAACAACCCGTACCCAGAGCGGTGGCTTGGCTGGTTCTGGCGGCTGAGGTAAGAGTGCATCGAGTGCCCGAGCTCGTGGGCCAGAGTTGAAAGACTGAAGATGTCATCGTTGTAGGACATCATGATGAACGGGTTGGTGCCGTGTGTACCGCTAGAGAAAGCACCCATGCGCTTGCCCTTGTTTGGGTAAATGTCAACCCAGCGATCATCAAAGCTGCCTTTGACCATCGCATCCACGTACGCTTGCCCCATCGGTACCATGCCATCGGCAATCCACTCAACGGCCTGTTTATAGGGAATCTCGGGCATTGCCTTGGAAAGCGGCGCACGAGCATCCCATGGCTGGAAGGACTCCAAGCCAAGCACATTTTTGCGAAGGTTCCAGTAGCGGTGCCATGTTGGGAGGTTGCGCTTGTAGACATCGATGAGGTTATGGAACACCGTCGTCGGGATGAAGCCACGCTCAAGAGATGCGTGCAGCGGGTCGTTGTAGCCGCGGACGCGCGTCGTGAAGCAGTTTTGCTTGATGCCGGCGAGCAGGGTCTGGGACAGGCCATTTGCGATCGTGCTGTGCGCATCGGCATACTTTTCCCAAGCGCTCTGCCGCAGCGAGCGGTCGTCATCGGTGAGGAGGCGGTTGATGGTCCCCTGGCCGATTTCGTGGAGGGAGCCATCGGATGCGGTCGCGGAGCCAAAATCGAGATCGGAGTCCGCGAGGGCTGCGTGGATCTTGGATGCGCCGAACAGCGTTCCGGCTTCAGCGATAACGGCCTCGACGGCGGCATCTTTTACAAACGGTGCGCGGCGTGCCAGCTCACGGAGGTTTTGTGCGTAAGCGGCGAGTTCTGCAGTTTCTGCATGAGTGCTTAGTGTGGATGTCCCAAGCGCGAGAAGGTCGGGTTCAAACCACGCGACGGCGCTTGCAAAGCGGTTGTAGACGCCGCCCGCGCGCTCGGAGCGAATAGCTGCAGTCGCATCAGTGGTATCGGTTGTGTAGCCAAGCCGGCCATAGACCGCGACGTGGCCCACGCGGACTCGGAGGGCTTCGACTTTCTCCCAGGTTGCGGCGATGGATGCCGGGGATACCGTCCAGTCACTTCTGAGTGCAACAATCTCTGCGATGTTCTGATCGGCAGCGGTCAGGGCTTGTTCAAATGCGTCATCGGTGGGAAAAATGGATGCCAGATTCCAAGTGGCGCTGAGCGGAATTTCGCTCCGGGATGGGATACGTCCAGACATGTCATCAGTGTACCGTTGAGGCGGTGCCCAGGAGCTCCGAAAAGCCTATGCGCGGTGGCTTGAATGGTACGCGGCGAGGGTTTCCTCGACAGCACCATCTGCGGCGACCTTGCCGTGTGACAGCCAAATGGCGCGGGTAGCGACGCGGCGGACAGCATCGTCATCATGGGAGACGAAGATTATCGTCCTCCCCTCTTCCTGAAACCGGCGAATACGGGCGTAGCACTTCTCCTGAAAGACGCTGTCGCCGACGGCCAGGGTTTCATCGATGAGGATGATTTCAGGATCGGTATGCACTGCGACGGCAAAGCCGAGGCGCACAAACATCCCGCTGGAGTATGTCCGCACAGGAGCATCCAGGTATTCAGGATTCTCGAAGTCTGCGAACGCGATGATTTCCGGGTAGCGGGATTCCATTGTGGCGCGGGAGAGGCCAAGGATAGCGCCATTGAAGTAGACGTTTTGTGTCCCCGTGAGGTCAGGGTGAAAGCCGGCTCCGACCTCGAGCAGCGGCGCGATACGCGGGTGGGTTGGATCCTCGGATGCCGGGAAGGTCACAGAACCGGTATCGGGGCGGATGACATTTGCGAGCATCGAGAGCAGCGTTGACTTCCCAGAGCCGTTACGACCAATCAGCGCGACGGTTTCCCCCGCATGGATATCAAGGCTGACAGCATTCAGCGCATGCACGACTTTGCGTTCACGGCGCTTGCCAGCGAGGATGGCTCCGAGGGCGCCTTTGATTCCCGCATAGCCGGTCCCGGCGACGGTGAACTGCTTGGAGACATTTGTGACCGATACGGCGGGCGGGCGGCTCACTTATGCAGCCTCCACAAAGCGCCACTTCCGTGCGTTGAAGAAGCGGTAACCGAAGATAAAGATGGCGGTGCACATCGCAAAGCTAAGCCAAAACCACGGCCAAGGCACGCCGAGATTTACGGCGATGGTGTCGGGTTGTCCAGGTGTGAGCGGGATACGCGGCGGGGTGCCATCCGGCCACGCGATGAGGAAGCGTCGGTAGGATGCGAGGATTACCACCATCGGGTTCAGGAGGAAGAGCGTGTGGACGAC
>JBBARN010000286.1:0-2606 GCA_040399845.1 Luteolibacter sp. | reverse complement strand
ATCGCCAAAGTGACGCTCCACAAGTTCTACGCGGTCCGCGTCATCTGGGATTCCAAGTTCAACCGCCTCCAACTCGCACCCGTCGCGCAAGTAATCGCATGAACACCGCCGCCACATCCACCGCCTGCGGAGCGAAGGTCATCCCATTTCGGAGCGCTCCGAACCGCTACCAGATGGACCGCATCGAGTCCGCTCTCCGCCGCCGATTGGAGGCCGCGGTCGAGGCCCGCCGGGAAGCTGCCATCGCACCGGATGGAAACTCCGCTTTCGCCGATTGGAACCGCGCCGTGAACCGCATCAACCGCCTGAAAATCGCCCTGATCACCCACCTTTCCCGATCCCTGACTGCATGAGTCCCATCACCGAAGAAATAGCCATGGCACACAAATTGAGCCCAGCCAAACAAAACGCGATGCTCGCGAAATGCGCATGGGAACCGGGAAGCAGCCGACTCCGAGTCACCTGCACCCACAACACCGCGCCACTCTTGCGCATGGCTGGAATCAGTTGTCCGCGGCCCTGCGAAACCTACCTTGTCCCCGCGATACGCGACCAAAGCGGATTCCTGGTCGTCGATACCGAGGCCCGCGCCGCAAGCGCTGAAATGGGAGAGCTATTCAAATCGGGTGGATTGTTGCACGGCATCGATCAAAACGGCCACTTTGCGATACTCCAAGGCGACGATTCCATGCGCGTGGAAAATGCCGGGATGATTGAGGAAACCAAGGCCCTCATCCATGGCCACGGTCGCCGCTTCGAGGTCTCGACCGGCCCTCATTCCAAGATCCGCCTGCTCATCATCGCGATGGATGATGAAGCCCTCCCATCGCCCAGCGAGCGAGAACTCTGGACATCCCGCAACCCGACCGACCGCGAAGTCGTCGAGGCCGCGCATGCCCTGGTTGTCGCATCAAGCCTCGATCACTTCCGCCGCTGACCATGGCCCGCTCGATCCGATCATCTCCCAACGCATTCCCGGCCGAGGTCGCCCGATACCTCGCCGTGGAGCCCGACGACGTGAAGAGCCTCATCAAAAAAGCAAAACTCCCCGCCCTCCGGATTCCCAAGGCCACCCGCGCCGTCACCCGCATCCCCCTCCGCGATTTTCACGCTTGGCTTCAAGCACGCACCGAAAACCCCGCTCCCCAACTCGCAAACTATGAAAACTTCCTCGCCGATTTCGACAGTGTCCGCACCGCCTCGGGACAAGCGCCAGAATGACGAACGCCTTGCGACCTATCCGCAAGACGCCGTCTTTTTCGCCGCCTGCTCGGAGACCGCCTCCGGATTCCAAGCGCTCAAGCCCTCCGATCCGGAGCATCCCTCGCAATTCTGCTTTGCCGATGAGCTCTCCGCCCGGAACTACGATCGAGAACTCAAGAGCCTGCCCTTCCCCGATGGGAGCGCTCCGATCGTGCTGGTCGCCGGTCCGAATCCGAAAACCCGTCAACGCCTGGTCGCCGGTCTGATCCGCCTCCATCACGGCCGCCATCTCAAGCCCCAGGTGGATATCTGCACATCCGAAAACAACACCCGCGAGATCCTCCGCGCCGCCGCCGCCGATGGGAACCGCCATGACGGGAAGCCCTACGTTTGGCTCCTCAGTGAGAAATACCAGTCCATGGCCCTTGCCATCTTCGCCGCTCAAAACTCCCCGATCCGGATCTATTGCAGCTACCCCCACGCCAACCGCCCGCCCACATCGCCGAGCATCTCCCGACTCTCACGAATCATCGTTCTCTCCGCCTAACATGAAAATCACAGTCAGCGTTCTAAGGCCTGCATCTAATAGCATTTACTCAAAACTGAAAACTCAACTTAACCGAGAACCAACCGCTTTGGAGATCAAGACGGAAACCTCTCGAATCAAGCGATCCGTCGCCACTCGAACTGTAATGATAGACCTCAACCCCCGATCCCTTAACTCATGAAAAAAACCACGCTCTTCCGACTCGCCATGGCTCAGGCCAATCCGCAGGAATTCGCCCGCCAGTTTCCATGCGCGGGGAATCGCCCCATTGAATCCAGCTTCCATTTCCGCGACGCTCAATCCCGCGAAAACTTCGAGGCCGCGAAGATGGGTCTCGAATTGCTCCCATGGAAAACGCCCCAACCCATAACCATCATCACCGGCCCGCAATGGTCTGGGAAATCCACGCTCGCCCGCGAGATCGCCGCCGCCCTGGGAGATCCGGAGCCGCATCGTGTTATGGCAAGGTCCGCGAGATTGTTGGAAGTCGATCTAGTCACGGCCTGCAAATACAAGCTCAAGACGATCATCATTGATGATATCTCCGAAAGCCTGCTTTGCGCCAGCGCGAGTGAATGGCGATTGATGACATCATCGGTCCCATGGGTAGTGAGACCGCCGGGAACCTCCCGCGTGGAAGAGATCACGCATCGCCCCTGGTTGATCCTCACCATCAACTCCCCGCTCAGCATGCCAGCCGACCTCGCCCGTCGCGCGCGTATCATCGAGCTCATCGCCCCGCCGGAGATCATCTCCGCGAATGTTCCAGGCTCCGGGAAAACCAAGCTCGCCACCGCCGCCGCCTGAACCATGTCCGGCCCTGATGATGACTATGACCCGATCGCAGCGGCCGACC
>JBBARN010000285.1:0-2784 GCA_040399845.1 Luteolibacter sp. | reverse complement strand
CCATCATTGCCGAGGCCGTAGTTGGCACAGACGGACTTGAGGTCGTCGATGAGGGTGATGGCTTGGATTTGGAAAGTGCGGGACATGGGGTAAAAGCTGAAATGCTGAAAAGCTGAGATGCTGAAATGGAAGATGAAGAGACAAGACTTCAAGACGCAAGATTCAAGAGAAGAGGTGCCGAGTGAGAAGTGCCGAGTGGGAAGTGAGAAGTGGGAGAGAGGGAAGCGGAAGAGGAAGATTGCCGAGTGTTGATTTTTGATTTTTGATTTTTGAATGGGAGAGAGATTTTCTAACCGCGAATGGACGCGAAATGGGGGAATTTTTTGACCACGGATTTCACGGATGGGCACGGATGGAAGAGACCTGCCGATTCATTCTTATCCGTGAAAATCCGTGAAATTTGCCTCTGTTTGCGTTTGAAGTGTTCGGCCATGTCCGCTGCGCTTCCATTGTGGTTCGAATTCTTCATGGGGAAAAGTAGGGTTGCCGATTTGGAAGTGATCAGACGGAGCAACGTTTGGTGACGGTATCGAGCAGGGAGCCCGAGAGGGGTTGGACGCGGAGATCGATGGGGGCGAGGAGGCCGTCTGCCATGAGGATGATGTTTCCGCGGTGGGTGTCGGAAATGACGATTTTCCGCTCGAGATCGAAGAAGGCAATGTTGCCCTCGATCACGAAGGGCAGCCAGCCGGAATCAGTGAAAAAGCGGTGGATCTGCTCATCGGTGGCGGGTGTTCCGGCGATGGCGGGTTGGCGGATCAAGAGGCGCAGGCCTGCATCGGATTCGAGCGCGCCGAGGAATACAACTTGGTCGCCGAAGACTTCGTTGTGAAGATGCCAGCGCTCCAGGTAGGCGATGGGGGAAGCCTTGTGTTCCTCGTGGGGCCGGTGGATGACGAGCAGTCCGAAGAAGTCTGGCCAGGTGGCTTTGAGGTAGGTTTGTGAATCCTGCTGGAACCAGACCTGATGTTCGTTTCCTTCGTCGTCGGGTGCGCGGTTCAGTTCGGTTGGCGCTGCTTGGAGGACGAGCCCGTGGTCTTTTGCACAGGCGCGGAAGATTCCGAGCTCCTCGTGGTAATAGGTAGAACCGCCTTGAAGGCGCGCAATTGTTTCGCAGCGGCTTCGGAGCTCTGCAACAAGTGCTTCGAGCGGGATTCCCGCAGCAGTGTGGCTTGGTTCATGGGCGGACATTAGGGGAAGGAGATCGGGAAATCAATGATGGATAGGCGGAAGAACATGCTCCGACTTCGCCCATGCTATGACGGACAGATTGAGGAATGTTGATTTTGGATTTTTGAATGGAAGCGGGTTTCAGGGGGAGATTAGGGTGACGTTGGGGAAGTAGGTCTGATAGCGGGTGACGTCCCGGGTGATGATGGGGATACCGAGGGCGGCGGCGTGGGCTCCGATGAAGAAATCCGGGAGGGGGGCGGTCTTGGTACCGCCACGCTGGCGGTAGATCTTGTAGGCTTGGGTCGCGAGGAAGAGTGTTTCGCGAGAGAATTCGCGATACTTCAAGCCGAGATAGGCGATTAGCTGATCTGCCTCATCTGCGGATTGCAGTGGAAAGCAGAGTTCGGCATAGATGACGGGATTGATCGCCAGCCGCCCCGCAAAGGTTTCCAATTGCTGGGCAGACCATTCCTCCCAGTGGGGATCACGGCTGGTGATATCGATTACGACGTTAGAGTCAACGAGGACGAGTGAAGGATCAATCATCGCCTCTCAGCTCCTGCATGATTTCGTCAGTCGTCTTACCCTCCATACGGTCTTTCCAGATGCCACTCACCGCTTTCAGGCGCTCGCGCATTTCCTCCGGGCTACGTGGTGGCACAAAGCCTTCCCGGACGGACAATGCAGTCGCGAGGATTTCCCGGGCTTCGGCCTCCATGGAGCGCTGGTGGCTGGCGGCGCGGAGGCGGAGTTTTTGTTTCACGCCTTCGTCCAGATTTCGAATCGTCAGGGTGGTGCTCATGCTGGGAAAGTAAGCAATGCTAGCATTGCGGTCAATTCGAGAAGTGGAAGGAGATTTTTTAACCGCGAATGGATGCGAATGGATGCGAATGGATGCGAATGAGAGAGGAGAAGATTTTATTAACCGAAGATGGACGCAGATGGGGTGAGATGAAGAGGAGTTTTGTGGCGGTCTCTGACGGTCGAGGCGAACGTGGCGCAAGGGATGGCGAAGTGTGGTTTGGCAGGCTGGGAGTGTCGATGCTAGGGTCTGGCCAAGACGATGACTCAGGTTCTTGAACACGATTACGGGAAAAGCAGGATTAGCTTGCTGGAGATCCGTGCCGCGATCAAGGCGGTGAAGGCGACCAAGGCAGTCACGGTGGAGCCAGAAGCGAAGAGTGCCGCGAAGTTGGCAAAGAAGGCAGCCGCCGCTAAAAGCCGCCAAGGTGCATGAAGCTGTCTCTCGGGGCCCGCGGAGCTTGAGCGGCTGTATGCGGAATTCCGCAACGAGTTGTCGGCTTTCGTGGAACGGCTGGCACTGCGGCAGGATGAGGTGCAGTTCGTCGAATACGTCAAAGTCGCGATGGAATGGCTGCGCGACCGGCAGGGGAGAGACTGAACTTTCTGGTCAATCCATTAAGCCGGTTACTGGCCCTGGAACTCGGAAAGGGATTCCTCCGGCGGTCTGATGGAAAGGTGCCCGGCTTAGTTCGACCGACGCTGCCTGGAGGACGAGTCCGCGCTCTTTTGCGCAGGCGCGGAAGACTCCGAGTTCCTCGTGGTAATAGGTAGAACCGCCTTGAAGGCGCGCAATTGTTTCGCAGCGGC
>JBBARN010000284.1:0-2799 GCA_040399845.1 Luteolibacter sp. | reverse complement strand
AGGGCGTGGTGGAGTTCCTGTTTCAGCGCGGCGCGGGTGGCGGCGATCTGGGCGAGGAGCTTTTCGTATTCGGGCAGGAGGTGGTCCACGTCGCCGGGGCCGGTGTCGGGATTGTGCGGGTTCTTGAGGTCCAGATTAAAATTGCCGGCCTTGATGGTGTCGATGGAGACGCGCCAGGCCTGCTCGTTTTCCACGCGGGATGCAAAGCCGTCGGCCTCGTCGCCCCACCAAGCTTTGATGGGATCGAACTCCTCGATGCGGATGGGTTTGCCTTTGTTGTAGCTCTTTGCTCCTGGCGGATAGGGATGCTCGTAATACCAGACTTCCTTCGTGGGTGCGCCTTTGGTGAAGAAAAGGAGGTTGGTGCGGATGCCGGTGTAGGGATTGAAGACGCCGTTGGGCAGGCGGACGATGGTGTGCAGATTGCACTCGGTGAGGAGGGCTTCCTTGATGCGCGTCTTCACGCCTTCGCCGAAGAGGGTGCCATCGGGAAGCACGAGTCCGGCGCGGCCACCGGGCTTGAGCAGCTTCATGAGGAGGACGAGGAAGAGGTCGGCGGTCTCGCGGGTGCGGAACTCGGCGGGGTAGTTGGCCTCGATGCCGTCCTCCTCCATGCCGCCGAAGGGCGGATTGGTGACGATGCAGTCCACGCGCTCCTTCGGGCCCCAGTCGCGCAGGGGGCGGGCGAGGGTGTTGTCGTGGCGGACGTTGGAAGGGACGTCGATGCCGTGCAGGAGGAGATTGGTCATGCACAGTACGTGCGGGAGATGCTTCTTTTCGATACCCGCGAAGCAGTCCTGGATGCTGCGCTCGTGGGCCTCGGTCTTGGCCTGCTTGCGCAGGTGCTCGATGGCGCAGACGAGGAAGCCGCCGGTGCCGCAGGCAGGATCGAGCACGCTTTCGCCGAGGCGGGGATTGACCTGCTCGACGATGAACTGGGTAACGGCGCGCGGGGTGTAAAATTCGCCTGCATTGCCTGCGGACTGGAGATCCTTGAGGAGCTTTTCGTAGATGTCGCCGAACATGTGGCGGTCGTCGGAGGCGTTGAAATCGATGCCGTTGATCTTGTTGATGACCTGGCGCATCAACGTGCCGTTCTTCATGTAGTTGTTGGCGCCGTCGAAAGCGGCCTTGATCAGCGTGACGATGTCGCCACTGCCGGAGAGGACTTTCAATTTGGGCAGCAGGTCGTTGTTGGCAAAGGCAAGCAGCGCATCGCCGGTGATGCCTTCTTCATCGGTGGCCCAGTTGGACCAGCGGAGTTCCTTGGGCAGCGGCGATTTGTAGTTGTCGCGGAGGAGTTCCATCTCCTGCTCGCGGTCGTCGAAGATTTTGAGGAAGAACATCCAGCCGAGCTGGGCCAGGCGCTGCGCATCACCATCGACACCGGCGTCCTTGCGCATGATGTCCTAAATGGTTTTGATGAGGTTGGAGACGTTGGGCATTTAAAGGCTGTTTGACGAATTGGAGATATGGGACAATACTTTGATCAAGTTGGACTGGAAATCTCCGGTCGGCGCTAGGCTTCTGGGATTTCTCGGAGGCCTTTCGCATGTCTAGGGCAGGAGTTTGATTCCCCAACCTTCGATTTTGCCGCTGGGACTGCGACGGAACTTGGTTTCGATGATGTCGTAGGCGCGGTTGGCCTGATCAGGCCGCAGGTGCTTCAGCGCGACAGGGCGGGCCATGAGGTCGGTCAATTGCAGACCCGTGGAGTTGGAGGCTTTTGGAGTTATGACAAGATGGAGTGGTAAAGGCTTGTGCAGGGCATTGGATCCGCCGCACACGCGGCGAAACGCCAGCTCTAACTCGGCATCCTCACGCTTGCCACGCTTTTCAACAATGATGGAGGTGGTCGCCGCTGCCTGCCCTAGCGCTTCCAAATGCCGGAACACGCGCTCCAGTCCTGCTTCCATCGCGTAGTCGTAGGGATTGATCGGCTGATGGTAGCGGGCAGCATAAGCAGGCTTGTCGATCACCACGGCAATGACCGTGGCGGGCAGTGCGGTCATCTGCTGCGTAAGTGACGCGAGGAAGCGCTCGCGTAGTGGCCTCTGCAATAAAAAGAGAAAGTCTCCAAAGGGCTTTCGGATTTCGTGCTCGTGCAGCACGACCTCGTCATGGCCCCAGAACTCAAACTTGAAACGCTGAAGATCAGGACAGACACGCTCGACATAGTCCGTCTTGGCAATGATCGCGAAGAGCAAAACGAACACCGGAAACTGCGGATCAATCTGGGTGAGGTTGTGATCACCGCTCTCGTCCACAAAGACCAGGTAATCACCAAAGCTGGGAAGAAAGCCATTCATCACGCTGCTTTCTGATAAAGTTCCGTCTCCAACTCCCGAATGGCCTTCAGATACCCCGGCTTGCCGCCGAAGAGCTTCACAATCTCAATCGGCGTGCCGTGCTGAGTGAAGGGATCGACTTTAAGGATGTCCAGGGACTCGACGCTGGTGATGCCGCTGTCGGCATACTTTTGGAGTAAGGACTCAAGCACGGCGCGGGCCTTGTCGCCGTGTTTGGCGAAGACGTTGCGCTTCTTCACCTTTTCCGCCCGTTCCTTCCGCGTGAGGGGCGGGGCATCAAAGGCAACGTGGCAGATGAGATCGAAGGCGTCGTAGTCACGGCCCACCTGCTCGGCGAGTTCATCGAGGAAGACGCCTTTAGTTGCGAGTTCCTCCAAGATGGCCTGTTTCTTCTCAGCGTCATTCCAGACAGTAAGGAAGGCATCAAGCGAGGCGAACTCCTTGCGCACGGTTTTGCGCGAGTAGTCCTTCAACGACTCGGTGATGAGCT
>JBBARN010000283.1:0-2826 GCA_040399845.1 Luteolibacter sp. | reverse complement strand
CCGCAGAATCAACCCAAAGGATGGTGCCCGTGCTGCGACTATCAGTCCTCGGATGCCGAGAACAACCAGACCCCACCACCGCGCTTTCGCTCAGCAGGACCCCCGCCACAGCAGACGAATTCCCACACGCCCGAGAGCCTTCGCAGCCACAGCAACCTCCACCTCGATATCCTACGCATCACCGCAGCTAACGCAGATTTCCACGACTACCAACGCTCAACCGCAGACAGGGTCAGCGCTTTCCGGGGAACATTCCCACTGGACAAGCCTTCCATGACCCTCCACAACACACCAGAGTACAATCGTTTGAACCTCGCCATCCCACAGCTCGCATACTACCGCTACCGTAACCGTGGTGGGCAACTACCCTTCGGCGAACACACCTCGGACTTCCGTTACATCAGCCCAAATCACCACAACATGGCACCTGGATCCTCCTACCGCCACTACTTCCACAGCACGGTCACTCGTAACTACAACAGCCTCGGCGACGCTACTGCGGCCTTCAATCGCAACCTCCGCGCCCTCCGCCAGGAAGAAGCCGTACCCAGCGCAACATGCCCCACTGATGCCCACAAGGACGACCAACAGCCGCCCCACAACCACGTCCGCACTCAGACTCACCCACAGGATGTCACAACAGGCCCGGACGATCCCACCGCGGTCCTCGACAGCGGTGCCATGATGACCACAATCCCAACCCGGCTCATCCTTGGCACACCATGGGAGCGAAACATCCACCCTGCGCCACCTGGAACAACTATACGCTACGGCAACATGGAAGTCGAGCACATCGAACAGATCAGCACCATCGGCACCTACCAAGCTCAACTCGTCCCGGACCGCCACAGCACAGCCTTGATCTCCACTCACGACATCATCACCCGCGGCCACATCATCACCTTCACCGACCACAGATGCATCATCGAGGACGCCGCCGGCCAATACGCCCTTCGACTTCCTCGGATTCCCGCCTCGCGGGAATGGCGCGCCCCCTTATACACGTTACAACTATTGTCCGACCTGCGTTCCAAACACCCGCTACCATCTTCCATGCCCTACCCACAACAGCCATCCCCTCAACACCCCGCAACCCGCAGTGCCCGGCTACACCTCCTACCGCGCAGCACCATTCGCCGCGTCATGCGCCTCCACAAGAGAATGGGCCACCCGCCAGAAGACATCATGGCCCAAGCCGTCACCTCCACATGGCGCAACACCCAAGTCACACCAGACGACATCCGCCGCGTCTTCTACAGGGAACCCTGTCTAATCTGTATCCTCGCCAAACGCAACCGCGACAACCCCAACATCTGGAAAGGAAAACCCGCCGCGACAAAGGCAGATCCCACCTCGGACACAACCGCAACAACCACATCCCCTCCTCCCACAGACAAGGACCCCTCGCCCGACAGCTCCTGGCCTATAGGATCCCTCATATATTACGACAACGTCGGTCCAATCAACCCCGCAAGTATAGAAGGGTACACACAACTCCTCGTCTTCCGCGACACCAGATCTAAATACATTTTCTCCTATCCCGTCAAGTCCTGCAATGAAGACATCTTCCTCCACTACCTCGCCAAAGTCCTGCGCTTCTTCTCCTCCCGCGGCTTCACAACAACCACCCTCCGCAGCGACTACTACAGCACATTCCGATCCGCCCGATCCGAAGAATTCTACGAAGCCAACAGCTGCGTCCACCAAACCTCCGCTCCCTACCAGCAATGGCAGAACGCCGCCGAGCGCGATATCCAGACCATCCTAGCAAACACCTCGGCGACCATCCACAGCCAGGACTTCCTACGCGCCGACACCTGGTCCTACGCTGCAAAGCATTGGGCCCGGCTACACAACTCCCTACCCCACTCCGTCACCAAACTCACCCCCGCCCAGATCATCGACTCGTCCTTTCATATCGACGCGGCACATCAATATCGCCACGCGTTCGGTGACCTCCTCTGCTTCCCCCTCCAAGACCACGAGCGCCTATGGAAATTTGACGTGAAAAACGACATCGGCTTCTATCTCGGCGATGAGGACCGCATCAAAGGAGGTAACCTGGTATACCTCCCCTATACTCACTCTGTACTCACCCGCGGGAACAGCCATCGCATTCTCATATCGGACCAGCAACTCTTACAGTGGTATAGTCGCCGCCGGGACATCCGACACAGCCCCCTACCGTACTGCATCGTCAAAACAGCTGTCCTCGACCTCCTATCCGACAGGGTCACCCCAGCCGGAGACGACAACTCCGCATCGATCCTCATCACACCGCTTACAGACAGCACAGACACCGTCGTACTCCCAACCCAGCCCGCCGTAATCCAACACCTCGAAACAACAACCGCGCCCAAAACACCCAACCCAACAGTTACAACTCCACGTCGCCTTTCTACTCACATCGCCCTTCCCAGCGCAGCGCCCCGTCGCAACGCAACAACCCGCACCAAACGCACCCCGCACAACATATCCTCCATGAACGCTGCCACCATCGCCATTCGACAGATCATGACCACAGACAGCCCACCACCGCCTCTCTTCGACGACAATTTTCGCCCGCCCGACGCTGACACACTTCACGCCTATGCCATCGATACACTCTTCGACCCCTCCTACCACACGACGGATACAGAGGAAATCGAAACCAAAGAAGCCCTCCTCGCGCCAGACAGGGGCAAGTTCATCGCCGCCATCCGTCTGGAGGTCGACAGCCTAATCAACGTTACGAAGACTCTTATCCCCATCCACAGAGACGCCACCGGCAACTTCCCCACCAACACTCTCACCAAGCGCGTTTGGAAAATCCGCATCACCCTGAAG
>JBBARN010000282.1:0-2842 GCA_040399845.1 Luteolibacter sp. | reverse complement strand
TCCAACAATTAAAGAACAAAATCCACAATAATGATATCCGCTTCTTACCGAAATTACAATTCATATTCGAATAGCAGGAATTCTCCCGCACGCCGACAATCATCAAGATACTCATCGGAAAGAACAGCCACATCAAATAGCAACTCCGGCCCATCTTCTTCAAATGCAGCCGACTTCATTTACAGAGGAGCCAACAAGCACCACTGGGCCAAATTACAGAGCAAGATCAAGCAAAGGCTAATGCATGACAACATCTCATACATCGAGGACGAAGTCGAAATAGCCCGCAGAAGCATGCCCCCTCCTCAAGCAGAGTTCCTCGCACCGCCTGCATTCCTAGAAACAGCACAAGACAAAGAGGAGCGCCAACGACAACAGAAACTCCTCGACGAAGACAGGAAGAGGAAACAAGACAAATACGAAGCCTATCAGGACGACTTCGCAAAGGACTTCCCTAAGGGTATCGCAGCTCATTTCGCGTTCCTGCAAGGATCCATCGTCACCGACCTCGAACGCACAATCCAGAACATCGTCCCACCAACAACCAACGTAATGGCACACTATCGCGTGATGAAGGAACGACTCCTTAACAAATTCGGACCCAACTCCCAGAAGGACGCAGAAGAGACCAGACGCAAACTGGACAACCTGCACGGAGACCATAGAGGATGGGACGTATACCTCGCCGCACTGGACTCCTTGATCGAAGTCCTCACACAAACACCAGTCAGAGACACCGCCAACAACCCCATCATGGAGCCCGTACCAAGCAGACCTCACCTACCCGTTCCTCCCAGTACAGCCTCACTAGCAGAGTTCGTCGCGTACGCAGTCGACGATGCGAACGATCGCGCAGCATGGAACCTCTTGCATCCCACCGACAAGATTCTAAACCATCGCCCAACTGACACAGCAATCAAAAACAATGTCATGCTCGCACTAGGGTCTTCAATCTATTCACCCTACTCCATCCTCGCCCAACGTTACCGACAGACTGACCACGCGAACAGGACTTGGACAGACCTCCGCCAGGACATCGAACTCATTATCACAAACAACACCATCGGTACCTCTCGAGACCTCGGCCTTCGCCAGCGCGATCGCCAACCCCGCGACTGGAAACCAACACCTCACCGTCCAGACCAACCTCCCTCCGACAGCCGCGCATCCCGGACACTCTACGCCGCATACCACGATGCACCTTCATCAACCATGAGCCTCCACGGTAAGCGAACCCACGACCATCCCCAACATATCCCCAACGAAGTCCGGGCCGCAACCCCGACATCCGGCGCGCCATCACCCGGTCCCAAGATGGCATACCCATGCTCCAACTGCGGTGCCGACCACCGCTCCATGGACTGCGACAACCCCAAATGCTTTATCTGCAACGTAAATTTTCCCTCCCCTGCCGCCCGCCAAGCTCACTACCTCAGCATCCACAAACGCGACTCCAAACGCGCCCGCTTCGGACAAGACCACACCACCAGCCGCAGCCAATATACACCACCAACCTCCCCTTTCCTATCTCGCTCAGTCGAGGACATGCACAACCCATCGCCCTACGACAGCGGCTACGACTCCACGTACTCACGCGCCTCGGGACCCGGACAACCTCCGTCCTCATACGGAAACTCGGACATCGATGACCAGGCGGACCGATACATCAGTGACCAACGCGTAGCTACACATATACTCCCCGACGACGACCTTCCACCACCTACCCTACCTACAACCGAATCCTCGCTCGAGACCTACCATACTACCACTCATCGCGACCGCAACATCGCCCTCTTACACCGACTCATCTCAACCCTCCCAGCCTACATAACCAACGACCCCCAACTCCATGCGACCGCGCGCGACTACATCTCCGAAATCGTTCACTCTATACCAGACAACTCCGTCGCACAAAACAACCCACCACCTGTTGATCACACTACACACTCTTCGAACCCAAGCACCCCCGGCGACTCTCCCCCACCACTCATGGCAGACTCCAGTGACGAGTCAGAAGAAGAGACAGACTCACCACCACCACCCATCCACCCACTCACCGACGACGAATTGAACACCATGCGCCGCCGTGGACGCATCCTGATCCCGCGACCTCGCACAGTGACCCCCGGACACCTACTCTTCGACATCCGCACAGCTACGTACACATCCGACTCCACATCCAGCCACCCCTACCCTAGCGACGATGAAGACTACCCCGCATATTGGCCAGAATATGAACAACCCTCGCCACCCCGACCCAACTCCCCAACCCCCTGCGACATCACCATCGACCAACTTATCCAGTGGACCACAACCCAATTCGAATGGCACACATTCCGCCGCCGCATACCTGAACTCTCCGAAACCCCCGACGAGCTATGCGGCGCCCCACTCATCCACCGAGACATGCCCAACCGCGAATTCATGTGGCAATACGAAGGCAGCAACCCAGACACCATTGACGTCAACAACCGCATACTTGGCTACCTCCAAAGTCGTCTCTCGTCCTGGACATCCTACCTTCGTACCCTGCCACCAATCGTCCGACGCCACTACCTAAACATGCCGCCAACGATCTCCGACCTCAGAACAGCCCACGCCACCATGACCCGCAAACCGCTAAACCAACCGCCCTCCACCATTGGTCTAGAAGGGTACACACCCCAACCCACTCCGACACAACACCGCAACACAAGCAGTAACAGCCGCAACATCCCTAAACCCAACGACCCCATCCCCGATCATCGCCCCTCCAACGCAGACCGCTCCGCCACAACTGCCCCTCGCGCAACCAACCCCCACCCGCAAACAAAAACCCCAAGACCGCGGCCCTCCAGCGACA
>JBBARN010000281.1:0-2859 GCA_040399845.1 Luteolibacter sp. | reverse complement strand
CACCAGGACCGCCGAATCCTGCACGAGGGTGGACTTGGTGGAGGGCTGCGTGAAGGCACCGGTGATGGCGAGCGTGCCGGCTTCCACGGTGAGATCGCCGTTGACGTTTCCCGTGCCTGATAGGGTCCACGTTCCGCCGCCGGTCTTGATCAGGTTGGTGAGTCCGTTGGTTTGTTCGGAAATGGTTCCGGCGAAAGTGGCATCGGTTCCGCGGCCGCCGACGCGGTAATTGATCTGTCGCCCCCCGATCGCTCCTCCCTTGAGAGTCGAGGACGCGGTGCCGGACAACTCACCGAAGCTGACGAAGGTTCCGGCTCCCGTGTTCAGATTGCCGGACCAATAGGCGCTGATGCTGTTTCCCAGCGAAAGCGCCGCGGCGGGGAGACCGGGCCAGTTGTAATCAGGCGAGATGCGAAACTCCGCGCTTCCCGAGATGGCGCTTGCCTCCACCGTCCCGGAAAAGCCGGACCAGTCGCCATGAATGGAGGCCCGGACGGCACCCGACGGAAGTCTGTAGCGGAATGTTCCGGCACCGGTGAGTTTGCCTCTCAGGTCGCAGCGTGCGTCCAGTTCCAAAGTGCCGGTCGCACCCGACGGCACGTCCAGGTTCCATGGCGCGTCGTTGTAGGAGTTGCCGTTCGAATTCATCTTGAGTGTGCCATTGTTGAGACTGACGTTGCCGCTTCCGAGGCCACTCACGTTGGCGGTGTCGTTGGAAAGCAAAATGACTCCACCGTTGATGGCGGTATCACCCGAGAACGTGTTCGCCTGGCTGATGGTGAGGGTGGAGGTCCCGCTCTTGACCAGCGACATCGGCCCATCCAACGCACCGGTGCCGGCAAGGGTGTAGTTTTTCGCGCCGGAAAATGTTACCGAGTTCGCCTGCAGCGTGCCCGTGAGGGTGACGCTGGTGCTGTTGGATCCCGTGTCACTGAAGGTCACCGCGTCGCCGGTTCCGAAAGGCGTGGCGGCTCCGCTCAGGCGGAAGGAATTCGTGGTGCCGTTGTCCCATGTGTTGGCGGCGGCATTCGTTCCGCCAGCCCAGACGATGGATCGCCCTGAATCCGGAGGCGGCGGCGGGAAATCGGGCAGTTCGAGACGCAGGTAGTCATACATCACGTGAGGCGAGAATCCGTTACTGCCGGAGAAGCGGAAGGTGAAGGTGTTGGCTCCAGTCCGCAGCAGGGAAACGGGAATCGCGATGTCCACGTAGGAATACTTCGCATGGATGCCCTGTCGCAGCAGCGCGTTGCCGCCGCCCACTGGCGGTGAAATCCGGGCGAACGATGCCGGCGAGTCGTTGAGGTAAAGAAAGAGCCCGGAGTAGTTTGCACTGGCGACCGCCACCGTCAGGGTCGCGTTGCCGCTGCGCGGGACGGCGGGGAGATTGAAATTCACTTTCCATTCCCAAGGGCCCGTTGTCCCGGCGGTAGCTCCGGTGTAGTTGCTGTGCGCGTAATTCCAATCGGTGGCCGGATTGCTGGAACCGACGTTATAAACGAGGGGATTGGGCAGTTCCTGCGTGTAAACATCCCACAGGAAAGGTAAAAAGTAATCGTTGCCATGCTTGAACTCCTTCGCCGTGCGGTCCGGCACGCCGATTTCCCACGCGATGCTGGTTCCGGGATGGGAGATATTCCACGTGATGTCGCCTTGCGCATTCGTTCCGCCGGCGGTGACTGTCACTCCGATTTTCGAAAACTCGCCAACGACTCCGTCCGTGAACGCATAGAGCGTATAAGTTCCCGGCCGGACGGCGGGGATGGTGAAGTTTCCAGACGCATCGGCCTTGGTCCAATACTGATAGCCCTTGCTCTGGAACTGCCAGTTCCCGTCCGTCTCCTCGGGGGCCGCGAGACCGATGTTCGCGTTGGCGCCGGTGATCGAGGGCTTGAGCGGATCGTTCACCAGCAAACGGCCTGTCACCGTTCCGCGTGATGCCGCCGCCGGGTGGTCCAAGTTGGTGAGCCAGGAATAAGGCCATGCCGCCTCTTCCGCGGCCACCTGCGCCTTGGCATCCGCCCACAAGACGTCGCCGGCATTGCTGGCGGCGGTCGTTGCGTTGCAATAAAGCAGGAAGGGGCCATACATCTTCCGCCAGGTCTCGCCTGCCGCGACGCTGGTGCCGGCACCGGCGAAATGATTGCGACCGAAATGCATGAGGATATAACTCTCGGACGAGGTGAGATCCTGTTGGGTGGGTCCGCCGTTGAAATAATCATGCCCGCCTAGCACGAACCAGACACCCCTCTTTGCGATGTGGCTGGCATGCCCCCAGGTGCCGATCTCGGAATAGCGGGCGGCGTAGCTGTATTTGCAATCGTATTTCCCGGCCCACAGGCCGGTGTTGAGCTTCACGATCTCTCCGATGGCTGTCGGCGAGGAATTCTGATAGTCGTAGACGGACGGCATCTCCCAGTTGCGCAGGTCATCCACATAGGCGCGCTCGAAAGTAAAGGTGGTGGAGTTGCGCGGGAGTTTCCAAACAATGCGCCACTCACCGACGGATGTCGCGGGATAAGACGCGGGATGATTCAGAATGGCATAGGCATACATGCCGGTGTCGCCCCGGCGGAGGACGAAATGGAGATCGATATCAAAGGCGTGTTTGTAGCCCGAGGTGTCGTTCCAGGTGCGCTTGAACGAGACATCGACCATGTCCGCCGTCTGGGTGGTGACGCTGTAAACGCAGTTCGTTGGCACCTCGAAGCTCGCACCGCCGTCCATGCTGTAATAGATCGGGTTTGCGGGATCGACCATCTGGAAGCCGTTCAATTTGTAGGAACTGACTCTGCCGGTGGATTTCTCGATAATGGCCTGAATGATGCCGTTGCTGATGGTGGCGGTGGTCGCGGTGGT
>JBBARN010000280.1:0-2933 GCA_040399845.1 Luteolibacter sp. | reverse complement strand
CAGGCTCATAACCTGAAGGTCGTAGGTTCAAATCCTACTCCCGCAACCACTCTCAAAGCCTTAAACCTCAATGGTTTAGGGCTTTTTAGTTTTCTGAGGGCGGCTACTTGTAGACACAAACCGTAGACACTTTGCTGCATCGATGGGGAGGGACTGGTGTGAATCGTGTTTTTCAACAGGGCCTTCCTGAACTGGCTCAATACCCCCAGCTTTCCTGCCGGACCGGCAGCCGGTTGAGGGTTTGCTGGTGGGACCGCCACTTGGGTAGGTGCTGGTCCATGAGGGCTTGGAAGCGGGCGTTATCTCGTCATTTTCTGTCATTTTCTTGCCGCCGCAATTTTCCCGCCATCAATCGCGCGTCGGTATTGAAGGCATGCTGAGCAGACTGTGAAGGAATGCTCGATGTTCAACTTTCAACCACCGACGGACGTGAAGTCGTGCTGCCCCCCCACACCCAGCCCGAGAAAGATCTGCTGCTCCTGCTGGATCAACTGAAACTCAAGCTGCCCGCGCGACCTGATCAGGAGTGATCAAGAGGCGATGAAACTCGTTAGAACGAGCCAAACACCCGCCACTCGGAGACCTGCATGGGTTCACTGGGTTTGCTTCGCTCGACACGCATGTGGCGGAAGGTTTGTTTGCCGTCCATGCGGATCGACCATGGCGCGATATTGCCGATGCTGAGCGTTTCGCCCTCTTTGACGGAACGGGTGGATGGCTCATCGCCGATCTTGTATTGAACTGTCAGTTCTTTCGGTTGATCGGGCGCGGGATCGCCTCCGGCGAGTTGATTGTCTGCGGTGATCCGGAGCGAACCGCCCGATGCCATCTGACGGAGCTTTTCGGTGAGATCCGCACGATTTCCCCCAGCTCCATAAGTGGCTGTTAGAATTTCGAGCTTCGGTATCTGCTTTCCCTCTGAAGTCGCGAGAGTCACGGCTTGCGAGAAGTCGATGGAGTTTGATCCGACGATGCGGTCGCCAGGAAGCAATTTGCCATGCAGTTCGATCTGGCCGATGGCCAGTGACTTGCCGAGGTCGATGGCGAGCCAAGGGCTGGCATCCTGCGGGTCGCTGCTCCAAGTGGTGTCGAGTTTGTCATCGCTTGCCATGGATGGGTGAGTGGCAAGGTCCATGTGCGAGGAAGCGCGGCAGCCTTTCCATATTGCCACATTCGGGGCAGGTGAATCCGCGGCCACCTGCAAGGCGATCACGGTGTTGAGCCGGTTCCATGAAGCACCAGGCGGCAGGCTGAGTGTCAGACCTTGCGGTTCCTGTTTCAGAGAAACGGCCTTACCATTATCTAACAAAATTGCCTTGGAGAACTTCTTGCCATCCGCCGGTGCGGGCAAGTTGAGAATGGTCGATCCATTGGCAGGCGGTTTGAGTATGTGGAGATACTCGATGCGGTCATCGGTCGAGCGGGTGGCCACGCCCCATGTCAGATCCGCGATTTTTGTGCCGGGAGCGGTGCGGTAGGAGGTGCTGGGCAGGGTGTTCTTGATTGAGCGTTCGACGGGTTTGATGAGTGCGCCGGTTTTCTTCATGCGATCGAGCACGCCGGATTCCCAACCGCCGCCCGGATAGGGACCGGCGGCCCACAGCGTGCCGCCGCCATCGGTATTGGATCCGGCCTGGAGCACGGTGTAGCGAAACATGGATTCGGGTGTGTAGGGGATCCACTTGTTGAAGCCGACCTTGTCGCTTTTCTGGGCAGGTTCGGTTTTCCCCTCCGGAAAAGCCGCCCAGAAGATGCTGCCAACCACGACCGAAATGGGAATCTTGTAGGATGGCCACTGGTCGCCATCGGGAGTATCGAAACCATTGTGATAGAAAATCTCCTTGTTGCCGATATCGGCAGTATAGATGTTGCCATAGTCATTGTGCATCATCAGCAGATGGGGATGCGTGCCGGTGATGGTCTTGCGCAAGCGCGGATAATCCACCACGCGGTAGCTGTCCGCCGAGCCACTCCCTTCGTCGAGATAGAGGCCGAGGATGTCGTTTCCATAACGCTCCACCAGTTCGCCGTAGGCCTCGTCGATGAAGTCGTTCCATTTTGCTTTGTCCCACTTTTCGAAATCCGGGTTGGATCCTTGGCCACGGTGCCAGCCGGTTTTCGCCATGTCGGCATCGGACAAATCATGGCCATCGCGCGGATGGGTGTAGAGCAGAACCTGGACACCCTTGGCCTTGCAGGCTTTGATCATGTCGCCGATGACATCTCGCTTGGATGAGTGCCCGGGCAACCATTTGTCCATCACCTTGCTCGGGTAGAGTGGGTTCATGTTCGCATGCCATGCGGTGAATAAGACATATTCGACGTTCATCGCGGCAAGATCGCGTGCAAAGCCTTCCGCGTCGAAACGATCCGCGAGATCATCGATGCCCGCCGGCTTGGATCCATCCTTGTTGACCGTGACCGAGTAAGCCTCGCCGCCCCACACATAGTGGACGAAGAAGCCATATTTCATCGAGCGGAAGTTCGCTTCGACGGCTGGGACCGGTTCCGCAGCGAGCGGGGAATGCGCGCAGCAAAAAGCCAGTGCCACGAGGGTGATCGATTTCAGGAGCCGGGCCTTGGAACGGAAGGAATGAGGGAAGTGGATTTGCATGAGTGGAACGTTGAATGATGGATCAGGGCGAAACCGAAACGCGATAGAAGCGACGGGGCGCACTGGCACCCGCCGGATCGATGAAAGTGATCGGCGCGTCGTTGCCCGATTGCGCCGAGCCGATGTCTTGCCACGGACCCGGGATTTCGTCGCAGCGCTGGAGTTGATAGGAGTGTCCCTTGAAGCCGGTGAGGCTCAAGGTAAACGAGCTCCCGGATTTCGCGAAGGCGTCAATCTTCACCTTGCTGTGGTCGAGCACGATGCCGTTGTTGACGAAACCGGCGGGCAGCGTGCCGTTCCAGGTCATGATGTCGAGGAC
>JBBARN010000279.1:0-2949 GCA_040399845.1 Luteolibacter sp. | reverse complement strand
TCACGAGCTAGCACCCATGAAACGCCCTCCTATTCTCTTGGCTGCCCTGTGGCTCGCGACACTTGCTTTGCTTCATGCCACTGATCTGTCGGCTATTGAGCCTGTTACCATTGTGGCGTTCGGAGACTCGACCACGGCGGTGCGTGGCTCAACGAAAGTCTATGTTTCGGTGCTGCAGGAGGAGTTGCGCAATGTTCGAGTCATGAATGCCGGAGTCAGCGGGAACACGACGGAAATGGGGCGCAAACGATTCGAGCAGGACGTTCTGATGCATCAGCCGCAGATTGCGATCATCCAGTTTGGCATCAATGACTCAGCGGTGGATGTTTGGAAGACGCCGCCGGCTGCGAAGCCCAGGGTTTCGTTAGAGCACTACGAGGCGAACTTGCGGCATTTTGTCCAGACGTTGAAATCCAAGAACGCGCTCGTGGTGCTGATGACTCCCAACCCACTTTGCTGGACGCCGAAGTTAAGGGAGATGTATGGCAAGCACCCTTACCAACCCGAGAACGTGGATGGATTCAACGCACCGCTCGTGCCGTATTGCGAAGCCGCCCGCCGAGTCGCGCGTGAGGAAGGTGTGGATTTGCTTGATCTACAGCAGGTATTTGTCGAGCAGGCAAAGAAACGTGGTGTGACCGTGGACTCGCTGCTCTCCGACGGCATGCATCCCAACAATGTCGGCCATCGCATCGAGGCCGATCTTTTGCGCGAGCGCATCCTCGCGCAGGCGAAAACGCACGGCCTCGCCATCACCGAAGGCCCGCTTTGGAAAGCCAGTGGTGAGTTTGTGAAGATTCATCCGGCCTGCACCGACATCACGCACGATTCTCCGAATCCAACCGTGCTAGGCTGCGGAGTCGCGCGCATGAGGGACGGCGCGGTGATGGCCGTGTATTCCACGCCGACAGCCTATTACAGCAAGTCTGGCACGACGTGGATCGCAGGCCGCGTGACGAAGGACGGTGGCAAAACGTGGTCTCCCGAGAGCGTGATTGCGCGGCACCCGGACTGCCAGCCATCGCATCCCTCCGTGCTCACCATGCGCGATGGCGCGATCCATGTGTTCTATCTCGGCTTTAAAAAGTGGCAATGGAAAGGCGTCAATGCCACCGACGAGGCACAGAGCGACCTATGGACCACACGCAGCCGTGACAACGGCGCGACCTGGAGCAAACCGCAGATGATTTTCAAAGGTTACACCGGCGCGAGCAATGGCGCCATCGAGACGCGCAACGGGCATCTCATCGTACCGTATTCGCACTATGTGAAGGACCCCGGCCGACTCGTCAGCCAAACGTCCGTGTCCACCGATGCTGGCAAGACGTGGAGCCTCAGCCATGACATCGACATCGGCGGCGCAGGCGACCACGAAGGCGCGTTGGAACCCTGCGTGATCGAGTTAAAAGACGGTCGCGTGTGGATGCTCATTCGCACCTCGAGAGGGTTCTTTTGGGAATCCTTTTCCACCGACGGTGGCAAGACCTGGTCCGAAGCGAAGACGACCTCCATCGACACCACCTCTGCACCCGGGCATCTCACGCGACTCGCCGATGGCCGCATCGCGCTCGTGTGGAATCGCGCAGAAAAGAAGCGCACCGACCTGCACCTCGCCTTGTCGGCGGACGAAGGCGAAACCTGGACACAGTCCCTGAACGTGGCGCAAGGCACACCAGGCGGAGCCACTTATCCCTTCGTCATCGAGATCGACCCCGGCGAACTCTGGATCGGCTACCACAACGTTCCCAAAGGCTGGAACTTTCCCCGTGCCCGCCATCTGCGGATTCCGCTGTCGGAACTCATTGACACGGCCAAACGATGATTTTCTAAAACCAGATATCAAGACCAACCGATGAATCGTACAATTCTCACCCTGTCACCCATTCTTCTCGCGCCCTTATCTGGTGTGCATGGCGTGGAACTCTCTCTGACCTCGCCCCTCGAGTATCAACTCGTGCAGCGGAATAGTCTGGGCAAAGGGTTGCTGCGCATCACGGGTGAGTTGTCGGACAGCGGCGTTATCCTCCCCGCTTGCAAAAGGTCATCATAAAATGACATGATACTTCTCCACTTTATGAAAACATCGTTCGCCCTACTCGCACTCATTTCCACGCTCCACGCCGTAGAGCCTCCATCCTGCGAATGGGTCTTCATCGGCGGTGGGGCCTCGCATGACAAGACGCGAGCAGTGACGACGGATGGCACCGGAAATGTGTTTCTGGCGTCCGAGTGCATCGGAGATGCGACGTTTGGCGATCAGCAACACAAGACGGCGGGAGGCATGGATATGTGCCTCGTGAAGCTAGATGCGACGGGCAAGGCGCTGTGGGTGAGTGCGATTGGTGGGAGCAAGACGGATCGTGCTTATGGCGTGATCACGGATGCGGCCCGGAATGCGTATGTCACCGGCCACTTCGAGAGCACGGATGCGATGGTGAATGGCGAGAAGCTGCCGAATGCGGGCAGCTACGATGTCTTCACGGCGAAGTTCGCGCCGAATGGCAAGGTGCTCTGGGTGCGTGTGAAGGGCCACGAGGGCTACGACTACGGCCACGGCATCGCCATTGATTCGAAAGGGCATGTCGTCGTCACGGGCGCTATTGGTAGGCAGGTGTTTTGCACGAAGTACGATGCGGAAGGTCGCGAGATCTGGCATCGCACAACCTCGGGCAGTGTTACCGGCAGCGGTCATGGCATCGCGGTGGATGAAAAGGATCACATCTATCTCGGCGGCAACTCGACTGGTGCGGGTAGCTTTGGCAAAGCGGTGATCGGATCGAAAACGACGGCCGCACTCGTGGTGAAGGTCACGCCAGAGGGCGAGGGCGTGTGGGCTAGCGTGATCCCGGGCACGCCAAGCGCTTTGTATCACGAGATCGCATGCGACTCACAGGGGCGCGTGTGGGGCGTGGGCATGTTCAAGGGTAGCGTGAGTGTCGCAGGCCAGAC
>JBBARN010000278.1:0-2949 GCA_040399845.1 Luteolibacter sp. | reverse complement strand
AAGTATTGAAGGTAATCAGCATTCCTCGCACGGACGGATCGGACGAACAGGAAAGTGTCGGCGATCACCCAAAGTGCACCACCTGATAATCACTTGTTAGGATTCAAAGTGCACCACTTGCGGATGTAGAACCGCTTCCCTCAGGGCGCTGCCAAAGTGCTTGGATCGGGGAGCATGTCCAACATCCTCGAAGTGCCCCAACAACAAGCCATTCAAGCCCTGATCGCCAAAGGCTGGTCGATCCGCCATATTGCCCGCACGCTGTGCATCAACCGCCGCACGGTGAAGCGCTACGCCGCCGCCGCGCCAAAGTGCACCACCCAAGTGATCACAGGTTCGGTGCCCCCGGACGCGCCAAAGTGCACCACCGAAGTGATCGCCGGCTCCGTGCCTTCAGTCGAATCAAAGTGCACCACCCAAGTGACCACCGGCTCGCGCAGCTTGTGCGGCGGGTTCCAGGAGGTCATCGCGCCGATGCTCGAACTCGGATTGAGCGCCCAACGCATCTATCAAGATTTGGTCACCGGGCACGGTTTTAGCGGCTCCTATCCTTCGGTCTCGCGTTACGTGGCCAAGCTCAAGACGAGCGAGCCGGAGCGGGTTTGGCGCATCGAATGCGAGCCGGGTGAGGAACTGCAGGTAGATTTCGGGCTCGGGGCACCGCTCGTCGAGCCTGGTGGAAAAACCCGTCGCACTTGGTTGTTCCGGGCAGTGTTGAGCCACTCGCGCAAGGGCTACAGCGAGGTGGTGCTTCGCCAGGATACCGAAACCTTCATCCGGGTGCTCGAAAACGCCGTGCGCCACTTTGGCGGGGTTCCCCGTTTGCTAAATTTCGACAACCTCAAGGCGGCAGTCATCAAGGCGGATTGGTATGATCCGGCACTCAACCCGAAACTCGCGGATTTTTGCCGCCATTACGGCATGACCCCCATGCCCTGCCGCTCCTACACTCCGCAGCACAAAGGCAAGGTCGAGCGCGGTGTGGGCTATGCCAAAAACAACGCGCTTAAAGGACGGCAGTTCGCCTCGCTGGGCGAGCAGAACGCCCACCTGCTCCACTGGGAGCAACAGGTTGCCGACAAGCGCGTGCATGGCACCACGCGGCGGCAAGTGGCCGCCGTCTTCGAAGAAGAACGCAAGGCGCTCGGTCCCTTGCCAGCATCGGTTTACGAAAGCTATCAGGAAGGTCGCCGCCGGGTGCAGCGCGACAGTTTTGTGGAAGTGGCCAAGGCCTATTACGAAGCACCGCCGGAGTTCATCGGACGGCAGATCTGGGTGCGTTGGGACGCACGTATGGTTCGCCTGCTCAATGATCGGATGGAGCAGATCGGTTGCCACGCGCGGCTGGAACCCGGAAAATTCAGCCGCTCACTCGGCGTGCGCGGCTTGCACGGCACCATCAAGGAAAGTGCCGACTACTGGCGATCGCGAGCCGCCTCCTTGGGCGAATCCGCCGGTCACTGGGCACAGCGGGCGCTCGATGCCCGCGGAGCAGAAGCCATCCGCAGCATCATGGGCCTATGCCAATTGACCGAAAAACGCCGGGCCACCGACATCAACGCCGCCTGCGCCAAAGCCATGGGCACCACTGCCACACTGCCCTCCTTCCGGCTCATCAAACAGCTGTTAGAAGCAGGCCACCACGCTCCCGAACAGCTCCAAATGCAGCTGCGCGAAATCGACCCCATCATCCGTCCACTCACCGCCTACACCGACTTCATCCGCAACCATGAAACCTGCGGCAGCGATTTTTTCGACCCCGAAACACAAACAGAACCACAAACCCCATCCAAAGCCTCATGAGCCAAATCGCCACCCTCAAGACCCACGCCCGCAAACTCCGCCTCGGCGGCCTTGCCGAGTCCCTCGAAACCCGACTGTTAGAAGCCGCCTCCAACCGCCTTGGCCACGACGAGTTCCTCGAACTGCTCTTCCAGGACGAACTTGCGGTGCGCGAAGGGCGCACCACCGCACGCCGCTTCAAGAGTGCGGACTTCCGCGAATCCCGCAGCCTCGACGGCTTCGACTTCAGCTTCAATCCAAGTATCCCGCGCGACCGCGTCCATCAACTCGCCACCTGCCGCTTCATTGCCGACGCCCGCGACGTCCTGTTAGTCGGTCCCCCCGGAGTTGGCAAAAGCCACCTCGCCCAAGCCCTCGGCCGCGAAGCCATCCGGCACAACCACACCGTTTACTACCGCTCCATCTTCGACCTCGTGCGCGAT
Organism: Luteolibacter sp.; assembly: GCA_040399845.1. Lineage (GTDB taxonomy): Bacteria > Verrucomicrobiota > Verrucomicrobiia > Verrucomicrobiales > Akkermansiaceae > Luteolibacter. Next base: position 724 of record JBBARN010000278.1, on the reverse strand, counting down.
CTTGCCGCCAGCGAAGGAGGTCCTGCCGAAGCGCGTCTGCTCGCCCGCTACCTCAAGCCCGACCTGCTCATCATCGACGACATGGGCCTCAAATCCCTGCCCGCCCGCAGCGGCGAACTGCTACTGGAAATCATCCTGCGCCGTCACGAAGTCCGATCCACCATCATGACCTCCAACCGTCCCGTCGACGAATGGGGAAAACTGTTAGGAGATGTTCCCGCCGCCGGAGCCATCCTCGACCGGCTGTTGCACCGCGCCGAAGTCATTGCCATCAACGGCCGCAGCCACCGCCTGGCGGAAAGGGCCACAGAAGCCACGGACACCCCATCCACCGAGGTATCAGCCACCCCCAAGCCACCCAAACAGCAGCCACCCAAAAAGAGCAACGTCTGATGCCGTCCAGCTCGGTCCGGTCAAGCGCCTCTTTGCGGAACCTTTTCGACTCCCGACCCCTATTCCGCAAACAGCCGCTTGACCGGCCCTACGCCGGACAGAAACCGCTCTCAAGTTCCTTTGCCAAAAGCAAAGGAACTTTGCTCAGGAAAATCCGTCCCTCCCGGCACCAGAATCCCCTTGCCAACCACCCCCTCAACCCAGCAGAAAACACCCATCCGAAGTGGTGCACTTTGAAGTGATTACTAGTGGTGCATTTTGAGGTGATCGGTGACACCGGGGTCCCATTCGTGATCTGTCTATTTGTGGGTGCTTACTGGTCTCCATGGAT
>JBBARN010000277.1:0-2956 GCA_040399845.1 Luteolibacter sp. | reverse complement strand
AATCGCGGACGAAGGCGTGCCGGAAATTTCGCGGCGCGATCAACAAATGGCGGCGCTGGAGCGTTGCCTCGAAAAGCTGCCGACAACACGGCGGCAACTGGTGCTCGGATGTTACGCGCCGGGTGCTTCGATCCGTGAGATCGCGGCGCGTTCCGGGCAGAGCGAAGACGGACTTTACCAATTGCTCCGGCGCATCCGCCTGAAGCTGCAACACTGCGTCGAAACCACCCTGAGCCAGGAGGCCCTGCCATGACCCCGCAAGAACACGACCTGATTCTTGATTACCTTCACGAACGGCTCGCACCCGAGCACGGAGCCGAGCTGACTGCGCTGCTGGAAAGAAGTACGGAAGCCCGGGAGCTATTGCGCAGCGAGGCGGCGATCGAGATGCATCTGCGCGAACTCTCCACAAGCGAGACCTTGGCGACGGTGGGAAGACCTGCGCGTGTGGCGACGAGTCGGCCCACCGGCTGGCTCGCTCCCATCGCAGCGGGGATTGTGCTGGGCATGATGTTTGCGACGGCGACGTGGGCAAGCGTGGCGGCGCTTCGGCGCGAACCGGAACCGGTGACGTTGCCGGTGGCGAACGGCGACTTCGAAACGCTCGGCTCGCTCAAGGTGGGCGGATTCCCAAAGATGCCCGGGCATTGGCGGGGCGACGCGGCGAAATGTGTCGGCGCGACCGCCGAAGTGCGACCACATTCCGGCGCCGGAATGCTCCGTTTTCTCCGGCCTGATGGACGCAACGATTCAGACGCGCGCGGGTTCACGGCCTGCGATCAGTGGCAGCTTCTCGATTTGTCGAAAGTCCCCGCGGCCGGCAATGACGAGCAGTGGGTGGCGGAAGCGGATGTGTGGTTCAATGGTCTCGCAACGGCGCGCCAATCAGATAGTTTTTCCCAGCTCACCGTCTATGCGATCGACGTGCAGCATCCGAAGGAACTCAACTCGATCAGCTCGGTCTGGCTCCGGCAATCGAGCGCGGTGCTGGCTGTGGGCAATCGCCGTATCGTGCGGGACGCCGATCCCGCGACATGGGAACGGGCCGCAGTGACCCTCCCCTTGCCGGCTCGCACAAAGTTTCTACTGATCCATCTCTTTGCCGGCGCATCCCCGGACGCGACCAAGGCAACACCTTTCCCCGGCCCGTTTGCCGACTCCGCATCGATTAAACTGCGGCGAGTGCCAAGCGTGAAGGAAGTGCTCGCGGCAGAATAAGCCGCCACCAAGGTCAGCCTCTCAACAAGAGCATATATGAATTATCTTCGAGCCAACGGATCTATTAGTATCGCGATCCCAATCGACGCATTCGCATATCCCGGCACTGGGCTAAGCTTCTCCAGCCATTTGCCTGCTCATTCGGGTGATTGCCCAAGGTCCATGACTACCCTGAAGTATCCATCATCTCGTTAAACCTACCAAACCCAAAACAAGGCCCACATACCAATTCAATGAAACCCATAACAAACTCCATCTTCGCCACGACCCTGGGCACCGCATTCCTCACGTTGTCCAACGCCCACGCATTGGAAATTCTCAAGAACGATACCAACGCCACAGGACTGCTTGACGTCAACTCCTGGGTCGGTGGCGCGGTTCCCGGAACTTCCGATGTCGCAGTTTGGGACTCAACTGTGGCGACGGCCGACCAGTCCGCTTTACCGAGCCTGGGAACGAGTACCACCTTTGCTGGCATTCGGATCGCCAGCCCAATCAGCAATGTAGGCTTCAGTATCAACAACGGCAAGGCGCTCAGCCTCGGCACGAGTGGTATCGACATGAGCGCGGCCACTGTGAACCTGACTGTTGGTGGTTTGGGAATCCTCAGGCCCACAGATTCCTCCACCAGCAACTATAGCGTCGCCTCCGGCCGCACCCTGACCATCGACGCCCAGTTTCAAGCGAGCCGCGGCACCACCACCGTGAACTTCCCCGGTGCGGGCTCGGTCAATATCAACAAACTCCCTGCATCCACGTCGCTGAGGCTGATCAACAATGGAACAGGAACGCTCACCCTGGGTGGCTCAGCAACCTCATCCACCAGCGAACTCTCCGCCTCGGCGACCGTAAGCGGCGGAAAAATCATCATCAACGGCCCGACCATCTCCACCTCGACAATTGGATCCTACGGCAACAGCGGCTCCAGTTCCTTTGAACTCCAGAGCGGCGGCGCGAACTTCAATGGCGGCATCCGCATTACGGGGGGGGCAGACGGGTCGCTGGTCAAGGTGACGGGCGGAACATTCACCACCACCGCCTTTACCATCGGCCGCACCTCCAATCCCGGCCTTGGCGCTAATGCGCCATCCAACTCGGGATTCGTCGCGACCGGCGGCACCGCCAGCATGACCAGCCTCACCGTGGGAAACAGCAACTCCTCCGCAACCGCTCGGATCGATGGCAGCACCGTGACAGTCTCTGACACCATCAACATCGGAAACGGAACGAGCAACATCCGTTGGAACACCCTCCAGGTGAACAGCGGTTCGCTAACTGTCTCCGGTGCCACCGGCATCCAGCTCAGCACCCATAACACCGTAGCCAACCTCTCCCAGGTCCGCCTCACTGGCGGCACCACCACCACCGAAGCGATCAATTTCGGTGCGGCGGCGTCCTTTGCAGACAGCCGGGGCGAAGTCGAGATTGGATCCGGGGCCACCCTCTATGTGGGTTCTGGCGGCGTGGACATAGCTTCCGCAAACGCCTACACAGCAAACTTCAAAGCAAACGGCGGCACGATCGGAGCCAAAGCCGCCTGGACCTCCACCGTTCCCGTAGCCCTCGCCGCCAGTTCCACTTTCAAGACGGCCGATGCGGCCGACGCTGCGTTCGACATCATCCTCAACGCCGGCGTTTCGGGTGCAGGCGGCCTTACCAAAACCGGCGGCGGCACGCTCACGTTGGGAGTTGTGGCACCAAGCTACGGCGGCGACACCACGGTTTCCTCCGGCACCCT
>JBBARN010000276.1:0-2961 GCA_040399845.1 Luteolibacter sp. | reverse complement strand
TGAAGGACATCGCCTTCGGTTACAAAGATCGCCCGGCCGATCACACCACGAACGGTCTCAGCCTTGGCATCGACGGCTGGCTTTACATCGCGGGTGGTGACTTTGGCTTCATGAAGGCCACTGGCACCGATGGTAAAACGGTCCAGCATCGCGGCGGCGGTGTCATCCGTGTGCGTCCCGACGGCAGCGGGTTGGAAGTGTATTCAACCGGCACGCGTAACATCCTTGAGGTCGCTATTAGCCCTCTGATGGACATCTTCGCCCGCGATAACACGAACGACGGCGGCGGCTGGAACGTGCGCTTCCATCACTTCAACGGCCTCGACGATCATGGCTACCCGCGCCTCTACAAGAACTTCAACGACGAGTGCATCCAGCCCCTCGCCGACTACGGCGGAGGCAGCGGCTGCGGCGCGGTTTACATCGACGAGCCCGGCTTCGGCACCTGGAACAACGCTCCCTTCACCTGCGACTGGGGCAGCGGCGCTCTCTGGCATCATCAGGTGAAGCCCAAAGGCGCGACGTTTGAAGAAACCCGCAAGCCCGAGCCCTTCATCAAAATGACCCGACCCACCGACGCCGATGTCGATGGCCTGAGCCGCGTCTATTGCGCCAGTTGGAAAGGCGCGACCTTCGACTGGGCCGGACCGGATGTCGGTTACATCGTGCAGGTGAAGCCAAAGGGCTTCAAAGCCGAGCAGCTGCCTGAGTTCATTAAGGCAAGCGACAATCAGCTCGTCGAACTTTTAGGTGCTCCAAGCTACCGTAGAAGAATCGAAGCTCAGCGGGTCTTGCTGAAGCGTGGATGGAGTTCCGATCTCCTTTCTACGCTCAAAACCACAGTCAATAGCGACAGCGTTGACGTTAGAGGCCGAGTGGCTGCTGTCTTCTTGGCCAAGCTGCATCCTCAGAGAGAAGGCTCGTTATCAATTCATGATGCAAGTTCACCGAACGATCGTGAAACTTATGCTGCTGTGATTCGAGCTTCGGCTGACATGCCGGTTGGGGATCAAAATTTTGTGGTTGGCGGACCGGATAGTTTCCACATCGAGAGCTACGACGAACGACTGTTGATGCAGAAGGCGCGTTCTCTTGTGCGCTTACCCGAGGTAACCAAACGTCGTCTGCCATCAGAGTGGGTTAAGCTGCTTATGGGACACCCAGATTCAGTTATCCAGCACGCCGCTGTCCACGCTGTTGCGCAAGTCAAACAACAGGAAGTGTGCTTCGAATTGATAGAGGGTGAGGCTAACACTCAGGTGGTGACGAATCTCCTCCGAGCCCTCGCCATGATGCACACTCCCGAAGTCGTCACCGGCCTCATCGAGCGTCTCGGCAAGGCGACTGATCCCGCCTTGCGCCAGGGCATCCTCGCCGCGCTGTGCCGCCTGCATTTCAAGGAAGGCGAGTGGAAGGGCGATTCGTGGGGCACGCGGCCGGACACGCGGGGGCCCTATTACCAGCCGGAAGGTTGGATTGAGACCGACAAGATCTACGTCACCCTACGCGATGCATTGGCCAAGGCGTCGCCGCAAGAAGCGACCTTCCTTGTGAGGGAGATGAGCCGGAACCGCATCCGCTCAGATGACTCCCTCAAGCGCATTCTCGAACTTGCGAAGCAGGACCCGAAGGTCATCCCCGATGCCGTGGCGCAGATCGCCATGGCGGATGGGGTGCCTGCAGAGGCGGTGGAGCTTCTCGTCCGGCAGGTCAAACTCGTCGGACAAGTCGGACCGGTGACGCTGGCGCAAGCCATCACCGCTTTGTCGAAAACCGACAGCGCCGATGGCGTCTCCGCCACGCTGGCCGCGCTGGAGCCGCTCAAGAAGCTTCCGGACTCCGGCAAAGACTTTGATGCAGCTTTGGCCGCCTTTTTGAACGCGCCGAAGCTCGAAAACCACCATCAGCTTGTCGAGCAGATTGCCGAGAAGGGCGAGTGGCCGGTGTCGATGTATGCGAATGCCGCCTTGCTGAACCTTGCGAACCGCAAGACGGGCAGCCCCGAGTCCATCCAGTTCACGCAGAAGGCGCTCGACAAGGGCTGGGGCGATCCGAAGCACCGCAAGCTCATCATCGACGCCATCAGCGCCTCCAAGCACATGCCCAGCGCTTCCAAGGTGCTCGCCGCGCTCGATGATCCCGATGCCGAGGTCAAAGGAGCAGCTGAACGCGCCGCGAAGGCCATGCGCATTCAGAAGATTGAGGACAAAACGCCCAAGATAATGACCTTGAAGCCCGAAGAGGCCCTCGCGGCCGTCTTGAAGGCCCAAGGCAATGTGGCGCTCGGCGAGCAAATCTTCACCAAAGCCACCTGCGTGGCCTGCCACACCGTGAAGGAGACCGAAGCCCAAAAAGGCCCTTACCTCGGCAACATCGCCCAAACCTACAAGCGCCCCGATCTGGCCCAAAATATCCTCGATCCGAACAAAACCATCGCGCAAGGCTTCGCCAGCGAGATGATCACGATGAAGGATGGCACCCAGCAGATGGGCTTCATCACGCTGGAAGGCGCGAATGAGGTCAAACTGCGCAACATCGCATCCCAAGAGTTTGTGTTTAAAACCGCCGACATCAAAGAGCGTCAAAAGCTCCCCATGAGCATGATGCCACCCGGTTTGATGATGAACTTCACCGTCAAGGAGTTCGCTAGCTTGCTCGATTACTTAGAGTCGCTGGTGAAGAAGTGATCGCTATCACAGCTCCACCGTCTGCATCAGTCGGGCGACTTCGATGTGGCCGGTGGGGTGCTGTTCAGCGAGGGCATCCCGCAGTTTATCGGAACGCTCTGGCTCGCCATGGACGAGGAAGACGCGTTTCTTTTCGCCGCCTACTCGGCTGAACCAGTCGAGAAGTTCATCATGATCAGCATGACCCGAGAAGGAGTCGAGCGTCTCGATCTCGGCTTGGACCTCAAATTCATCACCAAGAATGTTCACATGAGTGAAGCCGTTGCGCAGCTTC
>JBBARN010000275.1:0-3055 GCA_040399845.1 Luteolibacter sp. | reverse complement strand
CCTGCTGCACTTTCAAATACGCGGCGGCATCACGATGCGGCGTCTGTTGCACAAAACGACTGCCCATTGCCTGAACCAACGCGGTTCGTCGCGCGAAGTCGGACTCAGTCACCTGCGGCGGCAGCGCGGCATTTTGCAGGCCCGCACCAGGATCGACGATGGGCAGCGGCGCAAGATGCGTGGGCATGTAGCCACTGCGTGGATGCTGTGGACTGCCATTGATAAGGATGTTGCCAGGAAGCAAAGCGTTCGCAGAACCGAGCAAGTTCACCGCCCACGAACCGAGCGATGGATGCGTGATCGTCGGTGTCATGAAATAACTCGTGTGCGCCAGGTAAGTGCCGCGATCATGGATGCCCTGCGTGGACGTCATCGAACGCACGAGGGAGACGTGGTGCATCTGTTTCGCCATGCGCGGAAACCACTCAGAAATCTGCACGCCATCCGCGCTGGTCGCGATAGCTTCCACGCCGCCCATCTCGGGCTTTCCGGGCTTCGGATCGAAGGTGTCGATGTGCGAAATGCCGCCTCGCATGTAAAGAAAGATCACGCTCTTCGCCTTGCCTCCGAGTTTTGCTTCTGCTGCTCGGAGTCCGCTGAACGAAGGCAGCAGGCTGACGCCGAAAACGGCTTTGGCAAAACGCTCCATGAAGGCGCGTCGGCTGGTGTCTTTGAAGTCTGAGTTCATGGGTGTTTCGAAATTGGGTTCACTGGTTGAAAAGAAACTCCGGCGAGTTCAGCAGCGCCCAGATGATATCCTGCTCAGGACTTGGGCTGTTCTTGATCATGGCGGCCAGTTCCGCGAGTTCATCCGCCGTCGCGGAGCGAACGAGAATCGCACGGTAGATCAGTTGTATGAGCTGATCGCCCGTCGCCTTGCTGACGGCGAGCTGTCGGCGCAGCAGCGACTTGTCCTTGAGCACCTGGGTCGTGAGATCACCATTCATCAGCGCGAGCGAATGCGTGGTATTCGGGTCTCGATTGAAGGCATCAATCTCCCTCCGATCCGATTGGCCGAATTGACGCAGGAAGTGTCCCAACGGCAGAGGTAGCGGCGTCTCCGAGGCGCGAATAAAACTGGGCGGCAGCGACTTCCAGCGAGGATCGGTTTCTTTCGTCGATGTCTCGCCATCGGACTCCGTTTCCATTGACTTCATATCGGTGGCAAACTCCTTGTTCGCTTTCGCATGCGCTGCGGTGAGCCGCTTCACTTCCTTGTCATCACCGCGTTCCTTGGCTGCGGACAGCTCCTTGATCTGCTGCGCTCGAAGCAGATTGAACTCACGGTTTCGGGTATGCTCAGCGCGATCAATGCGGGCTTGTGCGATGATCTCATCCGCCGTCATCACCGTGAGCTTCTTCAGGCGCTGTGTGTCCAAAGTTCCCTCCAGCCGAAAAACCGACTTCCGTTCATCAATGTCCTTCGCGAGCAGGACGAGGTGAGAATCCCATATCTGCTCCGCTGACAGCCGCCGGAGTTGCGGGCCACGAAGCGAAAAAACAGCCGCAGGCTCCGGCGTATCGCGCACGGCCTCGCTTTGATACAATCGCGTATTCAATAAAACCGCCATGAAGGCCCGCTCATCGAACTTCAGGCGGATCATCATTTGCGTGAGGAAATCCATCAGCTCCGAGTGATCTTGATTCGGCAGTGCCGAAAGGCTGTCAACGGGTTCAATCAAGCCTGTGCCCATAACGCGCTTCCACAAGCGATTCGCGATGTTCCTGGCGAAACGCGGATTGCGCGGCGAGGTCATCCATTCAGCGAAAGCCTCGCGCCGGTTGCCATCCGTGATCACAGCCTCGTCGCCGAAGAGTGTGCGCGGCTCCACGGGCTTGCCGCGCAGCTTGGCATCATAAGGGTAGCTCTCGGGAAATTTTAACTGCATCTCCGTGTCCATCGTCAAACGCTTCAAAGGCGCAATGGTCGAACTCACGCTATCAAACAGCGCCTTTTCATTACCCAGCGCGGCCAGCTTCGCCTTCAATTCCGGCCATTGCTTCACGTTGGCGGGCGAATACCCGCCGGGCTTACCCAGATTGCTCACGCCGAACGTGAACGCTGTCATCTGGTAGAAATCCTTCTGCGTGATCGGCTCCAGCGGATGATCGTGGCACTGCGCGCACTCGATGCGAGTGCCGAGGAAGACGCGCGTCATGTTCGACATGTGATCCAGCGGCATGCCGAGATCGCGAATATAGAAACCGACCGCGCCATTTTCCCAAAGGTATCCGCTCGCCGTGATCAACTGCCGCACAAACTCATCATACGGCATGTGTGATCGAATCGCGTCCTTCATCCAGTCTTCGTAAAGCTTGCCCGGCTGACCAGCGGCAAGCCCTCGCGTATTCACCCGCAGCAGATCCGCCTTCCAATTGAACATGTGGCTCACATAACCTTCGCTGCTGAGTAGATCACTGATCAACTTCCCGCGCTTGTCCGCATCTTGGCTATCAAGGAAGCGCGTGCTCTCCTCCAGGCTCGGGATGCGGCCCACGACATCTAGATACACACGTCGCAGGAATGTCTCATCACTCGCCGCCGCGTTTGGCTTCGTGCCCTTCGCCGCATGAGATTGATCCACCCGCTTTTGGACCTCCTCACTCAGATGCCGCACATCAGCAACAGCAATCGATGCATCGCCCGCTGCCAACGCCGCGCCGCGATGATTGAACTTCACCCAGGAGTCCAGCTGCGCTCCATCGGCAATCCATTGGCGCAGCAGCGCACGTTCCGCATCATTCAGCGGCTGCGCACCACCCTTCAGCGGCGGCATCACATCCTCGTCTGTATGCGGCAGCAACACGCGCTTCATCAACTCACTGTCATCAGGCTTGCCCACCACGATCACCTCGCTGCCGAAAATGCCCTCCGCTGCATCAAGCCGCAGCTTGCCCTTGGGCTTCGCTTGCTTCTCGCTGTGACAGCCAAAGCAGTGGTGATAAAAGATTGGCAAAATGTCCTTCTCGAATCGAGGCGACTCCGCGGCCTCAATCCATGAGGTGGCGCAGGATAGCACCATGACACCGATGCCGAGACGTGATGAGGAAGAGG
>JBBARN010000274.1:0-3056 GCA_040399845.1 Luteolibacter sp. | reverse complement strand
ACTAGGGGTCCCTAAAGGTACCCCTCCGCGCACTCACATTCGGGCTAAAGCTCGGGCTAAAGCTCGGTCGAGGCCGCGGAGGGGGGGGTCGCGATTCCGGTAAGTCGCTGGACCTAGCGGATTCCTCGTCGGGTTCTGTAGGTGCTGTATGTGGGTTCACAGAGGAGGAAGTGAGGCGTCTGAAACCTCTTCTCCAGCGCCTTTTGGAGCGAACTTTGGAGTTTCTAGATCCGTACATGCGGCGCACCGCCGTTGAGGCGATTGCGGTTGGGCTAGCAAGCGCTTTGCGGGCTTTTTCGAACAGTTTGATGTTCTTTCTCACGTTGGTGAGGTAGGAGTTGGACTTCCAGTCGCCGACGCCTGGTATCTCGTGGTCGTTCAGGTCCGCGGCGGCAAGTGTCGTTACGCCACCACTGGGCAAGGAGTGCGAAGAAACCCGGGCGGGGTAATACCGCTCGCGATGGCTAGCCGAAGTGGTTGTTCGGCAAAGTATGGCAGTTTCAGTGTCCAGTCAAGGCTGGGTATTTAGGAGAGCGATCTTCCTTGAGCCGGATCGAGTAGTCCCAGAGGCTCTGGTGGAGTAGTTGCCAAAACCGGTTCCGGCTTTTGATGTGCAGTGTCACTGCGGACACCCATACACCGGGGTGTTTACTCACCTGGTAAGCAGGTATGAGTTTTCGGTTGTCGGTTACGAACCTTACGCGGTCAGTAATTAGCAATTGTGTTTTGCTCGGGGTCTGTAGGTATTCCGATACGGCTTCCTGACGTCTGGTGTTTCATTCGATTTCCCGACGGGGTATGGCTACGGCTCTCAAGGCGGCGGTGAGAGCCTCGGTAGAAGGGTTGCAGAAGCAGGGCTTCATGGGCGAATCACTTTGCTTGACGTTGTAACACCGCGCATGTGCGAACGTTTGACGAGTGAGCAGGGCGCGGTGACATTCGATCGTCGGTTATTATGGGGCGTGGTGTCGGCCTTTGTTTGCTGACGTGGGTGCTTGCTTCGCTCAAGGCCGTCGTAGTAGCCTCGGTGCGTGGCAGGAGGTCTTCGCGTATGGATCATGTTGCGGTGGTAATATCGGATGTTGAATAACGCCACTGCATTTTATAAGCGAGCAAGTCGCGGCGGCTTTCTGTGCCGGGTGTTTAGCGGGGTGTTGCACTCGCTTTTCCAACGGGTGTTGCATTCGTACTTCCTGATTACGTCGTGCCAGGAGGCCTTGGTGGTGGCGTCAGGGGTGATTTTGAGCCTGCAAGTCGGGGCGGCTTCTGTCGTCAGAAATGTGGCCGGGTTTGTCCTGACCGGGTTTGTCCCGACCGGGTTTGTCCGCGTATATCATCAACATGGCCTGTGTAGCCGTGTCGGCACGTGAGGTCGTTAATGGAGGGCATTGTTTGCGGATCACTTTGCTTTGACAGTTGTGACATCACTCGGATGCTTTGCGAATTAGCGCGCGATGCGCTGCGGCTTTTTGTTGTTGTGTTTAGTAACGGGGTTTTGGGAGGCCCTGGTATCGATAAGGGGGACGGACTCGCGTGCGGGGCATGTTGCGCTCATAGGCTTTGGTGGTGATGCCCTAGGGTTGTTCGCGTACGAGTAAATCGCAGCGGCTTTCTGTTATCGCGTTTGTCGCACTTGCTTTCCCGACTAGGGTTGGCCGCATCAATCAATCACCGCCGGAGTAGCCGTATCGGCGTGCGGGATTGGTGGGCTTTTTGCGAGGACAGGGGTAACACCGCGCGGGTACTTGCGTGCGAATGCGAGCAAAAGTCGAGGCGGCTTTCTGTCGTCGAAAATATGGCGGTAGTAGCACCGGGGATTTGCGGCGTTGGTTAAGCTGCGTCGGTGCGCGGTATTGCTAAAGGTGGTTGTTCAAACCACTTACTTGTGATGCGGATGCTCTCAATCAAGTGATCTACTAGTCGCGGCGGATTTTGTCGTTGCGGCTTTGGCGGTTGTTATACTCGCTCTCTCAACCGGGTTTGGACTTTTGGTCAAGGTAAGCCGGGTTATCAGCCTGCGCTTGCGGGATGGCTACTACAGACCCTGAGAATCAATAAGACCCCGCGTATTTGCTAATAAGCAAGTAGCGGCGGCTTTGTATTCGCGAAAGCATCTGGGTGTAGTAATCGCGTTCCTGCCGTATGGTAGTGGCATCGGCGCGTTTTAGATCGCGGGAGGTACAATCTCACGGTTAGATCACCAATCGTAGCGGCTTTGTTGTCGGGTATGTACGGGGGGTAGAATTTCGTAGCGGTGGCACCAGCCAAGCGGGCACTTTAGTGCGAGCAAGTTACCGCGGCTTTTTGTCGTCGGGTAAAGGGGCGGGGGTGTCGCGAGCGGATCGTCGCCCTGTGCGCACAAAATCGGGCGGGGTGTCGATATGGCCGCCTTCGGTAATGATTTGGCGCACAATATCAAACCGCGGGTCGTTTGCGAGGAATCTCGTTGCGCGTTCTTCATTAGGGCCATTTCCCGGTGTCGGGCGTGATGGTCCTCTATGACGGTCTCGACTGTGTCGGCTTTTCGCCAGTGGTTGATGTCGCGTTTTAATTGTTCGTCGGATATGAGTCGTTGAATGAAGCGTGGCGCGTAACTCGACCGGGTTTGCCGGCGCGCTTGGGGTGCGCGTGAGGAGGTTGCAGTATTCGGTTGCCATGTATGCCGCGCGGTCAAGGACGTCGGCATCTGGGGTTGGCAGATCGAATGAGGCGCCTTGCACGTTAATCACGACACTCCCCATTGGTGGGAGTTCTGTGTCCGTCTTGAGCCCGGTGGTAGGGCCTTTTGCTTCAAGCGGGTCGTGGTTATTCGTGCCCCACGGTCGAGGTTGTGGCAGCCGGGTTTCTCGGATGTGCCTGGACCGGAGTCCCTGGCTGTTTCATCGCGATGTCGGCACCTACACACGGGTAGGGTTGTTGTTATGGCGGGTTTGACAGTTTGTCTAAGCTTGCACGCGCATGTATGGGCGTGACCCCGGGTACATATATATGTGTAAGTGTGGGCGTGACCCCGGGTACACGCTACCACTAACACCTTGGTGGCGGGTTGTTTGTGT
>JBBARN010000273.1:0-3147 GCA_040399845.1 Luteolibacter sp. | reverse complement strand
ACAAAAAGCTCGAACTCAAGCCGAAGCCTGTACTTCACGTTGCGGGAGAGACCGATCCTTTGGTGAAATTCGCCTGGCAAAAAGCGACCATGGAGAGTCTGCGCGAACTGAATCAATGCGGTGATGGACACCCATGGGGTGATTCAAAGTTCTGCACCGAGTATGAATCAAAAAGCGGCAACCCAGTCGTGACCTGTATTCATCCTGGCAACCACAGCTTTCTCAAAGAGGCACCTGAACTCATCGTGAAGTTTTTCAAACAACACGTTAAGCAATGATGTCCCGCAGCACATTCCCATGCACGTCGGTGAGCCGCAGGTCGCGGCCGCTGAAGCGGTAGGTGAGTTGTTCGTGGTCGATGCCCATGAGGTGAAGCACGGTGGCCCACATGTCATAGACGGTGCAGGCGTTTTCGATGGCGTGATAGCCGAAGTCGTCGGTGGCGCCGTAGATGTGGCCGGGCTTGATGCCGCCACCAGCCATCCAGATGCTGAAGCCGTAAGGGTTGTGATCGCGACCGTCGGCACCCTGGGCAAAGGGCGTGCGGCCAAACTCGCCAGCCCAGACGACGAGCGTGCTGTCGAGCATGCCGCGTGATTTGAGGTCTTTGACGAGCGCGGCGATGGGCTGATCGACCTGGCGGGCCATGTTGCCGTGGCCTTTTTTGATCTCGCCGTGCTGATCCCAGGGATTGGGGCCTTGTCCGGCTCCGATCTTTTGCGGCAGGCAGCTCAGTTCGATGAAGCGCACGCCTCGCTCGACCAAACGACGCGCAAGCAGGCACTGCTGGCCGTAGGCGGCGGTGGTGGTGCCGGTTTGGTCGATGCCGTAGAGTTTTTGAGTCGCGGCGGATTCGCCGGAGAGGTCGCAGAGCTCGGGGACGGCGGACTGCATGCGCCAGGCGAGTTCATAGTTCGCGATGGCGGCTTCCACATGCGTGTCGTGCTGCGTGGTGGCTGCAAAGCGTCGGTCCATCGAGTTGATAAAGTCGAGGCGTTTGCGCTGCGTAGCGAATGGCTCCTGCGGGCGGATGTTTTTAACGGCTTCGGCCTCATCGACCTTGATGATGGAGGCCTGATGCTGGGCTGGAAGGTATCCATTGCTGAACAAGCCGACGCCGCCATGCGGAACGCTGGCACCGCCGCTTTGCAGTACGACGTAGCCCGGAAGATCTCGCGACTCGGTGCCGAGGCCGTAGCTGGCCCACGCTCCGGCGCTGGGATAGCCGACGAAGGGAAAGCCGCTGTGCATGAAGAAATTGCCCTGCGCATGCTCGCTGAACTTCGCAGTCATGCTGCGGATCACGCAGAGCTCGTCCGCCACCGTGGCCATGTGCGGAAAAAGGTCGCTCACCGGCAAGCCGGACTGGCCGTGGCGCTTGTAGGCCCAGTGTGCGGGCTGGACGGTGCCGTTGTTGTTGAACTGCGTCTTCTTCACCTCACCGGGCATCGGCTTGCCTGCGTATTTTTCGAGCAGCGGCTTCGGATCAAACGAGTCGATGTGCGAAACGCCGCCGCTCATGTAGCAAAAGATCACGCTGCGTGCCTTGGGCGCAAAACGCTTCGCCCGATGAATCATCGGTGTCTCCGCTTGCATCAAACCCGCCAACGCCGCCATCCCAAAGCCCGTGGAGGCGCTGGTGAGCATCTGGCGACGTGAGAGTGTGGTATTCATTACGCAATGATGTCCCGCAGCACATTCCCATGCACATCGGTGAGCCGCAAATCGCGGCCGCTGAAGCGGTAGGTCAGTTGTTCGTGGTCGATGCCCATTAGATGGAGCACGGTGGCCCACATGTCATAGACGGTGCAGACGTTCTCGGTGGCGTTGTAGCCGAATTCATCGGTGGAGCCATAGACGTGGCCGCCTTTGACGCCGCCGCCGGCCATCCAGACGGTGAATCCGTAGGGGTTGTGGTCACGTCCGTTACTGCCTTGAGCAAAGGGCGTGCGGCCGAACTCGCCTGCCCAGACGATGAGGGTGCTGTCGAGCAGGCCGCGTGAACGGAGGTCTTTGATGAGCGCGGCGATGGGTTGGTCGATCTGGTTGGCCATCTTGCCGTGGCCTTCTTTGAGGGCACCGTGGTGGTCCCAGGGATTCGCTCCATTGCCGCCGCCGAGGTTGTAGGCGAGGGTGCTGAGTTCGATGAAGCGCACGCCGCGTTCGACGAGTCGGCGGGCGAGCAGGCACTGGCGGGCGTAGGCTGCTTTTTTCGGTTCGGGGTCGTCGAGACCGTAGAGTTTTTTGGTCGCCTCGGTTTCGCCGGAGATGTCGCAGAGGTCAGGGACGGCGGATTGCATGCGCCAGGCCATCTCGTAGTTCGAAATGGCGGCCTCGACGTGCATGTCGTGCTGTGTGGTGCTGGCGAAGCGTTTGTCCATCGCGCCGATGAAGTCGAGTTGCTTGCGCTGCATTTCCTGCGGCTGGCGAGGGCGGATATTCGTGACGGCTTCGGCTTGATCGGCCTTCACGACACTGGCTTGATGCTGTGCAGGCAAGAAGCCATTGCTGAAAAGGCCGACGCCGCCATGCGGTGTTGCTGCGCCGCCGCTTTGCAGCACGACGTAGCCGGGCAAATCGCGTGACTCGGTGCCGAGGCCGTAACTGGTCCATGCTCCTGCGCTAGGATTACCAAGAAAGGGAAAGCCGGTGTGCATGAAATAGTTCCCCTGCGCATGCTCGCTGAACTTCGCGGTCATGCTGCGGATCATGCAGAGGTCATCCGCCACGCCGCCGATCTGCGGAAAGAGATCGCTCACTTCGAGTCCCGACTGCCCATAGCGTTTGAAGTCCCAATGCGATGGTTGAACGGTGCCGTTGTTGTTGAACTGCGTCTTCTTCACCGCGCCTGGCATCGGTTTGCCCTCGAACTTCTTGAGCATCGGCTTGTGGTCGAACGAATCGACATGGGAAACCCCACCGCTCATGTAGAGAAAGATGACGCTGCGTGCCTTCGGCGCGAAACGCTTGGCTCGATTCACGAGCGCAGCTTGGGATTCTTCCTGCATGAGACCTGCCAAAGCAGCCATGCCGAAGCCGGTGGAGGCACGGGAGAGGAGGGCGCGGCGGGAGAAGTTCTCAGTTCTCAGTTCAGGACTCATAAGGGCTAGGGCGGCGGTCGAGGTGCTTGGAGAGGTAATTGATGAA
>JBBARN010000272.1:0-3196 GCA_040399845.1 Luteolibacter sp. | reverse complement strand
CCTCCCGGGTTAAACTAAATCCCATGCGAGTACGAAAAGCCGTTATCACTGCCGCTGGCCGCGGAACCCGGATGTTTCCCGCCACGCGCGCCATCCAAAAGGAAATGCTCCCCATCATCGATCAGGATGGCCTTGTCAAACCCACCATCCAAATGATAATCGAGGAGTGCATCGCAAGCGGAATTGAGGAGATTTGCATCGTTGTCGAGCGCGGCGGTGGCGCAGCGTTTCGTGACCACTTCCGAAGCATCACCCCTGATGAACTAAAAGGCTTCTCGGGCAAAGCATGGGCCATCGCTGAAGCCGACAACCTCGCCGACATGGCATCCCGTATTTCGTACGTCGAGCAGCCAAGCCCGGAAGGCTTTGGTCACGCTGTGCTCCAGGCAAAGGAGTTCGCGGCAGGCGAGCCAATCGTCCTGCTCCTCGGCGATCATGTCTACACGACTCCCGATGGTGTTAAACCCTGCATCCGCCAGGCGATTGAAGCTGCCGAAGCCAGCGGCGGTAGCATCACCACCGTCCGCCTCGAACCAGAAGCCAGTGTGGGAGTAACCGGCATCGTAAAGTGCGATGTGCCCGCCGGGGAGACACCAGCCGTCAGCACCGCACTGCCTATCCTGCAGCTGCAGGAAAAGCCAAGCATCGATGATGTCCAATCCCTTAAAACCAATGGCCTCCCTGATAAGACTTACCTTGGTCACTTCGGTATCCATGTCTTTACCGCTGAGATTTTCGAGTGTCTCCAAGCCCTCATCGATGGCAATATCCGGGTCAAAAACGAGTTTCAGCTCACGAGCGGCCAGGAAGGGTTGCTCGAGCGCGCAAAGGCGGGGACAGCACCCGTATACTCTGCCTGTATTCTGAATGGGACCCGGTGGGATATCGGGATGCCGGATGAATACCTCTTGACCCTTGCCGAATTTGGCCGGCGTGGCCCTTATAACAACGCATAAAGGACACCTTGCGATGCAGCAAAATCCAACCAACTACAACAGCCCGGAAGCCCATGCAGATGGACGGGTAACGTTTCGCCTCTACGCTCCCGGCGCAAAGACCGTCGCGACCGTTGGAGCATGGGATAACTGGCAGCAGCACAAAATGTCCCGGGATGCCGTCGGCCTCTGGTCGGTGACCATCGGCCCACTCGCAAATGACATCTACGAGTACAAATTCTCCGTGGATGGCCTTGACATTCTCGACCCGAAAAACGGCGAATTCCGCCCGATGACAAACCGTGTCGAAGTCAACCGTGGCCGCAAGGACATTGTTTGGCAGCCACAAAATGTCCCACATGGCACGATCACCGTCATGCCGTATGACTCAAAGTCCGCTGGTATTCAGCGCCGCGCGCACATTTATACTCCTCCCGGATACGAGGATGCAAGCCGCGAGCGTTACCCCACCCTCTATCTTCTGCATGGTTCGGGAGACAACGATTCCCACTGGGGCTCCGGGCTCGGCCGCGCCAATGTTGTGATCGATAACCTCATCGCCCAAGGCAAAATCCCGAAGATGATTGTGGTGATGCCACATGGACACATTTACCTTGATGGCAAGCCGGCGCCACAGGATGCCATCGAGCGCGATATCGTCGAAGACCTCCTCCCGCTGGTTGATAAGCGTTTCAGAACATCCAAGCGGCGCGCGATGTGTGGCCTCTCGATGGGCGGCGGGCAAACGGTGACTGTCGGTATGAAGCATCCAGAACTGTTCAGCGCATTCGGCATCTTCAGCGCTGGAATCTTCAATGGCCCACAGTTTGAGACCGCCATCAGCACCTTTGAGAAGAGTGTCCGGGACCCGGCAAAGCAGCCACTGATCTGGGTTGCGATTGGCAAGGATGACTTCCTGATGCGGCAGTACGGCGAGCTCAAGACCCGCCTGAACCGTAACCTGAAGGCAACTTATGTTGAGACTGAAGGCGGGCATGTCTGGCATCTGTGGCGTCAGTACCTCGCCGACTTTGCGCCTCTTGCCTTCAAGTAAGCGATAGCGGCCCACGACAAAATGCAGCCACCGGAAGCAGCCCGTCCCATTTTCAGGATGACTCTCCGGTGGCTCTTTCTCATTTTGAGCATTGGAATCAGTGCTGGACTGAGCAGCGCGCTCTTTCTTTGGTCTCTGGATATTGCAACATCCACATTCACGCGCAATCCACAGCTCATTTACGGCTTACCGGCAGCAGGTGGCCTGATTGCCTACATCACGTACTACGCTGGAGCTGCCGCAAACCAAGGCAACAACGGCATCATCCGAGCCATCAAAGGTAGCCTTGAGCGTGTTCCGCTCCTCATGGCCCCGCTCATTCTCATCACTACGCTGCTGACGCACCTCTGCGGAGGCTCCGCTGGTCGCGAAGGCACGGCCGTGCAAATGTCTGGCTCCCTTGCGGACACTCTGCTGAGCCGCTTTGCGACACCGCAGAGCGAGCGTTCGGTCTATCTCCGTGCGGCGATGGCAGCGGGGTTTAGCGCCGTCTTTGGAACGCCATTCGCGGGTGCGGTCTTTGGGATGGAAGTGTCCAAAGTCCGTCAACATCTCCACATGCAATCATTCGTACCGTGTTTGGCCGCATCCATTGTTGGCGACATCACGTGCAGGCTGACGGGTGTCGGACACGCGCACTACGCGTTGATTGACATCCCAAAACTTTCCCCGATGGGCTTCCTCTGGCTGCCGGTCTGCGGAGTAGCCATCGGGTTGCTTGGAATCGTCTTCATTGAGGGGCAGCACTTCCTTGCAAAGCTTGGTGCGACCTATGCAGCCTCCTGGAAGCTGCGCCCCATGATCGGTGGCATGGTTATTCTTTTCCTGACGCTGCTCCTCGGTACGAATAGCTTCAATGGGCTCGGTCTCCCGCTGATTGCGGATGCACTCTCAGGTACCGCCATCCCACTCTGGACCTTTGCGATAAAGCTTGCCTTCACAGTCATCACCCTTGGAAGCGGTCTCAAAGGCGGGGAAGTCACACCCTTGTTTTGTATTGGTGCGCTCTTCGGAAATGCGTTTGCCACGGTCACAGGTCAGGACCCAAAACTCTACGCAGGGCTAGGCTTTGTCAGCCTCTTCGCCGCCGCTGCCAAGGTTCCGCTCACGTGCTGGATTCTCACGCTGGAGCTCTTTGGGCCGAGACTCTCTCTTATCGCCATAGTTGTGGTTGGTACCGCGTATCTGGTCTCCGGTCGGCGGTCGA
>JBBARN010000271.1:0-3225 GCA_040399845.1 Luteolibacter sp. | reverse complement strand
CGGCATCTTCCAAATCGGCTGGATCACCTGCAAGGTCACGCTCAGCCAGCGCCATCAGCTTTGGATATAAGTCATCGACACCGTGGCGCAGCTTGGTAAACCAAGCGAGGTGGTTGATGCCCGTGCAGTCCCACTCCATCTCCTCAACCGGAACGCCAGCACGTTTTGCAAGCAGCGCACTCGTGCCTTGAACCGAATGGCAAAGCCCAACGAGAGGTAGGCTGGACACCCTTGATGCCGCAAGACAAAGCATCGACATCGGGTTGGTGTAGTTCAGCACCATCACCTGTGGGCAAAGCTCCTCGGCATCGCGAAGGACATCCAGGAACACCGGAATCGTGCGCAGACTTTTGAAGAGACCACCCGGGCCAATCGTGTCACCGATGCACTGATCGATTCCATATTTTTTCGGGATGTCATTGTCGTGGCGGACACAGGCGAGGCCGCTGACTTCGATGCAGTTTGTGAGGTAATCAGTTCCTGGGAGGACTTCGCGGCGGTTCGTGCTTGAGACTACCTTCCATTTGTCGGAAAGCCCCTTTTGATCGATCAGCTTTTGGATGAGGCCGTGCATGGTCGCGAGGCGGCTGGAATCGATGTCGACCAGGCCAAGCGTGCCACCAACATTCCCGGGGATAGACAAAATGTCATTACTGAGGCGCGGTGTAAATCCCGAGCCGGCTCCCATCATCGTGACCTTGATTGGGCGGAGCATTGCACCCGGGAGGCCACGGGATCCAGCATCGTTGATATGGGCCTTGTGGGCGGATTCGGTAGCTTCTGCCATGGTGCAAATCTCCAGTGATCGCGGGGGATGTTGCATTAAACAGGACAATTGCCCGGCGGTGCATAAGGGTTTACGGCAATGTTAATCCCGCTCATCCATATCGTCAGCCTGCCGACAAATGACCTCGTCAAGGTCATCAAGCAAAATGGCATTGCGTACCAGCTACACGCAACCCAAAGTTCTGCGATCGATGCGGCAAAGCAAGGCGATGCGCTTTTATTGCTCTCGGAAACCTATCCGGAAAAGCCTCTGAATGTAGATGCAGGTCTGCTCGATATCGCGGCGGAGAAACAACTTAAGGTCTTCATCGAGTTTGCGGATGACATCCCAGGGCTGGCAGCGGGTGCCCCGCGCCGGACGCACTGGGAACGGGCTGTTGTAACATCGGATGCCTTCGGTGACAGCGTCCAGCGCAACCGCATTTTGGCCATTCATGGCTGTCATTTCATCCCGATGGAAATGCAGAACCCGCTCATCTCCCTTGGTCGGGTGGCGGGGTTTGATAAAGCGGTTTACGGCCCTGCCCGGGATAGCAAACCAGTCATCGGTATCCACCGGTTGCCAAACGGACTGAGCGTGATGCTGGCATCCACCAAACTCAGCAGCTTTGTTCGGGCGCGCTACGCGCCAACCGATGCCTGGAGTGCCATTTGGACCTACATTTTGCGCTGGCTCGCTCCGTCGTCGGACATCAAACAAATCACCTGGGATGCCGCTGTCCGCCCGATGTACACCAAAACCGCCGCTCTGCCGCCAAATGCCGAAGTCGCCGCGCTTCGCCGCGGAATTGAGTGGTTTTACACATCCCGGATGCTGGTGCACCCCACCATGCTGCCAACCTACAACCAACCCGCCAATGGCCCCGAGCCTGCATCCGCCGAGACTCCCGCAGCAGCCACTTGGCCGTTTGGACACCGGACTGGCCAAATGCCGATGCTGCGAACGCCCATCGGGGATGGCTCCCTCGGCATCCTGGAAGGCTTTGATGCGCGTATTTTTCAGGATGGCACCCAGCCGGTGCGCTGGTGGATTCGCGCGGATTGCTGCGGGGAGGTTGCGGGGTCTCTCGCGGCCGCTAGCTCCGTTCTTGGCGACCATCAGCACGCAAAAACAAGCGAGAATCTGGGCGACTGGTTGCTCTTCAAGTCTCCGATAAGCATCGGTGACCATGTGAATCCGAAGCATCCAGCGTTTGGACTGCTCGGATGGAACGCATCCCCTGCGTACTGCGGCCCGGGAACGATGGATGGCTACGGCGTCTACTACGGGGATGACAATGCGCGGACAATGCTTGGGATGATGCTTGCCGGGGCGATGCTTGGAACGAAAAAGTATGCCCCGCGGCTCGCCAGCGCGCTGCTTGGAAATATGCGCCTCACGGGCATTAAGGGCTTTCTCCCAGACCGTATCGACCAAGGACCACTCGAGCAAAGTGGCTGGCAAGCGCTGCATAGCGGGACGCAGACGAGCTTTTCACCGCACATGCAGGCGACGATGTGGTGTTGTTTCCTCTGGGCCTACCGGGAAACCCGGGATCCTCTCTTCCTCGAGCGGGCAAAGGCGGGCATCACGGCAACGATGGCCGCGTACCCCGACCGCTGGGTCTGGATGAACGGGATTCAGCAGGAACGCGCCAAAATGCTGCTTGCGCTCGCCTGGCTGGTGCGCGTCGAGCCGACATCCATGCACAAGGAATGGCTCCGAAAAATGGCGGGTGAGCTGCTCCGCGGTCAGGATATCTGCGGGGCGATCCGTGAGGAAATCGGGGATGCGGGCAAGGGCGGCTGCCCACCACCGGCATCCAATGAAGCCTATGGCACCGCCGAGGCGCCTCTCATTCAAACTAATGCCGACACCGCGAGCGACATGTTGTACACCTGCAACTTCGCATTTTTGGCGCTGCACGAAGCGGCGGCAGCACTTAAGGACCCGCGTATCAAGGCCGCGGGAGACAAGCTGGCCGCATTTCTTTGCCGTATTCAAATACAGAGCGAGAGCCATCCAGAGCTACACGGCGGCTGGTTCCGCGCATTCGATTTCACCCGCTGGGAATATTGGGCATCGAGTGCGGATGCCGGCTGGGGCGCCTGGTGCATCGAAACGGGCTGGACACAGAGCTGGATCACCGCAGTTTTGGCGTTACGGCTTCAAGGCACTACGCTCTGGGATGTAACCCGCGGCTCGGACATCCGGAAACACTGGACGCAGCTCCGTCATGAACATCTTCCAAAGCAAGTCAAACCGCTTGGCAGAGTGAGACATGATGCCAGTGGTGCGAGAGTTGTTCAAATAACCGATGCCAGCCGGGACTATCCAGGTGGAGGTGCTGCGGGAATTCTCAGCGGAAGCCCAGCGGATGCAAGTAACCACCGCGCTTTGTGGATGGGCTTCCACGGCACCGATTTCTCCATGGGTATCGATCTCGGCAAGACGCTCCG
>JBBARN010000270.1:1207-3244 GCA_040399845.1 Luteolibacter sp. | reverse complement strand
GAGATCAAACTGTTCATGGAGGAATTCAACAACGATCCCGATCTGAATGCGCAGACCAGGCAGTCACTCGATGTTTTAGTCGAGAAAGTGTTCATTGTGAAATACCCGATTGAGATGGCTCGAATGATGAGTCAATCGCCCAAGCAGTTTGGCATCGGTGATGGAAGGGGTTACGATTTGTTTTCCTATCTGATTTACTACTATAGCGCTCAAGAAAAGGACCTCCAAATCGTATTCGAGTGTCTAGCAGAATCACCGCCCGAATTTCAATCCAAATACATCGGGGGAGCTTTACGATTCGGGGCGGGTAGCCCATCCCAGCGGGCCGAGTTACTCGAAGAGATGAGATACTTCGCGGTCACCCCCGAACAACAGGAGCTCGTGAATGGTCAGTTGAGCGAGCTGGCCTTCGGGCGTCCCGACGCAAAAGGTTCCTTCATTGAACTGACCGATTGGATCGGATCGGCGAATCTGTCGAGTGACGAGCTTGTTGCCGCCACCAAGAACATGCAGGATAAGGTTCGGGTAAGCGAAACTGGCCTATGGCTCGACTGGCTTGCAAAGAGTGACGTGCCAGACGAGATCGCGAAAGAGCGTGCTTTCGAACTCGCCAGTCGGTGGACAGAGAAAGACTACCAAGCCGTAGCCAATTGGCTCAACCGTTCCCCCAATAGCCCCGAAAAAGCCGCAGTCGCCAGTGCCTACGCCGCCAAGGTCTATCCCTACGATCCAGAGACCGCCATACAATGGCTGCAAACCATCCCGCAAGGCCCTGACCGCACCAAGGCGCTCGAATCCATTTATCAGGCCATTCAGGAGGACGAGAATTACGATGAGGAAGCAGTCGACTCCTTTGCTCGCGAGTATGGGCTTGAGGAATGATTTCGGGAGATTTTTATGAGTCAACGATCTCGACCTCAGCTCACCATTCCGCTAATCCACTTACAGCTGCCAACTCCAATGCTGATCGGACAATCGAAACAAGTGTAATGGAACCATTTGCGAAAACACTCGTGGGAGGCGTTATCATCGTAGGCCTCGCCTTGGCGGTCTTTCCGGCTGCAGCCGAATCACTGCCTCCCGTGAAGGATCGCACCATCAATCCCTCGCCCGCTCCGCTTGCGGCTGACACTTCACAGTCCGCCGACCAACCCTTCAAGCTCCCGGGGTTGACCATCAATTCCAAGGAGGGCTGCGTCGATATCGAGGCGACCATATCCCTTGATGAAGGGGCTCTCGAATTGGTCGCATGCGCCAAAGGCAGCAAAGAACACGAGTCGGTCATCGCCGTGGCGGCGAGACCCATCCACATCCACACCGCCTTGCTCCTGCTTGGTGCCAAGAACGGTAGCCCGGCGATGCGCGAGGCCATTGGTGACGAGGCCACACGCTGGATCGACCACCCTCCCAAGGGAGATTTGATCGACGTCCTTCTCGAAATCAAGGATTCCAACGGAAAACTAACAGAACGCCCAATCAGCGACTTTATCACCCGGTCATCAGAGCACGCGCGCAGCCCTAGTGCCCTTGCGACAGAGGTGGACTCGTCCGCCCGCTTTCCGAGCACGTTTGTTTTCGCCGGATCCCAGCTTATTGAGACGGGTCCTGGCCCCAAAACCTACCTCGCGGAACGCAGCGGTCATGTCATCTCAATCGCCACATTCGGCGATGAATTGCTCTGTCTGCCCGAGGTCCACAGCCACGACAATCGCGCATTGATGTGGAGCATCGATCCCACCCATCTTCCGAAGAAGGGAACACCCGTCACACTGCGCCTCCGCTTGAAAAAAGATCCCGAGCCAAAGCCCATTTCAAAACCATGAACCGATCCATCATTCTCCTCGCGCTTTTCGCGCTCACTGCCCAAGGCCGAGCTGGAGCCGGGGAAAATGCCGGTGATGAATTCTACACCGAGAGACCCATGTTCCAGTCCCGCCCGAATCCGACGAGCGAGAGATATTTCGGCGGAATCGGAGTCACCGGCCTTAAAGCGCGCATCTATCCAGGTGTGGTGCTCAAGGTCGAGGAAATGGCACC
>JBBARN010000270.1:0-1107 GCA_040399845.1 Luteolibacter sp. | reverse complement strand
TCAAAACGCATCATCGAGGAGGCCGCAGCCTTCTATGCCGACCCGAGCAAATTCAGCCAGGACGGCATTCCGGGTGCCCTCACTTGCCTGTTCCTGCTATCCACAGGTGATGACAAATACCTGCCGTGGGTAAAAGCTTACTTCGATGCTTTTCCGAAGGACGTCAAAGCCATCGGCGATCACACCTGGAACAATGGCTACAACGGCATTGCATGCGGGGAATACTACCTGCGCTCCGGAGACAAATCCGTTTTGCCCATCATGCAATATTACTGCGACGACGCGAAGGCCCGTCAGATTTTCGACTGCGGGTGGGCGCATTGGGGTTATGGCGTGAGTCCCGGCTATGTGGCTGGCGGCCTGTTGAATGCAGCCGGCGCGCAGTTGCTCACCACCATGCTGCTGGGAAAGGAATGCGGCGTGAATGTCGATGAGAAGAGCTTGCTCAATGCGCTGCGCTACTTCTACCGCTTCGCGGGGCATGGTGGAGTAGCCTACGGCGATCACCGCCCCGAGGGCGGCTTTGGCTCGAATGGCAAGGATGGCATGATCGCCGCCGCCATGAAGATCGCCGCCGGCGCCCAAGGTGATACGACGATCTACCAGCAAGCCGCAAAGTGCCTCGCCATGACCATGATCGAGAGTTACCCGGGCCTTGCCATGGGCCATGGCGATGAAGGCCGTGGTGACGGCATCTGGACGAGTATCATCAACTCCCATCTGGTGAAGGAAAAGCCAGCGCTCTACCGCGAGGCGATGGATCGTCTCACCTGGTGGCATGACCTCAGCCGTGAACCGGGTGGCAGCATCGGCATCGGCACGATGGAATGGGGCGATGGAGCAGTGGGCTCCTCAGGTCCTGGCGTAGGCCTTTCCTATACCGCGCCCTTGCAAACCTTGCGCATCACCGGCGCACCGCCAACGAAGTTCTCCCAGAAATACACCTTGCCCGAGAACCTGTGGGGCACCAAGGCGGACCTGGCCTTCCTTTCCACCGAGCACAACTCGAAGTTCCACGAATACGGACCGGAAGAGCCCGCCCATATCCCCTTCTACGCATTGGGTGATGGCTATCAGAAGCCGGAGAAAGACCTTAAGAGCCTCCCT
>JBBARN010000269.1:0-3252 GCA_040399845.1 Luteolibacter sp. | reverse complement strand
GACGGCGCGGCGGCTCATCGGGAAGAACAGCGCGCTTTTCCGGCAGCTGTCGTAAGCCACGGGTCCAAACATCCTACGACCGAGGCGGTTCTAGCGATTCATGCGGAGGTTCTCGCGGTGCATAGAGAAGGACCAAGTCTGAGGTCACATGACCTGATTGATTCCGCCATTGCAGTTCGGCAAACAACCGTCATGAGATACCACTGATAGTCGAGCCCGTCGAATGCGCTGGAAGCTGATGTCTCCGGCTTCCGATGCCGTCAGGGATTGGAGGCGGGCTGGAACACGCCGTTGGCCCAGGTTCCATAAAAGGACCAGCGATAGTCCTGGCCGGTGGGCTGCAGATCGTAGAAGCTGTAGGCTCCGAGACTGCGGTCGCCTGCCTTGTTGAGAGTGGTCGGACCGGTTAGGCCGACATAGGAGTTGGCCGATTGGGTCACGCTCGGGAGCAAGGCCCAATTCGGCAGCAAGGTGCCGAAGGGAACGACGGTTCGGGCGATGACCATCAACGAGTCGTAGGCGGCGAGAGCGAAGGCCTCGGGTTCATTGGCGGTGCGCATGCGGATGAGCCCTGCAATGGGCCATGAGTTGGCAACCTGATTGTCAGGGATTCCGAGGGTGGGGCAAGGGAACCCGACGCTAATGGCGAAACCGGCGGCCTCCGGGTCCTTCAGGGCGGCGCTCAGCACGGTGCCGTCGCCTCCGAACCAAGCCACCTGAGGAAGATTTGAGACGGCAGCGACTCGGAACAGCTCGGCAACCTCGTCAAAGCCCGCAAGATAGACGCCCACCGGTCCCCTGTTGAGCGCGGAGGCCTGCGAGATGAGAGAAGCTATGTTTTGAACCACCGGAGCAAAGTCGGTGGTGGAGGGGGCGTAGACGAAACCACCGGCCACCGTGCCCCCTAGGGAGGAGAAGCTCTGGCGCACCGATTGGTAGAGGCCGGTATTGCCCACGTCATCGCGGGCCACGGTGACCAGAGTGCGGATGCCTTCTGAGTAGGCGACGGAAGCGGAAGCGGCCGCCTCCCGGCGGTCGTCCGGACAGAAACGAACGAGGTTGTCGCGGGCTAGGGAGAGGGAGGAAGCGGTGCTGCTCGGGCTGACCAGGAGCATGCCGAGCTTGGCAGCCACCGGGAGAAGAGCGCGCGCCTCGGCGCTTGACTGCGGGCCGATTACCACGCGCACTCCCTGGCTGTGAAGCACCCTGAGCTGAGTGACAGCGATTTGCGGATCCAACTTGGTGTCGCGGACCACCAGATCATAGCGGCCCGGCTGTTTAAGGACCAACGCGGCTTTGTTCAGTTGGGCGATCCCCACCTGCAGCGCTGCCACGCAATCGTTGCCCAGCGTCGACCAGGAACCGGTCAGCGAGAGCAGAGCCCCGATCTTGATCTGGGCGGATCGGCGCATCGAGGGGGGCCAAGGGCGGGCCTGGGCCGAGCCTCGCATCAGCACCGGGTCGGTAAGCTCGGGAATCTCGGCAAAGGCGATCCGGATACCGACCACCGTGGCTCCGTCGAAAAGCGGCGTCTTGCGAACTTGGATGATACGGGTCTCCCCATTGATCAGTTGATTGATTTCAAGTTGGGTCAGGGGCACGCCGCTTTCCATCACCTTCGCGTCATCAGCCTGAAACAAGGCCGCTACCTGCGGTGGATAAAAATCGTAGTCGGTCTTGCCGACGAGGTCCGCCGAGGACTGAATCTGCGGGAAAGAGCCCTGCAGCGACGCCACGTAAGCGGCATTTGCTTCCACAAAGACGCTTTGCCTGTCCTTGATGATTTCGTAGAGCTGAGTTTCCTCCCACTCATTGGTCGGCGGAGTGAGCAATGCGGCATGCGCGGGCTGCAGGCCGAGGAGCGTAAGGGCAGTTGCCGCAAAACAGAAAAAACGTTCAATCATGCATCATAGTTTGCGAAGACCGTGGCGGAAGGAAAGCGAAATTAGATTTATGAAATTGGAAGTCACTGGTTCGTAAAAAATGATCGTCTTGGAATCTGCATCCTTGAGTAGAGGCAGCAGGTAGAGGCCCCTGCCCTGCAGTCTCCGCTGAACGCCGCTGTCCTGCCTCAGAGCTTCGCTGAAGTTCACCTTCCGCTTCTGAGTGAGGTCCAGCAGCGCTACTTCGTTGGGGTTCTTGCTCCGCAGAGAGCTCTTCGCCCTTCATTTTCCCAATGAGATGCGATTGTCTGAGGCATAGGTCATTTGGGTTGGGTGGTTGTGACGAAACCATCCCAGGCGGTCCACGGCGTGAGGTTGCCGCACGCCAAGCTAGAGTCTCATGACATTGATTGCGGCATGGGTCCAGAGTTTGCCGGAACAGGCGGGTTTTTAGCAAGCGAAGAAATGAGCCAAACCAGCCACAAAACCGCATTTACTGAGTCCAGCGTGGAGTTTCACGCCAGCAGTTCGCTGACGATCTTTGGTCCTTCTTCGACGCCTGTGAGGCGGTAGTCGAGGCCGGCGTAGCGGTAGGTGAACTTGTGGTGATCGAAGCCGAGCAGGTGCAGGATGGTGGCGTGGAGATCGCGGATGTGGACGGGCTTTTCGGCGGCAGCGAAGCCGAACTCGTCTGTGGCGCCGTGGATGTGGCCGCGCTTCACACCGCCTCCGGCGAGCCAGGTGGTGAAGCCGTAGGGATTGTGGTCGCGGCCGCGTTGTTTGCCGGCGTTGAGGCCGGGTGTGGGCAGCTCAACGACCGGAGTGCGACCAAACTCACCGCCCCAGATAACCAGTGTTTCGTCAAATAGGCCGCGTTGCTTCAAATCGGTGAGCAGGGCGGCGATGGGTTGATCCACCTTGGCGGCGAGCGGCTTGTGGTCGAGCACATCGTCGTGGTTATCCCAAGGCTGACCATCGCCGGTCCAGAGCTGGAGAAAGCGCACGCCGCGCTCAAGCAATCGACGGGCGATGAGGCACTGACGGGCAAAGGAACCCTCCGGGCCGGGCTTCACGCCATACATCGCACGAACAGCCTCCGGCTCCTTCATGATGTCGAAGGCATCGCTGGCCTCCATCTGCATGCGGTAGGCGAGTTCGAAGCTCTGAATGCGGGCTTCGAGTTGGGTGTCCTTCTGGCGTGCGGCAAGGTGGCGCTGATTGAAGGCAAGCAACAGGTCGAGCTGCTCGCGCTGGCGTTTGCTGTCGAGTGAGCCATTGCGGATGAACTCGACGAGCTTGTCCACGCTCTCGTGGTCGGTGTTGACGTAGGCTCCCTGGAAGGCGCTGGGGAGAAAGCCTGCCTGCCAGT
>JBBARN010000268.1:0-3266 GCA_040399845.1 Luteolibacter sp. | reverse complement strand
CCGAGCCCGTATGCGGAGAGCCTCATCCGCTGGACTCGACGTGCCGCCACGCGGCTGAACTGCCCTTGGATCGTCGTCTGGGTCGAAGGACTCACCGAACTAAGCAGCGAAGAACAACAGCGTCTCTCGAACGCGCTCGCGCTCGCACGCAAGCTCGGCGGCGAGGTCGTTTCCGTCACGGGCGAGCACGTTGCAGAAGCCTTGCTGCGTGTCGCTCGCGAACGAAACGTCACGCAGCTCGTCGTCGGCAAACCGGACAAACCTTCGCTATGGCGCAAATCACTCGCCGATCAGCTCATCCTCGGCAGCGGCGACATCGACGTGTGCGTCGTGCGACCGCTCACCTCGGCGGAAAAGGCACGCACAAGGTCCAAAGAGCCCGTTTCGGCCACTTTGATCGGCGAATGCAGTTGGGTGCTCGTTTCCGTCTTCACCATCGCCAGCGTTTGCTGGGGCATCGTGGGCTTCACGGGCTACATGTTTGTCGCGCTCGTTTTTTTGCTCGCCGTCGTGCTCGCCGCGTTGCGACTGAGTCGTGGCCCAGTGCTCATCATGGCTGCGTTCAGTGCTCTCTGCTGGAACTTCTTCTTCATCCCGCCGCAGTTCACGTTTTACATCAACAAGGCCGAGGACTGGATCATGTTCGGCATGTTCTTCATCGTGGCTCTGAGCATGGGCAGCCTCACCAGCCGTCTGCGCCTGCGCGAGGCCGCAGAGCGCCGCCGCGCACGTCAAACCGATGCGCTGCTGCGTGTCACGCAAAGCGCCGCTCTCTCTGCCGAGCCACAGAAAGGCCTCGCCGAAGCCCTGCGCACCATCGGAGAGCTGCTTCAGGCGCAGACTGCGCTCATCGTGCGTGAAAACGACCGCTCGCTACCACCGACCGCACACGCCGCGAGCACCTTCCAACCCAGCGTGAAGGAGTGGGGCGTCATCGCATGGGTTTATGCGCACAAACAATGCGCCGGTCGCCAGACCGACACACTACCCGAGTCCGCCGCCACTTGGTTCCCGCTGCAAACGGCCACCTCGATGATGGGCGTGCTCGGATTGCAGTTCGAGCGCGAGCAGCGGCTCGATTTCCCCACTCGGCAGATGATCGAGGCCTTTGCACTCCAGCTCGCCCTCGTTTTAGAAAAAGAGCACTTCATTCAGGCCGTGACTCACGCCGAGATGCTCGCCCATTCCGAGAAACTCCACCGCACACTGCTCGACAGCATCTCGCACGAACTCAAAACGCCCATCGCTGTCATCAATGCCGCCGTCGAAGGCATGAGTGGCACTCCCGGCCCCTATCTCGGCGAAATCACCATCGCCTCGCAGCGCCTCCAGCGCGTGGTGGACAGCCTTCTGCACATGACCCAGCTCGAATCCGATGTGCTCAAACCGCACTTCGACTGGTGCGACCTCCACGACGTGATCTCCGCCGCAAAGCAAGCCGCCGGTCCGCCGCTGGAAAAGCACCCCGTGATGCTGCACATCGCTGAAGATTTCCCACTCGTGAAACTCGATCACACCCTGCTTTCGCAAGCAATCGCCAACATCCTGCATAATGCGGCGGTTTACACGCCACCGGAGACCGTCATCGAGATTTCCGCCAAGCTTCACAACGCGAAACTCCGCCTCAGCATTCGTGATCACGGCCCTGGGCTGCCTCTCGGCGATGAGCAACGCGTGTTTGAAAAGTTCTTCCGCGTCAAAGGCTCGCCAGTAGGCGGCACCGGACTCGGACTCGCCATTGCACGCGGCTTTATCCAGTCCATGGGTGGCAACATAACTGTGAGGAATCATCCTGACGGTGGCGCAGAGTTTATTATTGAAGTAGAACGTGTTTTCCAACTCGCTCATCAAATCCCGAACGAGTTAGAAAACTCGTTTTACGATGTGAAACCATGACCGCCCTCATCATTGACGACGAAATCCAGATCCGCCGCCTGCTGCGCATGGCACTGGAGTCAAAGGGCTACACGGTCCGCGAAACCGAAAACGGCACCTTAGGTCTTCAGGATGCCGTATTTCACAAGCCAGATGTCATCATACTGGATCTCGGTTTACCAGACATGGATGGCGTGGAAGTGCTAAGACGTCTCCGTGAATGGAGCAGCGTGCCCGTGCTCATCCTCAGTGTGCGCGACCAAGAAGCTGTTAAGCTTGCAGCCTTCGATGCTGGAGCAGACGACTACGTCACCAAGCCGTTCAGCACCTCAGAGCTCTTAGCTAGGCTCACAGCCATTCTGCGCCGACAAGGCAGCGATGATATTGCGAATTTTCAAGCAGGGCCTCTACTCCTTGATCCCATTCACCATGATGCCTCATTAAACGGCCAGCCTCTAAAACTCACGGTGACCGAATACGCCCTTCTGGCTCAACTTGTAAAACACACCGGAAGAGTCGTCACGCTGAAACAACTTCTCCGCGCGGTATGGGGTCCACAGGCAGAGGAGCAGAGCCACTATCTGCGAGTCTATGTCCATCACCTCCGCGCCAAACTTGAGGGCTCGCCTTTGGAGATTCAAAACGAACCAGGAATTGGCTATCGTCTGAAATGTACTTCTTGATCGTCGCCGGCCTTATTCCCGCGTCACGGTTTCGTCGAGGTTCAGCAGTGTGCGCGCGGCATTCAGGGAGTCGAGTTTTTTCAAGACGGCGAGCTCATCCGACTTGGGCCCACGGGAGGTGCAGCGCTTGAAGGCAGTTTCTAAGCCCTCCTTTTGAATGATCTTTTCCAACGCCTGGGCAAACTCAAAGAAGCCGCTGTCATTCATCAACGTGAGTGCCTGCAGCGGCGTGTTACTGCGAATGCGGCGAGTACAAGAACTGAAGCCTTCAGGAGCATCAAAGACAGTCAGCGATGGCGGTGGCGAGGCGCGATAGATAAAGGTGTAAAGGCCGCGACGATATTTGTCCTCACCCTTACTGACGGTCCAGACCCGCTTCACCTGCCCCACGCCCATAACGCCTTCGGGAATCGGTGGATAGACAGGTGGGCCGCCTAACTTGGGTGAAAGCAGACCACTGGCACTGAGACAAACATCCCGAACCACTTCAGCATCCAAACGCAACCGTGTCTGCCGAGCGAGCAGGACATTTTGCGGATCTTTCTCGATTAAATCAGGCCTATTGGCGGAGCTTTGACGATAAGTTTTGGAGGTAACGATGAGGCGATGCAGATCCTTCAGACTCCACTTTTGAGCTAGAAATTCCGTCGCCAACC
This sequence comes from Luteolibacter sp., assembly GCA_040399845.1. GTDB lineage: Bacteria > Verrucomicrobiota > Verrucomicrobiia > Verrucomicrobiales > Akkermansiaceae > Luteolibacter. The sequence goes on along the minus strand of JBBARN010000268.1, from coordinate 52 downwards.
AATCCAGAAGTTCTGGATGCGAAGGAGCAGTGCCCTGCATGCCAAAGTCGTT
>JBBARN010000267.1:0-3363 GCA_040399845.1 Luteolibacter sp. | reverse complement strand
TCGTCTCCGAATCCGCCCAAGGCACAATCCAACGTCGTCTTGACATGACGGGAAATTGCCAGATCAAACCCGGGAAACAAGCAAAAAATCGTGTAATTTGTGTCTCTTGTAATTTGGGGGAATAATCCCTTACGCAACCTCTCATACACCGGCCCACGCCCCCAAGGCTCGGCCTATGTCTTTCGTAGTCTGGATACGGCCACGGGCACCACCACCCAGAACGCGACGCTCAGCATCACCAACTTCGTTGGTCAAAATGGTGGTAGTGGTGGCGCTCCACCTAACTTCGGCTATTCAGTGAGTATCTCGGGCAACCAGGGCTTCGTCGGTGCTTGGGGGATGGACAATCCTTTCGGGCCGGGCGGCTCTACGTCAGGGGCTGCCGACGTAGGCACATACTTTCGCTTTCCCGGGCTGGATACGGCCACGGGCATCAACAGCGTGAACATGAATGGTGGAGGCGGTAGCGGCCAGCAGGGTGATCAGTTAGGCGCTTCCGTGAGTCACTCGGGCAGCATCGCACTGATCGGACGTCCTCGTCAAAACTATGACCCAGGCGGCACGGTCATTGTCCATCGCGATGGCGAGGGTCGGGTCGCGACGCTCAATGGCATTAACGCTGGGGCTTCTGCTTTCTTCGGCAACTCCGTGAGTGTCTCGGGCAACATCGGCCTCGTCGGAGCTCCCTACGCCTCTGTTAGCTCACGCCCCGTAGGCGCGGTTTATGTCTTTCACAATCTGAATACGGTCCGCAGTTCCCATACCGGGTTCGTGAGGCTCACTACCCCCTATCACCCTCGTTTATTTTACGGCGGCTTCGGCACTTCCGTGAGTGTCTCAGGCAGCATCGGCCTCGTCGGGTCTTTCCGGGAAAGCGGCGGGACCAGCAACAGTGTGAAGCTCGACCAAGGCGCGGCCTATGTCTTTCGCGGTCTGGATACGGCCACGGCGAGCATCACCTCCGAGAACGTGAGGCTCACCGCCTCCGACGGCGCGGCGGGTGATTACTTCGGCATTTCCGTGAGCCTGTCGGGCAGCACCGGACTCGTCGGGGCCGACGGCAGAGGCGTCAGCGGCGGCAGAGGATCGGCCTATCTGTTTCGCAATCTGGATACGGCCACGGGCAACATCACCCAGAACGTGAAGCTCACCGCCTCCGACGGCGCACTTGGTGCATTCGGCACTTCCGTGAGCCTCGATGGCGATCAATTTTTGATCGGTGACCCTCAAAGAACTCCAACAGGGGCTTAGCCTACAGCGGCAGTGTCAGCAGCTTCACCACGCTCGACACCGGCAGCACGAGCAAAACCATCGAGGGCCTCAGCTTCGTCTCGCAGGACGACTGGATCATCGGCCAGACGACCGACTCCAACCAAGTGACGCTCAGCTTGGGAGACACCGCCAACGTGACCGCCGCAGGCAAAGCGGTTTACATTGGCAAAGACGCAGGTTCGGACAACAACACGCTTGTCGTCAACGGCAGTCTCACCGCCAGTCAGATCACCATCGGAGCCGCTGGCAACACCGGCAATACCCTGCGAATCGGCACCGGCGGCACGCTTGCCGCCGCCAGCATCACCACCCACACCGGCAACGCCCTCGTCATCAACGGCGCGGTGACCAGCACCTCGTTGGTGGTGACTGGCTCCTTGTCCGGCAGCGGAAACATGGCGAATGCGACCCTCAGCGGCTCGGGATCGATCAATCCCGGCAACAGCCCGGGCGTCATGACCGCCGCCGCGACGGATCCCACCGGTGGCTTGGACTACAACTTCGAATTCACCGCCGGCGATGCCCTGCCGGCATGGAATGCGCCGGCCGCCAGTGGCAACGATGTCCTGCGCCTCATCACCATCCCCACGCCATTCACCGCGTCCTTGTCCGCCGCCAATGAGGTCAACATCTACCTCAACGCGGGCGCGCTCACCGCTGGCGAGGTTTTCACAGGTGGTTTCTACACCGATAGCAACGCGGACTTCCTGAGCAGCATCTCCAGCGGCACTTTTACCTATCTGGTGGCTACCTCCGGTGGCGCGATCCACTACAACGGCACCGACTACGCAATCTACAGCGGCCCGCTCAGCTTCACTCTCGCCACCGTCTCCCAAGCGGCGAATTTCGGAGCCGGAATGGTGAACGGCTACACGATGCAATTCACCGTCGTCCCGGAACCCGGCACATGCACGCTTCTCGGCCTCAGCCTCGGTGCGCTGCTCATCCGCAGGCGCCCCAGGCTGGAATCGGAGAGGATTTGAACAGGGTCAACATTCCCCCCCGCATCCTGGCGTTCTCCGGTGACTTTTATTGGACTGCGCGGCCTCACACATTGACGATCCGGGCTTATGGCTCGATGACGACAATCCGCAGGAAACCGCGGCCACTGGGCGGGGTGTAGCTGGCGGTGCGTGTGGTGCCGACGATCTGCGTGGAGACGCCGGCTGTGGTCCAGTTAGACAGATTGTTGCTGGCCTCCACCCTGTAGATCAACTCGGGGCGGATCGCCTGAAAGGTGAGCGACACGGTGGCCCCGATGACGGAGACGTCCGAGGTGGGTGACACGGAGGGTGTGAATGGATTCAAGTTGAAGGCATACTTAGCGAGGTTGCTCAGACCGTCGCCAGCGGGAGCGGCGGCGAGGCCGGAGATCGCCGGGTCGCGCAGCTGGGGTGCGGTGAAGTTGGCCACGCGCCATGCATCGATCGGACGGATGGTGTTGATGGTGAGGCTGCGGCTGTCCGAATAGAAGGTGTTGCCGTTGTAAATCGCTTGAAGCCTGTAGAGCCGACCGGTGAGTGTGAGATCCACGGGGGTGATGGTCAGGGTGAGCCCGCTCGCACCGGAGTAGGGCGGGATGTCGGTGAGGTCGGTCCATGCGGTGCCGTCGAGCGAGGTTTGCCAGACGGTGGAGTAGGCGCCGGGGGACTGGATGGTGGCGGTGAGGGAGGTGGATTGGCCGACATTGCCGCCAAGGGTGATGGGGGAAACGCTGCGGATGATGCTCCGGGTGAGGTCGAGCGTGACGTCGGCACCGGCGACGACGGCATTGGCGGAGAATTGGCCCGCTCCGTAGAAGGCGTCGACAAAAATGGTCCAGTTGCCGTCAACGACCGGTAGGGAGTAACTGCCGAGACCGTTGGTCGAGGTGGAGGTGGAGTAGGTGACGCCGCCGATCGTGGCCTGGGCGAAAATCCCGGTGTTCGGAATGGGCTGGAGATCGGAGTCGCGCACGAGGCCGGAGATGGTGCGGGTGCCGGTAAGGCCGGCGAGGTTCACTCCAGTGAGGGTCTCGTTCTCCGCAACGGTGCGGGTGAGGCTGGGCGCGACGAGGTGGTGGGCCGAGATGCTCTCGGCATCGAGCTGGAT
>JBBARN010000266.1:0-3369 GCA_040399845.1 Luteolibacter sp. | reverse complement strand
GGTTGAGGGGATCTTTGAAAAGCAGGTGGCCATCGCTGATCGACCAGGCATCGATCTCGCCGATCTTGAAATGGTAAACAAAGGGGTTGCAGGCAGGTGGAAAGGCGGGCGCGGATGCTTCTTGGGCAAGAACCGCCCCGGTGCCAGCGAGCGCCCCCAGAGAGTTCAGGGAACGCCCGAGAAAGGATCGGCGGCTGAAGTGGGAGTGGAGCGGCTTGGACATCGGCGGCAGGAGGGGATCAAGGTTGGATTTCGATGGCGATTTTCACTTCGGATGCTCGGGGTATGGTGAGAACCGGCACGCGGAAGGACTTGTTCTGGTTTTTCTCCTTGAGTGGCGGAGTTGCCAAAGCCGTGGACCAGGTTCCCCCGGGGGAAAGTTTGCGCACGCTGATTTGCTTGCCCTTTTTGCGGAGGATCGCGGTTAATGGGGTCAGAATAATCATTTGAATATTCGTCTAAGTTTCTGCGTGTCTTTCACCTCATTTCCGCCACGGGGCTCACATTCCGCGAGTATGTCACCCAGGTCGGGGATTGAACACGCGACAACACTGCTGGCGCACTTCCCAGTTCCATCGCGTCCTATCCGCCGTGAACTCACCCCTCCAGACGATCAAGTGACAAAATCGTCCAATTTAGCTTCTTCCACTGATTGAGCTGGAAGTGAGTTTAGGTGCCAAGGGAACACATGAATTCGAGCACAGGCAATGAAGGAGAAGCCCCGGAACGCTATGTCATCAAGCGTCGGCTGGGTAGCGGCGGCAATGGGGAAGCCTACCTCGCGATAGATAGCACCCTGCGGCGTGAGGTGGTGCTCAAGCGGGTGCATGCCGGAGGTGAGGACACAGAGGCGATCCACGAGATTTTAACCGAGGCAGGGAAGATGGCCGCGATGAAGCACCCGAACGTGGTGTCGGTCCACGACATATTCATGAGCGAAGGGTCGCCCTGCATTGTCATGGAGTATGTGCCCGGGGATAATCTCAACGAGCGCGTTGAGCGCCACGGCCCGCTCTCGATCAACGAAACTGCGGAGCTTGCCCGGCAAACCCTGGAGGCCTTGGTGGCGGCGCACACGGTGGGTCTGATCCATCGAGACCTGAAGCCGCCGAACATCATGATCTCCGGCCTGCCAAGCGGATCGTTCCAGGCCAAGCTGCTGGACTTCGGGATGGCAAAATTCATCAAGGAAGAAGGTCCTTCGCCGCAGACCGTTGCGATCGACGGCACGGTCAAGGGTTCGATTCAGTTCATTTCCCCCGAGCAGCTGAGCAGGGAGCCGGTTGACCAGAGAAGCGACCTTTACAGCCTTGGATGCAGCCTTTACTACGCCGTGACAGGGCGATATCCTTTTGCAGGTGATACGGTTACGGAAGTGATCGCCTCCCATCTGGGCAACAAGGTTGTTCCGCCAAGAATTTTCCGCAAGGAGTTGGGAGTCGCCATCGAGGCTTGGCTGATGCGGCTTCTGAAACGTCATCCCATCGAGCGCTTCCCCACGGCGCTCGTAGCGCTTCAGGCATTGCGAGATGCCACCTTGGCGGACGGAATCATCAGCGCCACGACGGCATCGATTCCTGCAGGATATGCATCAGGCGACACAGCCCCGATTGCAAGCTTCCCCCACGGCAGCTACACTTCGTCAGGCTTTGGAACCGCCGCCACGAACTCGGCTCCTGAAAATCCCGCTTCTGCAGGAAGTGCGCATGGGAAGAGAACGTCGATTCCGTGGGTTGCGGCATTATGCGCAGTCATACTGGTTTTGGCAGGCGTCGTAGTCTGGTCGCTGACGAAGCCATCCGCAAATGCCGCGCCAAATCCATCGGTTGCGACCGAGGTGACACCACCTGCACCACTACCGACACCTGCGCCCGAGCTTGTCGCTCCCGCGCCGGTGACACCCGAGCCTGTTCTTGCAGCGCCGACCGCTCCCCAGCCTGCAATCATCCCGGAACCCTCGCCCGAACCGGTCATCCCAGCCGTGGTCGCGCCGAAAATCACCTACGAGGTGGTTGGATCGAATACGATTGGCGCGAAGCTCATGCCGGCCATGGTCAAGGGCTATTTGCAAAGGATCGGCGCGCTGGATTTGAAAGAAGAGCACCCGAAGCCGGAGGAAACGATGATTTCCTTCCAGCTACCCGGCAACACCCTCCGTGAGGCCGTGGCCATCCGCGCCCATGGTTCCTCCACATCCTTCCAGGCTCTGGGCAACGAGACGGCGCAGCTTGGAATGTCATCGAGGCCGGTGAAAGCTGACGAAGTCGAGCGGCTGGCCGGCATGGGAGACATGCTCTCGCGTGCCTGCGAGCATGTCGTGGGGCTGGATGGTCTGGCGGTCATCGTGAATCAGTCGAACCCGATCTCCTCGCTGACCGTGCTGCAGGTGGCGCGCATTTTCTCAGGCGAAATCACTGACTGGTCGGAGCTGGGAGGTCGCCCTGGCCCAATCTCGCTTTACGCGCGGGACGATAAATCCGGCACCTTTGACAGTTTCAGCTCGATGGTGCTCGTCAGCAGGAAACTGAGGCACGATGCGAAGCGGTTCGAGGACTCAAACGCACTTTCGGATGATGTCGCCTCGGATCCGCGCGGGATCGGCTTCATCGGCCTCCCTTATGTCCGCAATTCCAAGGCGCTGGCCTTATCGGACGAGGGAACGCTGCCGATGCTGCCCTCACCATTCACCGTGGCCACCGAGGACTATGTGCTTTCGCGGCGCCTGTTCCTCTACTGCCCCGCAGTGCCGAGCCACCCGTGGACGCTGAGCTTCATCGAGTTCGCACTTTCCGATGCTGGTCAGGAAATCGTGGAACTCGTCGGATTCATCCCGCAGACCATTGAAATCGAGCAAATCTCCATCCGCGATGACATGCCGTCCAAATTCAAGGAATTCCTGGCCAGTTCGTCGTCGGAGCGGCTCAGCCTGACGTTCCGTTTTCGCAGCAGTGAGGACGTGCTGGATGCAAAGGCCGTAAGAGATCTGGATCGGGTGGTGCGTTATCTGGCGCGGCCGGAAAACCGCCGCAAACAGATTTATTTGCTGGGCTTCTCTGATTCTTCGGGCGGCCGCTCGATCAACATGCAGCTCTCCGAAGGACGGGCGAAGTCGATTGCGCGGGAGTTCGCATCAAGGGGCATCACCCCGGAAAAGGTGATCGGAATGGGCCCTGAAATGCCGGTGGCAAGCAACCAGTCTGTCGATGGCCAGAACAAAAACCGCCGGGTGGAAGTCTGGGTGCGATAGGCACCGAGTCCGGCCCCAAAGATGGGTTCGAAGAGATCTCAGAAATGGGGAACGCCCGGGCATGGCGGGGGATCAAGGTTGGATTTCGACGGCGATTTTCACTTCGGGTGCTTGGGGCACGG
>JBBARN010000265.1:0-3369 GCA_040399845.1 Luteolibacter sp. | reverse complement strand
GGCCCATTGCGCATGTCGTGCTCGATGAAATGCGGCTCGCTGCGCACATCGAGCGTTGGCGGCACATGAATGATCGACTGCGGCACAAAGGTCGTGCCCGATTCATCCGGCGACAAAAACCGCGCCCCGACAAAGCGATGCACAAACTCCGCCGTGCCAAAAAGCGTGCCCTCAAAGGGCAGCGATTGATCCTTCGTCGCCGTGCGCCAGCCCGGGATGGCGCGTTTCCCTTCGAGCGCATCCGGCTCGTCATTGCCCGCGATGATCACATTTCTCCCCACCACCTTATGCGCAAAACCCCAGCCCTTGAGCTGACGCACCTCCGCTCCATTCGCCGCCGCGAACTTCGTCGCCCCGACGTAGAATCCCGGACGCCCCGCCTCAGCCTGCGACTCCTTCACCACTGGCAGCATGATCTTATTGGCCGCAAACGCCTGCTGCAACAACTCCGCCGCCCGCGTCACCGACGACTCCGCCGTGGGATTCGCCGCCACATCCGGCACGATGATCTGATACTTCGACTTGCCCCGAAACCCGAGAATCATGTCCTCCGGCTTGTCCACATCCGCCGTCGCAATTTGAGCATTGGATGTCAACGCGATGGCAAAGAAACAAAGAAAAGCAGCAAACTGGCGCATAAGGCAAGTGGTGGAAGATGAAAACACGGGTTAGGTAAACGTCGCCCGAGGTCGTTCTTTGTCCTCTCGTTCACGGTCGCCGACCTGAAGGTAGCCAATCACGATTTGGCCTGCAGCAACGCAACACGGATGTGTTCCGCGACCTGCTTCGCCATCACCGACGAGCCACTGGACATGAAATGAACATTGCGCGGAATCTGCAGCTCGGCCTGCCGTGGCTTCACGAGGGACCAGAGATCGTTCCAAGTCACGCCTTCCTCAGTCATAACTTGTTTCGCTACCTCGTTATAAGGCAGCTCGGAGTCCTTCACATACTTCGCCGCATCGCTTTCCGGCACGGGCGTGGTGCTGGCAAAGATGAGCTTGGCCCCGGTTTGCTTGAGCCGAGCGATGATCTGGCGCAGATTCTTCTTATAGACCTCAGGCGGGACGTTTTGATGGCCACCGTTCGTCGGTGACGCATATTCGCCCTTAGCATTTTTGTCGCTGTCATCGGCGAAGCGATACGAGAGATCGTGCAGGCCGTGGTTGAAGTGGATGACATCCCATTTCTCCTTCGGGTCCGGCAACCAGCGCACGAGTCCATACGAGCCAAGCGCCACCTTCGTCGAGCCGCAGTTCGCAGACACGCGATGCACGTTCGCCACACCCGCGAGCAGTTTTCGCACCTCCAGCGCATACGCAATGGACACCGAGTCGCCCATCAAGAGCACACGCGGGAGCTTCGGATCATCCGTGATGGCGGCAAACTCGGGTGGGGTGGTTGGTTTATCCGCCGCAAACGTGGTGCAGGCTGTGAGAAGGAGACAGAGAATGGTTTTCATGGATCGAATGTGCTCACTCGTGTGGGCTTAGGGAACCCATTTGAAATCGGCAAAGATGACCTTGGTCAGATCCGAGCCTGGTTTGGGTAGAAAGTGGATTTTGCCCGCGCTGGACCAGTTCGACATCGGCTTGTGGTTGAAGCGGTTGATGAGCCGCTCAGGGGCGATGATCATCTCCTGCCAGTGGTCAGAGGCGCTGATCTCCAGCTCGACCGAATTATGATCGGCGGCGGTGAGGACCACGGTTTGCGGCTCGGTGCAGTAGAACTTGAAACACAGCCGCGAGTCGGCCGGGGCCTGCCATTTGGGATCGTGCAGTTGCTCGGTGCCGGAACCGCGACCGTTGTTTGTGGGACGAAATCCCTTGATGCCTAGAGGACCTTCGAGTTCGGCGATGTTGCTCCACGCGCTGTAACCGCTGCCAGAAAGATCGCTTGATGGTTTATCGGTGGCCACCGCCTTGCCGAGCTTGGCAGGGATCGCCGCATTGAAGTCGGTCGAGCGCACGATCGTGGTGTCGTACGTGATATTGGCGTAACCGAAGACATAGTCGTCCACATTGAGCACCGGCATCTTGGCGATCCACTGCTGTCCCTGCCGCACGCTCGGAGTGTCACGCCAGGCACGGGCGTAGCTGCATGGGTTCTTGAGCGCATAAAACATCTCCACCTCGCGCACAGCGTCGGCTGACGCCGGCGTGATGACGAGCTCCGGCACGCCTTCGGCATCCAGACGGATCTCAGACTTCGGATGCTCCGGCCAGGCCACCTCTTTGCCGAGCACATGCTTTTCCAGCCAGAACTTCGTGTTGTGCCCGATCTTCTCGGTGTCGTGATGTCCGCGTGCTTGAATCGCAAAGGACCACGGCACGTTCTTCGGGAACTTCTTGAAGCTCTCCAGCCCGCGTTCGTGACCGCCATGATGATCGTTGGAACCATTCAAAAACAACGTCGCCGCCGTGATGAACGGCACATGGGCCTCAGGCACAATCGAAGCCAGGATGATCTCTTCACCCGACGACTTTGACGGCTCGACGTAAGGCACGTTGTAAAGCCAGACCTGCTTGTCGCGGTAGTAATCGTTGTAGCCGATACCGAAGTAGGCGGCGACGGCTTTGATGCGGGGATCCGTGGCAAGATTCCACATCAACGTGCCGCCATACGAGTAACCCGTCGCCCCGAGCCGCGAGCGATCCACCTCCTTCTGCTGCTCGAGATAGCTCAGCACCCGCCGCTGGATGGCATACCACACATAGTCGGAGGTCTGCTTCGGATCGGTGATTTGTTTTCCATCTAGATCCTGTGCCCGCGCCGGTCCAGCCACCGTTCGATCCATGTTTCCGTGCCGCAGCTTCTCTGGATACTTCGTGAAGTGAGGACGGCTTCCCGTCTGGCCGCAATAGTCATGCGCCATCACCGCCCAGCCATCCTGCACATACTTCTTATCCGGCTCCGGCGCGCCCATCCAGCCATGCACCACCAGCAGGCCCGGAGCCTTCACGACACCCGTCTTCACGCGGTAACGACAATAAACACGAACCTCCTCACCGAGCACATACGCGCTGATGTAGGAGTCCCGGTTAAAGAAACCGTCTTTCATTTCCACCTTCACGACCTCCTCCTTGAAGTCGCCCTGATTGGGGTCGTAGTCCTTCCAGAGGGCGGAAGGAGTGGGGAATGGTTCGGCGGCGTATAGCGCGGCCAGCGGTGTGAGTAGAAAGACCGTGAGGAGTCGCAGGGCAGGTTTCATATCTGTGTTGTGATTCACTTCTTCGGCGCACTCGGCTCCACCTGCTTCACCAGCTCAGGTCTTAGGAAAGCCTTGATGTAGTCGCTGTCGGTCGCGTGCTTCACGTTCGGGGCACCGGGATAGACGAGGTCGCAGGGGACTTGATGGGCATCGCAATG
>JBBARN010000264.1:0-3469 GCA_040399845.1 Luteolibacter sp. | reverse complement strand
GGCGGTCGATGCCGCTGATACCGATGGCGCTCAAAAGACCGCCGATGGTGGTCGGAATGAGGCACACCAGCAGCGCTATGAGCACAGGAATCGAGAAATCCATCCCAGCGTAGATGCCGAAGGGCTTCAGCGTGATGACGACAAGCAGGAAGATGAGCGTCATCGCGGAGAGCAGGATGGTGAGCGCGATTTCGTTCGGTGTTTTCTGACGTTTCGCGCCCTCCACCATCGCGATCATGCGGTCGATAAAGGTGTTGCCCTTCTCCGACGTGATTCGGATGACGATGCGGTCACTGATGACGCGTGTGCCGCCGGTGACGGCACTGCGATCACCGCCGCTCTCGCGAATAACGGGCGCAGACTCGCCGGTGATGGCGGCTTCATCGACGCTTGCGATGCCTTCGATGACTTCGCCATCGGAGGGGATCACATCGCCGGTTTCGCAGACGACGAGATCGCCTTTTTCGAGAGCGGGAGCAGGCACACTGATCTCCACGCCATTTTTGAGACGGCGGGCCATCGTGTCTTTACGCGCGGCACGCAGGCTGGCGGCCTGGGCTTTGCCACGGCCTTCCGCGACGGCTTCGGCGAAGTTCGCGAAGAGCACGGTGAACCAGAGCCAGACCGAAAGCTGGATGATGAAGCCGTGATCGGCCTTGGCGGTGAAGATGCTCACGGTGGTAAGCACCGCGCCGATGAGCGTGACGAACATGACGGGGTTCTTCACCATCAAACGAGGGTCGAGCTTCTTGAACGCGTCGCCGATGGCGGGGACGAGGATGGAAGCATCAAAGAGAGATGTGGGTTTGTGGGACATGGACTTGGTGGTGAGGGTTTAGAAGAGTTTGCCCTGGGCCGTGAGGAAGTGCTCGACGATGGGGCCAAGGGCGAGGGCGGGGAGGAAGTTGAGCGCGCCGATGAGCAGCACGGTGCCGATGAGCAGGAAGGTGAAGGTCGCGCCGTTTACGGGGAAGGTGCCTGCGCTCGGTGGCGAGGCTTGTTTGCCTGCGAGAGATCCTGCGAGCGCCATGATGGGCACGATCATGAGGAAGCGGCCGATGAGCATGGCGAAGCCGAGCGTGGTGTTATACCAGGGCGTGTTCGCGGTGAGACCGGCGAAGGCGCTGCCGTTGTTGCCAGTGGCAGAGCTGTAAGCGTAGAGCATCTCGCTGAAGCCGTGCGGGCCGCTGTTGTTGAGGCCTGCGACACCCCAGTCGCTCACACAAGCCCAGGCGGTGAAGCCGAGGATGCTGAGTGTGAGCACCAGCAGCGTGAGCATGGCGAGCTTCACTTCCTTGGCCTGGATCTTCTTGCCCAGATACTCCGGCGTGCGGCCCACCATGAGTCCGGCGATGAAAACGGCGAGCACGACAAAGACGAGCATGCCGTAAAGACCTGCGCCGACACCGCCGATGACGACTTCGCCCAGCTCGATCATGAACAGCGGAACGAGTCCGCCGATGGCCGTGAAGGAGTCGTGCATCGAGTTCACCGCGCCACAGGAGGCGGCAGTGGTGATGGTGGCGAACAAGGACGAGTTGAAGATGCCGAAGCGAACCTCCTTGCCCTCCATGTTGCCATCCGCCGCGGCGATGCCGAGCTGCTGATGAATGGGATTGCCAGCGGCTTCGAAGTGCGCACAAACAAGCACACCGCCGACAAAGAGCACCATCATCGCCGCCCACACGGCCCAGCCGTGGCCCTGGTTCTTCACCATGCGGCCAAGGTAATACGTGAGGCCGCTGCCAATCGCGAAGATGGAGAGCATTTGGATGAAGTTCGACAGCGGCGTGGGGTTCTCGAAGGGATGCGCCGCGTTCGCATTCACAAAGCCGCCGCCATTCGTGCCGAGCATCTTGATCGCGACCTGGGAGGCCATCGGACCCTGCGCAATAACTTGCTCCGTTCCTTCGAGTGTCGCCGCCTTCGTGTAGGCGTCGAAGTTTTGAATCACGCCCTGCGACACGAGGAAGATCGCGAACACCGCGCACAATGGCAGGAGCAGATAATAGGTCGTGCGGGTGAGATCGACCCAGAAGTTGCCCAGCGTCTTCACCGCACTGCGGGCGATGCCACGGACGAGCGCCGCCGCAATTGCGATGCCCGTGGCGGCGGAGACGAAGTTGTGAAACGTTAGCCCCACCATCTGCGAGAAGTAGGACATCGTGGCTTCGCCGCCGTAGCTCTGCCAGTTGGTGTTCGTGGTGAAGCTCACGGCGGTATTGAAGGCCAGATGATGGCTCAAAGCAGGCAGTCCCTGCGGATTCCACGGCAGCACATCCTGCAAACGCAGGATCGCATAGGTGAAGACGACACCGACCAGACTGAAGGCCAGCATGGCGAAGGTGTATTGCTTCCAGCCCTGCTCGCGCTGTGGATCGACGCCGAGGAGCTTGTAGGTGATCTTTTCCAGCGGTTTGATGATAGGATCAAGCCAGGTGCGGCCATTGGCATCGAGCACCTGAACGAGGTAGAGGCCCAGCGGTTTGGTGATGAGCGTGAGCAGCCCGAGGAAGAGGGCGAATTGGAGCCAGTCAGTGGAGTGCATGGAGGGTGAGTTAGAATTTTTCAGGACGCAGCATCGCCACCGTCAGGTAGGCGAGCAGGGCAAGGGCGATGAGCCCGACGAGGATGGTTTCCATGGTGGCGGGAAGTTAGAGAGTTTCGCAGCCGTTGGCGTAAAGCCCGCTGATGACGAAGAAGGCGACGGTGATGCCGAGGTAGATGAGGTCGTTCATAAGGTTAGGATGTTGATCCACTCCCATGATGCCCAATCCGCCGATCCTGCCGAGTTAAAGGCTAGGCTAGTGGCGTTAAAAAGGCGTTAAATTTGGCTCCATCGATAGCTGGCCCAATATCTATGATGTTTGATGATGAAAATCGTCTCTCACGACGTTTTTCAAATGTGCATTTCACAAAGCCCAATCTCTCCCTTCGCGACATCACACGCCGACACTTTTTTAGCCAATGTGGCATCGGAGTGGGATCGCTGGCGCTGGGATCACTGATGGCTCGGGATGCGGCGTTGGCACCGAAGCGGACGCATTTCCCGGCGAAGGCGAAGAATGTTATCTTCCTCTTCATGGCAGGTGGTCCGTCGCAATTGGAGACCTTTGAGCATAAGCCGCTGCTCACAAAGCTGAATGGTCAGCCGATCCCTGAAAGCTACACCAAAGGCAAGCGCTTTGCTTTTATGGATAGCAGTCATCGCAGTGATCTGCTGGGGCCCAGGGTCAAGTTTAAGCAACACGGCAAGTCGGGGGCCTGGGTGAGTGATTATCTGCCGCACACGGCCAAGATTGTCGATGACATCAGCATCGTCACCACCTGCAAAACAGATCTCTTCAATCATGCCCCGGCAAAGCTCTACATGAACACGGGCAGCGGGCTCTTTGGCCGACCCAGCATGGGGGCATGGGTGACGTATGGTCTTGGCAGTGAGTGCGATGATCTGCCCGGATTTGTGGTG
>JBBARN010000263.1:0-3471 GCA_040399845.1 Luteolibacter sp. | reverse complement strand
GACCGCGGCGACGAGCTGAGAGCCATCGCAGCCAAGTGCAAGAACATCAACGAGTTCCGCGCCGCAACCGGCTGGAACATGGAGACGGCCCGTCACGCGCGGGAAGTCCTCGGCCTGAACCTCCCTGACGCTCGCCTCAAGACGGGGCCTGCTACTGCCGGCCGCGCCGTTCCCAAGCCTGTGAAAAAGGCGGGCGGCAAATGATCGAGCAGCACCTCCCCGACGACCTCCCCCTATTCGCATTTGGTGGCCGTACCTACGTCGCGGACCTCGACGCCAAGCGCCTAGGAGCACAGCTCACCCGCGTCATCGCCGCCATGAGCGACGGCAAGTGGCGCACCCTCACAGAGATCCAGGCGCACATCCTGAAATCGACCGGGAAACGCGACCCAGAAGCCTCCCTCTCAGCCCGCTTACGCGACATCCGCAAGCTCTGGGGCGAAGAGGCGATGGAAAGCCGCAGGCGCGTTGAGGACGGCGTGGATGGGCTTTGGGAATACCGCAGCAACGCTGTGCTGGGGGGCGGGGAATGAGCCTCCCGTATTACCCCATGTACCCCCGCGACTTCTTTGAAGGCACTCAGGAGATGAGCCTCGAACTGAAGGGGGCATACATCATGGTCCTGAACCTGATGTACACGCGCGGCGGTCCCGTCAGCGATGAGCCTGGCTTCCTCTCCCGCTATGTCGGCTGCTCTGTCCGCAAGTGGAAACAGGTCCGCGACGAACTAGTCGCAATGGGGAAACTCCAAGTTCAAAACGGGATGATCTCCAATTCTCGTGCAGATGAAGTGCTCGAAAAGCAGAGATCATATCAGGATAAACAGGCTGAAAACGGAACGAAACCTAAGACTTTCAAAGCCCAAGAAAAGCCATCGCTGACAGAATCAAAACCAGAACCAAATACAGAAATAGAAGATGAGGTTGAGGAGGAGCGCGCGAACGATTTCGATGCGCTCGAAGCGAAGTGCCGGAAGTGGGCAAACGGTTCGTTGAACCTGACGCTTCCCAGCGCTCACAGCCTCGACCCGATCATCCGCCTTCTGAAGCCAGCAAGCGGTCCAGCCTGCATCGAAGCCGACGTTGAGCGCGGCATCACCACGACCGCCGCTTGGCTTCACAGCAAAAGGCGGCAGGTCAAATCCCTAGGCTATTTCGAAAAAGCAATCATCGAGGCGCGCGACGAGCGCCTTCGCCCAAATCCGGAGGTGTCTGATGTCAACGCCAATTTCGGCGGCGGTGAGCCGCGTCGTCATGGACCCGGCTCTGCCGGCCAACCCGCAGCGCGATATGCACCCAGCGGTCACGGCGCGTTCGGCGCGGGCCAATTTGGACGCGGCTCTATCGCGGATGCAGCAATACGGCGTCACCTGCAACGTCAAAATGGAAACGGTGTTTCCGGAGGGGATGAACGGGGAGGCGACGTTCCGGCAGAAGGCGTCATCGTTGACGGTGACTATCGCTTCGTCGGCTGATCTCAAGTCCGCTCTGAGCGTGATCCATGAAGCCATGTACCCGGCCTCAACGGAACAGCTTGAGGAATGGCTTGCGGCCTTGGCCGTGAAGACAGCGCGCCGCCGCGAGACGAGCAACGAATCCGAACTGGCTCTGAGCGTCTACACGTCTCACCTGCGCGAGTATCCAGGCGATGCCGCGCGTGAAGTGTTGCACGCCTATCGCGGCACATGGTTTCCGACGTGGGGCGAACTGGCTGACCGCCTCGATGAGTTCGTTGAGCCGCGCCAGATGATCCGTGACCGCCTCATGGACATGATCGACGGCGGCACGCGCTACAAGGAAAAGGCGCTGCCGCATGATCCGCACGCCGAGCGCCTGCATCAACTTCGCGGTGATCTGGAAGCCGCTGAACGTGTCGCGTCCAAGTATCCAGAAGTCACTGACAGCAGCCTGCGCAAGCGGGAGGCAATCGCCAAGGAAATCACACAACTGGAAGGGCAGGGCTAACCATGACCACGTACAGAGCAACCATCGCTGAAGTGCAGACAGTCGTCGCGGAGATGCACGCGATCCCGCGAGAGGCGCTGAAGAGTGGATGCCGCAAGCGCATATGGGCCTGGCCTCGCCAAGAGGCCATGAAGCTGGCGCGTGAGTTGACCGGCCAGAGCTATCCTCAGATCGCATGGCATTTCGGGGACCGGGATCATACCACGGTCCTCTATGCGGATCGCAAGATCAAAGTCCGCGAAACCGTAGACCCGAAGCTTGCCGCCCGCCTCGCTGAATGTCGCGCACGGATCGCTGCGCTTGTCTTGCTGCGGATTGGCAAACTCGTGGCGATGGAGCAGCCGGGCTCGTCCTCAGACTGGACCCCGCCGCCTCCGATGCAGATTTGCAAGCCTGACGTGGTTGTGGCGTCGATAGACATGATCTCGTGGCGTGCGCTTGGCGGTGAAATCCGCGTTGCAGCATGACCGCCTGGACCGAGGACGATCTTCGCAGCAAGGGCCTCACGATCCGCGCCAACGGCGGTGTGAAGCCTGCTGCTGACGTGGTCCGCGTGGACATCCCGCTCCCGCCGTCCGTCAACATGGCGTGGCAGAACGTGCCGGGCAAAGGCCGTGTCCGCAGCCCTGAATATCGCCGCTGGCACAAGCTCGCATACGACGAACTGATGCTTCAGAAGCCGGGCCGTGTTGTCGGCAAGTTCGCGGCTGTGATTGATCTCGGAAGGGTTAACCGGAGGTGCGATGCGGACAATCGCTGCAAACCCATTCTGGATTTGCTCAAGGGCGATGTCGTCGAGGACGATTCACTTTGCGAGCGCGTCAGCATCGGATGGTCTGATCTGGTCCCGTCCGGACGTGTCGTTGTTACCGTCAGGAGCGTGGCGTGATGTGCGAAGGCTGCGAAATCAAAGACGAGAAGATCAAGCAACTAGAGCGCGAACTCTATGGCCGCGAGTGGGAAGCGCCGAAGGAGTTCAGGCTCACGAAGCTGGAGGCGGCCATCGTTGCGACGATGCTGGCGAACAATCGTGTCTGCTCCCCGGCGCTGCTGATCGACGCGACCCGTGGACGAGGGACGCATACGAACCATTCGAACTCCAACCTGATCGACGCCAAGATTTGCCACATCCGCGCGAAGCTCCGTCCGTATGGGCTGCGCGTCGAAACGGTCTGGGGAACGGGCTACAAAATCGAGGACGAGACACGCGCACAACTTCTCAACTGGACAACTAGGAGGGCAGCCTAATGTCGTCAGTCTATTACCCGAAACCTCGCGGCATCGAACGGTGGACGAACAAGCCGCGAGAGCTGAACCAGTTCTGCAAGAAGGTCAGCTATCGCGACAGCCAGGCGCATGAATGCGGCGAGCCGACCGAGGGCAAGACCTACTGCCCTGCGTGCGCTGAGAAGCTTCTGAAGCTGACCGATCGCAAGTCGCCAGAGCAGCCCGCGCCCAAGGCATACGCATGGACGCAGGACCAAATCTTTCCGCGCAAGCGGGCGTA
>JBBARN010000262.1:0-3486 GCA_040399845.1 Luteolibacter sp. | reverse complement strand
GTTCACTCGTCGTGAATGAGCCGCTTGTCATGCAATGCTTGTACTTGTGCCTAAAATCAGCTTTTCCCCGATTGCCCAGCGTCGTATTCGTTTCAAACTCCTCTACCACCATGCCCACGCCTGCTTTCCACTATCAAGAACTCCTCGAACTCGGCACCGACGACACCGAATATCGCCAGCTCACCAAAGAACATGTCCGCGTCGAAAAGATTGGCGATAAAGAGTTGCTCGTCGTCGATCCCGAGGCGCTCACACTGCTGGCGAACCAGGCGTTTCATGACATCAACTTCTTCCTCCGCCCCAAGCATCTCAAGCAAGTCGCTGCCATCCTTGATGATCCAGAGGCCAGCGAGAACGACCGTATGGTGGCGCTCACGATGCTAAAGAATGCCGACGTCGCCTCCGCAGGCTTGCTGCCGTTTTGTCAGGACACCGGCACCGCCATCATCATGGGCAAAAAAGGGCAGCAGGTCTGGACTGGCGGCGGCGACGAGGCTGCGCTCTCGAAAGGCGTCTATCTTGCCTATACCGAGAATAACCTGCGCTACTCGCAGAACGCGGCGCTGAACATGTTCGATGAAAAGAACACCGGCACCAACCTGCCCGCGCAGCTCGATTTGTATGCCACCGATGGCGATGCGTATAAGTTTCTCTTCATCGCCAAAGGCGGCGGCTCAGCGAATAAGGCCTATTTGTATCAAGAGACCCGCGCCGTGCTGAATCCGAAGAGCATCGTGAAGTTCCTCAGCGAAAAAATGACCTCACTCGGCACTGCCGCGTGTCCGCCTTACCACCTCACCTTCGTCATCGGTGGCACCTCGGCCGAATCGACGATGAAACACGTCAAACTCGCCTCCACAAAGTATTACGACAACATCCCCACCACCGGCAACGAACACGGCCGTGCTTTCCGCGATGTCGAACTCGAAGAGCAGATGCTCGAAGCAGCGCGCACCTGCGGCATCGGTGCCCAATTTGGCGGGAAATACTTCGCGCTCGACGTGCGCATCATCCGCCTGCCGCGTCACGGCGCGTCATTGCCCATCGGCATCGGCGTGTCGTGCTCCGCCGACCGCCAGGCGAAGGGCAAGATCACGCGTGAGGGCGTCTTCATCGAGAAGCTCGAGACGAACCCGCTGCAATACATCCCCGAGGACCTGCGCCACCGCAAAGACACCAACGCCGTGCGCATCGACACGAACCGCCCCATGGCCGAGATCCGCGCTGAACTCAGCAAGTATCCCACCACCACGCGCCTCCTCATCAACGGCCCCATCATCGTCGCCCGCGACATCGCGCATGCGAAACTGAAGGAGATGCTCGATGCCGGCAAGCCGCTGCCCGACTACTTCAAGAATCACCCCGTCTATTACGCAGGTCCCGCCAAAACACCCGCCGGTATGCCCAGCGGCAGCTTCGGCCCTACCACCGCTGGCCGCATGGACAGTTACGTCGATCTCTTCCAAAGCCACGGCGGCAGCATGATCATGATCGCGAAGGGAAACCGCGGCCAGCAGGTCACCGATGCCTGCAAAAAGCACGGCGGCTTCTACCTCGGCAGCATCGGCGGCCCCGCCGCCATCCTCGCCAAGGAAAACATCAAGAAGGTCGAAGTCGTCGAGTTCCCCGAACTCGGCATGGAAGCCATCTGGAAGATTGAGGTGGAAGATTTCCCGGCCTTCATCCTCATTGATGACAAGGGGAATGACTTCTTCCAGACCGTCGGGCCGGGGTGTTCGGTGAAGCATTGAGGTTCTATTAATTTGCTATTAATTCATGATAAATTGATAGCAAATTGGTGGCGTGGTATTAATTTGAAATGAATTAATAGCAAATTGATGCTGTGAGAATGCTCCGTACACCGCCCTCTTTAAACGAACTGATCCAGAAGCTGGGTCAGGATCGCTTTTTCGAGCTGACGACGCGTTCTGAACTACCGGATGACCGCTATTTTCACTGGGAGGAAGTGCGCCGTCACCCCATACCTGCGGGTCTGACCACGGAAGAGTGGTGGTTCGCGTTGCGCTACCAACGCATGGTCCAATCGAAACAGCTTCCGCTCCGCGACGCCAAGGGAAAGCCTTTCACTTGGTTCCTCACGGACACCATGCAGCTGCTGCTACACCAGATCGACATGAGGGCTGGTGGAGCCGTCTCCATGCCGCCGCAAGTCGCCAATAAGGAGACGCAAGATCAGTACTATATCAGCAGCTTGATGGAGGAGGCGATCACTTCCAGCCAGATCGAGGGAGCCGCGACAACACGTGAGGTCGCCAAAGAGATGCTGCGCACGCAACGCAGACCGAAGGACATCAGCGAGCGGATGATCCTGAATAACTACCAGACGATGCAGGAGATGCGGCGTTGGAAATCGGAAAAACTGACACCCGCGCTCATTTTCGAGATTCATCGCCGGATCACGGACGACACACTGGATGATCCCACGGCCACAGGCAGGCTGCGGCGGACGGAGGAGTTGGTCGAAGTCGTGGATCAGCAAACGGAGGAGGTGTTGCATGTGCCCCCACCCGCCGAAACACTGGAGAAACGTCTCCAGTCGATGTGTGACTTCGCGAATCAACCGGATGACTCACGTCCATTTGTTCACCCCATCGTCCGGGCGGTTATTTTGCACTTCTGGCTCGCTTACGATCACCCGTTCAAAGATGGCAATGGCCGCACGGCACGAGCTTTGTTTTACTGGCTGGCGCTGAATCGTGGTTTCTGGCTATTCGAGTTTATTTCCATCTCGCAGATCATCCTCCGCTCGCGGAAAAAGTATGGGGAGGCCTTCCTGAAAACGGAGACGGACGGCAACGATGTGAATTACTTCTTGCTGCACCAGTTCACCGTCATCGAAGAGGCTACGCGCGCGCTTTATGACTACATCGAGCGTAAATCGAAGCAGATCCGTGAAGCGAGCAGTCTGCTGCGTGGTCTCGGTGAGTTCAATCACCGCCAGGAGGCACTGCTGAATAAGGCCATCCGCCATCCCGATACCATCTTCACCATCGAGAGCCATCAAAACAGCCATCGCATCAGCTATGGCACCGCACGTTCGGACGTGTTGTACCTAGTGGAGAAAGGTTTGTTAAATCAGCGGAAGCGATCCAAATCGTTTGTCTTCGAAGCTGTATCTGATTTGGAGACGAAGCTGAAGCGTTAACCGGTATAATTTTGACTGAAAATCCGACTTTGATCACACCCTCATGTCCAATTCTCCCATCCGCGTCACTATCTGGAACGAATTTGTTCACGAGCGTCAGAACCCTGCAGTTGCTGTTATTTATCCCAATGGCATCCATGGAGCGTTGGCGGAGGTTTTGGGCAAAAACGATGACTTCATCATTCGCACGGCGACGCTGGATGAATCAGAGCAGGGCGTGTCACAGGCCGTTCTCGATGAAACGGACGTGTTGCTGTGGTGGGGTCATGCGGCGCATGATCAGGTGCTCGATGAAACAGTGACGCGAGTGCAGCAGCGGG
>JBBARN010000261.1:0-3567 GCA_040399845.1 Luteolibacter sp. | reverse complement strand
TCGGCTTCAAATACCTGCGCCGCGCCGCTGAGTCCTGGTTCGTGTGTGGTGCGGTTCAGGCTCGCCGGCTAGGATAGCCGCCGCGACACTGTCGACGGCTCCCAGCTAACTCCCGGGGCTTACGCAAAGCTATTCCCGCGGCGAAGTGTGCGGAGCTACATCCGGCGCTCAACGC
Organism: Luteolibacter sp.; assembly: GCA_040399845.1. Lineage (GTDB taxonomy): Bacteria > Verrucomicrobiota > Verrucomicrobiia > Verrucomicrobiales > Akkermansiaceae > Luteolibacter. Next base: position 3,392 of record JBBARN010000261.1, on the reverse strand, counting down.
GATGCCCCGAGGCGGGCCTTCCTCGCAAGCGCCAGGATGGCATCCGCGACAACGCTGGCGTGTTTGCTCTCCGTCAGCATCGAAATGTGGTTCGCATCTTTAATCACGCTGTGCTGCGAGTCTGTATACCGCACAGCCATCGCGTTATGCATGGCCCATTGCGCTTCTTCGAGATGGCGGTACGCGGGCCCCCCACCAAGCCCAGCGCTTATCACTCGAACGGGAAAGTCGCCTTCGCGCGGCCCCTCATCCTCAACGCTCTTCAGGCTCAGCATAAGCGCGCCGTCTCGCTGGGTGCTGGCCAGGTGGTTATCCTTCTGCGTCGCGGCTACATAGTCGGGTCTGTTCTGCACGGGAAGGGAGCAAGCCGCCGCGGCGAATGGGTTCCAGACGCGACCAACACCTAACTGGGCGAGGACACGCCACGGACCGATCTGATGCTGTAGGCCTTCAACGCCGCCAGTCAATTCGGCGGGAAGCTTGCCCCATCCTTCAATGGTGGGATCAAGCAGCACCAATCCTGCGGTCAACTCCGGACGACGCCTCGCGAATTCTCGTGCGTAGTAGCCACCGATACTGTGACCGGCCAAGATGTAGGGGCCGGGAAGACCCTTGGCCTTCAGCGCTGCGGTCAGGTCCTCGACATAGTCAGCAATCGCTGTCGAGTGCGTAGGCGGATCACTCCAGCCCACGCCAGCGCGCTCGTAGCTTACAACAGTCAAGGTAACTGATAGAAGCGACTGGACCTCGTCCCAGAAGCCAAGCGTTAAGCCGCCGCCGCTCTCAAGGACGATAACCGGGCCATCGTGGCCGACGCCTGTGATCAGCATGTGAAGGCTTCGGCTATCCTCAACCTCGACGCGCTCTCCCGTTGACGGAAACAAGCGCGCTTCCTGACCGAGCAGAACTGCGTGAACTCCAGCGCCAACAAGCGGCAGCCCCACCACGATCGCTGCGAGCAAAGCGAGCAGGGCGAATTTGCGCTTCTTTCTCTTCCTACCCCGATCGGCGTCGACTTCGGGCGTCTGTTTGTCAGCCTTCATCCGGTGTCCGATCTCCGCTTGTGCCTGAGAGATACCTGCCAGTTAGGCAGCTGAAGCTGTAGGACTTGTTGGCTGGGCCATCCTTGCGACGGTCATGGGGAATCTGACTTTTACAGTCGTGCCGGAACGATCCACCGCCTCTGGCACAATCGCTCCCCCAAGCTGGCGAACGAAGATAGACACGTAGTCTCGACCACGCTTTTGCAGATTGTCTGCACCCGATGAGGCGCTCATGCCGACCCCATCATCCGCTACAGTGACTTCAATTTCCTCCCCGATGCGTACAGCCTTGAGAACAACGACACCGTCCCGATCGGGGAAGGCGTGCTTGATGGCATTGGTCGCAAGCTCGTTGACAAGAAGACCGAATGGTACGGCGCGCTCGTGATCGAGTTCGAGAGGGTCGGTCTCTACTTCAATCCTAATTCGGGATCGATCGGCGAGCGCGGTGGCCGTGAGGCTTTTCGCAATGTCGCGGAGATAAACATCGACCGCGATCGCAGCACCGCGGCTCGAATGGGAGATCAAGTCGTATAGTTGGGCAATCGCGCCTATTCGTGCCTGCATGGCTTTGTAGCCCTGCACGCACGGTTGCGGCGTCGACCGTGCCTCAAACGCGATCAGACCGATCATGAGCTGGAGGTTGTTCTTGACCCGGTGCGAGATCTCATTCGTGAGGCGTGCTGCATCGCGCTCCCGCTGCTTGCGGTCGGTGATGTCCTCAAACACGAGAAGCATACGGCTGGCGTGATTGCCCGGCTGCGAGATTTTCCGCGCATTGAGGTTGAACACTCGTCGACCCAGCACAGGAAACGTATCCTCGATCTCGAAATTCTCGATCGGCTTGTCCTCTGGCAACACTTTGTCCAGCAGGTAGCGCAGCGCGGGCACGTCCCATTGATGCTGGCCAAGTTCAGATACGCGACGGCCCGTCGCTTCAGCCTGAGTGATCCCGAACATCGTGAGAAACGACTTGCTGGCGGTGACGACCGTCATGTCGTTCTCGAGAACCACCAACGGGTCGCGGATCGTGTCGACGATGCTTTGCGTCAGTTGCCACGCACGCTTGCTCTCCTTCCGGGCGGCGCGCTCCTCACTGACATCCTCGATGGCGAGCAGAATGGAACTGTCGTGTTCGCCGGCCTTGAAGATCTTTCGCGCGTTGACCAGCATCGTTCGCTGACCAATCGTTGGGAAGGCATGCTCAACCTCAAAACCTTCGACCGACGCTCGATGAGGAATAACACTTTCCAACAACGTGCGGAGTGCAGGGATGTCCCATTGCCGGTTGCCGAGGTCGTAGATCAAGCATCCTTCGGTATCGCCTGGGCTCGTGCGAAAGGTCTGATAGAAGGCGCGGTTGGCTGAAGTGATGATCAGGTCCTTATCAAGCACAATAAGCGCGCTCGGTATCGTTTCGATGATTTCGCTGGCGGCAATCTCGGACATAGTCATCTCCTAATGGAATTGGCACGTCGCACGATCAGGCGGCGAGCATGCCGTGAACAGACGACTGAAGCTGATCAGGCGAGTAAGGCTTAGCCAGAAAATGTGAGCCCACGACAAACGACGCGAGCAGGTCGGCCGTTTTCTCGTTCCCGGTTGTGTAGAGAACCCGGAGCGCTGGTCGCAAAACGACCGCCAATCGGGCCACCTCGCACCCCCCGAAAGCTGCCGGCTCAAGATAGATGTCCGTGAAGAGTGCATCTATCGTTTGATGGGACCGTAAAATCTCCAGCGCTTCTTCGACGGTCCCCGCAAACAGCACTTCATGTCCCTGGTCTTCCAGAAACATGCCGGCCAAGTCGCGCGTGATTATGTCGTCCTCGACAATCAGTATCACAGCCATGGTCTCGGCCTTCCGCTCGATCCCGCATCGGCAAAGCGGCGTCAGAACATGACCGCCTGTTTGCGCGGGTCCTCGCGATCCTGTTCTACTCCAGTTGACTCCAAGACCTGTCACACATTCGCAACTCCATTTCGAACAGCATATCATGGAGAGGGAACTGCCGTTGGCGGGGTGCTGAGGCGCTTCGATGACGGAGCAGGGCAGGGTAGCAGCCACAGGACTCCGCCACCCTCGATCGACTGGAGCGTTTCGTGGGCCATCGTGCAGCGCCAAGAGCCATATGTTGTTCTCTCGTGCTGCAGTAGGCGCCTACTTGTCTGGTGTTACTGGCAGGGCGATCACCCTCACTCTGTACGCTAACCGCCATGACGACTCTGGGTTTAGAGGTGCGCCGTTGACCTGCCTCGTTTCTTCGGACCAGCGCTAGTACCCGCTTTCGTTGAAGTGAGGTGCTACCCAACTTTGGACCATCCGGGCGCAGAGTTTTCGACCCGTTTCGC
>JBBARN010000260.1:0-3571 GCA_040399845.1 Luteolibacter sp. | reverse complement strand
AACCCTCCGGAACCACGCGAAGGAAGCCATATCTGGCGTAGAATCCGACGATTTCCTAATTAGCGGCATCCACCACCAAGCCAACTCCGCCGGTGCGCATGCTCGTTTCACGCGCCAATTGGCGGGCGGTTGCCACCAGCATGGATCCGATTCCTTTGCCGTGGGAGGCTTGCGCCACCGACAAACGTCCCAACAACACGGCGGAAACCGCCTGTCTTGGCAGGCCTTTGGGAGCCCCCGGCCACTCCCTCGCCTCAACGGTGATGTTGGACAGGGTGACGTATCCGAGCACTGCTTTCGGTGGCATGGCCCTGGCTTCGACCAACACCCGGGTGACGCTCCCCCCCTTCTCCATGTGGCCCCGAGCTGTCCCCCCCCAAGTAGCGGTCCACGGAATCAAGGCCGCTGACGAATCCCGCCCGGTCGAGAGGCCCGTCCAGAAGCTCAAGTACGTATGACGACATGGCGTGCGGCGAGTTTCACGGCATTGAGCATCCTTTGGTTCGGCTTGGGCGGCTTCGCAATCATCGCCGCCAGATTCGCGGCCTCTTCCCGGGTCATTTGCCAGTGGGATTCCGCTTCGATGACGCGATCCGCCCTTTCCGCCACCGCCTCTTGGATGAACGCTGCGACAGCCACCCCACGCAAAGCCGCCGCATACTCGATCTTTTCCGCCAGTCCCGTCGGAAAACGAGCGTTGATGCGCTTCGTCGCCGCTCCCGCCGGGCGGCCCCGCTTGCCAGCGCTTGGCTTTGATTTGGTATTCATGTCCGGAATTTAATGCGCGGCGGTTGTGCCTTGCAACTGATTTTCCGGTGTCATCCAGGCACCGAACTCCAAATGATCTTTCTCGGATTCATCGGCGGGGCAATCGGATCTTGATCGGACCCGCCGATCTGGCAGACATGTGACAGATGGACAACAACCTGATATACCAAGCCAACTGCCGGATATCCAGCAATTCGGCTTTGGGCGGCCGGGTTTCAAATTCATCCGCCCATCCGGGACAGAATGGCGGTTTTTCAGGCGGATTTCCGACAAAGTCACCTGTCGATGCCTGTCATTTTGGGCAACCCGGAAAATCCACTGACCCAAAGAATCCTATGAAATTAATAGGCACCTCACCGTCCGAGGGCTACCCGCGGGTGGCTATCCGAACCAGATCCACTTGAATTCCGATGAATTGCGAAATGTTTCAGTTCGCAAGCAGCGGTTGTTTCATCTGCTGAGCTTTGGTCTGAAGGGCAGCCTCCCAGATGGCGGCGTTGGGGAAGTCGCCGCTTTTGCTCCAGCCGGCACCGATGTAATAGACGAAGGGTTTGCCCGGGGTGGCGGTGCCGATGATATAGTTATTGGTTTCGTCTTCGGCAAACTCCACCGATCCGTTAGAGACAATGGCGGCGCAGGCGGTGTGGCCGTTGGGTGGCATTTCCGGTTCCCAATAGCTGAGGGTTCCGGACTTGGGATCTTTCGCAAGTTTAGCATCGCCCGGGCGTTTGATGATGCCGATGGCCACGGCAAGTGGAGCTTTCGAGTTGCTGGTGAAACTGCTTTCCACGCGGCTGAAATTGGAGCCTGCATCGATGGAGATGCGCTTGGTTTCCGTGACATTGCGACCGGCGGCATCCCATTCTTCGAAGCCCAATTCGAACACCGAGCGGATGGGGCCGTTGGCGAGGACTTTCCAGGTTTTGAAATTGCGCGATGGATGAAGTTTCCCACCCGCCCAAATGCCGCTACCGCCGCAACCGCGGGCGGGACCCACTTTGTAGTAGTCCAGTCCCTCACCACGATCCGCATGGTAGTCGCTGGATTTGTACCATTTATCAATCACCGGATAACGGGCGGACTTCACCCACACATCCACGCCGCTGCTGACGAGTTTTTCCTTGGGATCGACAATGATGGCCGGGCCATACATGCGGTGGGCGATGCGGTCGCTCTCCCATGCGAAGTCATCCAAACGTTCCGGGACGAAGCGGCAGAAGGTTTTCGGATCGACCGGAGGAATGGCGGCAAAACGATTCGCCGGAATGATGAGATAGCGGCGGCTTTCCTTGGGGGCGAGATCGACTTGGAAGATGAGTCGATTTCCGATCACTTGCGATGGAAGGATGCGTGAACTTCCTTGATCCATCACAAGCGAGGCCGCGTTTCCTTTGGCCCAATCCACTTCAACGGTTTCCGTCATGCGGCTGAAATCCGCGGGGTTTGTCACGGTGACAGTGCGGGCCTTCACCGCATCGAGAGCCGCCATGCGATGCACCTCGCTGCCCGCGAGCAGGAAAGCACCCACGCCGTAGATTTCGGTGGAGTCATCTGGAAACTTGCGCGGATCCTCGCCGATGGGCTGCACGTGGGTAAGCTTGCCGTCGTTCTGGACGCAGGGCACCAAGGCAGACCATGCCTTGCGCACTGCCGGAGTGAAGCGGGCACGATCCAGCAGTCCTTGGTTGATGCCCCACGCAAAGGCATAAGTATAAAAGCCGGAGCCACTGGTTTCCTTGAGAGGATAACTCGCAGGATCGAGCAAACTGGCACGCCACAAACCATCGGCCTGCTGGCAAGTGAGTAGCTTGGCGCTCATTTCCTTGAACTGCGTCTCGAAGCGCGGCCGCGATGGATGATTCGTGGGAAGATATTGCAACATCCGGACAAGCCCGCCCATGACCCAGCCGTTGCCGCGTCCCCAATAGACATTTTTGCCGTTGGCCTCGCGCTTGCCGAAGTAGTTGCTATCGCGGAAATAGAGATGCTCCTTTTTGTCGTAGAGGAAATCCGAGGTCCGCCACCAATGGTTGATGGCGAGATCGAGGTAACGCGAATCGCCAGTGGCAACATAAAGCCGGAGCCATGCGGGCGGGGCCATGAACAGGGCGTCGCACCATGACCAGCGGTTCTGATTGCCCTTGGTTTTGAAATCGAGCGATCCTTCCCTAGGATTCGCGAGGATATCATCGAAGTCCGCCCTCATGGAAGCGATCATCTTGGGATCGCGGAGTTGATAGAAAAGCTCCGCATAAGTCTGACCCACACAATGATCATCCGCATGATAGCGGCGTGGTCCGAGTTCCCACTGATTCGCTTCTCCCATTTTCACCATCGCATCTCGGTATTTGCGGTCGGCGGAGAGATTCGCCAACGCCATGATGCCTGCATAGCCCGCGCCTTGGGTCCAATCGGTGGTTTTGTGGCGGCTGGGATGGGCAAGTTGCCAATCCCCCACCCGCTCCATGGCTGTTAGAATGTCCTTGGTGGTGATGGCATCCGAAAGCGGGGGCAAATTGACGGCGTCTTCCTGAGGGGCAGTGACGGGTTCGGCCACTGGGTTGGCCTGCGCGGTGGGGAGCAGCAGCGTGGCGAGGATGAGGGAACGGAAGGAAGAAATCATGACAGTGGAAAGGGCGAGGGTTTGATCTTGAGGGTGGGATTCAATGACCACGCATCGGGTTTTGACGATGAGGCAAGCAACAAAGCACAAGCCTCACAAGTGCAAGATCAGGCTGCTGGATTACAGCGCAGGGCGATTGGCAGGCGTGGCCATAATCGCTGCCAGATCTAGATTATAGCT
>JBBARN010000259.1:0-3576 GCA_040399845.1 Luteolibacter sp. | reverse complement strand
TCGTCCACTACAAGCTCATCGGCGGCAATCACGGCCTCCAAGTCAGCGGCAGCTTCGTCTATGCCGATGAAGCCAAGCAACTCGTCGCGGCCTTCCTCTTGCAATAGCGCTGCCATGGCCTGCGGTAGGTTTAGCGTGTGGCCGACGTTAAGATGTGTGCCGCACTACAGTTGCCTTTCCCCATGCTGAAAATCACCTCCTCCCTGCTCATTCCCTTTTTAATTCCTCTGGCCGCGCTGAACGCCGCCGATGCTCCGGCCAAGACAAAGGCGGAGAAACCCGCACCCGAGTTTCGGAAATACGAGCTGCCCGTCGAGCCTGACGAAAACGTCGCCTATGGCCCGCATCGCATGCAGGTGATTTACTTCTGGCGGGCGAAGTCGGACCAGCCCACGCCGCTGCTCGTTTACATCCACGGCGGCGGCTGGCAGGGCGGCGACCGGTCTGTGGCTCGAAGCATGATCCTGCCCGCGCTGAATGCCGGCATCTCGGTGGCCTCCGTGGAATACCGCACGATCAAAGACTCCACCGCCGACGGACTCGTGCCGCCCGTGAAGGGACCGATGCTCGATTGCGCCCGCGCTCTCCAGTTCTGTCGAAGCAAGGCCAAGGAGTGGAACCTCGACAAAACCAAGGTCGCTCTCTCTGGCGGCTCCGCCGGTGCCTGCACGAGTCTGTGGCTGGCCTTTCACGATGAGATGGCGGACCCAAACAGCCCCGATCCCATCGCCCGCGAATCCACCCGCGTGCTTTGCGCCGCCGTCTCCGGTGCCCAGACAACACTCGACCCACACCAGATGCGTGAATGGACGCCCAACAGCAAATACGGCTCGCACGCCTTCGGCATCGTGTGGGATGCGAAGAAGAAAATCGGCTCCTTCCAGATGTTCTACGACGCCCGCGAACGCCTCCTGCCTTGGATCAAAGAATACTCGCCGTATGAACTCGTCACCCCCGGCGACCCGCCCGTCGGCCTCTTTTACAGCAGTCCGCCCAACCTCGGTCGTGACGAAAAGGACCCCACCCACACCGCCAACTTTGGCGTGAAGCTCAAGGAGCATTGCGACGCCCATCAAGTCCCCTGCGACCTTGTCTATCCCGGTTCCCCCAAAGTGAAGCACGCCACCGACATCGACTACATCAAAGCGCACCTGAGGCCAGAGCTGAAGTGACCCAGGAATGCCACAACTTCGACAACTTGATTCCGTGAAACCTGCCCTACGACTCCTTACGGCCCAGCTGCTCATGTCGTTGGTCGCTCTACGCGCCGCCGAGCCTTTTCCGACTCCTGCCGCTCTGTGGCAGGACTACGATCCTAATCAGGGCGCCTTCAACGAAGAGATCGTGAAGCAAGAAACGCGTGATGCCTTCTACAGCCGAGACTCCTATATCAGCGCCTATGTGCTAGGCGAGGAGATCCGCGTTTACTGCCGCTACAAGGTCAAGGAAGGTGCGGCGAAGGCTCCCGGTCTGCTGGTGGTGCATGGTTGGATGGGCGCAGCGGAGCCCGATTCTAAATATGTCGAGGATGGCTGGGCGGTGATGGCGCACGACTACTGCGGGAAGACGGGAACACGTCCGCATTTTACGAAGTATCCGGAGACACTACGGCATGGGAACATGGATCGCATCGTGGCCGGACCAGCGAGGGCGCAGGATCTGAACGGAAAGCAAATCACCGATCCGAAGCAGACCTCCGACTATGTGTGGTATGCCATCCAGCGCCGGGTGCTGAGCTATCTTGAGCATCAGAAGGAAGTGGATCGCACACGGCTCGGAGCGAAGGGTTATTCGTATGGTGGCACGCTGATGTGGAATCTTGCCATCGGTCCACGCGTGAAGGCAGTCGCCGCCTACTTCGGCATCGGCTACAACGACTACTACCGCGACAAGCAGGTCTGGCTTTACAACGTGCCTTACATCGAGCCGCCGAAGTCGCCGGGCGAAGAGATCATTCTGGCTTCGATCGCGCCCGAGTCCCATGTGCCCTTCATCACGGCAGCGACGTTGTTTTTGAATGGCTCGAACGATCATCATGGTGGGCACGAACGAGGGCTGGAGAGCTTCAAGAAGTTCCCGAAGAACGTGCCGTGGTCATTTGCGATCCAGGCTCGTGGTCATCACGACACCGAGAAGATCGGGCACGACACGAAGTTCTGGCTCGAAAAGCATGTGCTCGGCAAAGATGTGGCCTGGCCGGAGCATTCGAAGTCGGAAATCCGTCTGGATGCCGAAGGCATACCGGAACTCGTCATCATTCCGACGTCACCTGATGCCGTTCGCAAGATCGAGATGTTCTACGCGCTCAAGAACCCGTGCAGCTACGCCCGTTCCTGGCGCGACACTCCCAGCGTGCGGCACGGCCAGCAATGGGTCGGCAAGATGCCTGTGCTCAAGGTGGATGACTATGTCTTCGGCTACGCCAATATTACCTACGACACGACGATCGTTCGCTCGACCGACTTCAACGCGGCGATCCCTGCTAAGCTCGGCAACGCGGTGGCCACCGACAAACCATCGAGTGACCTTTCCGACAGCGGTTACAGATTTTGGAGCAACATCGCCGAGCTTGAAGGCCCACAAGGCATCAAAGGATTTCGTTCGACGAACAACGGTCGCGGATCCGGCACCGAGCAACTGCATGATCCCAAATGGCAAGCCCCGGCCGACTCGCGGCTGAGCTTCAAGTTCTACTGCACCGAACCACAAACCTTGGTCCTCACCGCCGCAGACCACAACGCGGTCGAAACTGTGATCACTGCCTCCGACACTTGGCAAGAGATGACCATCCCACCCGAGCGCCTCATTAACCGCTTCAACCAAAAGCCAATGGCCAATTGGTCCAACGTCGGCAAAATCCACTTTCTGCCCAAATTAGGCTCCGACCTCACCAAGGTGATCTTTGCCGATTTCAAATGGGTGCCGTAAGGCACTCTTCGCGTCGACGTTTCGAAGAAAAGCCGATTTTTGAAGAAATCCGAATCATGAATACCCGCCGCCAATTCATCGCCACTGTTGCTGGAGCTGCTGCTGTCTCGTTGAAGGCGGGCGCGGTTGAATCCAAGCCCGAGATTCGTTACTCGATGAATCCCACCCCGCCGAAGATCGGGCCGCACACGGGGACGTTGGATGTTTTTGTGCAGAAGTTGAAGCCACGAGGCGATGGGCCGCTTTCGTTTCTAAACGACGAGCATGCTGATCTCGCGACCTGGAAGGCAAAGGCACGCGCGAAGATGTTGGAACTGCTGAACTACTCGCCGGAGAAGTGTGATCCGCAGGCGGAGGTCATCTCGCGAAAGGACTGTGGTGACTACATCCGCGAGGAGATCCGCTTCAACACCACGCCGGTGTTTCGTGTGCCAGGCACGGTTTTGATCCCCAAGGGACTCACCAAGCCCGCTCCTGCCGTGGTGCTGCTGCATTCGCATGGGGCCTACTACTTCTGGGGCCGCGAACGTGAATTGGAGGGCGACGACGTGCATCCCACGCTCATCGAGATGCGGGAATCCTACGGGAAAAAAGCCATCGGCACCGAGATGGTGCGGCGCGGCTATGTGGTGATCAGCATCGACATGT
>JBBARN010000258.1:0-3612 GCA_040399845.1 Luteolibacter sp. | reverse complement strand
TCCACATATAGACGTAAATTTCTGACGTTTCAAAATCCGACAGGCTGCTAGCTTCAACGCCACCCGCCTTGCCTCATTCGTCGGCCATCAGTTCGTCGGCCGCGTCTCCTCGCCCCAGATTGTCACCGTGCTCAGCCAAGTCACCACATCCGCTGGAGATGAGGTGAATTACATCTACGACACCTATACGGACCCCTCCATCCTCCAGGAACACCTCGTCCTCAAAACCATCGACTACGTCCGCGACACCGATGGCGATGGCGACGACGACCTCACCGATGACGCCACGCTCACCTGGACCACCTCGCTCGAAGGCTACGCCCCGCACGTCCTGCGCATGACGGAACCGCGGAAATCCGGCCCGCATCCTGACATTTCCTTCGAATACCTGCCCATCACCATCGCTCCCGCCAGGGGCATGCCCTTCAAGGTGCGCCAGGGTGCCAATGGCACGCCCATCTTCTCCATCGAGAACATGAACACCCGCCGCTATGTCTTCGCCGACGGCGGCGTCCACACGATTTACAACAACCCCGCATCGGGCGATTTCATGCCCTCCACCAGCACCGATGCCGCAGGGAAAACCACCACCTACACCTGGACCTCGGACCGCCACTTCCTCGCATCCAAGACCACTCCGGCGGGAACCACCAATTACACCTGGAACTACATGGGCCAGCCGCTCACCATCGCCCATCCGAACGGTCTCACTGAGACCCGCACCTACGATGTCCAGGGCCGCCTGCTCACCAAGGCCCTCTCCGCTGCCGACTACCCCACCCGCACCACCACCTACACCCGGGACTCCGCCACCGGCCGCATCACGAAGATCACCCACCCGGACGGATCCTTCGAAAGCTACACCTACAATGCGCTCGGCCTGCTCACCTCCGTGCGTGAAAAGAACGGCTCTTTCACGGTGCACACCTATGACACCACCGCCACCTCTCCCACCGCCGGTCTTCGCCTGAGCACCACCACCGGACTCTCCATTGCCTCCGCCACCACCGACGGCGAGACCACCACCTACACCTGGACCTCCCTCAACGAACCCGGCGGATCTCCCGCCCGTCTCGTCAAGTCCGTCACCGATCCCCGCGGCCGCGCCACTTCCTACGCCTACGATGCCTCCGGGCGCGTGAACAAGACCACCTATCCCGATGGCTCCTTCCGCCAGCTTGCCTACGATGCCTTCGGCAACAAGACCCTCGAATTCGATGGCAGCTCCACGGACACCTGGACCTATGACCTCTTCCGCCGTCCCGTCACCCATACCAACGCCTCCGGCGGTCTCACCACCTATGACTACGGCCTCAATGGCTCCTCCTGTTCCTGCTACGGAGCCGGCGCACCCACTCTCGTCACCAGCCCCGCCGGTCGCAAGACCCGACGCATCTACGATCTCAAGGGCCGCCTCACCCAGGAAATCCAAGGCTACCTCACCGCAGACGCCGCCGCCACCACCCACACCCGCGATGTCCTCGGCCGCATCACCTCCACCACCGGACCCGATGGCCACGTCACCAACTTCACCCACGATTCCGCGGGCCGAGTCCTCAGTTCTTCCACACTTCTCACTTCCAACTCGGCACTTCTCACTTCTTACACCTACAGCCCCTTTGGCGATACCCTCAGCACCACGCTCCCCGGCGGTCGCACCACCACCATGGGCTATGACAAAATGAGCCGCCCGGTCACCATCACCGATCCCCTCGGCACCGTCACCACCCTCACCTACGACCTCGGCGGACGCCGAACCGCCGTCACCGAGGCCTCCGGCACGGCGCTGTCTCGCACCACCAAGTTCGTCTACAACCGCTTCGACCGGCTCACCTCCACCACCTACCCCGGCGGCACCACCACCAGCCGGACCTACCATCCCGGCGGTGAAGTCCACACCTCCACAGACGAACTCGGCAGCACCACGACCACCGACACCGTCCTCATTTCCTCTTGGACCGACTCCCTCGGTCACGAGTGGCTCTCCACATACGCTCGCACCTCCACCGATCCCGCCGGGTTCACCACCACCACCTACGGCCCCCCCATGGCCTTCACCGGTGGCATCCGCCGCATCGTCAGCCCCGCCGGGCGCATCTCGGAAACTTACATGGACGAACTCGGCCGCACCACCCTCCAGCGCAGCGGCCTCGTCACCCCCGCCTCCGGCCTCACCCCCGATGTCAGCGACACCGTCCTCACCCACGACCCCGATGGCCTCGTCCTCAACTCCACTACAGATCCCTCGGGCCTTAACCTCACCACGGTGAACACCTACGACGCCCTCGGCCGATTGAAAACCACCACCGATCCGCTCAACCGGACCACCACCTACACCTACGACAAGCGCGGCAACCGCACCACCACCACCCTGCCGGACAATCGCCAGCACACCGCCACCTTCGACGCCCTCTCGCGCCAAGTCAGCAGCACCGATCCCAAAAACCAAACCATCACCTACACCTACTGGAACGAGACCAGCCAGAAACTGACTCTCAAGGACGCGCGGAACTTCACCACCACCTGGACCTACAACCTCCGCGGCCAGCTCCTCACCAAGGTCTATCCCAACGGCGACGATCACGTTTACACTTACGACGCCCTCGGCCGCATGGCCAATCACACCACACCGAAGAACGAAGTCTGCACCTACAGCTACGACCTCCGCGACCGCCAGACCCTCGCCAGCTGGAACAGCACCACCCCCGAAACCGGCAAAACGTATTGGGCCAATGGCCTGCTGAAAACCATCGACAACGGCGTTTCAAAAAGCGAGTATGCCTACAACAACCGCAACCTCTTGACCTCGGAAACGCAAACCCTTGCCGGCCGCCCTACCCGCGTCGTCAGCTATGACTACGATGCCGACGGTCTGCGCACGGATCTGGTCTATCCGAGCACCCGCGCCGTTGAATATGCATGGACCTCCCGTGCCCAACTCCAAAGCGTCTCCGCCGACGGCCCGCCACCCATCGCGAACTATACCTACGACAAAGCTGGACGCAGCACCGCAGTTATCCACGAGAACGGCATCACCGAGAGCAAATCCTACGACACCGCCAGCCAGCTCCTCGCCAACACCCACCTCAAAAACGGTAATCCCGTCAGCGGTCACGGCTACACCCTCGACGATACCGGCCGTAGAACGAACGAAACCTTTGCCGATGGCAGCACCCCGGCCCGCACTTACGGCTACGACACCGCCGACCAAGTCACCGGTGCCGACTACGGCAACAATCAAGAGGACACTTACGCCTACGATCCCATGGGCAACCGCACCAGCGCCAGCATCGCGAGCCAGGGAGGAGGCACCACCACCTACAACGCCAACAACGCCAACCAATACACCAGCATCACAGGCCTTACTCCCATCAGCCACGATGCAAATGGAAATCTACGCCTTCAAAACAACGTCACTTATAGCTGGGACTCGGAGAACAGATTGCTGAGCGTCACCCCCAACACCCCGAGTCTCGGCGACAAGTCCCTCGTCCACAGCTACGACGGCCAGCACCGCCGAGTGACCCGCACGATCCGTGAATGGACCGCTTCCGGCTGGACGAACACCGAAACCACCCACTTCATCTACGACGGCTGGAACGTCATTGAAGA
>JBBARN010000257.1:0-3629 GCA_040399845.1 Luteolibacter sp. | reverse complement strand
CGACTTGATCACCCCATGCAGCGTCTGAAACGTCGCCGCGCGGGCACGCGAGCCCGTCGCTTGCGCTTCGAGTTGGAATTGGAGTCGGGAGGGGGTCATTCAGGCTGGATCCACTCTGATTAACCGACAGCCACCAACAGGCAAAGCAAAGTTATCTTCTTGCGCAGCCTAGTAGTCATTCAGGCGGACACGCTCCGCGTCCGATGGTTTCAGTGAAGCGGCCTAAAGACCGAACTACAAACGATGCACAAAGAACAACAAACTACATGCCCCATCCCCGTCTCTTCCCTTGCCATCCATAGCGCGCTCCGCTTAGATAGGGAAAATACCCCATGCCCAGCATTTTATCCATCGAAAGCAGCTCCGCTGGAATCTCAGAACTTGCTTTAGCCGCATGAAAGAAGCCACCGCGCGCATCAAGATCAACAAGCTGCTCGAAGCGGCAGGTTGGCGCTTCTTTGCGGATGCGAAAGGCCCGGCAAACATCCAGCTTGAGCCCAAGGTCACGCTGAAGACTCAGGACCTCGACGCGCTTGGGGCGAACTTCGAGAAATCCAGCAAGGGCTTCATCGACTTCTTACTCCTCAACGAAAAAGGATTCCCGTTCATCGTCCTCGAAGCCAAAGCCGAGGACAAACACCCGCTCGTCGGCAAGGAGCAGGCGCGCAAATACGCCAAGTCTCAGAACTGCCGCTTCGTCATCCTCTCCAACGGCAACCTGCATTACTTCTGGGACCTACAGAAGGGCAATCCCGAGGTGATCACGACCTTCCCGTCGCCTGCGTCGGTCATGGGGTATCAAAAGATCATCCCGATGCCAAAGCGCCTCAGCACCGAGGCGGTGGATGACGACTACGTGGTGCGCACTCAGCGCCCGAATTACCTGAGCGAGGCAGGTTGGAAGAACGAGGACGAGCGGGGTCGCTACGTCGAGATTCACGGCCTGCGCTTCCTCCGACCTTATCAAAAGAAGGCCATTCACTCTATCCAGCAAGCGGTCGATGCAGGCAAGACCCGCTTCCTGCTGGAGATGGCCACTGGCACCGGTAAGACGCTCACCTCTGCTGCCATCATCAAGCTGTTCCTCAGCACCGGCAACGTCCAGCGCGTGCTCTTCCTCGTGGACCGACTGGAACTGGAGGACCAAGCAGTCAAAGCTTTCCGCAAGGTGCTCGCGAACGACTACAAGGCCGTGATCTACAAGGAGAACCGCGACGACTGGCGGCATGCGGAGATTGTCGTTACCACGGTCCAGTCCCTTCTATTCGACAACAAGTTCCAGCGCCTCTTTTCGCCCACGGACTTCGACCTCGTTATTTCCGACGAAGCCCACCGCAGCATCGGTGGCAATGCACGTGCCGTGTTTGATTACTTCATCGGTTACAAGCTCGGCCTTACCGCCACACCGCGTGACTACCTCAAGAATCTCGACAAGGAAGAATCCCACCGCAAAGACCCACGTGAGTATGAGCGCCGTCTCATGCTTGACACCTACCGCACCTTCGGCTGCGAGGACGGCAATCCCACGTTCCGCTATTCTCTGCTCGATGGCGTGAAGGAGGGCTTCCTCATCAATCCCACTGTCGTTGATTGCCGCACGGAAATCACCACTCAGCTGCTGTCTGATTCGGGATACGTCGTCAGTGCCTCGGAAGAGGAAAGCGCGGAGGCGGAGGGCGACGACAAGGAGGTCTATCGCATCCGCCAGTTTGAGAAGCAGTTCTTCTCTCCCGCCACGAACCAAGTCTTCTGCAAGACCTTCCTCGAAAACTCCCTGCGTGATCCCATCAGCGGAGAGATGGGCAAGTCCATCGTCTTCGCCGTCAGCCAGCACCATGCGGCCAAGCTGGCACAGATCTTCAACGAGATGGCCGATGTCGTCTGGCCGGGGAAATACCAGTCCGACTTTGCTGTGCAGGTGACCTCCCACATCACAGACGCGCAGCAGTTCACCATCAACTTCACGAACAACAACCTCATGGGCAGTGCGAACTTCCTGCCGGAGTATCGCACCAGCAAGGCGCGCATCTGCGTCACCGTGGGCATGATGACCACCGGCTACGACTGCCCGGACCTCCTGAACCTCGGACTGTTCCGCCCCATCTTCTCGCCCACGGATTTCATCCAGATCAAAGGCCGCGGCACGCGCAAGCATGACTTCCGCGAGCAGTTGCTCGATGAGGAGATGAAGGAGAACGTCAAAGAGCCGCTGAAGGACTCCTTCAAGCTGTTCGACTTCTTTGCCAACTGCGAATACTTCGAGGAGAAGTACGACTACGATCAGGTCATCAAGCCGCCGCGTCCGCCCGGCGGCGGTGACGAAGGTGGGGACACTGGCGGTGGCACCACCAGTGGCGCAGGCCACGAGCATCTCGGTGTGGACCTCGTGTCATCGCTCAAAGAGGAGACCATCGGGCATCAAGGGATGAAGGTGGACCGCATGTTCTTCCAGAGCTTTGAGGACCGCGTGAAGGACATGCCGGACATCGCCGCAGGCGTCGAGGCGGGTCACTGGGATGTGGTGACTGAATACGTTCAAAAGCACCTGCTAGACAAGCCCACGGAGCACTTCACGCTGGACAAGTTGCGCAAAGCCGCTGGGGTGGATCGCCGCCTGTCGCTGCGCGAGATCTTGGAAAAGATCTTCGGCCTCATCCCCAGTTTCAAGTCGAAGGACGATCTACTGGAAGAGGAGTTCGCCAAGTTCCTCGCCGATGCCAAGCCCGAGGACGCCGCGTCCATCCCCGCGCTCAAGACCTACTTCAAGGCCTACGTCAGCAGCGAGTCCGTACGCCGCATCATCGAGAAGAAAGAGTTCACCGAGTTGAATACCCATCCCGTTTTCAGCATCGCTGACTTCAAGGCCGTGCCGCCGAAGTTCCGGCAGTTGATTCCTGAGTATGTTCAGGATTATGTGAGTCTGAACCAGTTCGTCGCATGAGTAAACTTAGACCCAGTGGTGGCTATCGTGACACCGCCAGCTTCCAGACAACGACGATCATCTACGATGCCACCGTCTGGTTCTGCGAGAAGTTCGTCGATTCCCGCTCGCGCACGGTGGACCAGATGGTGCAGGCCGCGCGCTCGGGTCGCCAGAACATTGCCGAGGGCAGCCGTGCCGCCGCTACGTCGTCGCAGACAGAGCTGCGCCTCGTCAACGTGGCCCGTTCCAGCTTAGAGGAGCTGCTGCTCGACTACGAGGACTTCCTCCGGCATCGCCGGTTGCCCCAGTGGGCACCCGACAGCCCAGAAGCTAGCGCGGTGCGCAGCGTGCCCACCCGCTTCCGGAAAGATCAGACAGATCAGACAGATCCGCCGAATCTGACCGATCTCTCCGATCATCAGCGCTACGCACTTTATGCCCGCTGGCTGGACCACGCGGACCCTGCCATTCGCGCGAATGCGCTCATCTGCCTCATCAACCAGGCCAACTTCCTCCTGGATCGGCAGATCGCCGCTCTGGAACAGGCCTTCGTGGAGGAGGGCGGCTACAGCGAGCAGCTAGCCACAGCCCGGATGGCGCATCGGAGAAAAAAAGATCAGTCTGATCCGCCAGATCCGGCCAATCAGTCTGATCTCTCGAAAATTCCCAAGTGCCCGCAATGCGGCGCACTCATGGCCCTGCGCAC
>JBBARN010000256.1:0-3802 GCA_040399845.1 Luteolibacter sp. | reverse complement strand
GGGGGAAAGCGTGACGGTTGCCTTTGCCGGTCAATCAAAGTCCGCCACGGCGGGCACGGATGGCAAATGGTCGCTCAAGTTGGAGGCGCTCGCTGCGAGTGAGGAATCTCGGACGCTCGTCGTCATGGGGCAGGGGGGGCACAAGGTCGAGGTGAAGGACGTGCTTGTTGGTGAGGTGTGGCTCGGCTCCGGCCAGTCGAATATGGCGATGACGGTCGCGGGTTGTTACCACTTCGATGAGGAAAAGGCGACCGCGAAGTTCCCTCTCATCCGTCATTATCGCGAAAGCTCCGGCCCTGCCGAGCAGCCACAGGCCGAAGGCAAGGGCGCATGGCAAACATGCACACCGGAAACCGTCGGCGGCTTCTCGGCGGCGTTGTATTTCTTTGGCCGCGAGATTCACAAAGAAGTCGGGGTGCCTGTCGGCCTTGTCAACACCTCCGTGGGCGGCACGCCGATCGAATCTTGGGTCGCGGCCGAGGTGCAGTCCTCCGATCCCGAGACGAAGGCGAACTACGACACGCGCCTAGAGGCCCACCGGAAGTTCGATCCGGCGCAGGCTCCCGCTTTGCATCAAAAGCAGCTCGCCATCTGGAAAGCCGCGTCTGAGAAGGCGAAAGCCAGTGGCACCCCGTTCGTCACCCCGCCGCCGAAGGACCCGCTCGCGATGTGGAAGCTCAAAGGCGGCCCCGCCGGCCTCTTCAATGGCAAAGTCGTGAACCTTGTGCCCTACACCCTGCGCGGCATGCTTTGGTATCAAGGTGAAGGAAATGCCAACAGCAACCCGGGCCTTTACCGCAAGCAACTCACACAACTCGTCACCAGCTGGCGCACGCTTTGGAATGACGAAGTGCCCTTCGCGTGGGTGCAGTTGCCAAACTATACCTCACCTGGCGAAGGTTGGCCGCGCGTGCGTGAATCCATGCTGAAGACGCTCGCCCTGCCGAAGACCGGCATGGCCATCACCATCGACCTCGGCGATGCGAAGGACATCCATCCGAAGAACAAGCAAGATGTCGGCAAACGCCTCTCCTACTGGGCGCTCGGCACCGTCTATGGAAAAAACGTCCCCGCCATCAGCGGTCCGCTGCCCGCAGGCTCGACCATCAACGGCCATGCGATCACCGTTTCCTTCCATCACAGCAACGGCGGCCTGAAATCGATCACAGGAGGTCCGCTCACCGGCTTCCAGATTGCCGCCGCCGATCAGCAGTGGAAGCCTGCTGAAGCTAAGATTGTCGGTGAGACTGTGGTCGTCAGCAGCGCTGAGATCGTCCAGCCTGTTGCCGTTCGTTACGCCTGGAAAGACTGGCCTGACTACAGTCTCGCCAATGGCGCTGGATTGCCTGCTTCGCCCTTCCGCACGGATGACTGGCCTGTGCCTGCGGTGAAGAAGTGAGGCACGAAGGTCCTTGGTATCACAATTTTAGATCGCTGCGGAATCAGACGCAGGTTTGGCTGAAATGTAGCTGCAGTTCCAGCTTTTTACTAGCATCCATTGATCAACTCAAACCCAATGCAAAACCGACGCACTCTCACCCTCTTGGCCCTGGTGCTCGCGCCGCTGGCCAAGATGCCTGCCGCCGATCCGATCGCGCTTTGGAGCAACGCCCAGCCTATGCCAAAAACGGCGGATCTGACGACGCTCCCAGGAGTCGAGTTTCGCATCATCAAGCCTTACGAGTTCAACAAGGACGGCTACCGTTTCCTGCATGGCGTGGCGCTTGGCTTTCACAAGGGTCGGCTCTACGCCTCCTTCGGCCACAACCAAGGCGCTGAAAACACCGACACCGAGGAAGCTCGCTTTTGTGTGAGCGAAGACGATGGCAAGACCTGGGGCGCAGTGTGCACGATGGACTCAGGCGACGGCCCCGTCGGGGTGAGCCATGGTGCCTTCCTTTCGCACAAGGGAACGCTCTGGGCCTTTCATGGAGCCTACACCGGCACGATGCAGGGCGTTCACACACGGGCTTATGAACTCAATGAAACCACTCAGCAATGGCAGCCGAAGGGCACGGTGATCGAAGACGGCTTCTGGCCCATGCAGGAGCCGCAGAAGATGAAGGATGGCAATTGGATCATGGCCGGGCTAAAGGTCGGCGCGGGCGACCCTGCCATCGTCGCCATCAGTCACGGTGAAGATTTCACCCACTGGGATGTGGTGCCGATCCCGCAAAAGAAGGACCTCAAGAAGATGTGGGGCGAGTCCACTGTCATCGTAAATGGCAAGCAGATCACGAGCCTCTCGCGCTACGGCGGCGGAGCGGAGGCGCTGGCCGCCACCAGCGAGGACTACGGTCGCACCTGGGGCGAGATGGGCCCTAGCAATCTGCCGATGGCCACGAGCAAGCCCAGTGCTGGCACCTTGAGCACCGGACAGCGTTATCTCGTCTGCACCACCACAGCGGACAGCGGCAAACGGCGCTCGCCTTTGACCATCGCTGTCAGCAGGCCGGGCGAGACCTTGTTCAGCAAAGTGTTTGTCATCCGCCACGCTGAGTTTCCCGATGGTTCCGGCGAGTCAAACAAAGGTGCTGCGCTTTCCTACCCCTATGCGGTGGAGCATGACGGCAAGCTCTACGTTGGTTACTCGAACAGCGGCGACAAGTCCACCCGCGTCGGCACCGGTCGCGAACTCTGGAACAACAACAGCGCGGAGCTAGCGGTGATTCCAGTCGAGAAACTGAAGGTAAATCCGTGACCCTAGGAAGATACAAAGTGAAATTCACTGTCACTCTCATCACCGCTCTGCGGCTCACACCGCACTCCGCTGACAGGAAAATCAAACCCATCGAGATCTTTCATGCTTTGCTCAAAAGCAGCATTCCAGAAACTTGGATGGATCGAATCAACAAGCAGCTTGATCAGATGGCCGACGATTTTAACCATGAAATACACCTTCACCCACCGCAAAAAAACACCATGAAACCCAGTTCATTCCTCAGCTACGTGACCGTGCTTCTGTCGCTCATCCTCATGTTTCCTTCCATCGCCCGATCTGAGGGCGATGACGGCAAGTTGCGCATCATCGTCTTCGGTGCGCATCCTGATGATGCACAATACACCTCCGGCGGCACGGCAGCGAAGTGGATCAAACTCGGCCATCACGTTAAGCTCGTATCGGTGACCAATGGCGACATTGGTCATTGGCAGTCGGCAGGTGGACCGCTGGCGCAGCGGCGGCTCGCCGAGGTGAAGAAGGCGGATGCTCTTATCGGCGCAGAGACGCAGGTGCTGGACATTCACGATGGCGAACTGATGCCTTCGTTGGAGAACCGGCAGAAGATCATCCGCATCATCCGCGAGTGGAAGGCGGACATCGTGATCGCGCATCGCCCGTGGGACTATCATCCCGACCATCGCTATGTCGGCGTGCTTATCCAGGATGCGGCTTTCATGGTCACTGTTCCCTATGTGTGCAGCGATGTGCCGCCCTTGAAGAAGAATCCGCTCTTTCTCTATTCGAGCGATGGTTTCCAGAAGCCTTATCCCTTCAAGGCTGACATCATCGTTTCGGTGGATGATGTCTTTGATCAAAAGCTCACCGCTATTCACGAGATGCCTTCGCAGCACTATGAAGGTGGAGCCAGCGGCAGCGAAGCCCATGTAGCCAAAGTTCCACCGTCCACCGATGAAGCAGCCCGCAAGGTATGGCTGCGCGAGCGCTGGGTCAGGCGTCAGGGTGGTGAAGCGAACCGGTTCCGTGATAGCCTCATCAAATGGTATGGCACCGAAAAAGGCGCTGCTGTGAAGTTCGCCGAGGCCTTTGAGATCTGCGAATACGGACGCCAGCCCAAGGCGG
>JBBARN010000255.1:0-3827 GCA_040399845.1 Luteolibacter sp. | reverse complement strand
TGGAATCAATGACGGATGCAAATCGGCGGTCAGCCATTCCTGAATCTAGGCTAAAGGGCGCGTCGACATCCACGGAGAATTCCAGAAGCGTGTTCTAGGAAATTATTTTGAAGGGGGTTGAGAAGGTGAAACCTGGCGCGTTATGCAAGAATGAAGATCACGACTTTGGCTGAGAAAAAGCGGCGCGAATTTGTTCAGCAACTTGTTTGGCCATCACCGAGGAGCCGCTAGGCATGAAGTGGACGTTGCGCTTGCCTTGCAACTCGGCCTGACGCGGCTTCACGAGCGACCAGAGGTCGTTCCAGCTCACGCCTTCTTCGATCATCACTTGTTTGGCGAAGTCGTTATAGGGCAGCTCGGAGTCCTTCACATACTTCGCGGCATCGCTTTCGGGCACGGGCGTAGTGCTGGCAAAGATGAGCTTGGCACCAGTCTGTTTCAGTCGGGCGATGATCTCACGAAGATTCTTTGCATAAGCCTCAGGCGGCACGTTTTGATGTCCGCCGTTCATTGGTGAGGCGTAATCACCTTTGGCGTTCCTGTCGCTGTCATCGGCAAAGCGATAAGAAAGATCATGCAGGCCATGATTGAAGTGAATAACATCCCATCTCTCCTTAGGGTGCGGCAACCAGCGCACGAGTCCATATGAACCAAGCGCCGTTTTCGTCGAGCCGCAGTTCGCCGGCACGCGATGCACGTTCGCCATGCCCGAGAGCAGCTTTCGCACCTCCAGCGAATACGCGATAGACACGGAGTCGCCGATCAAGAGCACACGAGGCAGCTTCGGATCATCTGTGATGGCGGCAAACTCGGGTGGTGTTACCGATTGAGCCCTGGCTGGGACATCGGCGGCGTGGAGTGGAGCCAACGGAGTGAGGATTAGAGTGGTGATCAGAGAGAGTGCGTGCTTCATTCTATAAATGGCTTGTTACGTTCAAGGCTTCGCCTTGTGCACCTCGACATAGAGCGAGTTGATCCGCGCCAAGGTGTCAGGAATCTGACCGTCATGCATGTAGAGGAGACGACCTGGGCTGATTTCGCGGATGGCGGTGTAGTTGAAATTGGCGCGGTCCGAAATGACGCAGTGGTAGCGCCAGGTATGGCCACCATCGAGGCTGAACATGAGATTTGAAACGGGACGCCCGTAACTGCAGGCGAGCACGCCATGACTCATGAGCACGAGGTCGGGCATGACACTGCCTTCTTCCAGTGTGCGCTCAAACTTCCACGTCTTTCCTCCATCGATTGAGCGATGCTGAAGGAGGTTGGACATGTGGGCATCGGGCCGTGTGACGGCGAGCCATTCGAGGTCGCTGAGTCGCACGACGGCGGGCTCGCCACCGAGGCCTACGTGCGCGAAGTGCACCCAAGTTTTGCCGAGATCGGCGCTGTGCATCAAATGCGTGTGACGGGTGACGACGAAGCGCTTTTGAATATCACGTTGGTTCGCGCGGCTCCAGACGACAGCGGTGATGCTGCCATCTTTCTCCGCCCAGATGTGGCGTTCAAAGATGACCACTTCACCACTCTTCGTCGGCATGAACTCCTTTGGCATCGCGATCGTACTGTCGTGCATGGTGAGAGCCTCCGCCTTTGCATCGAGTATCATGGTCTTACCCGTGAGTGTGCCATCCGGCTGCAAGTGCGTCCAACGCGACGGCCCGAGGATGCGACCATCGGCGAGGCGCACGAGTTCCTGCGGTGAATCGCTATTCTGTTCGGTGCCCGGCACTGCCTGCCACGTTTTGCCAGCGTCCGTGCTCCGCCGAACTATGTAAGGCTCCATCAAGGCATCACTGCCTTGCGGATTGCTGGTCAAAAGCAACCCCTGGCCCATGTCGTAGAGGTAGGGGCGTGATTCGGTGTTCTTCGTCTCCACATTGAGCGGCCACGGCTCGCTGACAGTGATCTTCAGCGGCGACTTCTCCACCGCCGCAGTCGAAGCAGGCCGCAAACCAAGCCTCACAAACTCCCACTTGGCCTCTCCAGTGAAGGATTTCGAGCTTGAGCCAAAACGAATGAACTTGCGCGGCGATGTCGAGGATCGCCAGAATGCCTCCCGTCCTTCGATGATGCGTTTTCCATCCATCTCGACCGCCATATCCTTGCCTCGAATGATGAGCCGATACGTGTGAAAGGCATCCTGCGTGTCCGCCTGCGCAAAGCGATCCGATAACGTGCGCACATACCCTTTCGCGGCCTCAGGATGCTTATCCTGCGCTGGCGTAAGCAAGATGCCTTCTTCATGCGCTCCGTCGCTCACCTGAATGCAAATAGGGGCACCATCCCGCTGTGGCCACGTCGCCGTCGGCGAGCCACGATGCCCGACCATGCTCACCAACTTCACACGTGCCTCGACGACGATCTCCTTGCCATCGAGATCGCCAGTCCACTCGGCTTCAAAGGCGCCCATGTCGTTTTTTGAGTCGTCACTCAAATGCAATGCGCCTTCCTCAAGTTGGGTTTTTGCTTGGCCAATCGATGTCCACGGCGATGCGGGCAAGGATTTGCCGTTGTAGTGAACGATCCATGCAATCCCATCATCATCGGCATGCAACGCCACGGTGGGTTTGAGCAGCAAGAGAGTAAGGAAGACGATGGAGGACTTCATTCGACGTTAAGCAATTTGAATGAGTGCGGCTCCACCTAGAAAAGTCACAGCGTCATCTCATTACCGGCAATGAATACGCGGCGAACGTCAAGTTTTCGGCTCAACAGAACTACATCAGCGTTTTTTCCTGGTTCAAGGCTGCCTGTTTGTTTCGCGATGCCCGTCAGTTCGGCGGGCGTGAGGCTGGCCATGCGCACAACCTCCGGCAGCGTCGCCGAAGTGTCCCGTTTCATCTGCCGCACCATGTGATCCATGCCCACAATACTGCTGGCGAGGCTCATGCGATCCGGTGCCCAGCCAACGCGGCCATCACTCTCGAACCATGAACCGTCCTCCGCTGGGCCAAAGCGGTAGTTCCCTGGCGGCAGATCCAGCGCCCGGTTCGCATCCGTCACAAGACACAGTTTGCGCGGTCCTTTGAGGCGAAAGGCAAAGTCGAGCAGCTCGGGCGCAAGGTGGCAGCCATCGGCGATCACCTCCGTGCTCATCTCCGCCGTGCCGAGCACAAACTCCAGCATGCTCCCGCGCATCGGCACACCGAGGCGTGAGCGCACGGAGGCCACATTGCTCATCGCACACCAAAAGTGATCCACATGCCGCATCCCGGCCTTGAACGCCGCCGCCATCTCCGGCCAGCTCGCGTTTGAGTGTCCGCAGGTGATCAAACAGCGGCGTTTCCTCGCCTCACGATAAAACTCGACCGCTCCCGGCAGCTCTGCCGCACAAGTAGCAATGCGCACGAGTCCTTTTTCAAAGTAGGCGCGATACTCGGTCGACGTCGGCTCCCTCCGCCCTTCCACCGAATGGCAACCCACCTTGTCCTCTGCAAAAAACGGTCCATAAAGATGAACGCCTGCGATTCGCGCCCCGTTTTCAACCCGTCGCTCGGCCTGCACTGCCTTCGCCGCATCCAGCATAGCATGAATCTGCTCCGGCGAACCCGTGGTAGTGGTCGGGAAGATCGTGGTCGTGCCATGTCGCGCATGCGCTCGACAGGCTACACGCACTGCCTCACTCGTCCCATCCATGAAATCCGCTCCATCACCACCATGCACATGAATGTCAATGAAACCCGGCGACAGATACCCGCCTCGCCCATCCACGATCTTCGTCTCCCCAACAACCTTCGGCTTCTTCGCGGAGACCGACACGATCTTGCCCTTCTCACATAGCACCCACGCATCCTCCATGAGTCGGTCAGGAAGAATAGCCGTGG
>JBBARN010000254.1:0-3857 GCA_040399845.1 Luteolibacter sp. | reverse complement strand
TGATCGTGGGCGCGGCGGTGTGGGTCGAGCGGAATGGAGTGTCTCATCACAAGGCCTTCGGCCATCGCGCGGTCAAGCCAACGATGGAGCCGATGACAGAGGACACGATCTTTGACGTAGCGTCAGTGACCAAAGCCGTCGCGACGGCGAGTGCGGCAATGCTCTGTCTGGAGCCTGGTTTGATCCAGCTCGATGACCCGGTGTCGAGGCATCTGCCGGAGTTTACTGGCGAGGGACGCGAGAAGATCATGATCAAGCATCTGCTGCTGCACAGCTCCGGGTTGCAGGTGAACCTGAACGGCACGAAAGCCCCATTCAGCCGCACGCCAGCGGAGGCCTATGCCCAGGCCTGCCGAGAAAAGCCACTCTTTGAGCCAGGCAGTGCGTTTTCCTACAGCAGTGTGGGCAGCATGGTTCTGGGCATGGTGATCGAGAAGCTGAGTGGACGGACGTTTGATGCGTTTTGCACCAATGAAATCTTCAAGCCTTTGAGAATGCAGGACACGCAGTTTCGTCCCTCTGGCGAGACCTTAAAACGAGTCGCGCCAACGAGCGCACCTCAGCTTGGACTCGTGGATGACACGGTGGCCCGCGAGATGGGCGGCGTGAGCGGTCATGCATCGCTCTTCACCACCACGGGCGACCTGGCGCGCTTCGCCCGCATGATGCTGAATGGTGGGGAGCTGGATGGCGTGCGCGTTCTTAAGCCGGAAACGATTCAGCTTATGACCCGCGTGCAAAGTCCTGAGGCACTACGCTCACCCGATGCGAAGAACCTGCCGGTGAAGCGCGCCCTCGGCTGGGACATCAACACGCCCTACCGAACACCGCCGCATGATTACTCGCTCGCGCGTGGTGCGCTGTTTCCCATCGGCAGTTATGGCCACACTGGCTGGACAGGCCAGATGCTTTGGATTGATCCGTTCTCGAAGACCTTCGTCATCTTCCTGTGCAATCGCTACGGCCCCGATGGCAAGGAAACGCGCTCAGTCGTGTCGCGGCTTCATCACCAGATCTCCACCCTTGCCGCCGAAGCCGTGAAGGGCTTTGATTTCAACGGCACTGCTCTGAAAAGACCGCCCGCTTTCCCAACTCCTACATACTGAGCACAGGGTCAACCACTGCCGCATCTCCGCCATCACTTCTTGCTCGGAGGCTTCGTAAGCGGAGGGGCATCCGTCAGCTTCTGCCCATCCAGCGTGATCTCCTTCGTCGCTGCCAGCCCCAACACGCGACAGCCGCTCACGGAATCGGGTTGCATGTGGTTTTCGATGCGGGAGTCGTGGATGCCGATGAGGTTCATGGCGGGTCCGTCGCTGGGAGTGAAGGTGTTGTTGGTAATGAGGAGTCGCTCGATAGGCGGGATGCCGACTCCGCCTTGGACGTTGTGGGCGTCGATGGCGGAGTAATGTGGGCGCGAGCTGACGTCGATGAATGTGTTGTCCGTAATGGTGATTTCGCTAGGGATGCCGCCGACGCGGTCGCCTTGCTTCTAGCCTTCGACTTCCTTGCCGACCTCAATGATATACCCGCCAAATTCATGCCCGAGCACCACGGGATAATTCACCAGCCAGGAGTGATCGGCGGTCCATGGGTGAAGATCGGAATCGCAAACACCGATATTGACGACTTCGAGGAGTACATCCTCAGAACCGATGGTGGGCTTTTCGATCTCACGAATTTCGACGGAGCATTTTTGAGGTGCAAAGTTGACGACGGAGGCAGATTTCACGGTGGTGGGAGGCATCATACGCTGCGCCAACAGATGTCCACCAAGGCAAAGAGTGTGTGAACTGCGCCAGAAACCTCTTCCAATGGCATCATCCTTCATCCTACCACGGTGTGAACCGCAATCCGAACAAGGCGAGCACGCCTGCGCAGAGCACGCCGAGGGCGGGAATGAAGAACGGGTCGTAGAAGTCGATGACGTGCGGCTGCTTTTGCAACACGACGACCTTTTTCATTTCATCGATGCTTTCGAAGACTTTCTTCAAGCCGTCCTCGCTGACGGCATTGAACACCTCGCCACCGGTTGCGCGGGTGATGTTGGTGAGCGGCTCGGAAATCTTGTCGCCCGTGAGCATGATGGTGAAGACGGTGATTTTCTCTAAGCGCAGATGCTCGATGATCGCGGCATCGAGCGGAGGATTGATGTCGCTGCTTTCGCCATCGGTCATGAGGATGATCATGCGGTCTCCCGTGGGTCGCTGCGAGAGGAGGTCCGCAGTGCCATGCAGCGCCTTGCCAATGAAGGTGCCACCCCAGAGTTCGTCGGGCAGGCCGTGGCGTCCCATGGAGGGTGGATCGAGCTTGGGGTTGTTCGGTTCGATGAAGCGCTTCGAGAGCGGGATCGACTGCGTGTCGAGCGTGAGCGGCAACCAATGGATAAAGGAACGAGAGAAGATGGTGAGTCCAAAAGCATCTCCCTGGCGATAAGTGATGAATTGCTCAATCGCATTCATCGCCGAGTCGAATCGACGTTGCCGACCCTGCGCCTGCGAACCGTGGTTTTCAGCCATGCTGCCGGAGGTATCGAGCACGAACTGCACGTTGTTCAGCTTCCGCTCCACCTCCGGTGGTGTATAAGTCATCGGATGCGCGAGGAAGATGATCGCGATGGCGAGCAATGCGGCAGGTAGGCAGTTCGCAGTGAGAACCAAGAACTGTAAAATACGTCCACGTCCTTGCTGCCCATGATCGAAGGGCATGGCGATGGTTTGCCCACGCCGTGTCCACTCCCAGAAGGCGAGGATGAAAGGTAGAGCGAGCAGACCGAGCAATTGTGGATGCTGGAAGATCATGAGGCAGCCTCCACGGTGTAGGGCATGATCACCGCAGCGATGTCAGCACTGGGAACAGATGAACTCGGATGATGCAACCAATGCTGCAGCTTCTTCAAAGCCTCGCTGGTCCTGCCATGACTAGCGATCTGAGCGAGCGTGCTATCCATCGGCTCATTGCCTAGGGCGAGTTCGTTGCGCCAACATTTCAGCATCACCATCTCCAGCTTGGCTTTCGCATCGGCGTTGAGAGTGCCCGCTTCGAGTTGAGCAAGAAACGTCTTCATCATCTCGGCAAGCGTCGGTGGTGGTGGCTCGGCATCCGGCTCGGCAGGGGTTTTCGGACGCTTCCAAAAAATGAGCAGGAGCAACCAGCCGATCCACAGCAGCGTGAACAAAGCCATCCATTCATAGTAGCGGCCACCGACATCGACCCGGATCTCTTCGGTCTCCTGGATGCGTGTGTCGAGGTTCTTCGAGAGCTTGGGATCGCCTTCGAACTTAAAACTAGGCAATCCCGTGAGCACGCTGCCGTCATCGGCGACGAGGTAGTCTTTGAGATCAAAGGTGCCTGCTCGATTGACGATGTAGCGCAAGTCATACACTCGACGATCAGGCCTCTCCGTGACCTCCGCGATGCGCACATTCACCGCCACACCCCACTTATACGGCGCGACCGCGAGCAGCGGTCCGCTGTAGGTGACGATGGCGGCTTGCTCGACACCGAGGGGCACACGCAGTCCATCGTCCTTCGTTCGCGTGACGACAAAGGCGATGATGCCCGTGATAACGAGGACTGCGGTGATCAGGATGACGTGTTTGCGTTTCATCGTCCTGCGCTGCCTCCGAAGCCCCGGCGGTTTAAAAAGTGACGCAGCTTGCCGAGAATGGGCTGGTCGGTGAGCAGATGCAGGTAGTCGATGCCGAAGCGTGTGAGTTCGCTTTTCCATTCCTCGCTTTTGATGAAGGCGCAACGTCCGTGGCCGACGAAGCTGCGGCCGGACTCAGCTTCACTACCACGGAAGATGCCTGCGCCTTTGATGTTCAGTTCGGCAGGATCTTGGAGATGCAGCACAA
>JBBARN010000253.1:0-3905 GCA_040399845.1 Luteolibacter sp. | reverse complement strand
GAATCGGCGGTGCTGGGATATTGGGAGATCGCGCCGGGCATGAACGGCATGGCCATCGTGACGCCGGAGACGACGCCCGAAGGTCATGTGAAAATGACCGCCAAGCTCCTGCACCTCTCCGATGCCGCCGTGTCGAATGCAGATGCCCATGACCTGTTTCCCGACATCTTCGACTTCGAAAACTACAGCGCCATCGGTCCCGAACGGTTGAGTGAGCTGCAAACGTCTCTGCAAAGCACGCGTGGAGTCGATATGCTCTCCATGCCGACTGTGCTGACCCGCCCAGGCCAACAAGCCAGCATCTCCATCGGCAACTCAAACGACACCATGCTCTCCCTCGGCCTTCAGGCCGATCCAATCGCCGAAGATGGCGGCTACGATCTCAGCCTCGACTTGCAGCGGCAGGAATAGCAAAGTGGTTTCGGCTTTAGCCGAATCATTCTTCAATTCACACCGCTGAAGACACTTCCTTCTAAAATGAACAAGCCCGCTCTCCTTCTTGCCGCCATGCTCGTTTGCAGCATGCACCCTTTGGATGCCCGTGCCGACTGGCCTCAATACCGGGGTCCGTCGGCGAGCGGGGTGGCGTCCGGGGCAGGCTTGCCCTCCTCGTGGAATGTGGAGACGGGGGAGAATGTGCGCTGGCACACGCCGATTCCGGGGCTCGCCCATTCCAGCCCCGTCATCGCCGGGGATCGGGTTTACGTGGCGACGGCCATCGCCTCCAAGGAGGCAGAGCTGAAGGTCGGACTCTATGGCGACATCGGATCGGCGAACGATGACGAGGCGCAAGAGTGGCGGTTGCTGGCTCTCGACAAGAACACCGGGGCTGTCCTTTGGAATCAGCTTGCCCTGAAGGCAGTCCCGAAGGTGCGGCGACACACGAAGGCGAGCCATTGCAACTCGACCCCGGCGACGGATGGACGGCACATCGTGGCCATCTTGGGCAGCGAGGGACTGTTTTGCTACGACACGGAGGGGAAGCTGCTCTGGAAGAAAGACCTCGGACCCATGGACTCGGGCTACTTTGCCTCGCCCACGGCGCAGTGGGGTTTTGGCAGTTCGCCAATCCTGCATGAAGGGAAGGTCATCGTGCTGTGTGATGTCCAAAAGGACTCGTTCATCGCGGCTTTCGATGTGTTGGACGGTCGTGAGCTGTGGCGCACCGGACGCAAGGACGTGCCGACCTGGGGCACGCCCACGCTGGTGAAGACCCAGCAACGAACTCAACTCGTCGTGAACGGCTGGCATGAGAGCGCCAGCTATGATTTCGCGACTGGGGCAAAGCTTTGGACCCTCGATGGAGGTGGCGACATCCCTGTGCCGACACCGATCTTTGCGCACGGACTCCTTTATCTGACCAGTGCGCATGGCGACTGGCGGCCGATCCGTGCGATCCGGCCGCAGGCCACCGGTGACATCACGCCTGAAGATCCCGGAAGGACGAACGCGCACATCGCCTGGGCGCATGGTCGCAAGGGAAACTACATGCAAACTCCCATCGTGGTGGGTGATCTGCTTTTCGCCTGCAACGATCTGGGCATCCTCACCTGTTTCGATGCCAAAAGCGGTGCGATTCATTTCAGCGAGCGTCTCTCGCAGCGTGGCCAGGGCTTCACTGCATCACCTGTTTCAGACGGACGGCATCTCTATTTCACCAGCGAGGTGGGCAATGTCTTTGTCGTGGCTGCGGAACCCAAGCTGCGAGTCATCGGCATGCATCCACTGCCGGAGACCTGCATGGCGACTCCAGCGATCAGCGACGGCACGCTGATCTATCGCACACGGCACTCCCTCATCGCTTTCCGCGAAGGCAGCCGTGCTCAAGGCATGACGCTGTCCTCGCAAACGCGTGCCGCCAAGGAACCGCCGCCCATCATGCTGCAGAAGCCAGACTCGGCGCTCGTCGGGGAGTGGCAGGGAACGCTCACCGTCGGTAGCAAAAAGCTGCGCGTGCGCTTTTCGATCATGGACCAGGGAGAGAAGATGGAAGGCACGCTCACCAGTCTCGATCAAGGCAACGCCAAGATCGGTCTCTCCCGTGTCGGCCAGCGAGAAGGCCAGGTGCGCCTGGAGATCGACGACATGGCCGCCCGCTTTGAGGGCCAGTGGAATGGCTCCAAGGACGAGCTGAAGGGCGAGTGGCATCAGTCGGACACCAAGCTGCCGCTCGTGCTCACACGATCACCCTCACGGGCAACGAAATGATTCGCTGAAAACCATGACTCACATCGACCTCAGCCACACCATCGAGCACGGCATGATCACCTATCGGGGTCTGCCGGCACCGCTGATATGCGATTATCTAAGCCGCGAGGCTTCGCGGAAGCTGTATGCCGAGGGCACGGAGTTTCACATCGGCCGCATCGACATGGTGGCGAATACGGGCACCTATCTAGACTCGCCGTTTCATCGCTACGCCGATGGCAAGGATTTGTCCGAGTTGCCGCTTAATTCGCTCGCGGGCTTGGATGGCGTGGTTGTGCGCAGCAATGCCATGGCGATCACTCGTGAGGCGTTTGAGGGACTCGATCTGCAAAACAAAGCCGTGATGGTGCAGACGCGGTGGGACCGGCATTGGCGCACGGATGCCTACTTTGAAGACCATCCCTTTCTCACCGAAGACGCGGCTCTGTTTCTCAAACAAAGCGGCGTGAAGCTCGTCGGCATCGACTCCTACAACATTGATGACACGCGCCGCAAAACGCGTCCGGTGCACAGCACGCTTCTGGGCGCGGAGATCCCCATCGTCGAGCACATGACGGGCCTAGAGCAGCTTCCCGAAGCCGGTTTTCGCTTCTTCGCCGTGCCCCCAAAGATCAAGGCATTCGGCACCTTTCCGGTGCGGGCATTTGCGATGGCATGAGTCCAGCTTGGTCCTTCAGAAGCATGACAAATTTGCCCCTGATCCAACTTCATTCGGTAGGGAGGCCGCTTGACGTGAGGTGCGCATGCCGTTGTGGAAGGAGGCACATCATTTCATCTGATTGAACTCTTCGGAAAAAAGTTTTCCCAAATGTCGATCCGGGGTTTGCTCAAACGACGATTGGGTGTTGCGGCGATGACGCCGCACCTTTCAAACCTACAACCCAAAAACACATACCTATGGAATACATGCTTATCATGACCGAAACCGCAGCGGACTTCGCCAAGCGGAATGACCCCAATCAAGCACCCGCCTACTTTGGAGCCTGGGCAGCCTACGTTAAAGCAATCGCGGAGTCTGGCATCATGGTCAGCGGCCTGGGCCTCCAGCCACCGGACACCGCCACCACGGTGCGCATCCGCGATGGCAAACGCGTCCTGCATGACGGCCCTTATGCGGAGGCCAAGGAGATGCTCGGCGGATTCTTCGTCATCAATGTGCCGGATCTGGATACCGCGCTGGAATGGGCGGCACGCTCGCCTTCTGCCGAGAGTGGGTGTGTCGAGGTGCGTCCTGCCCTCCCACCGATGAATCACTGATTCCTGCGCCTCATGATCGCTGCCACTGACGAGAGACTCGTAGCCGCTGTGCGTGATTCGCGTGCCTCGGTTCTCGGGTATCTAGCCTCTCGCAGTGGTGGCGACCTCTCAGCCGCAGAGGATGCCCTGAGCGAGGCGGTGCTCGCCGCCGTCCAGCAATGGCCCGTGAATGGCATTCCACAAAAGCCTGAAGCTTGGCTGCTCCAGGTGGCACGTCGTCGCCTGCTGGACGAGCAACGCAAGCACCACGTCCGCGAGCGTTTTGCAGAGCCTCTTCGCCAAGCCATCGAGCTGGCATCGGCCACAGCTGATCGTGAGGAAAACTTCCCCGATGAGCGACTCAAGCTGCTCTTTGTCTGCGCCCACCCAGCCATTGATGAAGCTGCTCGCACCCCCTTGATGCTGCAAGTCGTCCTCGGCCTTGAGGCACAGGACATCGC
>JBBARN010000252.1:0-3946 GCA_040399845.1 Luteolibacter sp. | reverse complement strand
CTTCACGCAGCCCTCCACCAAGTCCACCCTCGTGCAGGATTCGGCGGTCCTGGTGCTGGACGGCGTGTTGAACTCCGGAAACCTCGCGGTCGCCGATGGCGGCAAGCTGGCGGGCCAAGGCTCCCTCAACGGCGCGCTCGCCAACGGCGGCTTGGTCGAGCTGTCCTCCGGTTCGTTCGACATCAACGGAGCCGTAACCAACAACGGATACTTCCGCGTGAAATCTCCGGCCGCCTTCACCGCGTCCGGAGGCTTCATCAACAACGGCACGCTCAACCTCATCGGCTCCACCCAGCCGATCCCACCGGGTATCGTCAACAACGGCCAGGTTCTAACCGACCGCGCTCCCGCCACGGTCACGTGGACCGGCTCGGCGGGCTCCGCATGGGACGTCCAGACCTCCGTCAACTGGACCAACTCCTCCAGCCAGCCGGACGTTTTCTTCCCGGGAGATACGGTGCTTTTCAATGACACGGCATCGACAAGCGCCATCGAGCTCGCCGGCACGCTCACACCCGCATCCGTGTCGGTCGACACATCCCTGGCGTTCAGCCTCAATGGCGGCGCACTCGGCGGGGCGGGTGGCCTCGCCAAGTCAGGAAGCGGATCACTCACGGTTTCGTCGGCCTTGAACTTCACCGGTCCGGTGAATGTGGCCGGAGGAGAGCTCGCCCTTACCGATGCGGGGTCATGGCCCGCCGGCAGCAACCTCATCGAGGTGGCCCAGGGTGCGATCCTCGATCTAACCGCCTTGCCGGCCGTCACCGTGGCCGCTGGCCAAACCCTGCGTGGCGCGGGTGCCGTGCAAGGCGGCGTGACCGTCAATGGCGCACATGATCCCGGCCCCGGCTCGTCTTTTACCGGCAGCCTCTCCTACGGGACCACGGCCAGGGTGTCATGGTCGCTCGCGGCGAACAGCACCACTGCCGGAACATTCGACTCGATCCAGGCTGAAACCGTGACGATTTCCACAGGGGCGGCTTTGGATCTGGTCTTCAACGACTCCGCCAGCGGCGTGAACTTCTCGGATCCATTCTGGGCGGCTGCCCGCTCGTGGACGTTTCTAACATCAAACGGCAGGACGGGCGTGTTTTCCCTCGGCAACCAGACACCCGACCTGTCCGGCCGCTCGTCGGCGGACTACGGAACATTTGCGATCACGCAATCCGGAAACTCGCTGGTGCTCACTTGGGTGCCGGTGGACATCGTCTGGAGGGGGACCGCGAACGCGAACTGGGATCTGGCAACCGCCAACTGGCAGAAAGCCGCCTCGGTCACCGCGTTCCAGGACGGCTCCCCAACCCGCATCGACGACGGGACCAACGTCACGTCCATCAACCTGGTGAGTTCCGTTTCACCCGGTTCGATGGTTTTCGATTCAACGAAAAATTACTCCATCGGAGGCGCCGGTTCGATCAATGGCGCGATGGTTCTCGAAAAGAAGGGCGCTGGAACGCTGACGCTGACCTCGGCCAACGGATTTACCGGCGGCACGGTCGTCTCCGGCGGCACGGTGGTGATCGCCAACGCGGCCGCGCTCGGCACCGGGCCGGTCACTCTGGCAGGCGGCACGTGGGATATTGGAACGCTGGCACCCGAGAATTCCGTGGTGCTCTCGTCCGACTCCTCGATCATCGGTCGCAGCACCAGCGGTAGTCAGGGAATCAAGGTGGTTTCGGGAACCGGTGTCCTGACCCTCAGTTCGGCGAATACCTTCGATCTGAAAGGCGCCATGACTTCGTTCTCGGGCACGGTGCGGCTCATCGGCACCGGAAACTTCCGCCTCAATGGAACCTCCGGCTCCGATCTTGCTTCATTCAATCTGGGCACCCGCACGCTCTCGGCGCGCACAGGCGGCACATTCAAGCTCGGCTCCCTAACAGGCGAGACAGGCTCGGTTCTAACAATCGGCTCCTACACGTCCGGAGTCACATTCAGCATCGGAGCCAGCAACCAGTCATCCGCCTTCCCCGGCGTGATCTCAAATGGCTCGGGCACGACTTCCGTCATCAAGGTTGGAACAGGAACCTTGACCCTCTCCGGCGCATGCACCTACTCGGGGAGCACCTCGGTGAATGCCGGTGAGCTCTCCGTAAACGGATCGCTCGGTGGCACCGCGGTTGCCGTCGCCTCAGGTGCCACGCTGTCCGGCACGGGTTCGATCGGCGGGGCGGTCAGCGTTTCCGGATCGCTCGCTCCCGGCCCTGCGGCGGGCACGCTCTCGGTTGCCTCGCTTCAGATGAATCCCAGCGGTGCGCTCATCATGGATGTGGCGCCGTCCGCGGACAGGATCAACGTCACGGGAAACCTCGTCCTCGCGGGCTCGCTTCAGGTCAACATTCCTTCCGGTGTGACTTTCGGGCGCTTCCCGCTGCTTGTCCACGGCGGCAGCCGGACCGGATCGATCGCGCTGTCAGGCGTGCCATCCGGCACGCCGGCGCATCTGGCCTACAGCGCCAACGAGGTGGTTCTGTTCATTGACGACCAGGACGAAGACGGTTTGCCGGATACTTGGGAACAGCAAAATTTCGGCGGACTTACCCAAAATGCGACGAGCGACCATGATGCGGATGGAACTTCCGATCTGGTGGAATACCGGCTGGGGCTTGATCCGAAAAACGGAACCAGCGCGTTTCGTGCCGTTTGCTCCGGCCACACGCTGGAATGGCCGAGCGCGCCCGGCATCGTCTTTACCGTCAAGCGCAGCGTTTCGCTGAATGCGAATCAATGGGATGTGATAGGAACCGTCACCGGTGGAGCGGAATCCACTTCAACATTCACCGATCCCGATTTGTTAGATAAAGCGTTCTATCGAATCGAATTCACACCATAGTATCGCTACAAGTGAGGACATTTCTGCCTCCATCTGTCTACATCGACGCCAAGGCTCTCCACAAAATGCGACCAAGCGTCAAGCCCGCCACCCGTCTTTCAAGGCAACCGCCCAAATGATTCTATTTGCCGGCAGCGATTGGCTGCAAGGCCGCAGAAACGGCGCGGAAGCTTTGCAACCCAGCCTCAATGTTGTCGATGATTTCGTCTGCAAGGTCCGCGGGCTCCGGTAGGTTGTCGAGGTCGGCGAGGCTGTCGTCCTTGAGCCAGAAGAGGTCGAGGCTGGTTTTATCGCGGGAAATGAGTTCCTCGTAGCTATACTTCCGCCAACGGCCTTCAGGGTTCTTTTCGGCGTGCCAGGTTTCCTTGCGTTTGTGCCGGTTTGAGGAGTTGTAACAGGTGATGAACTCCCGGAGATCTTCCAACCGCAGCGGGCTGCGCTTGAGCGTGTGGTGAATGTTGGTCCGGTAGTCGTAATACCAAACCTCCTTGGTCGCCGCGACCTTGCTGGCCGGGCGGTTGTCGAAGAACAGCACGTTCGCCTTCACTCCCTGAGCGTAGAAAATGCCAGTCGGGAGCCGCAGAATGGTGTGAAGCTCGGTCGTTTCCAGCAGCTTTTTTCTAACAATCTCACCTGCCCCGCCTTCGAAAAGGACGTTGTCCGGCAGGACCACGGCCGCTCGACCGGTGGTCTTGAGCATAGAGCGGATGTGCTGCAGGAAGTTGAGTTGTTTGTTGGAAGTCGTAGCCCAGAAGTCTTGACGGTTGTAGGTGAGGTCGTCCTTCTCCTGCTCACCTTCTTCGTTGGTGAAAGTCATGCTGCTTTTCTTGCCGAAGGGCGGATTGGCGAGCACCAGATCGAGCGTCTTCGAGGGCTGGGCAATCAAGGCGTCCGCCGCGGAAACGCAGCTCTCACCATCGATTTCGCCGATGTTGTGGAGAAACAAATTCATTAAACACAAGCGGCGCGTGCCTGCGACGATCTCGTTGCCGTGGAAGGTGCTGTTCTTGAGGAAGGCCTTCTGGGTCCGATCCAGTTTGTGATTTTTGACGAGGTAATCATAGACCGCGAGGAAGAATCCGGCCGTGCCGCAGGCGGGATCTCCCACGGTTT
>JBBARN010000251.1:0-4099 GCA_040399845.1 Luteolibacter sp. | reverse complement strand
CCGTAATACGTCACACCCGCTCGATGCGGTTGATTTTCCGGGCTTTCTTCCAAGCTTTGCTTGATTCGCGTGTTGGAAACTTGGCTGAGGGCCGGGCCTTCTGGCGGGGATTGGGGCGTGGCGATGGCGGAGCCGCCGGGTGGGTCATCGTCGGGCGGAGTGGGGGGCAGGGGCACCTTGGCCGATGCTGCTTTCTCCTCGCCGTGGCGGTGGACCTGAATTGGCTCTTTGGCAGGACTGTTGAGGGTTTGGGGTTCCTGCGGCTCGTCCAATCGAGCGTGCGGGTGGCAGCGGGTATGAATTTCCCGCAGTGCCTCAATGTGAACATGGGTGTAAATCTGGGTGGTCTCCATGCGCTCATGGCCCAGCATTTCCTGAACATAGCGGATGTCCGCGCCACCCCGATGCATGTCGGTGGCGCAGGAGTGGCGAAAGAGGTGGCACGAACCAGGTTTGTCGATGCCACATTGAAGCAGGAGCTTCTTGACCCAGTTTCCGAGATACGCCGGGGTGATCCGCGTGCCATAACCACTCAGGAACAGGGCGGTCTCGCCGGGCAGATAAGCGAAGAGTGGTCGGGTGTCGGCGAGGTAGCGCTCGAGCCAAACCGCCACACGCGCCCCCACTGGCAGCAAGCGGCTTTTACCTCCTTTGCCTTTTCTCACCGTGAGGGTCCGGGATGCCACGTCGTAATCTCCCATGTCCAGGCGCGTCATCTCCGTTCGCCGAATGCCAGTTGCATAGAAAATCTCCAGCACGGTGCGGTCACGCAGCCCGAAGGGACTCGTCAGCTCCGGGATCGCGAGAATTTGTTGAAGTTCGTCGGGACTGAGAGCTTTCGGAAGGCGGCGGGATTGCTTTCGAGGGAGATCCAAATCGGCGGCGGGGTTTGCAGGGAGACGCCCAGCGCGACACATCCACGCAAAAAAGCGGCGCACGCAGCCCAGTCGGGCGATCTGCGTGTTGATTGCCAAAGGCTTGTTGCCGCGGGGGCTGAGGTAGCCGTAGAGAAAATTCTGATAGTCCTCCAAATCGTTGCGGCAAAAACACGAAGCGGACTCCATGCCAGACCTATCCGCCCATTCGGTGAATTGATGGAGAGCCCAGCGATGCATATCAATCGATGCGGAGGAATAGGCGCGCGCTTGGAGTTGCGCAAGGAATGCCATGACATCCGTTTCCATGCCTTCAGGCGCATCAGGCAGTGGAGCGGACTTGCCACCTTTGCGTCGGTTTCGCATGGCGTAAAGATAGCAGGATGAGGCAGCTTCCATGGTTCAATGGTGGGTGTCTTGATGAGATGCATCGTGGATTGCCGGAGGTCGAGAAAATATTTTGGCAAGTGATCGCTCTCGCTGTAGTTCGAATTGGATTCGATGGACATGGAGCCCGCCCGGAAAACGTTATCTGAATTTTGAAAGAACCGATAAGCATCATGCCAACGGTGATGCAGCAGGGATGACTACTTATGGATTTCATCGCCCATTTCCATATATCGGTCACAACGATGGTGAGAGCGAGTCTCAGCCGGTTAACCCAAGTTTTTTTCTAACTGTTAGATTTCCCGGAATTTTCACTTTTTGCCGCGTTTTTGACGTTGATGGGCACCTATTGTCTGGCCACCACGCGTCTGCCGCTTGAGGACGGACGCGTGCTTTACATCCGCAAGGCGACCCAACCGGACGCCGGGCAAACGCAAGTTTACCGCCAACTGGGCATCGACTGGAAAACCGAGTTTATCCCACAGAAGCACTTCGTGAACATTTGACGATTTTGTAGTGCCTTTCGGAGAGAAACCAAGGCGCAACAAGGGACGCAGGCCTTTTGAAAGAAACTTGGGTTAATTGTCGCTAACGGAATTTCTGTTAATTGGCGCTAACGGAATTTCTGTTAATTGTCGCTTGACAACAAGTGACGATTGTGTCGCATTAAACGTCTCAAACTGCCAGCATCGAGCATGCAAAAGAGTTCCATTCAAATCCATTATTCTTCATTCATTTGTCAAAAAACCCGCCATGACCGCCAGTCCTGAAACACCATCGAAACCAAGACATAAGACAACCATCCCCCTAGTTTTTGGGGGGCTATTGCTAGCCTTGTGCGCGGTCCTGTGGTGGCGCGGAAATGAAGGAAAACAATCCCAGGAACGGGCGAACACCCGCATTCCCTCCAGTTCCATGGAAACAGGTCGGCAATCCCAGCCTCGACAGGACGATCCGCCAAATGGTTCCTCAACCACATCCGTGCCGGACTCCACGTCCAAACTTTCAGCCCAATCCGATCTGGACTCCAACATGGCGGAAGGCCCGGCGAAAACCCGCTCCGGTCGCCGCGAGGGTGTGGTCACCTCTTCCGGTAAGCATAAAACCCTGGTCGACCCGATGGCTTCATGGAACGAGACTCCGCCTTGGCCCGAGGGCCCGCGACTCATGGCGGATGTGGAGACCTCTGCCACGAAATACGTCAATCTCCGACCGAATGAAATGGGCGTCATGCCCGGCTTGAACGTCAAGCCCGAGGAAGTGCTGGAAATCAGCTTGTCCGTCCCCGAGAGCGCACCCGGCGAGCCGATCTATCTCGAACTTCCCAACGGCGGCGGATTCCCTGGGGAAACCAGTCGTGGAAAATCCCTGCCAGTCAGTGACAAGCGGACGGTCTCCTTCTCTGTGAGCGCCGCTTCATTGCGTGGCCATTGCACGGTTCACATCCGCCAAGGCGGCCACACCCGCACCTTGCCTCTCTGGGTGGGTGACCGTCCCGAGCCCCCGCCCACGGATCCCGAAGATCCCAACAGCCCAGCCATCTGATTCCTCTTTCACCTACTTTCCAGCATCCTCACCCAATCTCCCTTTTTCCTATGAAATACCGCATTCCCGCCGCCACCCTTTCCGCCCTGATCGGATGCGTTCCCCTCTGCGTGCTCGCCGACCTGAACACCTCCTCCCCGACGCCGACCAGCACCGGCAATGCCTATACCTGCGGTGATCCAAACAACACCCCCCATGACCCGTGCCCGACATGTGGAGATTCCGAGGAAGATTCCGGCGCGGATTCCTCCGCATCCTCCGGTGCCTCGGGCCCCGGCGCTGATGATGCTCCCGAGGGCAAGGAGTGTCCGGTGGACAGCCCCGGCGGTGGCGTGAACCCCAACACCGGCGGTGCCGAGTCCCGCATCACCGACGTCAGTTCCTCCGGTGCCACGGGTGACATGCCGCTCTCCTTCAGCCGCTACTATCAGACCCGCGACACCACCGCCAACGGCGATCTAATGGGCCACGGCCGCACCTTCACCCACAGCTACACCTGGTCGATGTGGGCCTCCGGTTCGAACGGATCCTCGCGCTCCATCCTCATGCCCGGCGGAGCGACCCTCAACTTCGATCCCTATCCCGGCACCACGGACTTCGAGGGCCAGACCGCCGTCAAATACATCCCCCAGACCGGCTTCGGCCAGCGGCTCTATCAGGTTGGCAACTGGTTTTACCTGCTTATCCCGGGCGGCCAGCGCTATGCTTTCGAGCGTGTGACCGACGCGCAGGGCGTCACCCGTTACTTCCCGCGGACCCGTCGCGACGGAAAGGGAAACATCCAGACCTTCACCACCGATGATTCCGCCCGCATTACCAAGGTCACGGACGCGGCGGGAAACTGGATCCAGCTCACCTATGCTGGCGTGCCTATCGACCGCAAGCAGAACGTCCCCATCGCCACGATCACCGCTCCTCCCGTCGTCGGTTGGAATGAGATCACAGTCAGCACCCCGCAGCCCTTCCAGTGGTTGCAGGGCATCTCCGCTCCGAATCTCAATTTCAACATGGCCGAGATCGAGTTCTACAAACCCGGCACCAATGGCGGCGCGCCCGTGAAACTCAGCGGCACTCCTTTCGGCAACAGCCCCGCCACCACCAGCGCGCATACCTTCGACAAGCTCTTTGATGGCAATACCGCCACCGGTTTCGCCTTCATCCGCGCCAGCATGGGCATCGCCGGCATCGACCTCGGCACCGGAAACGCCTCCCACGTCTCCAAGATCCGCTACTTTATTTCTAGCAGCCTGTCGGACTTAGAATTCAGAATCCCCGAATCAATCGGGCGCGGA
>JBBARN010000250.1:0-4186 GCA_040399845.1 Luteolibacter sp. | reverse complement strand
ACTTCGTCATCATGCCGAATCACATCCATTTGCTCGCCTCGTTCCCCGATAAGGCCGCGATGGTCGAACAATGCGATTCGTGGAAGCATTTCACCGCCCGGCAGATCAATCGTCGTCTCGGCACCCAAGGTCGCTTTTGGCAGCAAGATGCCTTTGATCACCTCGTCCGGCACGAAGGCCAGTTTCGGCGCTTGCGTGACTACATCGCGCAAAACCCGCTCAAAGCTGGTCTCCGAGCAGACCAGGCGCGTCTTTGGAGCAAAGCAAAGTAGCCATCTCGCTCCGTCGAGATGAGCAAAGCGTTCCGCAAAAACGAAAGCCACCGGATTTCGGCAATGTCATCTGTTTGCGCGAGCCCCCGGCTCATCTCGCGGAGCGAGATGGCTACTTTGCTTGCGCCGATTCGTTGCCTTTCCACCCTATCTCAATGCGCCTCCTCCTTTGCCTCCTCGCTATCACCTCTTCGCTCTGCGCGGCTGCCTCGCAGCCGAACATCATCATCCACTTCATCGACGACCTCGGCTACGGCGACATCGGACCGTTTGGCGCGGTGAAGCAGAAGACGCCGCATCTCGACCGCATGGCGCGGGAGGGGATGAAGCTCACGTCGTTTTACGCTGCGCCGGTGTGCAGCGTGTCGCGGGCGCAAATCATGACCGGCTGCTATGGCGCACGCATCTCCGTGCCCGGCGTGTATCCGCCCGGCAGCAAAAACGGGCTGCATCCAGACGAGCACACCATCGCCGACCGCCTGCGGCCGCTGGGCTATGCCACGCAGTGCAACGGCAAATGGCACCTCGGGGACCAGCCGGCGTTCTTGCCCACGAAGCAGGGCTTTGATCACTACCTCGGCATCCCGTATTCCAATGACATGCTCAAAACCGCGAGCGTGGACGGCCGCCGCGTCGTGCCGCTCGTGCGCGATGACAAAGTTGAGCGCTTGCTCGACGAGGCGGACCAGGATCGCATCGAGGAAATCTACACCGACGAGGCCGTGAAGTTCATCCGCAGCACCCAAGCAACGAAGAACCCAGAACCAGGCACCAAGAACACGGCGCAGCCGTTCTTCCTCTACTTCCCGCACACCGCCGTACACACGCCCATCCATCCCGGCAAGGCCTTCCAGGGCAGCTCGCAAAACGGCCGCTTTGGCGACTGGGTGCAGGAGGTCGATGCCAGCGTCGGCCGAGTGTTCGACACGCTGCGCGAGCTGCAACTCGATCAAAACACACTCGTCATTTTCACCAGCGACAATGGCCCCTGGCTCATCAAAGGCCCCGATGGCGGCAGCGCCGGCCCCTTGCGCGGCGGCAAAGGCAGCACTTGGGAAGGCGGCGTGCGCGTCCCCACGCTCGCGTGGTGGCCCAGCAAGATCGCGCCCGGCAGCGTGTGCGATGCCGTCGCCGGCACCATCGACGTGCTGCCAACCTGCGTGAAAATCGCCGGAGCCGAGGTGCCCGCGCAGCCCGTCATCGACGGTCGCGACCTCTCCCCGCTGCTCTTTGGCCAAAGCAAAGACTCTCCACGCGAAGCCCACTACTACTTCTCCAGCTACAACCTCCAGGCCGTGCGCCAAGGCCCATGGAAGCTCGCGCTCACCACGCAAAAAGAAACCATGGGCAAAGAAGCCGCCGACGATGCCAAAAAGAACCCGCGCCTCTACAACCTCGATCAAGACATCGGCGAAAAGACCAACCTCGCCGCCCAACATCCCGACATCGTCTCCAAGCTCACCGCCCTCGCCGAAAAGATGACCACTGAGATCGGCGGTGACGAACCCAAGTCCCGCCGCCCGCCCGGCGAGGTCGAAAGCCCCGTCACCCTCTATCCCACGAGCGACAAACCCAAGGAACGCCCTGCTCCCAAGGAAAAAGCCAAAGCCAAGCCCACCGACCTCTCCAAGCTCCAACCCGGCGACAAACTCGACGCCGACAAAGCTCCGCACATCGCCGACACACCCTTCACCCTCACCTGCGAAGTCACCACCGCGCAGCGCGATGCCATCCTCATCGCCCACGGCGGAGCCAGCACCGGCTACGCGCTCCATCTCAGCGCCAGCAAGCTCATCTGGGCCATCCGCCACGGCAAAACCCTCACCACCGCCCAGACAGACTACCCCGCCGACAACCAACCCCACCGCATCACCGCCACCCTCGGCAAAAAAGGCCAGCTCACCCTCCAACTCGATCAAGACGAGCCCGTCACCGTCACCAGCCCCAGCCTCATTCGCAGTCAGCCCAAAGAAGACTTCTGCCTCGGCCACGACAACAAAGTGCCCGTGGCCCCTTACACCGCGAAAGGGAAGTTTGAGGGGAAGATCGCAAATCTTGCAATTCATTGAAGTAAAGCCAGCTTCAACTGTTTATGCGTCCCGCCAATC
Source organism: Luteolibacter sp. (assembly GCA_040399845.1). Taxonomy (GTDB): domain Bacteria; phylum Verrucomicrobiota; class Verrucomicrobiia; order Verrucomicrobiales; family Akkermansiaceae; genus Luteolibacter. The sequence continues at coordinate 1,806 of JBBARN010000250.1, read as the reverse complement.
CACTCCGAATCCTCACCTGCACCCTTTCGTTGCTGATTGTAACACTGCTAACAAGCTGCGGAACGATGTCCCCTTCAGTTCCAGATATTGATCTGCAAATCAGTAATGCATTCAATCACACGCTGCGGCGAACCGAGTTCAAAACAGGAGACTTTATACTCAATAGTCCACCTCACATTATCAAAGCCAAAGTGCCGACTGCACGCATCCAAGGCGAATGGGGTAATCCAACTCCCACCAAGTATCCCTTTGATCATCGTTGGAGGATTGAGGTGGAGTCCACCGATGCCAAATCCACGGCTGATGCCATTGCAAAGGCAACCAGCGGCTACAACACGGGACTGAATACTCATGGGAATTATTTATTCGCTCGATTTGAACGGAAAAAATTTCAGTGGGGCCAAGCGATTTCTTTTCTCTCGCAATTCTCAGACAGCCTGGGGGGCGAGGTGCCTAACAACGGATGTCTCACTTATGAAGTCTGGGGAACTACTACAGACAACCAATACATCGTACGTCTGACATGCTCGGTCACTCATCGCGATTTGACTGAATGGGGCCCTGAGGTCCGCGGGACAAGGTCCATGGAGGAGTTGCATGCCGACAAAGATTACAAACTCGTCGAAATCTGTGCTGCGTCCGATTTTGAACCAGCATTGTCAGAGTTGGATCGATTGCTCGACACGCTCGTCATCAAGAACAGCAACTCAAATTAACTGCTCTTTTGCCTCTCAAGGGCAAAACGGAATCGGCAAACGGTTTGCAGATAAGTTTTTCCAGATGACCCAGTAATCTACACTGAGCTTTCCCGTTCGTTCCGCTCAAATCCTGACCATGAAAACCACCCTTCTTTGCCTTCACGCTCTCGCCCTCAGCCTTGTTGCCTCCGCGCAAACCGACGCCACTTGGCTCAGCACCAAAGGCACGCTAATCTTTCATGACGCATTTGAACGTGAAGAAGACGGCAACCTCGCCAAAGCCATCGGCAATGGCTGGAACAGCGCCACGGCGGATCGTGTGCCGCACATCAAGATGGCGGATTTGGATGAAGGCATCCTGAAAATCGCCAGTGCCTCCGTCGAGGCTAAACATGCGGCGCATATCCACCATGAAGCGGGTTTTACGGATGGCGGTGCAGTGGTTCGCTTCCGCTTTCCGGGTCTCAACAAAGCGGAAACGCTGCAACTGGGCTATGTAGATCGTGAGACAACCAAAGGCGTCCACGCCGGGCATCTCTGTTACGGCATCCTTTCGCAAAGCGGCATCACGCTAACCGATCACAAGACCGGCATCATGAACTTGGAAAACCGCAAACGACGTGATGACGCGGTAGCGAAGAAAGAGAAAATCCCCGCCGATCTCGAAGCTCTCCTGAAGACCAAGAACATCAGCGTGCCCTACAAAGCCGACACCGAATGGCACGAACTCGTCCTCGTTACCGAAGGCGATGAGATGCGTCTGAGTATGGATGGAAAGCTATTGGCCAAACATCACTCCGAAGGCTTCGCGCATCCGATGAAGCGCTGGTTCAGCTTCTTGGTGAACAACACCGTCTGGGTTGACGATGTGAAGATTTGGAAAGTGCGTTAAGGTTTAAATCATCTTCTTGAACAGGAGCGCTCTTTTGAGACGTTTTCTTAGCCATGAAATTTTCCAGTCCCTCGTTTCTTCTCAGCATCGCGCTTTCGTTGACGCTTTTCCCTGCCGCCTACAGTGCAACCAAAGAGAAAAAGCCAGACAAACCCACTCCACCGACACGCCCCTTTGATGCACCGGGGGCCCCGAAGTTCACTCGGCTCGATGGCA
>JBBARN010000249.1:0-4216 GCA_040399845.1 Luteolibacter sp. | reverse complement strand
TGGGATTTTGGGATGAGTCAGAGACTCATTGGCTTTTAGCCCGGTTTCAAAATGAATGTCTGAACTTGATCGGGATTATAGGATCACTCTTCATTCAATAGCTTCCCCTCGACAATCGACCTCGTGGTGTCAGACACAGGATGGGTGATCATCCGCTTGAGCACGTTCACGCTCCTGTCTAGGCTTGCACTGAGGACTCTCAAGTTGCGATAAGTCATTGGCTTTCCAGACTTCAGCACTTCAGGTGCTTGCTGTGGTAGCAGGAACCGCGCATGAGCTTCCGGCACGGCGGCGCAGACATGAGCTTCGCCGTCGGCTTCAACGCACAGGGCGGCTTTTTCATCCACTCCGATTCCAATCAGGCTGTCCACTTTGAAGTCGCTCGTGATGCGTGCCATGAAGGTCATGAGGCGACCGAGTCTGCCACGTTCACGAATGGTGCCCGAGCCGCTGCGAAAGTTGATCGGCGAGTTGTTTCACCCTGAGGCCTAGTTTATCCAAAGCAACCGGCGTAACGCGATCCGACGGACCGCTGATCCAGATGGAGGCGACCGGATGACCGCGATGATCGAAAATAGGCGCGGCAACGCAGGCAAAGGTTTCACTCTCTTCGCCACGGTCGAGTGCGTAGCCTTGCGCTTTGACTTTCTTGAGTTCGGCGAGGAAGACTGTGGCGCTGGTGATGGTGTGGCGCGTGTGTTTGGGGAACTTCATCTGCTGCACGAAGGCTTTTTGCGCCTCGGGACTCCAGTGGGCCAGCATGGCCTTCGCGGGTGCGGCGGTGTGCAGGGTGAAAGCGTGGCCGATCTCGACGACGACCTTCACCGGATGCGATGATGCGACTTGATCGAGCACAACACCATGATTTCCAGCCAAGGTACCGAGTAAGGCAGTCTCGCCCGTGGCATCGCGCAAAGCGGTGAGGATGGGCGCGGCAGCTTGGATGAGTCGCTCACCCCCCACTGCGGCATGGCCGAGGCTGAGGAGCTTACGGCTGGCGCGGTAAGCCTTCGTGCCTTCATCGCGCTCGGCATAACCGCGGAGTGTGAGCGTGGTGGCGATGCGGAAGACGGAGTTCTTTGGCATCGCAAGCGCTTCGGTCATCGCAGTAAGTGTCATGCCTTCAGGATGCTTTGAAAGCAGCTCCAGCAGATCCAGGGTGCGGTCGAGGATGGGCACCTTGTAGCGGTTGAGAGGATTCGTGGCGGTCTTTCGGGTCTTAGGCATCTGTTTGATATACAAAACAAGATTTGTCATTGCAAACACGTATTCAATGGCCTTGAATAATGTTTTCCATTTCAACTCACTGACCAAATGACAAACCTCACTGGATCCACGATCATCGTCACTGGCGGCTCGCGCGGCTACGGCGCGGGCATCGCGGAGGCCTTTGTGAAGGCTGGGGCGCGGGTCTGGATCACGGGACGAAATCAGGCCAAACTCCAGGAGACCGCAAACCGCATCGGAGCGACGCCTTTCGTGGCCGAGGTGGCGGACGGAGCGGCCTGGGATCGTTTGATGACCGAGGTGATCGCGCAAGCGGGTCGCCTCGATGTCTTGATCAACAACGCAGGTGAGGGTGTCAAAATCGGCCCGGCCAGCGAGCAGACCGATGACGCCATCGCCCAAAGTCTCGCCAGCAATCTCACGGGGGCGATGCTCGGCTGCCGTCGCGCTGCCGCGATCATGCAAAAGCAGGGCTGCGGTCTCATCGTGAATATCGGTAGCGCCTGCTCCACGCATGCGTGGCCGGGCTGGAGCGTGTATTCGGCCGCGAAGGCCGGTTTGCTCATGTTCACGCGCTGCCTGCTCACCGAGCTGCGACCTCACGGCATCCGCGTGACCTCGGTTTTGCCTTCCTGGGGTCAGACGGAGTTCACTGAAGCTGCAAACCTGCCGCCGCGTGATCCTGCCGTGCTCGCGCAATGCATCTCGCCCGCCGATCTCGGCCAACTCCTCGTTCAAACCGCCCAACTGCCCGCGCACCTCGTCGCCGAGGAGATCAAGCTCTGGCCGATGGTGCAGCCGATGGCTCAACTTTAACCCAACCGTGACCACCATGCGTTTCCTTTTCCTCCTCGCCATCGCGCCGCTGCTGCATGCTGCGGAGCATTCGATCAAACCCGGCGATAATCCGCAGGCCGTCATGGATCGCGCGGCTGCAGGCGACAAACTGATCTTTCTGCCCGGTTTGCATCAGCACGGTCTCACGAAGCACCGCTCCATCCTCTACGTGGACAAACCGATCCACATCGAGCTGAGCGAAGGGGCCACGCTGAAGCTCGCGGACGACACGACGAAGCTCAAGGCCGAGCCCGAGATCACCACGGATCAGGACGCGGGCAAGAAGCTCGACGATTTGGAAATGGGCGGTCGCTTTGACCTCATCAAGCCGTGCATCTTCACCATCAGGATCGACTCCGAAGGTAGCGAGGGCGGTGCGGACACTTTTGCTTGGGGCGTTTTTGAGAGCGCCGATAATCCGCAGGGAACCGCCAAGCTGCCGCCATCCTCCAGCAAGTTCGCCGAGACGCCGCATCAGCGCATGCCGATCACGGGCGACTGGCAGACGCTCGCCCATGGCGTGCAAATCCGCTTTGGCAGCAAGACCGGGCACAACAAAGGAAGCACTTGGTTTAGCACCTACGATGGACCCGTCGCGTATGGCATCCGTGTCGGCCATGGACGACAGCCGGACACCATCGAAAACGTCCGCATCACTGGCAAAGGCACCATCGACATGAATGCCACGCACAACGTGCAGCCCGGCTTCCTCGTGAAGGACATCAATGCCTGCGTCCTCGTCCATGGCCGTGTGCGCAGCGTGCTCGTGGAAGGCATCACCATGATGGACACGAACCGCTCAGTGATGTGCTACGGCGAGCACACGGGGAAGTTCCTGCCCGGCGGCAAAACTGGTCCCGGCGAGTCCTTTGATGCCGAAGACATCAGGATCCAGCGCACGCGCACGATCAATCCAAACGGCGCCGCCTACCTGCTCGGCCATCCGTCATTTCGTGGCCATCTGCGCAACGTGAAGTGCAACGACAACTACATGGAGACCGGCGTCACCAGCATCGAGCCGAACTTCAACCTCGATGGCTATGAGGTCATCGGCAACGTCATCAAGAGCGGCGGCGGTGCCATCCATTGCTGGCGATGCTCGCGAAACGGCTTCGTCATGGACAACATCCGCATCGACGACATCACGGGCCAACATGTGGTCCACTCTGGCGCACCCCGAGGCTGGGAAAGCCCCGAGCCGCCGCTGCAACGCAACAACCGCAACCTTCTCAGCGATCCAGCACCCGTCGCCGCGCTGCATGTCACGCCCTTTGGCCGTCGCATGCTCGTCAGTGATTACGGTGGGAACAAGGTCGCCATCATCGCTGCCGATGGCCGCGTCGAATGGGAGCATCCCGCTGAGAAACCGCAGGACGTGTGGATGCTGGCGAACGGCAACGTCCTCTTCAGCCATCTGCGCGGAGCACGCGAGGTCACGCTGGAGCACAAAGTCGTCTGGAGCTATCGCGCCCCGGAGAAGACCGAGGTCCACGGCTGCCAGCCCTTGCCCGATGGCAATGTGATGGTCGTCGAGTGCGGCACGAAGCGACTCGTCGAAGTCGGGCGCGATGGCCAGATCAGCCGCGAGATCGCCGTGCCAGTGAACACGAAAAACACGCATGATCAGATGCGCGGATGCCGCCGCACCAAGGATGGTCGTTACCTCATCAGCGCCAAAGGCGACCGCGCCATCCTCGAACTCAGCGCCGAAGGCAAACTCCTCCGCTCGATCAAAACACCAGGCGACCCTCACGAAGTTCGCGAGCTACCCAACGGCCACCTACTCATCGCCTGCGGCGAAGGCGAGGCATTACTCGAACTCGATCGCGAAGGCCAAACCGTGTGGAAGCTCGGCACGCAGGAGGTGCCGAACAACCCGCTGCGCCTCATCAGCGGCTTCCAGCGCCTGTCCGATGGCCACACCCTTGTCATCAACTGGCTCGGCCACGGCTACCTCGCCACCACCGCCCAGTTCTTCGAGCTCGATGAGCAAAAACGCATCGTCCGCCAATTCACCGACCACGCCCGCTTCGTCAGCATCAACAAAGTCCAACTCCTCGACGTTCCCGGCGATCCCGCGAAGGATGAGGTCTGGAGGTGATCCTCCCTGCCTGCGGCTCTCATAGAATCGTTATGGCTTTATCGCTTCGGG
>JBBARN010000248.1:0-4250 GCA_040399845.1 Luteolibacter sp. | reverse complement strand
GTTGAGGGTTGAGGGTTGCGGGTTGAGGGTTGAGGGTTGAGGGTTGAAGGCGGCGGGGAGAGCTTCGCGCTGGGAATTTGCTGCGCATTGGCAGTGCCGACGGCCTACTTCGCCACCTTCTACGCCATGGCTACGAAGGTCAGGAAGGCTACGAAGACCAGGAGGACGTCGGCGCGCCCAGGGCGCTCCCGGGGGGTGTGCGCAAATGGCCGGGGGGTGCCCGGCCATTTGAGTTTCTGGTGAGAAGAAGGCGACAATAAGGTCGCCGCTCCTTAGGGGGTTGGCGGTGCTGGGGGTGCGGCAGGCGGCGAGGACTTTTTTGGCGCGGTCGATCTCGCTGGCGAAGTCGGAGGGTTCGTGAATGCCGACTTGGAATTCATTGCGCAGGCGGACGTCGCTCTTGGGGAAGGCAAGGCCGGCGCTGCGGCGGGCAGCGGAGAGGAGTCGTTCCATCTCGGCAAAGGCGGCGATCTGTTCCTGCGTCATTTCCCCGATCTCGCCGATGGCTCCGCTCTGGGCGATGCCGCCGTTTTCGACGAGTTTGATCTGGGCGTCGAATCGTGGCGCGAAGACAATGTCCGGTTGCCCGGCGACGGGATTTTTCTTGGCAAGGCGACGGGCGACGGCAGGGCCGGTGACGGTATCGATGAGTGCGCCGTGGAGGCGCTTCGCATCGCGAATGAGGGTGCTGATGGGGAAGTCAAAGGTGCGGTTGGCAGGCATGACTTTGGTGTTTTTGGTTGGGTATTGGTATAGCGAGCGAAATTGATAAACATGGTTATCAATTACAATGGAAAATTGTCGAATAGGATGGAAGATGGCTAGCAGAAAATTGGGTGCCAGAAGGCGGTTTTTGCCTGTATTTTGATATAAGCGGCTCAGAATGTGGATTTTGCAGAATGATAGAAGTTGGACGGAAACCGGATTTTCATGGACGGACATTGATATGTTTCTGACGCCGGCCGGGATTCTTCTGACGGCGCTTGGGAGGTGACTGACGTTCGCTGGGGAATGACTGACGTTCGCTGGGGAATGACTGACGCTTCCTGGGAATTTCCTGACGCCGCTTGCGGAGCGACTGACTCCGCCAGGGAATCTTCTGACGCCACTTGGGAATCTTCTGACGCCGCCAAGTTTCGGGCTGACGCCGCTTGGTTTTAGACTGACGGCGTCGGTTGGGCGATGGACGGGAAATCGCTGGCGGTTGGGCCCTGGCAGCAAATTTCACATCAGGAAAAATCCACCTTCGTCCCATCCGGCACGTCGAAGCACTTGAAGCGCGAGGTTCCGCCTTTTTCCAGGACCACCTTCGACTTCGGCAGGCCCAGCGACTTGGCGAGAAATTCCCGCAATTCCGCATTCGCCTTGCCCTCGCTGGGCGGCGCGGCCACCCGCACGCGCAGGATGCGTCCGGCCTGCGGGTCCTCTTCCCAGCCGAGAATCTCGCTGCGGCTGGCATTGGGCGTGGCGCGGACGCGGAGTTTCATGTGGTTGATCGTCCGGGATGGTGAACCGTTTGCCAAGGCTGGGGTCGGGATTTCCTTACTCCGAAAAATCCCTTCCCATGCGGAAATCACGCTTTAAGCTGCCGCCTCCCGAAGGCCCTCCCACCCTGCATGACATTCACCCGCATCCTCACCCACCCCGGCGGCTCGCATAAGGACGAGTTCCTTGCCTGCTGCCTGCTCATGGCGCGCACCGGCGCACCGGTCGTCCGCCGCGAGCCCACCGATGCCGACCTCGCGGATCCCGCCATCGCCGTGGTCGATGTGGGCGGCGAGCATGACCCCGCGCGGGGAAATTTCGATCACCACCAATTTCCCAAAGACAGCCCGCCGCTCTGCGCGCTGAGCCTCGTCTTGCAGCACCTCGGCGTGTATGAGGACGCGCGGAAATTCTGCGACTGGCTGGAGCCGGCCGAGTGGTTCGACACCCGTGGCCCGGTGGAAACGGCGCGCTGGCTGGGCGTGGACCGCGACCAGATGGCCAAGCTCAATTCGCCGATCGATATCACCCTGCTGCGGCGCTTCGCAAAATGCAGCGAACTCCACCCCGGCGAACCGCTGTGGGAGGTCATGAGCTGGATCGGCGCGGATTTGCTGGAATACTTGGGCCAACTCCGCGAGCGGCTCGATTACATCGCGAAATTCGGCGAATTCTGGGAAATCCCCTCGCCCCACGGCTCCTTCCACGTCCTCTACATGCCGCGCACCGAACCCATGCCAGACGAACCCTCCTCCGGCCTCGGCCGCTTCATCGAGGAGCATCCGGACGGCGGGAAAATCGTGGGACTCGTCTATCCGGACCGCCGCGGGCAGGGCTTCGGGCTCTCCCGCCACAACGACCACCCGCGGCTCGATTTCACGCGGATCAGCGATTGCCCGGACGTGCATTTCGCCCATGCCCGGGGCTTCGTGGCCAAGACGTCCGCGACCGATCCAGAGCGTCTGCGGGAGCTTCTGAGCCAGTGTTGGCAATAAAATACGCGGAACCGATGGGAAACCCAAAACAAGCACTTGCGCGGCCCCGGGATGCGTGGAACCCGTTGATCGTGCGATTCCGGCAAAACTCTCTCCAGTCCGATCCCGATGCGTGAAACCCTGATTGTCGTAGGATTGGTCGTCCTCGGTGTGGCCCTGCGTTCGGGTCGCGCCAATTCCATGCGCAAGATGGGTGCGGTCACGTTTCTGGTGGCGAGTTTCTCATTGTTCTATTTTCCCACGCGCAGCCTGCTGGCCGGCATTTTCGGGGCATTTCTCTGGTTTTTCCTGCCCTGGTTCGAGCTGCTCACCCGCATCCGCCGGATGCGGCTGCCTGTCGAGAACCGCCTCAGCCAGCGGCCGATCCCGAATCCGTCATTCTTCCCCAACGCCCCGGAAGCGGCGGCGGCCATGGAGGAAGCGGGCTTCGAGCACATCTCCGATTGCGGCTGGGAATGGGATGGCATGCGCCAGTATTTCCGCCTGTTCTGGAATCCGGAGGAGCGGGCCGTGGCGGCCGTCTGTCTTTGCGAGCAAAGCGATGTCGCCTTCGCCTTCATTTCCGTGACCTCCCATGACAGCCAAGGCCGGATCTGGCGCACGACCAATTTCCCCTTCGCCCCCACCCTGCGCTGCCCGCCGGATGTGCGCTGGAACCACGTGCCGTGCAGCCGGAATTGCTTCCACCACATCCTGCGCGACCACCGCAGTTATCTGGATCGCCAGAAAATCCCAGCCAGCCAACTCCGCATCCCGGACCCCGATGAGATCGAGGTCTCGATCGAACGGGAAATGCGCCGTCAGCTCGATCACAACCTGGCCAGTGGCATCATCCGGCTCACCGGCGACGGCCATTTCCAATACTCCAAGCGCGGCCTGTTTTTCCTTTGGGGACAGTTCATCAAGGACATGGTGCGATTTTGTTAGTCGGGAGGCTCATGTGTCGGCTGATAGTTGAATCTCGCCCTGGCTGTCATTTCCTCCCGCACCTTTCGCGGCGATTCGCAGATGGAGTTTGCCGGGCTTCGCATCCTTGGGCAGGGCGAGTTGGTAGTCGGGCTGCCGCGGCTGCCCGCCAGTGAATCCGGCATGCCGGTCCGCAGCGACCGCCTGGCCATCGGATAGAAGTTCCACCGCCTGGATATCCAGTCCGTGGGCTCCGCTTTGATATTGGAAATGCAATTTCAAGGTTGCGCCATTCTTTAACTTCTCCGCCAACCCATCCGGGACCATCCATGAAGTCGCAGCGGATAGAAAACCGGGCGACCATTTCAAAGATGCCGGAGGAGCCACGCGGCGGTGGTTGAGGCCGAGGGCGGTGAGGCGTGCCCCATGCTCCGCCAGCCGGGTCATGAATTCCTCCGTGTCCGCCCGGCGTTCCGGCGCCGTCCACGTGAGCTCCGCAAGGGCACAAACCCGCGGATAGGCCTGGTATTCGATATCATGGGTGCGCGGCATGAGCTCGGTCCAGAGCTGGCATTGCACACCCAGGATGTGATAGAGAGAGCAACGAATTGCGGTAGGTGAGGTCGAGCATGGCGCGACGGCGTTTCTTCGGTAGGCTGCGGGTGTCGGTTAGGTCGATTTTGAGGAGGTTGAGGACGATTCGGCGCAGGGCTCCGAGGTTTTTGGCCGCGTGGCCGATGTAGGTTTGGTTGTGATCTTCGCGAAATGTGGTGTAGTCGGCTTTCTTTTCGATGATGGCCTCGGCGATGTGGGTGTGGGTGCCCATGGCATCGAGGGTGATGATTTGTCCGGACAAGGCGAGAA
>JBBARN010000247.1:0-4279 GCA_040399845.1 Luteolibacter sp. | reverse complement strand
GGGGATCAAGGTTGGATTTCGACGGCGATTTTCACTTCGGGTGCTTGGGGCACGGTGAGAACCAGCACGCGGTAGGGTTTGTTCTGGTTTTCCTCCTTGAGTGGCGGGGTTGCCGAGGCAGTGGACCAAGTTCCCCCTGCGGAAAGTTTGCGAACGCTGATTTGCTTGCCCTTTTTGCGGAGGATCGCGGTGTCGCCCTTGATCTCGATGGTGGCATCGGTGAGCGCGCGCCAGATCACCTGACCGGCGGGTTCGGTGATTTGATCCTCGATGCGGGCACGGCCGGACTTTTTGTCAAACCGGGCGCTGCGAAGGACTCGCGAGGCAGATCCCTGATAGGCATCCGTGAGATCGAAGCTCGCCGCGAGCGGATTCCCGGCGATGGTGGAAGCGGTGAGCGGGCAGGGCTTGGACTTCGGATTCTGAAGCTTTCCGTTGATTTCCAGAGTGTTGTGCGATCGATTCTGAAGCCGGAAGTAGTCCCAGCGGGCTTTGCCGAAATAGCCGGGAAGGTTGTAATCTTCGCTGCCGAGATCGTGAAACCAGCGTTCGCCATGGGCGTCGTAGGCAAAGGATCCAACGTCCATGTGCCCATGGCTGGCAGCGGGCGTGCCGCCCTTGATGGCAAGCCAAGCATCCTGCGGCTGCCACCCCGTCCGGAACATTGCCATCGCCTGCTCACCTTGAAACACCCCGGCCAGCGGCAACGGAGCATTTTCCGTCGGCGCTGGCGGCAGCCACAGCAGGGTGAGCGGGAACCAGCGCTCGCCGTCGAGTCGGCCTTTGCGTTGATCGAGTAATTGGGAGAAACTATCGCGGACAAACCGGGCTTGGGACGTATCCTTGTAACGCGTGGCAATCCATGCCTGGGCGGCCGAAGGAACACAGTGGCCGGGATTGCCATCCGCGAAATTGTAGGAAATCCCGATGGGACTGGTGAGATGCATGATCGACTCGCCCGCCTTGCGGAGGATGGGATCGTCCACCAACTCGCGGCCCAGCGGCGGGCAGGCGGCCAGCATCATCACGTGGAAATTCGTGCCATAGTGCCAGTAGCCCGGCCCTTCCGGATACATACCGTCCGGATGGTAGAATTCTCCGCAATCTTCGACGAGGTCCAGCCCTCGGGTAAAGAGTTCTTCCGAAAGGGCATCGTGGCGGCCTTCGTCATGGCCGGCGATGGCGGCAGCACCGAGGGCGATGCCTGCGCCGCAGACTTGGGACCAATTGTTGCCGGGCTTGGACCACCAGGTGTTCTTGTCGTAAACGGATTTTGCCGGGAGCAGGGCTTTTTCGATCATCGCCTTTTCGCACATCGATCGTTGTTGCGGGGAGAGCGAGGAATATAGCCAATCGTAGCCGATGGCGACCGCCGTTGCCATTTCGGCGGTATCGAGGAAATGGGAGGGATTCCAGTCCTTGAGGGAGCAGGCGGCATCCAGTTCGGCAATGGCGCGGAGGCGGTAAGGTTCGCCGCCTTTCGTGCGGTAGGCCCAGGCGCTGTGGGCGATGTTGTGAATGGCGAGGCGGGATTCCTTCAGCAGTCGCTTGCCATCCGGGATCTCGTAGCGGCAGGTGCGGGCCTTGAGGACACGATCCGCCTCGGCGATGATGGCAGTCTGGAGACGGGCGGCGAGAGGATCGGTGGCAATTTTCTTCCGGAGCTCCGGTTCTGCGGACGCCGGAAACCAGAGGCGGGGGTGGGGTTTTTCCGCCAATTGGGCGTTGGCCACGCTGATGACCGCAAGAAGGATGCCGCAGGATTTGAACATAGGGTAAGCTGGCGATACGCGGAAGGTGGGAGAAATCGTTCGCAGCCATGCGAATGCGAGCGGGCTTGAACTGGCGGCTGGCAGCGATTAGGCTCTGGCTCCACCCGCCCGATTGCCATGAGTTCGTTCGAAACCAAAGTCCAGGAAGCCCTCGCCAACCCGCAAAACCAGGGGGAAATCACCGACGCGGATGCAGTCGGCACCGTCGGCTCTCCCGAGTGCGGGGACATGCTGCGGATGTGGCTGAAATTTACCGAAAAAGACGGCAAGCGGGTGATCGACCGCGCGTCCTTCCAGGCATTTGGCTGCCAGACGGCGATCGCAGTTGCGTCGATGGCGACCGAATTGCTGCGCGGAAAGACAGCGGAAGAGGCCAAGGAAATGAGTGCGAGCGAGCTGGCAGGGGACCTCGGTGCGCTGCCGCCGATGAAGATCCACTGCGGCCAATTGGTCGAAGGTGCGCTGCGCAACGCCCTGGACAACTCCGCCCCGCTGAGCGCACCGGGCCCCGCTAGCACCAACACCCTGTCGGCCGATATCCATCGGAAACCCGCAGGCGGCATCCGGATCGTGCCGCTCGACTGAGGCCCGGCGGCGATTAATTCCAAACGGGCGATAGACTGCGCACGGGCACTGCGTTTGTTGGCTAGCTACCCTTTTATCCGTGTTAGAACTCAAGGAAGTCAGTTTCACCATCCGTAAAGACGGCGAGGATGTCCCATTGGTGGATCGTGTGTCGATCCAAGTGCCAAAGGGGCACTTCATGGCCATCGTGGGACCCTCCGGATGCGGAAAAACCACCCTGCTCAAGACCATCGCCGGGCTCAATCCGGAGTCGGACGGGGCCTTGTTCTGGGATGAGCGGAATTTGTCAAAAGAGGAGGATTTCTCGCCATCCGAAATCGGCTACGTGCCGCAGTTTTCCATCGCCTACGATCCCTTGACCGTGGACGAGTCCGTGGAAGCCGCCACTCGCTTGAGGGTCAAGTCCCGCAGCACCGCGGAGCTCGACGCCCGCATCGACCGCGTGCTGGAGGAAACCGGGCTGGGCCCCATCAGCGACCGCCAGGTGAAGGTGCTCTCCGGTGGCCAAAAGCGGCGGCTGGGACTTGCGATGGAGCTGGTTTCCGATCCGAAAATCCTGCTTTGCGACGAAGTCACCTCCGGCCTGGATCCACGGTCAGAGCGGGAAATCGTGCGGCTGCTCCATGATTTGTCGCGTAAGGACGGGCGGATCGTGCTTTCCGTGACTCATTCGCTTTCGCATTTGGAATTGTATGATTCCATCCTCGTGCTGCACGAGGGCCGGGTCGCGTTTCATGGGCCGCCGGAGCAGTTGACCCACTATTTCTCTGTTCACGATACCGAGGAAGTCTATCCGCGGCTTGCCTCCCAACCCTCCGAGCGCTGGCATGTTTCCTGGCAAAAACACCGGGCGTCCTACCAGAAAATGCTCGATCGCAACCGCGCCCGACTGCTCGCCTCCGAGGCATTGCAGGTGCCTGCCGAACCCGCACCTCCCACCGAGGTGGCCAGCGAGCCCGCAGCAGATGACGATGCGAAACCCTCCAAGCCCGCCACCACCCGCAAACGCCCCGAGACGGATGCGCTCAAGCTGCCCGGCTTTTTCAGCCAATTCTCCACCCTGCTCTCGCGCCGCTGGCGGATCTTTTTCCGCGATCGCGGCCAGGTCTTCCTGCAAGTGGCGATCCTGATTTGTTTCCCCTTGTTGGTGACCATTTTCAGCAACAAGGCCTCCGAACCCATCCGGCGTTACTCCGACACCCGGCAGACCGATGTCTTCGCAGAAATCCAGGAGCAACAGAGCGTCCGGGCGGATCAGGCGAAGGTCGGCTCGGCAGTTTCCGGCATCATCATGTTCCAAGTGGTGCTGCTTTCCCTCATGGGTTCCAACAACTCCGCGCGTGAAATCGCCGGCGAACGGCCGATTTATGAGAAGGAAAAATTTGGCGGGCTCCGGCCATCCGCCTACCTCGCGTCCAAGGTGGCCTTCCTCGCCTGTCTGGTGATCACGCAATCGCTGTGGATGACCTTTTTCGTCAATTTCTTCGGCACTTTCCGGGGCGATCTCGTGCAACATGCCTGCTTCCTCTTTCTGGTGAATGCCTCGATGACAGCGATCTGCCTGGCCATTTCCGCGCTCATGCGGACAGCCGAGCAGGCCTCCTTGCTTTCGATCTATCTCGTTGGTTTCCAATTGCCCCTCTCGGGTGCAGTGCTGGCCTTGCCCGAGAAAATCGAGGCCTTTACCCGCCCCTTCATTTCCGCCTACTGGGCGTGGTCGGGGTCGGTCGAGGCGCTGCAAACCCAAGTCCACGACGCGGTCAAATCCGTGATCGATACCGGCCTGTCCGCACAGAACGCCTGCCTCTACGCCCTCGGCGCACACATCGCCGTCGCCCTGATCGCCGCTTGGGCCGGGGCCTGCCGCCCGCAGTGGGATTGATGCGGCGGACTGAAACGCAATCGATTCCTTCCGCGTATTG
>JBBARN010000246.1:0-4280 GCA_040399845.1 Luteolibacter sp. | reverse complement strand
TGGTGGGAAATGAAGAGCTAACACAGAGGCGCAAAGGCCGCTGAGGGACGCAGAGCGGAGGCTATGCGAATGCTTGGCCTTTGCCGTCTTTGGTGACGAGGCAGAGTTCGAGGATCACCCAGATGGCGACAATGAAAAGCGGGAAAATAAGCCAGAAAGTGCAGATGGTGATGAGCATCTGAAATAAACCAGACCAGAACCTCCCAGCATAGAAGTTATGGAAACCAAAGAAGCCGAGAATGCAGATGCCGAGCATCACATAAATCCCGCGAGACTTGGCGACCACCACGGGACGCGGCGGGCCTGCGGCGTAGCTGCGCTGCGGTTGCGGCGCGGGCTCCAGATCCGGCACGATGATCTCCAAGGGCATCCACTCTGTGTATCCATCCATGAAATGCGGAGTCTCCCTGGTGATAGCCCCGGTCTGATACATGGACTGGAGCTGAGACATGGAGAACGGGCCTTTTTGTTGACCGTCGAGAAATAGGAAATGGGAGACCACATCCGCACTGAATGCGGAGGGGATAGAGGCGGGTGCGTTCATGGTTTCAGGATAGGGATTCGATGCGCTTGCGGATAATGGGAATGAGATCGGTGATGGTTTGCGCGGCGAGACAATCCCCGGCAGCGGCATCCTTGCTGAGAATCTCCAGGCGATCAAGTAGCCAGGGAAGATCCGCCGTCTCGGCGAGCCGGTGGAAGGATGCATAATAATTCGTGACCGGGGCCTGGGAAGGTAAGGAATCATTAACAACAGATGCACGCGGTGCGTCCTCGTGGGGTTCCACTCCGGTCATTAACCAGATCATGGAGACTCCGGTTCGTTGTGCGATCTGTTGTAAAACGGTGGGTTTGGGAATCCGCCCTCGCTCGTAATTCTGGTAAGTTTGTTGTGAGGAAAAGCCTAGGAATTCAGCGAATTCGCCTTGAGTTCGCTCGCCCCTGAGAGATCGGAGTCGAGAGGAAAAATCCGCCTTGTTGTTTTTTGTTGTTGCCATGGAATTCGTTTTGTTGTTTTTTCAAACCGTTGCGCGAAACAGCGCAACACAAAGCAATCACAAAACGCCCCTCATGCCAACAACATCCACAATCACCCCGGCCAAGGCCGAAGCTATCATCCGTGATCGCGGATGGAGCTATCGCTCACTTGGCAAGCGCCTCGGCAAAGATCCCAGCCACATTTACCACGTGGTGAAGGGCAAGCGGATCTCCAGTCCGGTGCTCTCCCAGATCGCCAAACTCCCAACCAGAAAGGTCACAGCCAAGTGAGCGCGGATGATCTTGCCAAGAAGCTGGAAGCCATGGAGGCCCAAGCCATCGAGTTGATCGAGGCCGCCAAGGTGGCAGCCAAGGCCGGGATGTATGAGAGCGGAGCCACCATGCGCAACAAGGCCGCAGGCATCCGCATCGCCATCGATATCCTTACCACGGGAGGTGCGCTGTGAGCACGGCCAAAACACCCATCAAATACGTGAGCCGCGCCAAGAAGGCAGAGCTTGCCCGCGCAGAGAAAGCCGCTGCCACTCCCAAAGCATACAAGGCACAGCTCAGCAATCGCCGCCCGCTCCTCATCCCTCTAACCGATCTCAAATTCCACCCCCTCCTCAAGCGCGTGGCCATGCTGCCTGCGCTCATTGAGCGGGAAACCAAGCTCGGCAATGCCCAGGGAAAAAGCCGTGCTGCCCACAAGGCCGCAGCGGAGGAAATGGCGCATGACTTTGACGCCCTGGTAGAATCCATCTCCCGCCACGGCGTGCGTGAGCGCATCAAGGTGCTTATCACTTCCAAGGGCCGCGTGATCGTGGATGGACGGCACCGCTATGAGGCTGCCGTGAAGGTGGCCAAGATGAGTTATGCCGAAGCTGAGCGCGAGGCCATCGCCCGCAAGCTGGCTACCGATGGCATCCCCTGCGAGATCGTGAGCGAGGGCGATGTGGTGCCAATCATCATGGATGCCGTCACCCGCCGCCACATGTCCAAGGGTGCGCGTGCTTACCTCGCCGTGCTCATGGAGCCCGAGGTGGCGACAGATGCAAAGGACCGCGAGAAGGCAGGCAAACCCTCCGCATTCAGTGCGGAGGGTCTAGCCAAGAGGGCCGGTGTCAGTGCCCGACTGGTGGAAGATGCCATTGCCCTTTTCCGGATCTTCGAAAAGCGCGGCGATGTTCGGAAGAAATTCGAGGATGCCATCTGGGTAGGCGCTGGCCTCGCCAAACTGCGCAACGGCATTGAGGGATTCATCAAGACGGGCAAGGAGCCCGATGAGGAGCCCGAGACACCGGCCCAAGCCAAGGCCCGCATTGCCCAAGAGCGTGTGGAAACCGCCCTCAAGCAATGGGTGGGAGTCACCACCAGCCTCAAGCATTGGGACATCATGCCGGCACTTGGCCGCGAGGAGGTGGTAGCCGCTTCCGCCCGCACCATCCGCGAGGCACCTGGCGAATTCCGGGAAGCCCTCACCAAGGCACTCCTCGCCGATAGCGAAGCATAACTGAAAACGCGGCATCCCCCAATCCAATCCTCATGGAACCCATGGAACGATCCAAACTCATCCTCGCTCTGGAACTCACCACCAACGGCCTCAGCTGCAAGAAAGCAGCGAGCCGCTTGGGAGTGCCCAATGCTACCCTCGCCCGCTGGCTGGCCCGCGTGGCGGAGTGCGGTGGGGATGTGGATGAGGCGCTCACGCCCAAGGCCACGGGCCGCCCGGTTGTGTTCGAGCCCAACGATGCCGAGGTAGCACTGGCACGCTGGTATCGACTCAACAAGGAGAGCCTCACGGTGGCCGCGTATTTCTTCGCACGGGATGAGCGCGTGCGGCCCGAGCTGCGCGAGGTGATCGAGCGCATTGAGGAAAAATCACTGGCATCCAAGCGCAAGGAGGATTGGCCCGAGTCCGTGCGCCGTGCCTTCCGTGTGACGGAGGAAGAGAAGGCTGCATTCCGGGGCAAGAAGCACTCCCAACAAACGGAGATGATCACCCGCCGTGGCATGTTCGAGATCCTCGCCGATGGCAGCCACCGCGAGATCCTCCCAGGGGAGACATGGGAACTGGATGACTACTCCACCAATCAACCTTATGTTTTCCGCTATCCTGCCACGGGCGAGTTAATGCTTGGCCGCCAGGTGCTCGCCTCTCGTGACCTGGCTGCCGCCCGCTGGCTTGGCTTCGATCACATTGGCCGCGAGCGTGACGCCTACCGTGGCGAGGACATCGTGCGCTACATCGAGCGGCTGGTGCGTGCGTGGGGCCTGCCCCGCCGCCTGCGCCTGGAGCGCGGATCATGGGAAGGAACCGCGGTGCATGGCATCGAAGTGGAAGGCATCTCCGGACGTTGGGGAGACCTCCGTGATATCATCGAGATCGAGCACGTATTCAAATCCAAGGGCAAGGCCATCATCGAAGGTGGGTTTAACATGCTGCAACGCTGGCTTGGCCACACCGGCACGGACATTGGCCGCACTCGTGGAGAGTTCGAGGAAGCCACCCGCCGCCTGCGCCAAGCGCAAACCACCGGCACCGATCCGATCTCCCTTGGATTCATCTATCAGGAAAAATCCAGCATCCTCCACGAGGAAGCCGCCGCCCTCATTAACTCCCGCCCGATGATGCGCGAGCATCTCAATGAGCGAGTCTCGCCGGATGACCTGGTGAGCCGCAAGGGCTGGCACACTCGCCCGCTTGAAGCTGCGCAGGAATGGTATTTCCGCCCCTACAAGCGCCAATGCACGGTGCGTGCCGGCACGGTGAATGTCACGCCCGGCAATGGCTGGCCCAAGATGTATTTCAAACTCAACGGCGTGCGGGATGGCATCCATTTCGAGAACGGCCACCAGGTGCTCATCGCCTACGATCCTGCCCGTCCCGATCTTGGCGCGTGGGTCTGCAATGGCGACCGCTCCGCCCGCAACCGCAATGGCTGGCGCATGGGCGAGGTGCTCATCCCCTGCGCACCGGAGATGGGACTGGCCCCTCAGTTCAACGCCAGCTCGATCCTCACGCCTCACATGATCGTTCGGAAAAAAGCGAGCGCCGCCGCAGCTACCACCTTCCGCGCCATCCGCGCCGCCGCAGGCATGCCGCAACCCTCCGGCACCCGCGAGGCAGTGGCCATGAATGGCGCTGGCGGCATCGCCAAGGCCGGTGACCTGGAACGCCACGAGAGCACCGCACCGGCTGCGGAAGTGGGAGCTATCCCAGACAGCATCCGCTCCATCCGCCCGAGCCGCGAGATCATGCCCGCCATCTCATCCCGCGCCATGCCGGTGGATGCCGCCGC
>JBBARN010000245.1:0-4338 GCA_040399845.1 Luteolibacter sp. | reverse complement strand
CCGACAGCGGAGTGGTGGGGAGTCGGGCTTTTGTGGAAAGCATGTTCGAGCAAAGTCGGGATCGCTTCGGGCCCAAGCGCAAGAGCGGCGCGAGGAAAATGCGAGGCAAGGCGGCAGGAGTTGCGGATCTGCTGTGGACGGAGCGGGACCTACGGTTAGGGATTGGGTAAGGGCGTCGGGGAGATTTCGATCGCTAAGGACCAACTCTGAGCATGATTGATCGCAGTACAAATCGTCACCAAACAATGTAACTTGCCATCATACCGTTGGGTTGGTATTGGAAATGGCATGAAGCAAAGAACGAAGCAGCCGGTGCAGACTCGGAGTGCGATTTTGGAGGCGACGGGTATTGAGTTTTCCCAACATGGCTATGCCGGGACTGGGCTGGGATCGATCGTCACGCGGGCGGGAATGACCAAGGGGGCCTTGTTTCATCATTATCCGGACAAGCGCTCGTTGGCAGTGGCGTGGGTGTTGGAGTCGTTGATGCCGGCGATGGATGAGTTATGGACGCAGCCCTTGGCGGGAGTGGGTTCGCTGGATGCCTTTCTGAGTCTTTCGCGCGCGCGCTGCATGGAGCTGCGTGCGGATGATGCCACTTCCACACTGGTCGCGATCACTGCCGAGACTGCGGCGGGCGAACCCATGCTCTCAGCGGCGCTTCAGCAGGTGTTTGCGGCATGGAGAAACGGAATTTCCTCGTTGTTAGAGCGGGGGAAAGATGCGGGCTGGATTCACCTATCGATCCAACCGGAGGCGGAGGCGGGATTCTATACGGCGGTGTTCTCCGGCTTCACGGTGACTGCGAAATGCGCTTCCGGCGAATCGGCACTGCGCTCCAATGCTGCGGCTCTCGGGGCATATTTGGAAACCTTGCGGGCCCAGTAGGGGGGACGGTTGCAGTTCTTGCCTGAGTGCCGTCATGAGAAACACCATCGAAGTGCACTGAAGAATGAGGTTAATCAATGCCGGTTGCTTATCCAACCCCTGCAAATGACTTACCCGAAAGCGGCCGGATCACAACTGATAGACTGAAACGTTATAACTCCTGTTCGATCGCCTTGAGGGTGAGGAAGAGGTCTTTCCAGCGTTTGAGACGGGGTTCGATGGCGAGTTTTTCGTGGGCCAGGTGGGTGCGGACGTTGTTGATGGAGACAGCATAGTCCCGGAAAACGACGCGCAGGGCTTCCTCATAGTCCGAGTGGAGGGTGCTGGCAAAGGCGCCGCAGGTATCGAGCAGGCGTTCCTGGAAATCCTTACTGATCGCATTGCGGGTGGCCCAGGCGGCCAAGATGCCGCCGCAGAGGAAGAGCAGGGCGAAGCCGCAGAGGATGGCGGGCAGCCATGGCACGCCCAGCGCGCCGCAGCTGGCACCAGCGATGATGAGGACGAGCGCCACTGACACGAAGGATTTGAGGGCGATGTTGCGGCGGCGGAGTTCCTTGTCGAGTTGGTTGCGCACCTTGAGGTTGCCGATGCCTTGGCAGGCGGCGCGGCCGAGACGGGTGACGAAGCGGTTTTTGGCCAACGCGAGGGTTTCGTCGATGGGATCGGCGGCGTTGAGATCGATTCCCATGGCCTGCTTGACGCGGGCACCGAGGTCTTCCCAGTGGTCTTCGCAGGCATTGACGACTTCGCCACCATCCTTTTCTGCCACGGCCTCGACGGCGGCTTGGAGGCGATCGATGAAAACGGTTTCCATTTCCGAGCCGGTGCGATCGCCGGTGAACAGGCGGAGGAGCGAGGGCATGGCACGAAGGCGTTTGCGGAGCAGCCGGGTGACCCAGATGCCTTCGGTTTCGAAGACCTCGGCAACGCCCGCAAGGTGGGTGGGGAGGCGTTTGACGAATTGCTCGCGGATTTGATCGATCTCGCGTTCGACCTGCTCGATGAAGCGGCTCTGGGTGTTGAGGCTGCGGGTTTGGTCCTCGATGCGGTCTTCGATCAGACGCAAGGCGGCGGCGGCCTTGCCGCGCCAGATTTCAAGGGCCTGACGGCGCGCAGGGGACTGGCAAATGGTTTCGGAAATGAAGTCCTCGATAGCCAGACTGCCGCTGGCCTTGAGTTTGTCCATCCGGAAGGGGGACGATTGTTTGGACTCGTAGGCGAGTTTCCCGGACACCGCGAAGATGGGAGGAAGCAGGCCAATGCGTTTCATCGCCAAATCCGCCACATGTCCCAGGATCACTTGGATATCGACGGGATCCCGTTGGTCCGCTTGTTGGATGACGAGGACCACCCGCGACAGGCATTCCCGCGGAACCCGTGAAATGGCATCCCAGGTTGCGGCGGCCCACGGGTTGGTGACGGGGAAAACGAACAGGATGAGATCGGTTGTGGGCTGGAAGCGGGCGGTGATTTCCTGATGTCCCTGGACCGTGGAATTGGTGCCAGGGGTATCGATGATGCTGAATTTCTTCAGGAAATCGAAGGGCCGGAACCGTTCCTCAAGCAGCGGCACGACTTCGACGTCGCGGGCCGGGGAGCCGTATTGATAGAAGAAGACCCGGTGGGTTTCCGGCAGGATGTTGACGCGGCAAAGTTCATGGCCGAAGAGCCCGTTGATGAGTGAGGACTTGCCGGCATTCACCTCGCCGCAGACGACGAAGAGAAACGGATTCCCGAGTTCTGGATCGAGGGCTTCCTGAGGGAGGAGGTCCTGAAGGTCGGTATGGGTCTCCCCGGCGAGATCCGCAATGCCGCGCATGACGTCGGACAAGCGTTCACGCGTCGCGAAATAGCGCTCGCCGAACAGGGATTCGCTCACGGTGTGGAGGAGAAATCAGTGGTTGCTGGAAGGCTCCGCAGCTGCCTGGGCGGTGGCGGGGTCGGTCTTCATGGCCAGCAATTGCGAGACCGTGACGAATTTGAAACCACGGCGCAGCAGGCCATCAATGGTGGCGGGCATGGCATCCACGGTTTGGGCGTGGAGGTCGTGAGCAAGCAGGATGCCGCCGGCGGAAGCTCCGCTCAAGAGGCGTGAGCTGATCACTCCTGCGCCCGGGCGTTTCCAATCGAGGGGATCGACCGACCAGAGGATGGTGGGGTAGCCGAACTCCGCGTGAACCATCTGGCGTTGGCGTTGGAGCAGTCCGCCGTAGGGCGGGCGCATGGTGCGCATCTGAACGCCGGCAGCGCGGGAAACGGCATCGCGGCAGCGGGTCAGTTCGTTGCGGACCTCGCCATCGCTCAACTTGCTGAGCAGGCGGTGGGTGTGGGTGTGGTTGCCGATTTCATGCCCCTCGGCCACGGTGCGGCGGACGATCTGCGGGTAGAGGTCCACGCTGCGGCCGATGACGTAGAAGGTGGCTTTGACGTTGCGGGCGCGCAGGATATCGAGCAGGCGAGGGGTGTTCTGCGGGTGCGGGCCGTCATCGAAGGTGATGGCGACGAAGTTGCCCGAGACCATGACGCGGGTAAACGTAACACCGGAGCTTTTCGAGAAATTCGAGTTGTAGGCCATGTCCGGATTGCGCGGGACGGGTCCTTGCACGGCGGGGGTACGGTAAGCGGAGTTGGCCGTGGTTTTCACCGGCGCGGCCGCTGCCGGGGCGGTGATCTTGGGTTCCGGCTTTAGTGGAGTGGCGGCGGAACAACTGCTCAGCGCGGCCGTGGCTAGCAAAAATCCCCGGCGGGAAAGCGGCGAGGCGGCTTCCTCGTCCGGCCCGGACTTGCCGAGGGTGGCGTTGAGGAATCGGTATCCGAGTGTGTGGAGAGGATGGGACATGCGGGCTGAAATTTGGAAATGTTTCGGAAAAGTTACGGATTTTTCCCGAAGTGTCACGCCTCGTTTTTCCACCTGTTTGTCACGGGGGCCGTTCTCCGGTCCCCTTTGCCGTTGAGTGATTGTCAGGGTAGGCTCGCTGCAGAGTCCAGGATGACTCACTCCGCCTTCTTCTTCCCTTTGCCATTCGCCTTCTTGCCAGCGCCACCTTGCATGAGATCGGGCAGCGGCAGGTAGTCGAAATCCAGGATCATCTTTTCCGTCAGGGCGAGGCGGAGCGCTCGCTCCACAGCCGCAAGCCCGGGTTTGCCGCTGAGATTGTTCAACTCCGAAGGATCGGCGTCGAGGTCATAGAGTTCATAAACGCGACGTGGGGTGGTAAAGTAAGTTGAGACCAATCCGGCGGAAAGTTTCCCCTGCTCCTTGGCCGACCGCATCTGTTTCCATGCCGCCCCGCCAGTGCTGTCGACAGGCGAGTAGGGAATCCACGGCGTGCAGTTGTAGATCAACTTGTAATGATCGCTCCTCACCGCTCGAGACAGGTCGTAGCCGCTGCTGGACATCCCTAACACAACCGGGGCGTTGCCATGCGGGCCGCGTTCGAGGAAAATGTG
>JBBARN010000244.1:0-4412 GCA_040399845.1 Luteolibacter sp. | reverse complement strand
GATCTCAGGCAGAAATTCCACCTAACCCCGTGTGCAGAATTCCCGAGCCACCTCTCCCAACGCGTCTCGAGTGGATGGTCCTTTTCGGCGTCGGTTCGGAACGCGCGCGCTTCGGGTGAAGGGATGCGATCGGCGGCGGCAAGCGTCAGCCCGCGAAGGCGTTTGGCCATTCGCATGACGTTTGCGCCGTGGTGGTAGAAAGCGAGTTGGTGATCTGCCGCCATCCTGTCGGGATCGATGGGTTGCATGGGTGCTGACAAGTTAAGTCCAAGACGATCTATTTCGCGTCTCTGCGGCCCAGAACGCCGTCTGAAATCACAAGTAGTTTTCGACTGGAAATCGAGCGTTCGGGACCGAAAAGCACTTAACTTGTCAGCACCGAGCCGTACGATGCAAGTCCGTCAGTGACGATGCTCTCCGGCTCGACGCGATGATTCCGAAGCAGCTGCTTCAACAGTTTCACGGCTGTTCGCGTGTCGCGCCGTTTCTGAACGACGAGATCGAGAACCTCGCCTTCATCATCAACAGCGCGCCACAGGTACACGCGCTCGCCGCCGATCTTGGAGACCATCTCGTCGAGATGCCAGCGAGGCGAAGGCGGCAGCTTGCGCCGGCGCAAATTGGCTGCGATCTTCGGACCGAACTTCATAGTCCAGGCGCGGATCGTCTCGTAGGAAACATCGATGCCGCGTTGAGCGAGCATCTCCTCGACATCACGCTGGCTGGGCGTGAAGCGAAAGTCGAGCCAAACCGGGTGTTGAATAACGGCCGGCGGGAAGCCGTGACGTTTGAGCGGTATTCGCCTCATCGGGGCTCACAAGGCCAATGAAAACGGCCTACGCTGGGAGCGACTGGCGTTGCTCTGACAGCATCGATCAAAACTGTTTTCGTACCGTGAGATAGAATGCTCTGGGGGGGGCATAGGTGCGTTGAATAAAGCCGTACTGCGCGAGATTCAGAGCGTCCGCGATCACCGGCTCATCAGTCAGATTGCTCACCGACAGGCCCGCCTGCAGCCCGCTCGGTTGGTGGTCAACTGACAAGTTGACGTCCACCAACGTATTGGCGCCTGAACTCAGAAGAGGGTCGTTGGTATTGTCGAAGAAGCTTCGGCTCCTGTGCTTGGCGCCCACTTCGGCGGAGGCGGTCCATACTGGCGTGATCTGCCCTCGCCACGCCAGCGACGCGACACCGGAAAACTCAGGCGCCGCGGTTAGTTTGTTGCCCGAACGGGATACGCCATTCGCGTCGATGAAATCGGTGAACGACGCATCAAGATACGAGAGACTGGCGATCGCGGTGAACCCGACGGGCAAACGCATCTTCGCCCGCACATCCACTCCGGAAATGGAAGCATTTGCGCTGTCCAGAACTTGCCGGGTTGGTGCTGGCGCGGCCCGCAAGGTGAAGACCTGCAGGTTCGTATAGTCGTAAACAAAGCCCGCAGCCTCAAGCTCGATCCGGCTAGTGGCTTGCCATTTGCCCCCGACCTCGTAGGCGGTCACAAACTCTGGCGCTACGGGCCCGATCGAGTCCGTGGCGAACAAAGCCCCACCATTGAACCCGGCAGACTTGAACCCGCGACTGACCGTAGCGTACAGAGACCGCTTCACCCCAAGTGCGTAGCGCGCCGCGAGCCGCCAGGATGCGGCGCTATCGCTCAGCTTGCCCGAACGTCGTGGCGAAAGGATTGGATTGGCGGTGACCTCGTCAAATCGCGTCTCTGTCGCGAACTGCGACTGCTCTCGGGTCAGGCGGAGCCCTGCAGTCAATGTCAGCGCCGGGCTTGCGGCCCAGTCTGCGTCACCAAACACGGCAACCGATTGGGTCTTCAACGTGTAGGACTGGATCAGGCGAAACGGCCCAAGAACAAACAACTGCGGATCATCAATGAAGGGTATGCCGGCGTCGCGCAATGTACCGAGGACGTCAAATCGGTTCCCGGTCTGCAGCTGCTCGTCAAGGGCGAAAGCTCCCGCCCGCCAATCGAGCCGATCAAGAGAGCCGCGAAGAAGAACTTCCTGCGTGAATGAATGCCCGTCATTGTCAAAATCAAGAGCAACGAGTGATTGCGGGCTAGCATCAGTGTCTTCGCGCACCGTCCGTTTGGCGGCCCGATACGCGCTGATGGACTCAATGTCGATTTGTCCTGCGTGGGCAAACGTCACCGAGAGACCGCCAGTATCCACATTTTCTCGGCCGGGCCGGTCATAAGCCTCGGAATAGGGATCCAAAGTGTAGCGATAGCCCAAAGCATTGACGCAGCCGCCGGCAAGTGAACGGGACGCGTCGCAAGGACTGAAGCGCGGCGGACCGATGGCGAAGCCTTCGGGCTCAAAGAGGCCAAGGCCTTCATGCGCCGTCATGGCGGAGCGGTCGGCAGCATAATCGACGAGTACTTCTGCAGTCCAGTTGCCTGGGCCATCCACGAGGAGAGTAGCCCGCCCCCCATAGGTTTCGGCGCCATTTAGCGATCCGCCGGTCACGGTGTTTTCGGTGTAGCCGTCCGAACGTCTGGCAAAGCCAGCGAACCTTGCACGCGCGTCGCCCAACCGGCCGGTGTCGACGGCGACTTCGGCGGTGAGCAACCCAAACGACCCGGTGCCCACCGAAGCCGTCGCGTTTGCAATTTCGCCTGGACGGTTGGTGCGAAGCACGATCGCCCCGCCCGTTGCGTTGCGCCCGAACAGTGTCCCCTGCGGCCCCTTCAAAATCTGCGCATCGCTGAGATCGAACGCCGCCATATTCTGTCCGAGCGGAGAGGCGACCAGCACGTCGTTGAGATAGAAGGCCACGCCCGGATTGGCGCTGGGGTTCACGTCATTCGAGCCTATACCGCGAATAAAGAACTGAGGTGCGGATGACCCAAATGTCGATTTGTAGGTTAGCCCTGACGATAATCGGCTTAGGTCTGACGCCCTGAATTCTCCAAGTTTTCCGAGTTCATCAGGCCCAAACGCTTCGATGCTCGTCGGACTATCTTCGATTGCCGTAGTGGGTTGCCTGGCGGTGATAACGACTACATCCACCAAGGGCTCCGCGGGCGCCTGAAGCGCGAACGGCACCAATATGATTGAAAGCGGCATCGATCGAGCCTTCCGACAAGGGGCGCTTCTGTCTGCGTTGAAATGAGCCATCCGATCACGAGGAGCGCCGAGCGCCGAGCGCGGCCGCCCCTCGTGATGGTTGACTTCAGCAAGCTGATCAGGCCGGCTCGACTCGCAGCGCAGCCTGTTGGCGCGCCCAGTCTTCGCTTTTCGCCGAGGCGATCAGATAGATCAAAATGCCAAAACCTGCTTTCGCGAGAATGTCGGCAATGGTGTAACCTACCTGAACGATCATGGCCGCCTCGCCCGACATGGTCGCCAAGCTCGAGTTTTCTGCGCCAAGCAACAGCGGAGCGAAAAACACCACCGGGTAAAACGCCCAGGTGGCAATGGTGATCACGATCGCCCCTTTGACGAGCCCGCGTGCGGCTTCCGGTTGGGAAGCAATCGAACTCCGCAGCCCTACCGCGAGTTCGTACACGATGATCAGAAACGGGATCATCGACAAACCGCCCCATAGGAGACGGGATTGGAGATCGCCCGCAACCTCACCTGGGTAGCCGAGAACGACCATCGCGAGAGCGAGTAGGCCGAGCCGAACGCTTTTCGATATGGTCGCTGACCGCGAGAGGCCCATCACCAGGATAAGTTCGACCAGCAGCAGCGGTACGGTCAGGATCCAATCAACATAGCGATAAGCATCGTTGAACTTCTCTTTCGAAAGCGCGATCGTTCCGGCTTGAGCGTCGACGTCGAATGCGCCCGTCCAGCTGCCAAAAATCCGCCAGTAATGATATGCGGCGATGAATGTCACAATGCCGCTGATCACCAACGCAATGCGGTATCGCGGCGCCACCGTGTCCCGCGACAGCCAGAAAAACAGCGTGGCTGCCGACATCGCCGCAATGGTCAACGACAACGCGTTATACACAATCTCGTATTGCCCCATCGAAATGGAGAGCATGGTTTCCTCCTAGGATCACCTGGTTAGACTCTGCTTCGGACAACAGACTTTTCGTACTGAGGTATCGTCCGCAGTGCCTAGACGGGAAGTAAGCCCCAGCTGTGAGCCAGTCGGAAATGCATGGAGCAAATCGTCCAAGCATGCCCGATCATCCATGCTATCCGCGTGCGGCCACAGGTGGTGAATGGTCGCGACCGAGGTGTGAGAACTCGTCACCGACACGCTCGTGTTCAACGGAGAAGCAAAGATCGACGGCTACGCGCTGGCGGACGCGGCCATGGTTCGGTTGAAGTAGCGCACGAAAAGACCGGCGAGCGTTAGCCTCGCCGGTCTGATCGCGTTTCGCTCAAGCCTCAACCTCTGGGCATCAGCACCGTATCGATGACGTGGATTACGCCGTT
>JBBARN010000243.1:0-4449 GCA_040399845.1 Luteolibacter sp. | reverse complement strand
TCTATGATCAAACGGCTGGGCTTGATGCCGACACACTCGCGCAAGAACTGCGCAGTAGCGGTGAGTATGTTGCCATCCCTGAATATGCCTATGACTGCCACACGCGTGAGGGCAAGAAGCGCGGCAAGACCAAGGCGGACTTCTTCAAAGCGGAGCAGGCAGCATTGGAGCCGTTGCAGCCGGGGTTGTTTGATCATCTCATCGACGAGTGAGTAATCGCGAAGGTCTCATTAAGGCAGGCTGATAATCTCAATAAGTGCATGTGAGGCTGGGTCATACAGCCATCCCTTGTGAAGCGGACCCTATCGTAAAACGCATTCTACGCGGCTCCACAAGGTCATGCTGATGCAGGGTGTTGAGGGTTAGAAACGAGTGCCGTTCAAATGGTGCCAATTAAGGATGGACAACGGTGTTCTGCGTCTCCGCCACATGGTGATCAAATCGGTGCGACACGAGAGGTCATGGTGACGAGGCAGGAGGGAACCCAGCCCAACGCTGGTCAACAAAACGCCCTCCATGCCCATGAACATCACCAAGCCCATGCTCGCCGACAAATGCGAGCGTCTCCATGCCCTCAGCTTCCCGCTGCTGGCCACGCCCAAACTCGACGGCATCCGTTGCCTCAAGATCAATGGCCGCGCCCTGACGCGCAGCTTCAAGCCTGTGTCCAATCGCTTCATCCGTGAGTGGATCGAAGCTCACCTGCCTGATGGGTTGGATGGCGAGCTCATCGTGAAAGGCACCACCTTCAACGAAACTGCCGGGCATGTGGGCCGCGAGAGTGGTGAGCCTGACTTCACCTTCGCCGTCTTCGACTATGTGAGCGACGGCATCGACGTTCCTTATGCCTGCCGCATGCAGGAACTCGCGCGACTGCCAGACTACGAGCGCGTCGATAAAGTGCTGCCGAAAGAGATCCATTCTCTAGACGATCTCATGGCCTATGAAGAGCGCTGCGTGAGTGAGGGATATGAAGGCGTCATGATCCGCACGCCAAGTTCACCCTACAAGTGCGGTCGATCCACGGAGCGCGAGGGTTACCTGCTCAAGATCAAACGATTCGAGGACGCGGAGGCCGTGGTGCTCGACACCTACGAGGGCATGAGCAATCACAACGCGGCTGAGAAGGATGCGTTCGGGCGCACCAAACGCAGCATGGCGCAGTCCGGCATGGTGGGTCGCGGTGAACTCGGAGGATTTATCGTTAAACACATAGAGACGGGCATCGAGTTCCGCGTGGGCTACAACCACGTCGTCGGTGGGGTGGACCGCATCACCTTGTGGCAGCAGCGCGACGCGCTCATTGGCAGGATGGTGAAGTTCATGCACCAGCCGAGTGGGGCGAAGGAAGCGCCCAGGTTCCCGAAGTTCATCGGGTTCCGTGAGCCGTGGGACCTCTCCTAGGAGGTCTTTAAAATGATGATCAAAATGGTGATCAAAACGGTGCGACAACGGAAGTCACGGTGACGAGGCCAAGGGGAAGTCCGCATGGACTTCATTCAATCCCATCCCTTCCTCTACATGAAACCCGCCGATCCTAAAGCTGCCCTGATTCAATGGGGCATCGAACTCGAAACCCGCCTCCCTCACACCAGCCGAGTGCCTGTGGGCAATTACCACGCTGGTCATCCAGTCACCTCCGGCGTCACGCTGGCGGGTCCTCAAACCAATGCTCCAAGCTTCAACGCCCACACTTGGAAAGCTGAACGCGATGGCTCCATCCGCTGCGAAGCCGGGCAGATCCCCTGCGAATTTGTGTCCCCCATCCTCCATGGCGAGCACGGTGTGGAGCATTTGATGGGATTCGTTGAATGGCTCAACGCCATCGGTGCCACGGTGGATCGCTCCTGCGGTTGCCACATCACCGTGGGCATTGAATCCATCATCGGCACTACCGACACCAAGGCGGTGAGCGAGTTCATTCGCAAGCTTGCCCACATTGCCAAATGGCACGCGCGCAGCCTCTACGGCCAAACGGGCACGGATCGCCACCTCAACCATTACAGCCATCCGCTCTATGAGCAGACCGCTGAGCACATGCGCAAAATCGTTACCTGCGAGCAGGAGCGCGTCAAAGCCGAGTGCGCCGAACAATGCGGACGCGGCATGGTGAACTTCCGCAAGGCATTCAAGCGTGACCGCGATGGCCGCTTCATCGGCGTGGTGGAGTTCCGCGTCTTTGCCGGCACGCTGAACATCGAAAAGATCCTCCACCATCTTGCCAGCGTGCTTGGCCTGTGTCGCCGCGCTCATGAGGTTCAATGCCTCGGCGCATTCGGCAAGAACAAGATCCAAGCCAAGCGCACCGCCACGGCTTCTGACGGACTGCTCTTCCTGTGGGATTACCTCGGATGGACTGGCAGTGCGCGTCCCGTCGCCCTTGGCCTCTTCGGCAAGCTGCACTCGGAGTTCCGCCACTACCGCAAGAACGCGCAGCGCCTCTGCCAGCAGTTCGATAGCCGCTACCCCGACGCGAACCTCTAAGCCTTTGCCTGCGCTAGACGCAGTCTGCGGATAGCCGGGCCAAACCAACAGTAACGAACCCAAGAACCGAACCCAATATGTGTGTAATCCTAAGATGTCCTGAAACTGTGCGCCCGAAGTCCGAGGTGCTGTATGCCTGTCATGAAGCCAACCCGCATGGTGCGGGCGTGGCATGGCGGGAAAGTGGCCGCGTGCGCTGGCAAAAAGACCTGAGCACCGGTGAACTCATTGCTCTGCTCAAGAAGCTGGATGGCGAAGTGGTCATCCACTTCCGCTGGGCCAGTGTGGGTGGGGTGGATGCGCGATTGTGTCATCCCTTCCCCATCACGACGAAGGCCAGTGTGAGCCTTTCCGGCATGGCTGAAAGTGTGCTATTCCACAATGGCACATGGAGCGGGTATGTGGATGCTCTGATGCGCTTGGAGCAGCACCGCAAGGAACCGCTACCCACCTCACCGATGAGCGACACCCGTGCAGCAGCACTGGTGGTCCACACCACGGGTCCTGACGCGCTGCACAAGCTGCCAGGGCGCTGGGTATGGATGAATGCGGAGGAGACGCGGCTCTATGGCGCATGGGAGGAATGGCGGGGCATGCAGGTGAGCAACACGCACTTCGTCCCACGCCTGCGAGCCGCCCAGGCCCGACGTCACAACGCCAAAGCCAATGATCACCTGCCACTGAGCCAGTCCTGCCTCTTCGCCTGCTAACCCCAACCCCGCCCCAAACCAAAAACGAAAATGA
Organism: Luteolibacter sp.; assembly: GCA_040399845.1. Classification (GTDB taxonomy): domain Bacteria; phylum Verrucomicrobiota; class Verrucomicrobiia; order Verrucomicrobiales; family Akkermansiaceae; genus Luteolibacter. Next base: position 1,221 of record JBBARN010000243.1, on the reverse strand, counting down.
AACTCTTCAAACTGATCGCCAGCCGAGCTGGGCGAGTATTGTTCGATGACCGTGTGGAGGCTGACTCCCCACGTGAAGCACGTGAACAGATGAAAGCTCTGCTTGGGCTCAACTCCCTGACTGGTGTGGTGTATGCCATTACGGAAATCCCCATTGATCTCATTCAAGGGATTGTTGATGCCCGACTCATCGAGGCCCTGCAACGACTCCACGGCGGACAAGCTCCGGCCAGTGTGGAGCAGATGCTCCGCCCGATCGCCAACGAAGCCGTGAGGGAACAACTCGCCAACCTGCATGAATCTCGAATCACGACGAATGATCCGCCACCACCGCCGCAGCGTTTTGATGCGTTCACGCCTGCGGTGGACCAGATCATTGGCACGACCACGTCAGTGCTCACGAAGCCACGACGCAAGCCCACCAGCGTCACCCTCAACGGCACGCTGGTGGATTGGAAAGCGGTGAAGCGGATGTATCGTCGCACCGGCTCGATCAAGCAGACAGCTGCGCAATTTGAACTGTCGATCAACTCCGTGAAAGCACGCATTCGTCGGGAGGGCTGGACTCATGAGTGATCGTCTCTCCATCACCAAGTATGGCACGCGTTATTGGGCCGTATGGCTCGACGGTGAGCTGCTCGCTGTCACGCTCTACAAAAAGGGCGCACGAGCCATCACGGCTGCGATTACGACGCTTTCCACGACTCACGGAAAGGAGGTCCATCATGGCATCCAAGCCGCGTGAACGCGCCATCAAACAAGCTCCATCAGATCCATTAGCACCATCCCCGATGAACTGGCGACCGCGCACGGCGGAGGATTTGATTGGCCAGGCCAAACGTGTGGCGATGGCGCAGGCGAGCAAAGCCAAGCGGCTTGCAGCTGATCCAAGCGCCACGATGAAACTGCTGCTCTATGGTCCGCCCGGTGTGGGTAAAACCAGTGTGGTGGAGTTGGTGGCATTGCAGTTGGCTGGCACGCATCTATCCATTGAGGACTACAACGGACGTGAGGTGACCGTGGACCTCGTGCGCGATTGGATGAAGCAGCTACCTTATGGCAGCCTGTTCGGAGCATGGTCGGTCAAGATCGTCAATGAACTGGATCGCTGCTCACGGGAAGCGCAGGACCTCCTGCTCACCTACCTCGACCGCCTGCCGCCGGGCCGAGCGTTCCTTGGCACCAGCAACCTGCAGCTCGATCTGCTCACTGAGCGGTTCCA
>JBBARN010000242.1:2531-4492 GCA_040399845.1 Luteolibacter sp. | reverse complement strand
GGCTTCACGCCCGACGACAAACCCTACGGCAAACTCGTCGTCGGCCCGCGCACCGAGGTCTTCAATCTCCGCGAAGACCCCAACGAAACGCGCAACGTCGCCACCGACCGCCCCAAGAAAACCACGCACCTCACCAACGCCCTCAACGCCTGGCTCAAACGCACGGGTGCGAAGCTGCCGACGCCGAATCCCGACTTCAATGAGAAGCGTTGGTGGATTTCTGCGAAGGATTAAAGCAACTCCTCCAAGCCAGTCTAAACCTCTTCGTAACCGATGCATTCGAGCACTTGCCCAACCATCATCGATCACCTTGGCCAAGCGATGATTCGGCTGATGCTTTTCGTCTTGATCCCATGCCAGCTCATCGCTCAGCAAGCGCTGGAGGAGTCGGCAGTGCCCGTGCGCATCGGAAAGCCGTTTTGGAACCAACATGCGGTGCAGTTCCAGTTCCCGCCGGCTTTTGATTTCAAAGAGGTCGGAGGGGCGGAGGCGTATCGCTTCACGCTGAACACCGTGACGGGTGAGAAACTGGTTTTTGAGGCGGACAAACCGACGGCATCGCTTTCGCCCGTGTGGAAGAAAGTGCCGGTGGGCAAAACAACGCTGACCGTCGAGCCGTTGGATGCCAAAGGCGCGGTGGTGGGGGCTGCGATGACGCGTTCGTTTCATCGCGCCGCCGTTTTCAAGGCGAGCGAGGCAAAAGCTGATCATGATTGGAATGAAAGTGCCCGCATGGCGCTCGATGCGCTGGTGCATTCGCCCGATTTGCGGTGCTGGTTCACCACGGGAGAGATCGACGAGCCATTTCATCTGTATCGTTATCCGTCGAAGATCATCGGTGCCGCAGCCTCGGCGCTGGCGGTGTATGCCATGCAGAACCCCGCTCCTGCAGATGCCGCGGAGGCATTGCAGGCATCGCGTCGTGCGGCTGACGCGCTACTGGCGCTGTGCGAGCCTGCGCAGTCGGCCTGGGCTTTTCATCCGCCGACGTATCATCCGACGAAGTTCCGCGAGCGCATGACGGGACACATGAATCCGGCGAACTACATGACGAACTGTGGCGCGGAGGCTGGGCGCTACTTTTTGGATATCCATGCGGCGACGAAGGATGCCAAGTATCTCACCGCCGCTGTGCGGATCGCGGAAACGTATGCGAAGCAGCAACGCGAGGACGGAAGCTGGCTGCTCTTTGTGACGCCAAAGGATGGCCAAGCGGCCACGGACAACGTGCTGGTGCCCACCTTGGTCATCGAGTTCCTCGACCAACTCGCGAAGGTCGCACCGCAGCCCCGTTTTGATACCATGAGGCACAAAGCGGTGGCGTGGATCATGCAGAACCCGGTGCGCACATGGAACTGGCAAGGTCAGTTCGAAGACGTGAAGCCGCTGCCACCGTATGAGAACCTCACGAAGCACGAAGCCTGCGATTTTGCGATCCATCTGCTCAGCACTGCCAAACCATCGCCTGAGGAGCGCACGCTGGCACTCGATCTACTGCGTTTCGCGGAGGATCAGTTCGTCATGTGGGATCACCCGCCGGAGAATCGGCCCGGCGGACAAAATGAAGATGGGCAGGCCTCCGCAAAGTCGAAGAACTGGCTCATTCCCTGCGTGGTCGAGCAATACCGCTGCTACGCGCCGGTTTGTGCCAGTTCCGCGAAGCTCATGCGCACCTACCTCGCCGCGTATCGTGTGACAGGCGACGCGCTGCATTGGCATAAGGCTCAGTCGCTTGCGGGCACGCTCGTGCGCAGTCAGGCCAACAAGAAGGCTCCGGGGCGCTACCTCACCTGGCTCATGAAGTCCGGCGGCCCTACGATGTGGTTCAACTGCGAACTGATGGCCGTGCGAGCGATGCAGGAACTAACGGCAGAAGCAGTGGCGAAGCGCTAAAAGTCTTTTCCTCTGATGCTGTCCATGAAACCTCTCGTCCTTTTCTTCCTCCTCACGCTCTCCGCCAC
>JBBARN010000242.1:0-2431 GCA_040399845.1 Luteolibacter sp. | reverse complement strand
TGCATCCGTGGGTTCATGCGTTGATGTCGCTGCCTGCCACAGCGGCTGGAAAGCAGGCGTGGATCGAGTTGTTGAAGAAGAGACATGCCGATGTGGCCAATGCGGCGGCGGTTTATGCGGTGAAGGCCACGACATGGGAGGAACTCGCCGCTTGCACGCAGTGGCGTGAGTTGGGCGATGCCAAGGCGGCCGGTGCGGATAGTCGCGCGTTCCTTTCCATCCTCATGCGTCGCTGGTATGAGGCGCGGCATCGCAGCATCCGTCAGCACGACACCGCGCATCTCATCCTCGGCGACAAGCTGAACATGAATCGCGACCGCAAGTTCCCCGTGCAGCTCGCGAACAGTCTCAAGGCTATGCGAGGCTTCGTGGATGTGATCAGCGTGCAATACTACGGCCCCGCCGACGAGCAGGTGGCCACGCTCGCCACCGTGCATCGCGAGAGTGGCCTGCCGATCATCAATGGCGACACCACCTGCAAGCCCTTCTGGCCCGACAACTCGCTGCGAGGCGAGAACCCGGCGTTTTATCAATCGCTCGGCCAAACCTACGACGAGACGCTAACAAAACTCTTCGCGCAGCCCTGGTTCATCGGCTGGCATCACTGCGGCTACATGCGCGGCCTGCGGAAGCCCTACATCGACGCCGTGAAGAAAGGCAACGCCAAGGAAGTTGCCAACTACGAGCAACGCGGCGTGCTCTACCGCGAAGGCTTCATCGATGATCACGAGCGCCCCATCGAGCCGATCCTCACGCCGCTGAAGGCCGCCATCGCGAAATGCGAGGGGTTGCATCGGGGTAGCGCAAAAACCAAGCCGTAAGCAAGGATGACACGCCTTCTTTGCATCTTCCTCGCCCTCTGCTGCATGCTTCACGCAGCGCCGCCAAACATCGTCTTCATCCTCGCGGATGACCTGGGCTATGCGGATGTCGGTTATCATGGTGGCGAGATCCAGACGCCGCACCTCGACCAACTCGCGGGCCGAGGGGCGAAGCTGGAGGCGTTTTACGGCATGCCGGTGTGCACGCCGTCGCGCAGTGCGCTGATGACGGGGCGTTACCCGATCCGCTATGGGCGGCAATACAACGTGCTGCGGCCGAACTCGAAGGTGGGGCTCGCTTTGGGCGAAAAACTCCTGCCACAACTCCTGCGCGACGCGGGCTATGTCACCACGCAGATCGGCAAATGGCACCTCGGCGACTTCGACCCGGCTTACTGGCCCACGCGACGCGGCTTTGATCACAGCTACGGCGTCCGACTCGATCAGCATCGGCAGCATCAGCATCTCATCACGAGCGAGAATGCGCTCCAACGCGATGAGCAGCCCGTGAAGGATACCGGTTCGCTCGCCGACCTCCTCACCCGCGAGGCCGTGCGCTGCATCGAGCAGCGCGACAAAGCCAAGCCGCTCTTCCTTTACCTCGCCTACCACTCGCCGCACACGCCGCTGGAGTGCCCGCCGGAATACGCGAAGCCCTACGCGCACCTCGGCCCGCAACGCAGCCTGTATGCCGGCATGATCGCCGAGATGGATGCAGGCATCGGTCGAGTCGTGGCAGCGGTCGAAAAGGCAGGCCTGCGCGACAACACGCTCTTCATCTTCGCCAGCGACAACGGCGGCCTCACCAGCAAGGTCGCCGCCGCGAGCAATGCGCCGCTGCGCGATGGCAAAGGCAGCCTCTATGAAGGCGGCGTGCGCGTGGTGGCTTTCGCCACTTGGGATGGGCACATCCCGGCCGGATCGGTGCGGCATCAGCCGCTGCACATGGTGGATTGGCTGCCCACCTTGGCAAAACTCGCCGGAGCCTCCACCGACATCACGCAGCCACTCGATGGCCGTGACATCTGGCCCGTGCTCACTGAAGGCAAACCCTCGCCGCACGACCTGCTGCTGCTCAACACTGTCGGCCGCGAAGGCGCGGTGCGTGCCGGTGATTGGAAACTCGTGCGCAACGGCCAGTCAGCCGACACCGACGACGAAAACGCCCCCCAAACCACCGCCGCCTCATCCAAAGAAGCCAAAAAACAAAAACGCCTCGCCGCCCGTAACGCGCCTGACGTCATCGAACTCTTCAATCTCGCCACCGACCCCTCGGAAGCCAAAAACCTCGCCACCGAGCAATCTGACAAAGTCCGCGACCTCACCGCGAAACTCGATCAGTTCGCCAAAGAGGCCGTGCCGCCGATTTTAAAACCCGAACACAAAAACAAGCCCACTCGTTGATACCATGCGTCATCCTTTGCTCTTCGCCGTCCGGTCTCTCATGGGCAGTTTTTCAATATATCATCCATCGCTAGGCCGTATTCCTTGCACTTACAGCGTCCCATGAACACCCGCCGCCAATTTATCGCTGCTACCGCTGGAGCCGCTGCTATCTCGTCGAAGGCGGGCGCGGCTGAATCCAAGCCTGAGATTCGTTACTCGATGAA
>JBBARN010000241.1:0-4528 GCA_040399845.1 Luteolibacter sp. | reverse complement strand
GCAAAATCAAGGCTCAGGACGCAACGTGCCAAGTCTGTGGGACGGCAGTGGATCGTTTTGATATCCTTCATAGCGAAGATGAAGAAGCGGCTTTCTCGCAAATCGATGAGCGGTTGAAAGCCTCACCCTCGGCAGAGGTTTGGACCGATCTCGTCCTTTACGACATTGAGAATCAGGTCCCGGTTGAGGTGCGGGATGTAGGAGTCGGAATCAGCCAAATGGTTCCAGTTCTCATCCATGCTGGTGCTGGCAGGAATCAGTTCATCACGATCGAACAGCCAGAATTGCACCTCCATCCCGCCCTCCAAGCCGAGCTTGGCGATGTCTTCATCGAATCCGCGCTTGGGGAGAACAAGAACACGTTCCTGCTGGAAACCCACAGCGAGCATTTGATCCTGCGGATTCTGAGGAGAATCCGGGAGACCACCGAAGGGGATTTCAAAGACTGGCCGGATTCTCTGAAAAGCGCCTGCCCGAATGGGATTCGGCCCGAAGATGTCGCGGTACTCTATATTGAGCCGGGCAATGAAGGCGCCACAGTCAAAACACTGAGGGTCAATCACCATGGAGAATTCGCTGACGAGTGGCCAAATGGCTTCTTTGAGGAGCGCATCAAGGAGGTCTTCTGACAAATGATCTATCACGAAATTGCGATTGACCCAAGCGGTGTCAGTTCAGCCGAGGATTTCGGCCTGCTGCAGAGAATGTTTGGCTACGAGCACGGGCGTTTGATCGCCTTCATGCCAGCAAAACCCAAAGGAGAGAAAGACTGGCAAATACTCCTCTATGAAAGCTTGAAGAGAAATAATCCAGAGAAAGCGAAGAGCTTTGAATTGGCGGTTAAATCGCTTGTGAAACGGAGCACGCTTCGAAGCCGAAACGGCACGAGACTCACAACAAACCAGACTTGGATCGACATGGCGAGATCCGAGCATGATCGCGTCCCTTTTGACGCAATCCTTTGTGCGAATGCAGAGCCTTGCGATCCACCGATTTACTCTTTCCGAGACCTCCATATTCCCCCGGAAAGTTTTCCCGAGTTTCTACGTGAAGCCGTGCACGTCAGTTCAACAATGAAGGAGCCGACCATCTTCCTAGCTGCACTCCGCCCTCTGATTTGCACCGCGAACCGGATCACCTGGATCGACGCATACTTTGACCCTACTCCAGAGCCATCGCCGGAAGCAGAAGCCCCTCCAAAAGAAAGCATCTGGCTCAAGTCGTTCAAAAATCTCGCGAAGGAACTTCGTGAGCAACGACGAACGATTATTAATATCGAGATTCACGCGAAGACGCCAGAGGGCCGAGACGGTGAAGAGTTTGTGACAAGTTCGGTCGACCTTCTCAAGGGTTGGCTTCCAGACACCACAAACATCAAGCTCACGTCGTGGTCTGAAAAGTACCATGGCCAAAAGTTTCATGCGCGATATCTGCTAACCGATAAAGGTGGAGTAGGATTGGAGTATGGAACCGATATGCGCATGAATCAACGGACCGATGTGTCGCTGTTGCCTCATCCCGTAATTTGCCAGCGAATGAGCGAGTTCGACTCACAATCCGCGACACCAACACCATACAATCTCGATTTCTCATTCGCCTCTTGCGGCACTCGTTCGATCTGAACCACGCATAACCTTTGACGCGGTTGCCGCCCGTATGAACCGCTTTGTTCCCACCTCAAATTCCCAGCGTCTTCTGTTCCGGGTCGACCAATTCATCAGGCCGGAACCCGTCCTTGAGGAGCAGGGAAGATACTTTGCAGAGATTGGATTTACCAAGTTGTTCCGCCCATCGAGTGAGCGTGTTGGCATCCTCGGTGAGAATCACCGGACATTGTTCGACATCCGCTTGGGCAAGGATTTTGAGATCGTTGCGGACCACATGCCGATCCGCTGCATCCGGGGCGGGAAGGCCTTTGATCACTTTGTGATAGTCCGCCGAACGAACGGCATGACGGAAATTGAAGGGGACGACGTGGAAATGCTGCAGCGGAAGATCGCTCGCAGGTTGCCCCACCTCGAACTCCGATACGACCAAGGTGGAGAGGCAAAGAAGATGCCCGTTAGCCACACAGTGCCGGAAGTAATCCACGGCAGTTGAATGATTCGGGCGGGAATCATCCGAGAAGCTGATCAGGTAGGAGGTATCGACGCAGATTTTCAGCATGGATCAGGATTCCCGAAAACGTTCCACCCATTCCGTGGGGCTGGTGATTTCCGCCCAAGCATTCCGGCCTTTGCGCCAGAGCGTCTTGAGCTTGTCCTCATCGATTTCCTTCAATGGCCTCACCACATCGATCAGCCTGAGATCACGCAATTGTCCGCTGCGGATGTGCTCCATGGCGTTAACATTCAGGATGATCGACTTGTAGAGGTAGTCAGCACCTTCCAGTTGGCTTTCACTGGCCTCCACCTTGAGCGATTCGCCGGAAGGCAGGACGAGATGCACGTTTGGCTTCGTTTTTCCGCCCAAGTCCACAACCCGGCCTGTGATGTATTTTTCGGCCCGGACCCAGTTGTCGAGTTGGCGGTGTCTGAAAGGATTGTCCCGATCAATACCCACTTTCAACCCATCGAATTTGCCCGCATCCGGAACAATGCTGTAGCGCCGCTTGGATTCCGCTTTGGTTGACCTGGCCTGCCACGTTTCAATGACCTGCGCCCTTCTTGGAGAAATTGCATCAAGGTCCGCCGTGGCAACAAGTGTCTCCATGTCTGCATGGAACGCAGCCGCCACCAAAGTTGGCACGATCGAAAGCAATTTCACCGAACCATCCTCAATCGCCACCGTGGGATGCCCCAATTCGGCGCGCTTTGTCTCACCCTGAATCAAGTCGATGACCTCTCCCATGAACTGGTGAAGAGTCAGCAAATCCACATTTTTTGGCGTGAGCGGCTGCCCCTCCACCTCATCATGAAGGGAAAAAGCAAGAGTCTGACCAGAACTTGGCACGCCCTCAAGATACCTTGAAAACCGGAAGGTTTAAACAAATTTCCTGAAATCCGCCCAAAATGCGCCCTTTAATGAGGCAACCGAGCTCACCGCATAACGAGCCGAGCCCACCTCATCCCCGTGAACGAACTTGGCCCGCAGATGCTTGGGCTAGCCCCTCACGAACGGCGGCCAGAGCCTCCTTGTTTTCAAACAGCCATTTTTCGCGGGCGGGAATTTCGGCAAAGGGCTCTAGGATGATGCGCCCCTCGGGATCGACACTTGCTTGGAAACTGCTGATTCCCTTCGCAAGGCTCCCCAAAGCGATGCGCCCCTTGGCATCGGGACGCAGGGTAATGATCGATTCCATGGAGGTAGAGTCACACAAAGTGGGAACGGAATCAAGTGGGATCCGTATCATTTCCCACCTGCTCTTCCGCCATTTCCTCAGGCTCCGGTCCCTCCGTAGTTTCCGGCACCGTGAACCGGGCCAGTGGCCGGACGAGGTTGGTGGGCAGGGGGAAAACGCGGTCGAAAATGCCGGGGGCGATTTCCTGGGAGTGGCCGTAGGCTTCGCGGACCATTTCGAGTTTGGCATCGAGGTTGTCGATGTAATGCAGGGCGAAGGCTTCGGGCGTGCGGGGCAGGACGGGAGAGCCGAATTGATGCTCGCCGTGGTGGCTGCCGATGAGGTGGAGCAGGTGCAGGCGGACTTCCTCAGTGGCGGGCTTGAGGGTGGTCCATGCGGCGGACTCGGGCGAGTCGAGCAAATCACGCCAGAGCTTGTTCACCAACTCGATGCCGAGCGGGATGTGCCCCATCATTTCACCATGCACGCTGAGGATCTGGGCGAAGCCGTGTTCCGGATAGGAGTTTTCCCATAACTTCCCGCAATCATGAAACAACACACCTGTTAGAACGAGGTCGCGGTTGAGTTCCGGATAGACCGGGCAAAGCGCTTCGGCGGAACGCATCATTTGCGAGACATGCTCCACCAAACCGCCGCGGCGGGCGTGGTGGTTGCGTTTGGCGGCGGCCGTGCGGCGGAAGCGATCGCCCATTTGCAGGAGGAAACGCTGGCAAAGCGCATGCAGGCGGGGATCGGTGATGGACGCGCAAAGCCTCAAGATATCCTCGTAGTCCGCATCCTGTTTGGCTTTGAGCACCGGATCGCCCGCATAGAAACTATCCAATGCTTCCGGGTCCGGCTGATGAATGGCGAGGTCGCGGGCATCCAAACCATATTGATTCTGCGTCCAGCGTGCTTCGAGCCGCACCACGGTGGATTCCGGCAGCGCATCCGCTTGTTGATAGATGGGCGAATCCGACCAGATCTTGAGATGGAAATTTCCAGTCGAGTCCGCGAAGGTGAGTTCGAGATAAGGCTTGTCCGCCTTGGTCTTGCGGGTGGCGCGTGCTTGCAGTTGTGCATGGACGGCAGCCAGCAAAGGCACTTCGCCCGCCTGCTCCTTGAGTGCGGAAATGGGGATGGGACTCACGCTGGCGACCATGCACAGCCATCATGCCTCTGTCACGCCCCGGATTGCAGGGCGATTGGCTGGCTAGGGGCATTGGAGGGGGGCAGTTTGCGTGAGGA
>JBBARN010000240.1:0-4658 GCA_040399845.1 Luteolibacter sp. | reverse complement strand
AACCGTGTCTATCAGCCAAAATGGAAGCAGGCATTGGAAATGGTCAGCCACGCCCGCGAGATGGGCCTGCGCTATGGATGGGTCGGTGTGGATAGTCTCTATGGCAGCAACGCCGCCTTTCTCAATGAACTCGAAGACATGGGCGAAAAGTTCATGGCGGACATCAAAAAGACCACCAAACTCTGGACAAGCCCACCGATCCTGGAAGCTCCGGTTCCCGGAAGAGGACGACCCCGCAAAGGTCCCCAAATCAACCGACTTCTATCTGCCGCGCAGGGGACTCACCGAGGCAGAAGTCCACGCGCAGATCAGGCAGCGGCATCGACAGAGGCCGGAAGACATCGACCGACGAAAGCACTACCATCCGGGACTTCCTGACTCAAAAAGCTGATTTAACTAAGTAGAATTAGAGGATCTTTACTCCACAACCGCCTTCCCCAAGCGCTGGCCCACCGGGCGTTTGTCCGGGGGGTGGACGTCGGGGCTGTCCCAGCCGAGATCGATGGTTTCGATGAGGGAGACGTTGTTCAATTCCTTCGCGGCGTTCGCTTGCACGGCGCGGAACTGCGGCCAGCCGCGGCGGAGCGGATCGTTGCCGCCGATGCGTGGGAGCTGGACCATGAAAAACGGCAGATCAGGATGGGCCAGCACCTTGCGCCAGCCTTGCACAAGATCGGTGATGAGACGTTCGTTCCATGCATCGTCGAGGACCTCCGCGTTGGTCTCGCCCTGATACCACATCACTCCTGTTAGAGGAAATTCCGTCCACCAGCGCACACCGGAGTCAAACAGGAACCCGGGGCGGAAGGGGTGATTTCCTGGTTTCCCGCCAAGGTTGAGCTTGGCCCGTCCGCGCGCCCAGTTGCCGATGCGTTCGGAATCGATCCAGGTCTCCCCTAACAGATCCGCGTATTCCTTGCGGGCATCGAGAACTTCGCGCGGCAGCCATGCTTCCGCGCCGCTGCCTCCCACGGAGTTGTCGATGAGACCGACCGGAATGCCTTTCGATTGATGGATGGTTTTCCCGGCCCACCAGGCGACGGCAGAGAATTCCAAGGCTGATTTCTCGGAGGCACATTGCCAGCTGCCTGCAAAGAATGCCTCGGGATTGAGTCGTTGGAGTTCCGTTTCATGATATCTTCGAGGATGGGTGTGGGTGCCTGTTAGATTCATCAGGCGGATGGAAGGGAAAGCCTTGGCTTGTGCTGCTTCCTGTTTGCCGCCAACAGCTTTCGCCAGCGGGAAGTCCATGTTGGATTGACCGGAACACAGCCAAACTTCACCGACGAGCACATCGCGCAGAATCACCAGCTCACTGCCGGAGCGGATTTCCAGATCGCGAGCTTCCGAGGAAGCCTTCTGAGGTGGCAGCACGATTCTCCATTGCCCATTTGCATCGGCCCTGTCACTTGCTGCATCAACTCCGAAGCTGACTTTGACATCGGCACCCGGCATGGCGGTGCCCCGGATGGGGACGCGTCGATCCATCGGCAAAACCATGTGATCCGCAAAGGGACGCACCGCGGAAAGTTCAGCCTGCACGGTGATCGCCAAGGAGGCGAAGAGGAAGAAAACCAACAAATGATGCATTGTGTTTTTCTGACGTATAGAATGACTGGCTTGGAGTTTGCTCATCTTTTCATTCTCCGAGCCGGGTCCTTCACCCACTGATCGGTCTCGCGTGGATCAAGCTTCATCTGCAGGATATAAGGAGAAAGCCCGCGACCATCGGGATGATTCGGATGCTTCGATCCCGGTGCAAGATCCCAATGCCCGTAGGTGAGGGCGAGAACCTTTCCACCAGGAAGCAACTCGACACCGCTATAACCACAATCGCCGATGTTGTTATTGGTCGAGTTGCCATAGTTGCGCCGCAAGCGGATGCGATATTGACCTTCTTTTCCTTTTTCCAGATCATCGAATGTTCCAAGCCATGCCACCCAGTCGCCGTGGCTTGGATTTCCTGTGTGAAGCGGGCTATAGTCGCGCATGAAAACCATAGTGCGCCCGTCTGGCAGGTTGACCGACTCGTGCCGGTGACCTGTTAGTGAGCCCGGCAGTTCACGCGGATCCGTCCAGGTGAGGCCGTTGTCGTCGGAAAATGCGACCATTGAATTGGTCAGGCGTTTTTCAGGTCGGAACAAAAGAGCCATGCGTTTTCCATCACCACGGGTGACGAGTCCGGCCTCGCACAGGCCTGCACGACGGGCGGCGGCGAGTCCGTCCGGCGATGCATAGTCGATGCGGCGCAAGTGATCAAAACGGAGAGCGGGCGCACCTTCGGCTGTGGTATCGAGCTGGAGATCGACCGTATAGTTATCGAAGCTGAAGTCATGGAAGACACCCCGCCAAGCCGGTTTCGCACCGGGCATCTGCCACAAGGAGGCGAGCGCGACGATGATGCCCTTTGGTCCTTCCAGTTTCCATGAACGGCGCTCGGACCACGTATCTCCGGCATCATCACTCCACATCCATTCCAAAATGTTTTTGCGAGGTTGGCAGGTCACCAGCAACACCCGCTCGCGATTGTTTGGAAGATCGAGTCGATAGAGAACCGGAGTTTCCTCGACACGCTGGGGGGCGATCTCAACCGGCTTCCAGTTGCTGCCAGCATCGCTGCTCCGGCGGAGAATCAGATTGCCGCGACCGTGGCCGTCCGGATAGGCGACGAGCAGGGTTTTCCCATCCCGCATCAACACGGTGGAAGGATGACCGAGATAACCCTTCCGACGCTCGACAGTCGTGAAGAGAGAGTCGTCTTTCGCTAGGTCGAGCATCGGGATCGAGTAATCCCGGCGGACTTCCCCGACCACAGCCATGGCAGACATCAGTGCCATGGTCATCCAACCCGCAATGCGGGGCATGAGTGATCTGGACGCGAAGGCCTTCGAAGGCATGGATAAAAGTTGCATGATGAAGAGAAAAAAATGAGGGTGAGACTTCCCTGTTAGAAAAACGGCTGGATCATCAGGCTGCGAGTTCATCCCACTGGTTTTGAAACCCGGCCGGACAGAACAGGAATGCGAATGCCATCGTGCATGGCACCCACTGCTTCCGGAATCCGAAGCGGCGACAACGCATCCACGCCATTAAACTGGGGCAGCAAATCAACCCCAAAACCGGTTCGAGCATGGGGAGGATCTGCCTCTCGACAATGAATCAACCTTTTCAAATTCGCCCCGCTGTCTTGATGTCATAATATGAATTGGCCAATGAAATGGGAAATTCCCTGGCGGTGGTATCCAAGGTAAGGACCCCAGCAGCCCCGAGGCCGGCGAGGATTTCGCGGCGCTCCTGCAGATAACGTCCCGCCGCGAGGTAGCGCAGGGCTGCCGGAAAGGATTCGACCGGTTCGGACATCGCATCCTGCACCACGCCTTCTCTCATGCTGGCGAGCAGGACCAGATGGCGGGTGGTGAGGACTTGCAGGGCGGGCACAAGTTCCTTGCCATCTTCGCCGCGCAAGTTGGTAAGCAGGATCACCAGTGATCGCCTCCTCTGCCTTGCCATCAATTGCTCCACCGCTCCGGAAAAATCGCTAGGCGCGGCGGTGGTTTGGTAATCATACAAATGATTCAACAAAATCGGCATCGCATGACTTCCCTTCATCGGTGGCAGCCATCGATCGGAGCCGCCGAAGGATTTCACGGACACCTGATCGCCCTGGCGCAAGGCCACATGGGCCACGAGCAGGACGGCATTGAGCACATGATCGAACTGTGGCACTCCCCCATCCAGCGCGCGCATGCGGCGGCCGGTATCGAGCAGGAAGACAATCGATTGATCGCGTTGTTCCTGGAAATCGCGGCTGATGAGCATCTGGCGGCGCGAAGTGGCCTTCCAATCGATTTGTGAAAGCGGATCGCCATCGCGGTAATCCCGGAGTTGATGGAAATCCCGGCTCGATCCCGCACGGGCGCGGCGGACGATGCCCATCGGGCTCTCGCGTTGTTGCATGGCGAGCAGGGCGAATCGGATTACCGGTTCGTAGTTTGGATAAACCTTCACGGTTTCCGGTTCCAGCAGGGAACTTTTCCGCGACCACAATCCGAGCATCGAAATCCTCCGGACCTGCACCGGACCAAACACCGACTCGCCACGCTGGTGGATGATGACCGGATGGAAAACGCGGATTTCACGATTGGGTGGAACCTCGCCTTTCCATGGCATGACCTCCGCCACCGAGCCTTGTGGCACACCGTCGAACATTTCGATGCTGGCGGAACGGGTGGAGGGATTTCTAACAATCAATCCCACCTCGCCCGGTTCCCCAGCGGCAAAGCGGCCCGGGAGGCGTCGGCGGATTTCCAGAGGAGACTGGAACCATGCCATGACGCCATCGATCAAAGCCACGAGGCCCATGATGCCTCCCAACAACTGCCAGCCCGCCAGCAAGGCGGGAAATGCCAGCGCCACCACGGCAAGCAACAGCCATGCGAGCGCAAGCAAAAGGAGTCTGGAAGTGGGGCTCATGAAACGGATGGATCTCTAACAACAATCAGCCACGTGGAGCGGGCACGCTTTCCACGATGGCTTGCAAGACTTCATCCACTTCCTGGCCGCTGATCGCCACTTCCGGAGTGAGCTGCACGCGGTGGCGCAGCACCGGCAGGGCGGCGCGTTTGATATCATCCGGGATGACATAACTCCGTGAGTCG
>JBBARN010000239.1:0-4663 GCA_040399845.1 Luteolibacter sp. | reverse complement strand
CGCGATGCTCATGCGCGAGCCGATAGTAGTCACGCGCATGCCCCGGCAGGCCGTAGGCGTTCATCTGCGGCAGAAACGACAGTCGATCCGGCAGCGCGAAGTTCCAAACCGTGATCGTGAACGGCATCACCGTGCCATCGACCGTGATCGTACCGCCGTGCTTACCGGCAAGCGTGTTTTTCGGCACATGCAGTTCAATGAAGGTCTCATCACCCTCTGCTTCACCCAAAACCAGCGGATCGGTGAACCCGGCCACTTTCGGCATTCGATAGAGCTTCACACCCACATTAGGCGCGTTGACGACCGGTTTGCCCGTGACGGAAAAACCAATCGTTTCGCCCTTCGCGGCGAAAAAGTGCGTCGAGGCCAGTTCGCGACCAAAAACGTCTTTCGCGGGCAGGTTTGGCTTTTCAATAGGGGGGGCTGGAACAGGAGGCAGAGTTGCCGCAGCGACCGCATTGACCTGATTGATGGCTTTCGGAGACTCTATCGCGCCATCTTCGAACCAGAGCGTGAAGTAGGGCTTGTGAATGCGCTTGTCCTCGCGGCTCGACACGTAGCGATTCACGAAATTCGTGAACTTCACCGCATTGCCATCGCGCGTGTATTCGCTGCCGATGTCGTCGATGACATAAAAGCCATGCGAACGGCCATCAAGGCGTGCTTGGGCCACTTCGGGAGCGATGGGGATGATCTGCCAGCCCTCCGCATCCGGCGCGGAGGCATCACCAAAGCCCCAGAGCGATCCACCTTCACCGCAGACGACGCTCGTGATGTCCGGCTCGTTGTTGCCCCAGCGCAGCTCGCCGGTTTTCGCCCACGCGAAGGAACTCGCGCCCGGTGTCTTCGCGTAGCTGCTGCCCGTGCCTTCCACCCAATCCTGCGAGATCGTGGAAACCGTCGTGCGCCTTAGCGGTGCCTCCGCCGACGCGAGATGTACATGCAGTTGGGCTTTGGTGATCTTTTTTCCGCGCAGCGCTGCCGGATCAAAGTCGATGAGGAAGAACTCCTGAATGCCCTTCAGCTTCAATTTGTGTGATCCACCATTGTTTCCTTCCACTTCCTTCGAGTAAGCAGAAATCCACAAGTCCCGAGAGACTTCCGCACGCTGCTGGGCATGCAAATTGAGGGCGGTGAGAAGGAAGAGAGCAAGGCGTTTCATCATGGTGGCGAGGTGACAATACGATGAAAATGACGTCGGCATGTCAGCAGAATCATCAGCAAACGGCTGAGTTACGGCTGCTGACTGCGTATATTTTAATCCATGATCCGTTCCCTGTTTTTCTTCCTCACCACCAGCCTCGCAGCTGCGCCGATCGAGCGCGTGTGGCTCACCCATGCTTCAAATGAGCCAACCAACATCGTCATCAACTGGGAAACCGCGACACCGGGTGACTCGGTGGTCGAATTTGGCACGAGTTCTAAGCTAGGGAAGCAGGTAAAGGCCACTGAAGCGGTCACAATGCATCACATCGAGATCCCGCTGGAGCAGACAGACGTGATCTATCACTACCGCGTGCGCAGTGCCGGCGATGCGTCGGAAGTGTTTCACTTCAAAGGCTATCCGACGAAGAAGCTGCGCCTCGCAATGGTCGGCGACTGGGGCTTCGCGAAGGGCAAAGACCTGTCTTCGCTGATGAAGGACGATCCACATTTGCTCGTGACACTCGGCGACAACGTGCCCGATCTGCATGGCAAAAGTCGCGAAGGCAGCAAAGCCTTTAGCGCGCTCATCGACCAGCATCGCGAGCTGTTTCGCTCCACGCCGCTGATGCCGATTTTGGGTAATCACGATCGCGAAATCACATCACGCGGCCCGAAACCACCCACGCATGCGGTTTACGATGTCGAGGCAAAAGCCTATCGCGATTTCTTCGCCTTGCCCGATGTCGAGTGGCGCTGGCGCTTCGACATCCCCGCTTTCCACCTACGTCTGCTCGCGCTCGATGCCAGTCACACGAAGGATCAAGGCACCACATGGCAGACAAATCATCCCATCATTGCCGGCTCGGATCAGCAGGCGTGGTTTGCAGGTGAAGTGGCCCGCACCGATGCCGATTTCGTGCTCACACTCAACAACGAGCAGAACTCGCTCATGCGCGGTTACGACAAGAAGGCATGGCTACCACTCTTCGAGCAAACGAGCGCCGTATTCACCGGCTACGGCTACTTCGCCGAACGCGCCGAGTTCAACGGCCTGCCGTATTTCAACACCTGCCTCAAAGGCGATGGCGATCTCTACAAAGACCCACAGTCACGCTTCCATGCCCGCGAGGATCATTACCTGCTCCTCACGATCCGTGTCGATGCACCGACGATCACCGCCGAATTCAAAAATCTGCGCGGTGAGGTACTGGACACTTCGGAGATCAGCAAACGCAAGCCTGCCACAACCGAAAAGTGATGGACTCACTCTTGCGCTGTTTCGTGCGGCGGACATGATTCTCTCATGCCAGCGCAAGTCACTGCCATCTACATCAGTCCAGCCGCCACCGTGTTGCCGCATGCAGTGAATGAGGTGGAGGCGCGGACACATCGCGGCCTCGTTGGAGATCGCTACTTTGAAGGCTGCGGCACATTTTCTGATTGGGAACCAACGGGCCCTGGTCGCGAACTCACGCTGATCGAAGGCGAGGTGCTCGCCGAACTCGGCCTGAGTGCTGCTGAGGCACGCCGGAACATCGTCACCGAAGGTGTGCGGCTAAACGACCTCGTCGGGAAGCGCTTTCGCATCGGCGATGTGCTCATTGAGGGCATTCGTCTCTGCCCGCCGTGCACGCATTTGGACAAAGTGACCGGCCAATCTTTGCTGAAACCTCTCGCCGACCGCGGTGGCTTGAGGGCGGACATCTTGAGCGACGGTGTCATCCGCGTGGGTGATGAAATCCATGTTCTTAACCACGAATCTTGATGTCCGCCTTCGCTCAAACGCCGCCACCGCCTTACTACGCGGTGATCTTCACCTCGCAGCGCACGGAGGGCGATCAGGGCTATGGTGACATGGCTGATCGGATGGTGGAGCTGGCGCATGAGCAGCCGGGTTTTCTCGGTGTGGAGAGCGCACGCGGTGCGGGCGGATTCGGCATCACAGTGTCGTATTGGGAGAGCACACAAGCCATCGCGAACTGGAAGGCGAACGCTGAGCACCGAATCGCGCAGGAGACGGGGAAGACAACATGGTATGCTGACTATCAACTGCGGATCGCCAAGGTCGAACGTGCGTATGGAAAACCAACCTTGTAAACGCAATGACCCGCAGGTCGACAGCGTTTATTTGCCGCATGAAACACGTCCTTGCTGCCCTGCTTATCCCTTCGATTCTTTTTGCCGCTACCACATCGGCACCGAAACCGAAGCCCGCGTTTCAATATCAGTCCGATGATATCCAGGTGAGCCTGCCCACGGCCGATGAGCTACGCGTGAAGCAGTTCGGCGCGGAGTCGATCAAGGCGGCGGTGAAATATCTCGAAGACGGCGCGGTATGCTGGGTGCGCGAAAAAAGCTGCGTGAACTGCCACACGACGGGCCCTTACCTGAGCGAGCGGCCCGCCTTGATCCCGCAGCTTGGCAAACCGAGCGAGGAAATCGTGGCGGACTTCATTGAGTTTGTGCCAAAGGAGGTCAAAGAGGTGAAGGAGACCGCCACGAAGAGCGGCTACAAGCACATGCCAGGCGCGTTTTCCGCCGTGTGGCGCTCGCTGGGCCTCGCTGAGTGGGACAAGCATGTCACTGGGAAAACTTCCGAGCACACGGATCGCTCCATCCGCGACATGTTTGAGCGCCAATCGGCCAACGGAGCCTTCGTGAGCCATGGCGAGGTCGAAATCCCGCACATCACCACCGACTTCGAACTCTCGCTGCAAGCCATGCGCACCATCACCGCAGCTCCCGGCTGGCTGGCGGGCCTCAAGGACGAAAAACTGATCGCGAAGGTCGAAAAGCTCAAAACTTGGCTGCGCACCACCGAGCCGAAAAATGATTGGGATCGCGTCTTGAGCCTGCAACTCGCCTACTACCTGCCAGAGCTTGTTTCCGCTGAAAAACGCGATGCTGCGATGAAGCTACTTTCCTCCAAACAACACGCCGACGGCGGCTGGAGCACGCGCGACTTCTCCGCACTGAAGGACTGGCACTTCGAAGTCAGCGAAACCGTCCAAAAGCTGATCACCAGCCTAGCCGATGCCACCAAACCGGAAAGCGATGCCTACATGACCGCACTTGCTGTCGCGCTCATGCGTCAAAGCGGCGTGCCCGCCAAAGATGAGCGGATTCAAAAAGCTGTTTCATGGCTGAAGCATGAACAGCGTATCTCCGGCCGCTGGTGGATGCACTCGCTCTATCGCGGAAACTACCACTACATCACCTACATTGCGACCTGTCAGGCTTTAAAAGCTTTGGCGTTGTGTGATGAACTGCCTGTGATCACCACAGAGTGATCATGAAAAAGGCAGATGGGAATGCCATCTGCCTTTGTCGGTTGAAGGATGAATTGAAAAGCTTACTTCGCAGGGAAGGGGCTTTTGATGAGGGACTTGAATTCCTCGGAGATTTTCGCCAAGGCATCCTTTGGACCGGTAAGCTTGATGAAAACGGGAGCATCATTGCCTGGGACGATGGCACCGAGCAGGGTGTAATTGTCCTTGGGTGTCTTGGGTCCCATCAT
>JBBARN010000238.1:0-4758 GCA_040399845.1 Luteolibacter sp. | reverse complement strand
GGAAAATGTGTTTCCGGGGCTCGTGCGCCTCACCTTTGAGCAAGGGCAGAAAACTCACTCCGCTCATTTTAGGCCCGGGAGCCACACCGGCGGCGGCGAGCAGGGTCGGGGCCAAGTCCTCACCGCTGAGGAGTGCGCGCGACTCCGTCCCTGGTTTCACGACTCCCGGCCAGCGCACAAGGCAAGGCACGTTGCAGCCGGGGTCGTAAAGCGAGCCTTTGCCATGAGGGAGGGCGGCACCGTTGTCGCCGATGAATACAATCACGGTCGTATCGAGCAGGCCGCGTTTTTTTAAGACGGCTAGAACACCCGCGACAGTGTGATCCAAGCGGTTCACTTCGGCACAGTAGTCTGCCAACTGTGAACGCACTCCCGGAAGATCGGGCCAGTGGGCGGGCAAGGTGAGGGAGGCGGGGTCAGGGCGGTATTCGGCGGGGGCGCTCCATTCATGGTGAGGATCGCTGAAACTGGCCCACATGAAAAAGGGCTTCTCCGCGGGCTTCTTGTCGAGAAATGCCTCCAACTGCGACGCCGCGAGACCATCAGCGCAGACGTTGAGAAAATCCACCCGATCCGCAAAAGTCCTGAGTTGATGTTTTTCAAAGATGGCCTTCATCCCACTGCTCGGGTCCTTGCCAGATCCATCGAGATGATAACTGCGTCCGCAAATGCCGGTGAAATATCCCGCCTGCGAGCGGAGCAACTCGGGCAACGTGATTTCATCTTTCGCCAGTGGCGAAGAAAAGCGGGTGATCCGCGCCGCCACCGGAGAACGTCCCGTCATCAGCGAGGCGCGTGAGGGAACACACTGCGGGGCGGTAGTGAAAAAGCGATGGAACTTCATCCCCTCGGCGGCGACTTGGTTCAGCGTCGGAGTTTTGACATTGGTATCACCATAACAGCCCAAAAAGGGATAACTGTGGTCGTCACTGAGCAGGAACAGGATGTTCGGCTTTGCTGCGAAGGAGGAACTCGCGAAGGCGAGCGACGAGAGGAGAATGAGAAGGTATTTCATGGGGTTTTTGTTGATGAATAAGACATCGGAGGTCGGTTGGATAGCCTGAGTCTGGCAGGCTCACTCCGCGTTTTTCTTGCCTTTACCCTTTCCCTTTTTCTTCGGCTTTTCAGACGCTTTGCTGTCGTTCTTGGTTGGCATCGGCGCGTTGATCTCCTTGCGCCAGGCGACGAGGCGGGTGTGGAGTTCCTTTGCCTTGTCCGGCATGTCCGTAGCGAGGTTCTTCGTCTCGCCGATATCGTTGCGGAGATTGTAGAGTTCGAGTTTTCCTTCTTCGAGATACTCCATCAGTTTCCAGTCGCCCATTTGGATCAGGCTGACGGGGGTCGTGCGCCAACTGCCGTTCCCCATCCCGAGATAGCCGGGGAAGTGCTGGAAGATGGCGTCGCGCTGCAGCTTCGCGGCGGGATCCCGGAAAAGTTTCACAAGACTCTCGCCATCGAGCACCTGATGGGGTTGGGGTGCGGAGCCGAGTTCGAGAAAAGTGGGAAAAATATCCACGTGAGTGGTCGGCATTTCGCAGGTGGCCCCGGGCTTGGCCACACCCGGCCAGCGGACGATGAAGGGCACGCGGGTGCCGCCTTCGTAGAGCGAGCCCTTGCCGCTGCGGAGCGGCGCATTGTCGGTAACGCCGGCTGCCTGTCGATCATCAAGGACACCGGGGTCGCGGATGAGGCCGTCCGGCCTGGCGTAGCCACCCACTCCGCCGTTATCGCTGGAGAAAATCACCACGGTATTCCCGGCGATTCCCAGCTCATCGAGCAGAGCCATGATCAGCCCCACCGAGCGATCGACGGAATAAATCATCCCCGCATAAGTCTTGTTGCCCTGACCGCCCGCGGGCTTCTTTTCTGCAAAGCGCTGTTCATCTTCTTTGAGAGCATCGAAGGGGCTATGGACTCCGAAATGCGGCAGATAGAGGAAAAAGGGGCTGTCTTTCTGGCGGCGGATGAAATCAACAGCCCGGTCGGTCAGGAAATCCGCGAGGTATTGGCCTTTCGGATACTCCGTTTTCGGATTCGTTTGGAAATTGAAATGCTTGCCGTCGCTCACGATGGCTTCTTCGAAACCGCGGTCAGCCGGGTGGTATCCCTTGTCCTCGCCCAGATGCCATTTTCCGAACATCGCAGTGGCATAGCCGGATCGTTTCAAGGCATCGGCGATGGTGATGGTGTCGAGCGAGGGCGCTTTGTGGTTGTCCACAGGGCGCAAGGGTCGTGAGCGCCAATCGAAACGGTCGATGCCGCCAACAGTATAAACCCCGGTGCGAGCGCCGTATTGACCGCTCATCAAGGCGGCGCGGGTAGGTTGGCAATTCTGGCAGTGGTGATGCAGCATGAACTTGTTCCCTGCGCCCGCGAGTTTGTCGATGTTCGGCGTTTCGTGAAATTTGCTCCCATAGATGCCGGCATCCGTCCACCCCATGTCATCGGCGAGGATGAAAATGATGTTTGGTCTTTTGGTGTGGTTTTCCTCTGCAAAAAGGACAGCGGAAAACACGAGGAACAAGGTGGTGATGAGTTTCATGGAAATGCTTCCGGGACAGGGGAGTCGGGTTGAATGCGGAATGGGTTTTTATCGAGCCTGACGAGCGCCATCAACAGATCCGGTCCCTTAGGGTTTGGATTTACACTGAGTGCCGGAGTGAACATTGCGAGCGGAGATTGGCCAGCATCAAACTGCCGAAACGGTTTCAAAGGGGATGAATCTTTGGGCGACTTGTGCATCGATTCGACAAGCGCATCATGGCTCGCTGACCCTTCGGCCCCAGACAAAAAGACAAAGAGGCCGATTATTCGCAGACAAATTCGCAAAGGTCCCCGCAGCCAAATCCCCGGAGTTTTCCGAATCCTGCTTTGCACAGGCTATTGCCAGGCTAAGAAGGCTTTGCCTCGAAGATGTCAGGTTTGCCGGGCACTGGATCGGGTGAGAGCTCGAACCACTGACTTTGTTCCACCCTCGCCTGGTTGTAGGGCGGGGTGAAGATATCCACGAGCTGTGTTACTTTGATCGATCGCAAGGTGTGGATGTTGCGGGCTTTGGCGGTGAGGGTGGAAATGTCGCATTTCTTCAACACCTTCTGGCCGACGCGCCGTAGCAGTTGGTGGCCGGCTGCGGGCGTGATTGTGGGATCCTCAATCGGATCAAAATTCGAGGTTTCGATTTCTCCCGACGCACAAAGAATCATCCCGGTCATACCCGGATGGTCGTGAGGGCGGATGATTTCACCTTCGTCAAACTGAACAAGGCAAAGCGAAAAATCGACGCGCTGTTCGAGATACTGGAAATCGACGTTGCCGTGTTTCAGGCGCGTGTTGAGTTGGGTCATGGCCTTGGTGAGTGCCGGATCTTCGAGATGAAGTCGACTGGCCAGAGAGGCGATGCTTTTCACGTAGTCATCCTGCCTCCATGTATCGAGGTGTTGCTTGGCCGCCTCGGTACTAACTGCTTCCAGAAAAGCCTCCCAATGCATCGCCCCGTCAGCTGGCGGTCGTCCATCAAAGGCATTCGCCCTGGTGGCCAAGGCGCATAACGAGGGCAGCGCTGTGAGCACCCCGAGAAATCCGGGAAGGCTCAAACTCAGGAACTCGCGGCGGTCGTAATCGTCCATAACGAGAAGTTACTGACGGACCTTGAATGAAGTTTCCAGTCTCAAAATTCTGGATTTGCTGAGATGCTCCCTGATGTCTGTGGTGGCATGGAGCCTGTGCCGGCGACTTCCATGGCGATGATCGCCTCGCAGTCAAAAATGGGACGGCGGACAGCGTTCTGAGTATGGCGGAAAAGGCCGGAGCTTACCGAAGCAGGCATGGGAGTCACCCACTACAGTTGGAGGCGCTGTAGTGGGTGGGATCCTGGGCGGGCTGAGTTCGGCGCTTGCAGGCGGGGACTTGGGCGATGTATTGAAGGTCATGGCGGTGGGTGCGATTCAAGGAACAATATCTTCTGGGCCTTTACATGTGTTGGAGGGTGCGAATGGAATGCAACTCGCGCACGTCGCGGGCCATGGGGCCTGGGTTAAGCAATATCCAAGTGATGGGGGTAATTCAATCAACACATACGGGATTGTGACAGCGCAATGAAGAAGAATCGCCTATTTTATGTTCTGCTTCTGTGCTGCCTTTTGTGGTGGCCACTGACCATTTTGTTTGCAACTTTTAATAATGACTTCCGGAGTTATTATTTCTCAGGGTGGGCGGGAAGGGCATCTGTCTTTTTCGTTGCTCATATTGGAAGTAATCTTTACGGAGAAAGCGCCTACGATGTGATGGCTGATTGCTACCTTGCATTGCAAGATAAGCTTAATGATGATTCAGACGATCGAATCATTATGAGTCGGAGTCAGATGAAGCTCTTTGAAAAGAGCAGGGCCTCATTTTTGACGATTAATGATGCGACAAATTGTGAGGATTTTAACCTTATCAATGATCGGTATTTTTTGATTCTGAAAAAATAGAAACTAGGTGATCAGCTGTGTGTGGCGGCAATTCCAGGGTGCTATGGCCCCCTTCGCTATCGATGTTGCCCCCGATTGGGGCGGGTGGAGGCGAAGGGAATAGGGGCGTCAACGAGTAGGCTGATGCGTCATCTTCGTTAATATAAAGTAAGACCTCACCCCCTTTGCGTCCCTTGGCGACCTTTGCGTCTTGGCGTTCCAAACCCTCTTCGAGTTCGCCCTCGGACTCAAAGCGTCATTCGGTCCTCCGGCTCGAAGCAGGTTCCCTGATTGAGCGCGTGGATCG
>JBBARN010000237.1:3582-4774 GCA_040399845.1 Luteolibacter sp. | reverse complement strand
ACATCGACAACGAGCTCGTCCCAGCGGTGAAGTTTGCTGAACGCCTCCCAGACTGCACCAATAATGTCGCAGAATACACCGCCCTGCTCCGCGGCCTCGATATCGCCGCCGGGCTTGGCGTGGAAACCGTTGAAGTGCGCACTGACTCGGAGCTGATGGCAAAGCAGATCGCTGGTGCCTACTCCGTCAAAGCGCCTGACCTGATTCCCCTCTACAATGCCGCCCGCCAAAAAATGCGCAGCTTCCGCTCAGGGAAAGTCACCCATGTCCGCCGCGGGTTTAATGCCGTCGCGGATGAGCTTGCAAATGTTGGCGTTTCGCTGGGCCCTGGGCAGAGCAAGCGTATCGATGCCGATGGCCCGAACACAGAGCCGCCCGCGCATCCAGTGCACGTTCCGACGACGGAGCCAGCCCCCGCCGCCACGCCACCCGCCGTAACGGAACCCAGCCCCGTCGTCGCTACCGCAAAACCCGCTCCCGTAGCGCCAGCGGCTGTGAACAGCGAAACCACTTTCACCTGGCTTGGCCACGGAACGGTACACATCACAACTCCCGGTGGAGCCAACATCCTCTTCGATGCCTTTACAGAGTCCAATCCCGCCTGTCCCCAAACATGGCACACCCCGCCGATTGACTACTTGTGCATCACCCATGGCCACAATGACCACATGCAGGATGCCAAAATGCTGCAGGAACACTCCAGCTGCACCATCATCGCAATCGCCGAAATTACCGATTACTACGGCAACCTCGGTGTTTCGTGGGACAAGCTTGAAGCGATGAACCGCGGCGGGACCATTAAGATTGCCGGCGGCGCGCTGTCGGTCACGATGGTCACCGCGGTGCACTCATCCACATTTGAGACGCCAAATGGCACGCTCCCGATGGGTGAAGCGGCAGGCTTTATCCTGCGCGGCGCGGACATCCCGACCATTTACTTCGCCGGCGACACAAATGTCTTTGGCGATATGAAAATCATCAATGACCTCTACCAGCCGGAAATCGCATTCCTGCCGATTGGCGACCGCTTCACGATGGGCCCGCGCGAAGCCGCTTACGCCCTTGGATTTCTGCCATCCGTGACGACGGTTATCCCGATGCACTATGCAACATTCAGCGCCCTCACCGGGACACCGGGCGCCTTCCGCCAGGAGTGCACGGATCAGGAACGGGATGTCCGCATCATCGTCCC
>JBBARN010000237.1:1711-3482 GCA_040399845.1 Luteolibacter sp. | reverse complement strand
GCGGCACGCTTTCTCCTCGCCGAAGGCCGGAGTGTTAGCGTCATCTCCAGCCGGCCACTTGAAACGCTTTCCGGTGATGCCGCCAAAATGGCATTTGCATGGACGGCCTGCGGGGGCGTCACGCACATTTTTGGGGATGAACCGCTTGGGCATTTGGATGCATCCGATGTCATCATCGATGCCCTCCTCGGCATCGGAACGACATCCGCTCCGGCGGGAAGTATTGCCGCTCTTTGCGCTTTTGCGAATGACAGCCCAGCGAAGGTGCTGTCACTGGATATTGCCACGGGCATCAATTCGGATACGGCGGATGTCTACGACGCCGCCATTAATGCCGATGTGACCATTTCGTTTATCGCACCCAAGCGCGGAAACATCCTCTATCCGGGTGCGGGAAATACCGGCAAGCTTTGCATCGCTCCACTGGCGCTCCCGGTTATCGATACGTCGTTGCTCTCAGATGCGCCAATCTTACAGAGTCTTGCGGATGTCCGTAGAAGTCTTCCTGTCCGCGTTCAGCACCGCGATGCCAACAAGGGCTCGCATGGCCGCGTTGTGGTGATTGCCGGCTCGGATGCCATGCCCGGGGCTGCATTGCTAACGCTACGCGCATCGATGCACGCTGGCGCCGGCTACGCGACACTCATCTCCACAAAATCCGTCTGCCAGTCCGCCGCCGCATCGCTCCCGGAAGCCATTTATGTGTCGTGTCCAAGTGAGCCAGATGGCACGCTCTCATTCACAGCAACGCAGCAGGAAATCCTAACGCGGATTTCGCGCACAGATTGCATCGCAATCGGACCCGGACTTGGTCGCACCGACGAAACAGCTGCCATCGTCGCGTTTGTTCTGGAGATGTTCACCGGCCCGCTGGTCATCGATGCCGATGCGCTTTATGCCGCATCCCCGCTACTTCTTAAAGAGCGCGCAGCCGCAGGTCGGCAAACGATTCTGACTCCGCACCCAGGTGAGGCTGCTGGAGCGTACGGTGTTGAGAGTCGGGATTGTGACCGCATCGATGCTGTCCGCGAGCTTGTAAAGCGAACCCACGCAACCGTCCTGCTGAAAGGCACCCGTACACTGGTTGCATCCGATGGACTGCGCACCGATATCATCCGCAAAGGCACGCCCGCACTCGGAACGGCTGGTTCGGGAGATACGCTAACGGGAATCATCGCCGCACTTGCTGCACAAGGCTTGGAAGCGCACCGCGCAGCTGTTGCAGGTGCAACAATCCACGCCCGCTCTGGGGAACTTGCGGCGGCAAAAAACGGTCTGATGAATACGATGGCCAGCGACATTTGCGATTGCATCGGCGCTGCTTGGATGAGGATTGCTGCGGGAGAGGATACATCGCCATGGATAGACTGAACAGATTCCAGCAGGGCCTAATGCCGGTGTGCATCCTTGCCCTAGTTGCAGGCAGCTCGCTCGCTAGAATTCCGCAGCAGGACAAACCCGCAAGTGTTCCCGCACCCGCAGCAAAAGAGAAGCAAGCGGCAGCTACTACGCCGCCCGTCGCAAAGCCAGCCGGTGCACCTGCTGATACAAAATCCGTAGGTACGAAAACCGCACCAGCCGCTGCAGGCACCGCAGGGAAAGACAAAGCCCAACCAGCTGCTACCCCGCAGGCAACCCCACCGCCAGTCGTACCCCAACCAGCCCAGCCACCCGTCACAGTTGTCGTGCAGCAACCTGCCGCTCCGCAACAAGATGCGTCATCCGGGTGGATTGGTATTCTGATCGCCGTCGCACTCGGCTACGCAGGCTT
>JBBARN010000237.1:0-1611 GCA_040399845.1 Luteolibacter sp. | reverse complement strand
GATGACTATCGGCCGGGAAATGAGCTGTAACATCCCACTCACAAATGACCAGACCATCAGCCGCAATCATGCCGAGGTTTTGTGCGCCCCGGATGGCAGCTATACGGTAACGGACAAAGGGTCATCCAATGGGACATTTGTCAACTCGACCCGCGTGACCGGTTCCGCACAGCTCGTCGCCGGCGATACGCTGGTCGTTGGTGCGCAGCGCTTCCGCGTCGAGGTGGATGCGTGAATCTAGCATCCCGGCTAACCCTCCTGCCAATCGCCGGCCTCGTCGCGGCGTTTATCACGGTGCTGATCACGGATGTATTTCGGATTGTGCCGATTCCGGAAATCACCGTTGGACTCACACCCGAACAGGCTCGACAGCATGTGCTCGCAACCGTTGCCTTCGGGACGCTGCTCGGTGTCCTCCTCGCTGCAGCGCAACACATGCTTTCTGGACGCCGCCAGTTCTACCGCATCCTGCCACTAGCGATTGGCGCTGGGGCATTTTGCGCATTTCTTGGCGTTCAGTTCGGGATGTCGTTAATGGCTCCCCTCTACGCCGCGACGGTTCGGAACCCAGCGCAGTTTTTGGGAAATGTCATCGCGCGCGGGCTTGCCTGGATGATGATTGGCGGCTTTATTGGCCTTGGGGATGGCTTCCGGACGCGCAGTGTGCAAACCGGACGCAATGGCGCAATCGGTGGTCTGCTTGGCGGATTTTTGGGTGGTTTGCTCTTTGAGTGCGTCCCGTATCTCCTTCCAACCCTCAAAGTCGGCGCGGTCAGCCGAATGATTGGCTTTGCCACCACCGGCGCCAGCATCGGGCTCTTCATCGGCCTTGTCCAGCAGTTCCTCCAAGAAGCCTGGCTGCGTCTTGAGCTTGGACGAAATGAAGGCCGTGACTTTGTCGTGGACCAGGATTCGATGACGCTTGGCCGCTCGGAGCTCGATGGCATCCCGCTCTACGGCGACCCACAGATTGCGAAAAGCCATGCGCTGCTGCAGAAGTTGAACGGAACCTGGATGCTGAGCGACCGCGGGCAGAGCCCAGTTGGAACGCTGGTCAATGGTCAACGCATTGGGGCAAGCCACGTGCTGCGCCCCGGCGACCGGATCACGGTTGGGACCGCAAATCTCACCTTCCAGCTCCGAAATGTCACCGCTTACACGCAGCGTGTCCCGGCAGAAGCCGCCCGCACCGCCCCCGCGGCCAGCCCCATACCGCAAAGCCAAGCCACCCAGCAAGGCTTCACTTCTGCGCC
Organism: Luteolibacter sp.; assembly: GCA_040399845.1. GTDB lineage: Bacteria > Verrucomicrobiota > Verrucomicrobiia > Verrucomicrobiales > Akkermansiaceae > Luteolibacter. The sequence goes on along the minus strand of JBBARN010000237.1, from coordinate 358 downwards.
AATACAGGCAGCCGCAAACCCAATAACCTTGCGGATCACAGGGGGGCCCGCCGCCGGCCAGCTCATCCCACTAAATGGTGACATCACCATCGGACGCGACCAAGTTTCGACAGACTTTCCCATCGCCGCCGATGACAAGCTTTCCCGCCGCCACATCCGCATTTACAGCCCAGCCGGCAAAATTCTCGTTGAAGACTGCGGCTCGACAAATGGCACATTCATTAATGGCCAACGCATCCACCAACAGGAGCTCGTCTCCGGAGACACCATCCATATCGGGGCAACCACCCTCCGGGCCGAATAGCCCACGCGACAAAAGGACCACCATCCCATGGACCCAACCATCAGACTCGACCAG
>JBBARN010000236.1:2273-4814 GCA_040399845.1 Luteolibacter sp. | reverse complement strand
AGCTCGATGCCTATCTCGATGCTACAGAAACCGCTTTGCGCACGGCGATAGCAGGCCCAAAGCCACCTGCTGCACCGGTGCTGCAGCGGTTCTCCGGCACGGAGCTTTTTCCTGGTCTGAATACCTTCGGCGAACGCGAGGCGATGTTCTTCGCGCGAGACAATCGGATGGTGACCATCACAGCTGCGGAGTTGAAAGTGATGACGCCTGAACAGCGCCGCGATCCCAGCCTAGAGATGGCGCTCTTTCGTTCGGCGACGTGGCCTTATTATGGCTATCCGCCCGGCTTTCGTGCCAAAGAAAGCGGCGCATATCGTGTGCGTTTCCGCGGTCGCGCTGTGCGGCAGGTGCGCGACTTTCGCCTCGTGCCCGCGCATGAACCTGTGGCGATGAGTTTTCGCGCACGGCAGCCTTCAGGAGCCGATGTCTCTGGCGATGTGCGCGAGACCGGTGGCTGGATGGATCTGCAACCTGATGCACGCGAGTTTGAGACGACGATCCATCTCAAAGCAGGCGAGACCTTTGAATACAGCCCGCTCGGCTTACCTGTGCCCTTCATCCGCACCGATGGCGGCTTCTTCTATGATTACCCGCCGATGCCGCCGGAGGGCCATCGCGGCGTGGCGATTCAATGGCTCGAAGTGACCGGTCCGATCGGCGAGGCTCAGTGGCCACCGCCATCGCATCACGTTTTGTTTGATGAGGTGGATGCTGCGAAAGGCAATGCCGCCGATGCTGAAAAGCTCTTCCGCCGATTCGCCGCGATGGCCTCTTTGCATCCGATGAGCGAGAGGGATCACCATCCCTTTTTGAAGCTCATTCAGGCCAAAATGACCGGTGGAGCACCTTTTGCTGATGCCATGCTAACGGGCTATCAGGCGCTGCTTTGCTCCTCGCACTGCCTTTACCTCACCGAGCCGAGAAAAGACGCTCCCGATGCCCACTTCACCATCGCGAGTCGGCTCTCGCATTTTCTCTGGAACTCGCGGCCTGATGACGAACTGGCCCAACTCGCGCAAAAGGGCCGATTGCATGACAAAGCCGTGTTGCGTGTCCAAACCGAGCGCCTCATCGCCGATCCTCGATTCGAGCAATTCGTGATCATGTTCGCCAACGAATGGCTCGATCTGCGCAAACTGCGCCGCGACATCCCGGACGAGCGTTTGTATCCCGAGTATCGCAAAGACGACTACCTCGTCGATTCGATGGCCCTTGAGACGCAGTCCTTCCTCCGCGCCATGATTCGCGAGAACCTGCCCGCGAGTACAGTCATTGCCGCCGACTTCACTTTTGTGAATGATCGCTTGGCACGTCACTACGATCTGCCACGTGTCAGCGGTTCCGCCATGAAGCGCGTTTCATTGCCCAAAAGCAGTCCGTATGGCGGACTCATCACGCAAGCTGCACTGATGAAACACACCGCCAATGGCACCACCACCTCCCCCGTATTGCGCGGCGTGTGGATCATGGAAAAACTGCTCGGCCAGCCGCCACCACCGCCACCCAAGAGCGTGCCCGCTGTGGAGCCGGACATTCGTGGTGCCACGACAATCCGCGACCTGCTTGCCAAACACACCTCTTTGAAATCCTGCGCAGCCTGCCACGCGAAGTTCGATCCTATCGGCTTTGCCATGGAGAACTTTGATGTCATGGGTGCTTGGCGGGATCGCTATCGCGGCATGGAGCGCGGCGAAAAGATCACTGGCATTGATCCCGCCGGACATCCCTACACCTACTTCGTCGGCCAACCCGTCGATGCCTCCAGTAAGCTTCCTACAGGCGAATCCTTCCATGACATCCATGATGTCAAACGTCTCCTCACGGCCAACCCGCGCCAACTTGCCAAAAACCTCCTCGAACACCTCGTCCTCCACGCCACCGGCACGCCCGTGGGATTCGCGGATCGCGAAGAAATCGAGACGATGCTCGATGCGTGCGCGGCGGATGGGTTTCGTGTGAAGGACCTGATTAAGGCACTCGTGCAAAGCCGTATTTTCCTTGGTTCAATACTCTAGTCATGAACTTCCCCTACATCTCCACTCCGATTCCACGCCGCCGTTTCCTCCGCGGCCTAGGCGTCACGCTTGGCCTTCCGCTCCTGGAGCAAAACTACGCCCGCGCGGCATTGCACGCGCCTCCAAAGCGAATGTTGCTTATCTCTAATAACCTCGGCGTGCTGCCTCAGCATTTCTTTCCAAAGGACAAAGGTCCCGGCTATACGCTCTCACCTTATTTGAAAGAACTCTCAGCCTTTAGGAATGACTTCACTGTGTGTAGCGGTCTTTCGCATCCGGCGGTGACTGGCGGACACAGTACGGAAAACTGCTTCCTCACCGCCGCACGCGAACCTACTCGAAGCGGATTTCGCAATAGCATCTCATTCGATCAGTTCGCTGCTGAAACCATCGGCCAGCAGACGCGATTTCCCACGCTGAACCTTGGCGTGAATATTGACAAAGCTAACCGCAGTCTGTCTTGGACACGCGATGGCGTGCTGTTGCCCGCTGAGGATAGACCGGCTGCTTTGTTTCGAAAAATGTT
>JBBARN010000236.1:0-2173 GCA_040399845.1 Luteolibacter sp. | reverse complement strand
ATGCTCGACATGGCACGGCTCGCCTTCGAGTCCGACTCCACGCGCATCATCACCCTCATGGTGGACGGTTTTGCCACGCCCGTTTTTGAGATTGATGCACAGTACCGCACTCGCGATGGTTATCACAATCTCAGCCACCACGGTCAGTCGAAAGAGAAACTCGCCGAACTCGAAAAGGTGGATCTTCAGCAGATGCGTCACCTGCGCGATCTCCTGACTACTCTCGCCGCCACAGCCACCGCCGACTCCAAACGCCTGCTCGACCACACGATGGTCCTCTACGGCAGCAACCTCGGCGATGCCAATGTTCACAACTGCACCAACCTCCCTGTCCTTCTCGCAGGTGGTGGATTCAAACATGGCCAGCACCTCGCCTTCGACACCGAGCAGAACAAGCCACTGTGCAATCTCTTCGTCTCCATGATGCAGAACATGGGTATCGAATCAGCGTCATTTGGTAGCAGCGGCGGCACCCTCAGCGGATTGAACCAACTCTAAATTATGAAAATACTCCTCATCTTACTTAGCCTCGCCACCTCTACTTTTGCTGAGGTCAAAACCGAAACCCTCAACATGCCAATGCGCGATGGTATTAAGCTGGCCACTGACATCTATCGTGATGATGCCGTGACGAAGGCTCCCGTTATTCTCATGCGCACACCGTATGATCGCACGAAGCAGAAGGCCACAGGAGAGCGATGGGCCAAGGCTGGCTACGTCTTCATCGCGCAGGATTGTCGCGGGAAGTTTGGCTCTGAAGGAGCGTTCGCCCCATACAACAACGAAGGCCAGGACGGCTATGATACCATTGAATGGATCACTGGCCAGTCTTGGTGCAGCGGTCGCGTGGGCATGATGGGCGGTTCGTATGTCGGCGCGGTTCAGTGGCAGGCAGCGGCGGAGAATCCGCCCGGACTTGCGGCCATTGCTCCGCAAGCGACTTGGAGTAGCTTTTATCGAAACCTCCACCTCGGCGGCTCCGTGCGGCTTTCGCTTATCGCAGGCTGGATCGCGGGCAATACTCCGAAGCCCGAAGGTGTGAAGCCTGGGGACATGGGCGAGGCCTTGATGCGTCTGCCGCTCGGTGAGGTTGATCACGCCCTCGGCTGGGACATGCCGTGGCTGGATGCCTTCCTCACACATCCCGAGCCGGGTGGCTTTTGGACGCGGCTCGATCTCACCTCGCGTCTTCCTGAATTGCAAGTACCCGCGCTACATGTTGTCGGCTACTACGACTACTTTTCGCGCGAGTCGGTGGGTAACTTCATGATCATGCAAAAGCAGGCGCGTGATATGAAAACACGCGAGCAGCAGCGCCTCATTCTCGGCCCGTGGGATCATGGCACCATTGGCAAGACAAAGGTCGCTGAAGTTGAATTCGGACTCGATGCTGCCTTGGATACCTTTGCGCTTCAGTTCGACTGGTTTAATCGCCATCTCAAGCAAGACCCGGCTGCACAAGCTAAAACCTTCCCGCCCGTGCGCTACTTCTCCATGGGCGATAACGTCTGGCACGATGCTCAAACGTGGCCGCCGGAAGGCTTCACCGCGACTTCGTTCTACCTTCGTTCTGAAGGCAAAGCGAACACTCGGCAGGGAAGGGGAGTCCTTTCTCTGAAAGCACCTACCCAAGATGAAACACCGGACACCTTCCTCGCAGATCCCGCTAAGCCAACGCCATCAAACCCCATCACCGAAGCACGCCCCATCAAAGCCGCTGTCTGGGGACCTGTGAATCAAGGCGCCACCGAGGATCGCGATGACGTGCTTGTTTACTCCAGCGAGCCGATGACTGAACCGCTCACTTTTGCCGGCAATGCTGAAGCAAAGCTACACGTCAGCACCGATACTCCCGATGCCGACTGGGCCGTGAAACTCATCGACGTGCATCCTGACGGTTTCGCGCAAAACATCGCCCGCGGCATCCTGCGCGGTCGTTATCGTAACTCGCTGCTCAAGCCCGAGCTGATGCAGCCCGGCCGAGTGTATGAGATCACCGTCGATCTCGGTCCCGTCGCTGCCACCATCGCCAAAGGTCATCAACTCCGCGTGGACATTAGCGGTGCCGACTTCCCCCTCTACGACCGCAATCCCAACACCGCCGAAGGCATCTTCAGCAACAAGACCGCCATCGCCAACGAGCAAGTGCATCACAAGCCAGGAGCACTCTCGC
>JBBARN010000235.1:0-4833 GCA_040399845.1 Luteolibacter sp. | reverse complement strand
CGCCCGCTCCACTTTGACACAGCGGCCCTCATCGTGGCCGTATCTCGCACAGTAATTTCCGCTTATCGTCGCTGCTACAGCGTCCCGCAGCTTGAGGAGGCTTTGCGCGTCGCTTTGCATGATCGCGCGACGGGAGTCCTTGTCACTCAGGTTTCCTTCCAGGATGGGGCCGGATCCGGAACGCCGATCACCGGAGATCCAAATGAGATCATCGAGATCCTCGAACTCACTCTCCAACAAATCGAGGCCGGAACCGAGCCAAACGCCGCCCCGCCGCCGATGACCGCGCCAATCAATTTCAACCGTCGCCGTTCCGAAACATGAGTTCCACCGCCGCCCGCCGTCGCCGCCGCCAATCCGCCCAGGCCAACCACACAGCCGCCCAATCTCGCCCAAGTGAGATGGCGGCTTATCAGCAATCTGCCGCCGCCCTCCAAGCCTTGTCGGGTTTCGATGGAGCGAACCAATCCAGCCGACGCGGTTTCATCTATTGGCCGACCCTCGACAGCAAACGCGAGCTCGACACCTACAGCCGCACCGAACTCCTTCGAAAAAGCCGTTGGCTCCGCGCCAATTTCGGCCTTGCGACTCGGATTTGCTCCGGCCTCGCCGACCTGATTGGATACCTCACGCCGGTCTCCATGTCTGGCGATGCGGATTGGGACGAACTCGCCGATGATCATTGGGAAGATCGCACCTCATCCGCCGAAGTGATCGACGCCGCCGGTCAATTCGATATTCGACGCCAACAGATCGAGCTCAACAAATCGGCATTCGGCGACGGCGACATTCTGCCGGTCCTGATCCGAAACGAGGCCGATGGGATCATGCTCGCCAACTACGAAGCCCACCAAATCGCATCGCCGGTCAACTCCGATGCGACCTGGATCGACGGGGTGAAAATCAACAAATTCCGCCGCCATCTCGCCTACGGTCTCCGCTCCGATGACGGGACCGTCAAAACCATTTCGGCAAACGACGCGCTCTATTTCTCGCACCCGGACAGCATGGGACGAATCCGCCCCCCGACCTGCCTATGGCATGCGGTCAATCACATGCAGGACATTTCGGAAATTCTCGCTGATGTTAAGCTCACGATCAAGGTCGCCGCTCAACTCGGTCTCTACATCGAAAACAAGCTTGAGAACCCCGGAGGCCACGACGGCCCACGAAGCATGGCCGAGGCCCTGCGAAACGAGCTCCACACAAAAGGCGATGGGACCGCCGAATTCCCGCGAGTCGAGCACAAGGTCGAGGACCTTTACCGCGCAAACGGAGGAATCGCCAACCTCCCCAAAGGCTCATCCGTCGGAGTGATCCAAGACGCGAGACCCCACCCCAACCAAGTGGCCCTCATCGAGTATCTCATCCGCGACATTTCCTGGGGAGTCGGAGTCTCGCCCGAACTGCTTTGGAACATCGAGAAACTCAAAGGAGCCCCGTCCCGAATCGCCAATGCCGACCTAGACCGCTGGATCGCCGTTCGCCTGCTTCGCTTGCGCGGATGGATGAAACGGTTCCGGGCAATCTGGATCTCAAATGAAATCAAAGCCGGTCGCCTGCCGGAGCCCGCCGGAAGCGCTCAATTCTGGCGAGCGACATTCATCCCCCAAGCATCCATCACCGCAGACAAAGGCCGCGTCGGAAAGCTCAACATCGAGCTCGTTCAAAACCACATGCGCAGCCTCCAAACCCATTTCGCCGAAGACGCCGGGAGCCATTGGCTCCGCGAGCTCCGCCAAATCTCCAAAGAGAAAAAAGCCATGTCCGACCTCGGACTCGTGCTGAACGACCTGAAGATCGCCGCCTGATAAACCGAAATTCGGAGCGCTCCGAAAAACACATTCCACGCGCGTGGAAACACCACATCCAACCATGAAACAACTGCCTTTCGTTTCCGCCGCCCTTTACGGTTCGCCGTGGGCGATTTTGCCGCAAAATCACATCGAGCTCGGTCAACTCTACCGCGCCTATCTCATGGGATCCCTCCCACCGGCCCCGCAAGGACTCGCCGCCGAGGGGGAAGCCTGCCACGGGATCACCTGGGAAGCCGACCACGCGCAAGGGATCGCCATCATTTATCTCTCCGGAGTCATCGTGAAGAATGCCCCGAAAATGCTATGCGGCCCGCAACTCATCGACCTCTCCGCCCTCGATGCCCTGCTCGATGAGATCGCCGCCGACGCCTCCCTCGACACCATCATTTTCTCATGGAACTCCCCGGGAGGCTCGATGATCGGCCTTCAAGAAACCGGGGAGCGCATGCGCGAGATCGCCGCCGAAAAACGCCTCATCTCCTACTCCGATTATCAATGCTGCTCTGCTGCTTACTATCTCGCGGTCAACTGCGATGAAGTCTATGCCGCCCCGTCATCCGTGCTCGGATCGATCGGGACTTATTGCGCCGGTCTCGATGATTCCCGCGCCTGGGAATTTGAGGGAATGGAGCTCATCCTTGCCAAATCAGGCAACCTCAAAGCCATGGGACACCCGGGGAAAGCATGGAGCACCGAAGAACGCGCATGGCTTCAAAACAAAGCCGACCTCGCCGGGAAAGAATTCCGGGACATGGTCACAAGCCGCCGGGGAGCCGTCCCGGAAGAGGCGATGCAAGGCCAATGGTTTTTCGCCAAAGAAGCCGACTCCACCTTGCTCGATGGCTTCTATCGAAACCTCCCCGCCCTGCTCGCGGACATCATGAAACCCGCCGTCGTTTGACACGCTGAAAAACCTCGAACGCCAACAAGGCCCCACCAATCAACCGCTCGCCGATATGCTAAAGAATCCGTCCAACCCGCTGCTCAATCAAGCGGCCGCCCCCGCTCCGGGAGCGCAGCCCTCCGCCAAGTCGCCAGTCGCGACGGAATCCGCCAGCACCTCCGAACAGGAAGAAGGCGACGATAAAAAGGAAAAGGAATCCGAAGAGGATCCCGACTCGCCTGGAACCCAGCCCATCGCCGAGCCCGAGCCCGCCGCCACTCAAAAACCGAAACTCTCCGCCTTCGATCGTGGATTGCTTCGCGGATTGGGCAAAGGCGACCTCATCGCACGGGTGGAACGCTCCGAACTCGAAGCCGCCGCGCTGACCGAAGAGGTCGCCAACTTGAAAGCGGAAAACACTCGCCTCGCCGGTGAGCTCTCCGCCCTCAAAACCGAAACCCCCGCGAAAATCGAAGCCGCCGCCAAAGGCCGCGAAAACCAAGTCGCGAAGGGAGTCGCCGCCGAGCTCTCAGCCCTGGGAATCACCCCCGAAGCCGCACCGGCCGCAATCGCTGCGGACAGCAAACAATCCGCAACCAACCGTCAGGAAGCGCTCCAACAATACGCGCAACTCCAAGGAAAAGAAAAACGCGAATTCTACCTCAAAAATCGCGACCTGCTTGTCTGATCATCCAATCACAAAATATTAGAAAACAAAAATTATGGCAAACGCACTTGGCACCCTCGCTTCGTCTCTCGTCGCTCAACGCACGCTTGACTATCTCAAAGAGATGTTCCCGCCGGTTCTCCGGATGTTCATCGACTTCACACCTCAACAAGTTTTGTTGAACCAATCCATCACAACTCGGATCCCAGGCGCAACCGCAGCTTATAGCGCTGTCGCAGGCTATGTCGCCCCGGATGTCACCGACACCGATGTCCCCGTCACCGCGACCAACTTCAAGGCCGCTTCCGTCGCGTTCACAGCGGCACAAATGAGTTCCACCAATCGCGACCTGGTGAACGAACACGCCGCCGCCCTTGCCAACAGCCTGGGACAAGACTTGCTCGATCAACTTTGCGCAATCTTCATCAACGCAAACTATCCGCTCGCATCCCTTCGCACCCTGGAAGACGCCGTCAATTATGATGACGTGACCTTGCGCGGGATTCGCAAGAAGCTCAATGTCCGCAAAGCCCCCGCCCTTGGCCGCCTGGGTATCTTGAACAGCGACGCATTCGAAGCGCTTTCGGGTGACGACCTGGTGACGAAGATCGACACCAACGCAAACTCCCAAGACGACTACGCGCTTGCCCCGATGATCCTCCGCGCCCGTGGTTTCACGATCATCGAGTATCCTCAACTCCCTGCAAACGCCATCGACCTGAACGGGATTTTCATGACGGCCGGTGGAGTGGTTGGTGCGGTCGGAGTCCCTGCCGATGCGAACGCTCCGGGAATGTTCGACAATGTCCCCAACGTCGCCGCGGTCGAAGTCGTCACCGATGAAGATACCGGCCTCAGCCTCTTGCAACGTCTCCACAAAAACTCAAACGGTGGAATCCAGATGGATCTCGCTTGGGTGTTTGGATTCGCCAAAGGCAATACCAACTGCGTCGAGCTCGTCACGGAAGCGCCGTAATCGGAGCCAAAATGAAGGGAGGCTAAAAAGCCTCCCTTTTCTCACCTCAACAATTTCCGCCAATGATCAAAAATCTCAACATCATCGTCGCGCTCGACGGGAAAGGAAAAATCAAATTGCTCCATGGAGGGAACGATCGAGGGAAAGCGCAAACGGCCTTTGAAAAAGCCGCCAGCGATCCCGAAAACGAATGCGTCCTCCATGTTCGCAATCCAAAATTCGAACGTCGTAAATTTCCCGCCAAAGCGCTTCGCTACCGTGAAGAAAGGAAAAACGCCGCGCAAGAGATGGAAAGCGCTCAAGAACCGGAAGAGGAAAACGCCGATCCCGCTCTGGAAACAGAAGCCCCGGAAGATCCTCCTACCGAATAACTTCGCGAATCGGATTCGCGTTTTATCCAAAGCCTCGCGGTGTTTCGGCCGCGAGGCTTTTTCTTTTTTCGACATACAGCCCCGGACATGAGCCTCTCCGGTCAATCCCTCAATCGTTT
>JBBARN010000234.1:0-4934 GCA_040399845.1 Luteolibacter sp. | reverse complement strand
CGGCGGTGCCGCCCTACCTGGCCGCTTGCGAAAAGGTAGGGTTCCACCGCCGGGGAGAATCGGGAAACCGCGGGTTGATCTTTGGCTTCTTTCGTGGATGCTCCTGCTGTCTATGATTCGTTTGTCTCCCCTCCATCTCGTTCCCATCCTGTTTGCTGCTGCATCACAGGCAGGGGAAGTCACCATCGAGCAAGGTCCTTTCACCCAGGAAAAGGCGTTTTCCGCCACCGCCTTGCCAACGGAGGGAGTGGAGTTGATCCAGATCGAACCCGATGTCTGGGCGGACTTCGAAATTGCCGAAGTGGCGGATCACGGCAGTAAGGTCGCGAAAGGAGCCGTGCTCGTGCGCTTCGATGCGGAGGCGATCGACAAAAAACTGGTCGATGCCCGGCGCTCGCTGGAAGCCAGCACGCTCGCGCTCGCCCAGGCTGAGATGGACTTCAAGCACCAGCAGGAAACCAACCCTCATCGTCTGGAGGCCTACCGCCGGGCAGCGGAGATTGCCAAGGAGGACAACACCTATTTCACCAATATCCGCCGCAAAGCCATGGAAGAGCAGGCCGCGCAGGCATTGGAACGCAAGAAGCAGATGCTTTCCAACCAGCAGGAGGAGCTCAAACAACTTGGCAAGATGTATGATGCGGATGACGTCACGGAAGAGACCGAGGAAATCATCCTCACGCGCCAGAAGGATGATGTGAAGGCGGCGGAGTTGGCCGTGAAAATGGAGACGCTCGACTATCAGCGGACCATGGAAGTCAGTCTGCCGCGCGAGGCGGTCTCACTCGCCAACAACGAGCGCGACACCGCGCTTGCCTTGCTCAAGGCGCAGGCTGATTTTCCGCGCTCGCTCGAGCAAAAGAAACTCGAACTCGACGCCCTCAAGACCAATCATCAGCGGGAAAAAGATAACTTGGAAAAACTGCAAAAGGACCGTGCTTTGTTTGAGATCAAGGCCCCGGCGGACGGTTGGTTCTATCATGGTTCCGTGGAAAACGGCCGATGGATCACTGGCGAGTTGGCAAAGGCCTTGGTCAAACACGGACGCCCAACTCCTAACAAGGCATTCGCCACCTTCATCCCAAGCGAAGCGCGACTTGCACTCACCGCCTATTTGGAGGAAGCCATGGCAAACTCACTCAAGTTGGAGCTGACCGGAGTGGCAACGCTCTCCGGGCGCGAGGATCTGGATATTTCCGTGAAGCTTGCCACGCTCTCAAACATCCCGGGACCGGATGGAAGTTATCGTGTCGATCTCTCCGCGGATTGGCCCAAGGAAATCACCCCCGTCACCGGCACATCCGCCAAGGTGCGCATGATTTCCTATCATCAGCCGGCTGCCATCGCCATCCCCACCCGTGCCTTGTCGTATGATACGCGTGGCTGGACGGTGGAAGTGAAATTGGCCGATGGAAAAACCGAGAAGCGACCGGTGAAACGCGGTCGCATCTCCGAAGAGCTCACCGAAATTGTATCCGGCCTCGAAGTCGGACAGGTCATCATCGCTCCGGACAAGTGAGCCTGCCGCCGGTCATCGATCCACGAAACCTGATATGATATCTCCCGGGAAAACGCTGCGATTGGCGTGCATGGCAATTGCAGGAATCTGCTATCAGATTCCCATCGCGAATGCCGCCCCCGCTGCTGAGGAAATCACCGTGGCCGCCATCGACAAGGCCATCACACGCGGGGTTGATTTCCTATTGCTCGATCAAAACAGCAATGGTTCCTGGGGCGGGCCCACGCGGACCAAGGGTCTCAATATCTATGCGCCGTTGCCAGGGGCCCATCATGCATTCCGGGCCGGTGCCTCCGGGCTTGCGCTAGCCGGGATGATCGATGCGGCAGATCCGCGGCCGGAGGCGGCTGCCGCCATCGACAAGGCCGCCGCGTGGGCTGCGGCGGAATTGCCGAAACTCCGCCGCGCGGATCAGACGACCACTTACAATGCCTGGGGCCATGCATATGGATTGCGCGCCATCACGCGCTTGTATCAACGGGAAAAAGATCCTGCGTTGAAAAGCAAGTGGGCGGCCCTCGCGCAGGAACAGATCGACCTCGCGAACCGCTATGAAGACGTCAACGGCGGCTGGGGATATCTGGATGTCTTTGATGACCTCACCACCAAGGTGCCCTCGGGCCTGCCCACCTCCTTCACTACCGCCACCGTGCTGCTCGCCATGGCGGAAGCTCGGGATGCGATGGGGCTGAAGCTCGATGACAAGAAGGTGAAACATTCGCTGGTTTCCATCAACATGCAGCGCACCCCGGATTTTGCCTATACCTATTCATTTCCACACCGGATGCATCCGCGTTCGGACATCAACCGACCTGCCGGCTCGCTTTCCCGTTCGCAGGCCTGCAATGCGGCCTTGCGGGTGTTCGGGGAAAAGGCGGTGACCGATGAAGTCCTCACCATCTGGGCAGACCGTTTTCTCAATCGCGAGGGATTCCTCAGCAATGTGCGCAAGCGCCCGGTTCCCCATGAGGGGGCATTCAAGATCGCAGGTTACTTCTATTATTACGGAGTGTTCTATTTCACCGAAAGCGCCGCGCTGCTGCCCAAGCAAACCCACGCGACTTATGCCAAGCTCCTTGCCGCCATTCTGATCGAACGGCAGGAAAAGGATGGTTCGTGGTGGGACTATCCCTTGTATGACTATCATCAACCGTATGGCACCGGCTACTCCCTGATGGCGCTGGCCTGGTGCCGGGACGCCATCAAGGGTTCGTGAAGCGGGCTCAGGGTGAGATGATAAAATCAAACTCCTCGCCTGTGGCCGCATCGATCCCGTGGCTTGCGGTTCTGAAGATACTGCATACCGACATGACAAACATAACCCGCCGAGGATGCTCTCAGCCTCTGGCCGCTTGCAAGCCTTGCTTGGCGGGCGGGACAGGAACCAGTCGGAGCAGATGAAAGACGGGGCATGAATCCACGTTTCATTGGCTGATGAAATCAGTTCTGGCCGTGCTTGCCATGCACCTCTGTCTCGTTGCCGTGTCCGGTGCAGCGCAACATTCGAAGCTTTGGGGAGCGGATGGCAGCAAGTGGGATCCGTCCGGCAGGCTGCCGGATGTCTCGCATGCCGGCTATGCCTGCGGCGAGCGTGAAATTCCCAAACCACCGGTGAAGGCGAGCGTGCGGGATTATGGGGCCAAGGGCGATGGAATTACGGATGACACCGCGGCATTTCTCAAAGCGATCGCAAACGCCCCGGGCGGTGCGCTTGCGATTCCTGCAGGGCGCTATCGCATCGAGAAAATCCTGGAAATCAAGCGTCCGGGGCTCGTGCTTCGTGGTGCCGGAATGGGCAAAACGACCCTCGTTTGCAAGGTGCCGCTCAATGACATCGTGCCGAACTGGGGCGAGACGACCAGCGGGCAGCGTACTTCGAATTATTCCTGGTCGGGCGGCATCGTGTGGTTCAAGGGAGATGACCGTGCCAAACTGCTCGGCACTTGCAAAGTGCCTGCAAACCGCGGTGCACGCCAACTGCGCCTTGAGGGTGATGCCAAGTCGTTGAAGGCAGGCACATGGATTGAAATCAGAGTAAAGGATGATGATCAGCGCTCTCTGCTCGATCATCTCTATTCCGGCGATCCCGGTAATGTTTCCAAAATCAAAGCAGGGAAACATTCCACCAGCTTTGTCACCCGGGTGACCGGGGTGAAGGACGGCCTGCTCGCACTGGACCGGCCCTTGCGCATTGATATCCGCCCGGAGTGGAAACCGAAGGTTTATCTCTATCAGCCGGATGTGACGAACAGTGGCATCGAAGAGTTATCATTTGAATTTCCCGAGAGGACCTACGGTGGCCATTTTTCCGAGTTGGGATTCAATGCCGTGGCCTTCAACGGCGTGGCCCATTGCTGGGCGCGGAATTTGGAGTTGATCAATGCGGATAGCGGTATCTTCGCCGCCGGGCGATTCTGCACGATTGAGGGTTTGCATTTCAAAATCCGCAATGTGACCGAGAATCGTGGTGAGTTTGGTCATCATGGTGTGACTCTTTCCGGGCATGACAATCTGCTCACACGGTTCAGCATCGCACAGCGTTTCATTCATGATATCAGCGTCGAGGGAGGTGCGGGAAATGTCGCCTCAGCCGGCAGTGGGTGGGATCTATGTTTCGATCACCACAAGCGGGCACCTTATGAGAATGTCTTCACGGACATCGACGCCGGTGAGGGCTCGCGTCTGTGGAAATGCGGTGGCGGCGCGAATCTTGGCAGGCATTGCGCGGCCCGGGGCACCTTCTGGAACATCCGCTCCAAGCAGGATCAAAACCACCCCGGCGACTTCGGACCAGCTTCCATGAATCTGGTGGCCGTGCAAAGCCTGGAAAAGTCTTTAACCCACGAGGCTGGCCGATGGATGGAAGTCATCGACCCGGATCAAATCATCCCAACCAATCTCCACGAAGCGCAACGCTCCAAACGCTTGAAGGCGAAGGCACCAGTCCCTTGATCCTCCTCGCAGAACTCCGGTTGATACGAGATTCACAATCATCATTGGATCGAATGAACGGCAATAGATACAAATAAATCTGCCTGCAATTATTTTATAATAATTCTTGCCAGCGTGATTCGAAAAGATAATACGTCGGGAATGTCCCCTCATAAAGCTCCATTGAAATCCAACATTTTCACTTCAACCCATGTCGGGCTTTCAGCGTTTGCCCTCGCTATCATCGCCGTCTTCGGATCGAACATAGCCTCTGCGTAAACGATCTTGGTCGCCGACCCTAACGGGACCAGTGGCATTAGAAGTTACGACATCAATGGAACACAAATCAATGGCTCCCTCGTTCTCGGCACTGACTTTCAGGGCCTCGCCATTTCGGGATCGACTGTGTATATTTCTGATATGTCTGTGGGGTAAGCGTAGTCCGAAGCGCCGTGTGGAGGGCTTTGCCAGGGCGGATTCATAG
>JBBARN010000233.1:0-4937 GCA_040399845.1 Luteolibacter sp. | reverse complement strand
CCCATGATATCGAACAAGCCGCTATCGATCATGCGGGTGTAGGTTTTCCAATAATGGGTCCAAACGGCTTCCACATCGCTCTCCGCCCAGCGGCCGAGCCACTTCGGATTGTCGAAATCCCAATCGCCGAGGTAATGCACGGACCCGATCAGATAGTCCCAGGGGTGGCGGGCGGCGAGTTCGGAAATCCATTCCTCGTTGCCTTCGATCCAGTCGCACTCAAGCCCCACACGGATCGGAATCCGCCCGGCAGCCTGCTTGCGGGCGCGCTCAATCCACTCGAAATAGGCGGGCATTTCCGCATCCAGCATGCGCCATTCATCGAAGGGCTCCGGCGTCTGGGGCGCGTGATCCGAGATCCCGTATTCGGTGATTCCCGCCGCCAGCGCCTGATCCACAAAGGCTTCGGGCTCCCCCGATGCATGGCGGCAAAGCGGGGTGTGGGTGTGGTAATCGGCGGGCATGAAAGTCGGGAATGAATCGGATTGAACGGACGGCAAAAGGCATACTAGACTCGTCCCGCCGTGCAAGCACCGGCACATCCATGTCCGAATTTCCATCAGAACCCAAGTCCGGCAACAACGTCATTGCCCACCTGCTCGACCAACTCCGCCGGCACCCGAAACGGGTTGTTTTCACGGAAGGCGAGGACATCCGCGTCATCGAAGCCGCAGCCCGGCTGGTCAAGGAAGAGGTCGTGGCGCCCATCCTGCTCGGCAATCGCGAGCGCATCCGGGCCATGGCAGCGGAGCATTCGATTTCCCTGAAATTCGTCCACATCATCGATCCGCCGCTCGCTTCCGACTTCCGTTTGTTCTGCCAGCGGGTGGAAAACATGGATCGCTACCGCAACCGCCAGCTTGGCAATCCCGAGGAAATTGTCGCCCGTCCCCATTATTTCGGTTCGCTCATGGTGCAATATGGCCAAGCGGATGCGGTGGTGGGTGGCAATCAGGCGTTGCCAGCCGCCTATTTCCGCGCGCTGCTTCACACGATCAAACCGCTCCCGAACGTGCCCCGGATTTTCGGGGTTTCAGTGCTGGTCGGCCCCCATTTGACGCACCTCGGCGGGTCGGGAATTCTGTTGCTGGCGGACTCGGCTCTGATCCCCAATCCGGACGTCAATGAGCTTGCCTCGATCGCGGTCGAGACGGGAAAACTCGCGTTGCATTTCCTCGGCCGCAAGCCGCATGTCGCCATGCTCAGTCACTCGACCAAAGGCAGCGCGGGTACGCCGGACGCCCGCCGGATGGCCGCCGCCGCTTCCCTTGCGCAGGCCGAAGTGCTGAAAAATTTCCTGGAGATCGATATCGAAGGCGAACTCCAAGCCGATGTTGCCCTCGATGCCTCCGCTGCGGAGGTCAAACTCCCCGGCGCCGATGCGCGCCCGAGCGCTGATGTCTTGGTTTTCCCGAATCTCGATGCCGCGCACATCGCGCTCAAGCTGCTTCAACACGTTGCAGGAGCTCAGACTTACGGCCAGTTCATCATGGGACTCTCTCGCCCTGCCGCGCAGGTTCCACGCACGGCTTCGGTGCAAACGATCTTCGGCACAGCGGCGGCGATCGCGGTCGAGGCGATCAAGTTCCACCAGCTCTACCCAGACGGCGAAGTCTGATCAGGCCTTGGCGAACGGATCGGGTTTCGGATCGGGTTTGCCCGCGAGCACCCATTGATAGATTTGGAGTAGTTGCTTTGCTTTGGCATCCCAGGTGAAATGATCGCGCACATGATTCTGGGCACGCAGCCCGGTCTGATAGACTTCCTGCGGCGAGTTTGTTAGATCGGCAAGCGTGCGGGCGAAGGACTGGATGATTTCATCCCGATTGCCCATCGGCACGACCTTCCCACAACCCTCGGGAATCAACTCCGCCGGTCCACCATAATCCAGCACCACCGGCATCAAGCCCAAGGCCATCGCCTCCAACACCACGCCGCCGCCGAATTCGCGCACGCTCGGAAACGCGAAGATCTTGGCTTTGGAAAGATGGGAGCGCACTTCCCCGTGAGCGACCCATCCGGGAAACTCAACAGAATCTCCCAGTTTCTCCCGCTCCACGATCGCTTTAAGCTCCGTCATCTGGGGACCATCGCCAATGATTTCCAATACCGCCTTTCTTTCTCGAAGCAAAGGAGCAGCGGCCTCTAACAACATGTCCGCCCCCTTGTAGGGCACCAACCGCCCGAGAAACGCCATGCGCATCGGCTCACCCGCGACTGGCGGGACAGGATCGCAATGAATTTCGGGAAAACGCTCGGGGTCGATGGCATTTTCCGGAATCCACACGGCCTTTTTCAGGAAAGCTTCTTTGTTTTCTGTCACCTCCCCATACGTATGCCGCGAGGCGAGGACCAGGGCGGATGCAAGTTTCCTCGTGGAAGCAAGTCCGGGCAGAATCCGATAAACATCACGGAAATATCCCAGCCACTCACGCTCCGCCATGCGCACCTGATCGAATCCCGCCGGCCAGGGAATACCACCATTCAGCGGACCCAGCACCATCGGCACACCGATCGATGCCAGCTTTCCTGATAGATAACTCGGCGTCGTCGGGCTCAGTGGAGTGATGCGATGCACGAGATCGAATTCACCTGCCTTGAGTCTTGCGGAAAATTCCTGCCAAACCTTCCGCTCGAACAAGGGATAAGCCAAGGTTGTCAAAGCGGAATGAATGGTCCAGCCGAGGCTGTTGCCACCACGCAAGACGGATGCGATGCGGAAGGCGATGCTCTGCGCAGGATTGCGAATCGCGGTGAAAAACTCCGCTTTCACTCCAGCCTTGAGCAGCGATCCCTCATTGCGGGATTCTGTCACCAAATGCGCATCACAAACCCGCCCAAGCGCCTGGCTTAGGGAGTGACCGATAAGCGCCACGCTGGTCAGATCCGGGTTGGCCGCCTCGGCAATGATCAGGACTCGGAGCTTTTTCATGGTGAATGGGTGTTAGACAGGTTTTGAAATCTCCTTCAGCACGCGACGCCCGAGGAACAGAAAAGGCATCATGCAAAGCGCGCCACGCCAAGCGAGTTCGACGAAACCACTGGTGCCATCCGTGGGAACGAAAACCGCAAGCAATGTCAGAATCACACCAAATGCTCCCATGGGCAGCAGGGTGCCACGGAGGTGATGGGATACATAACTCGTGAATGAAAGCTGGATTTTCCGCAAGGTGAGCGGCACCACCCACAGCCAACCCACCAAGGCGGTAGGAATCATCGTTCCGAGAGCCACTCCCAAAACGCCGAGTTGATAGGCGAGTATGATGCTGAGTCCCACATTCGCCAGTGCATCCACAATCGAGATGTATAACAAACGTCGCTCTTCCCCGCACATCATCAGCACCCGCTTGGAGCAGGCGTTGGTGATTTGGGAACTGTAGATTGCAAACAACAAGGCCTGGCCCACCCACCAGGTTTCGGATGGCACGCTTTTCATGCCGGTGAGCAGGCGGATCAGAGGTTCGAGATAAACCGCGGAAAGCAGATAACACGGCGTCACGAGGAAAAAAGTCAGGCGCGAACTCCCGAGCAGCAGGTTTCTCAGTCCCGCGTCATCGCCCTTGGCATGCATCGCCGCCGCTGCGGGAGAAAGCACCTGCTGGAGTTGTCCGCTGAAGAGACCGAGCATTTCCCCCATCTTGTAACCGGCCTGATAGATTGCGACCATGGCCACGCCCACGGTGAGGGAGATCACGAGCTGATCGCTCTTCGCCATAAGCATGTTGCTGAAGGTGATGAGATAAGCAGCGATGGAAAAGCCCATCTGGGAGCGCACCGATCGCCATTCAAACCACTTGGGCGAAAATGAAACACCCGGCAGTCGGCGGATCGCATAGCCCAAGGCCACCAGATTGGGAAGGATGCTGGATGCCACGCTGATTCCCATGAGAATCGCCAGATCCCATTTGGCGGTGAGACCCCAATAGAGAAATACAAAATTGAGAACTGTGGATAGAGTCCCCACATAATTCGCGACATCGATCCGCTGGAGGCCCCGCAAGATTTCGGGAAACAAACCCAAGGGAAACATGATGGCGAGGCCAACAAAGAAGACAAGATAAGCACGTTCAAATTCATCCCGGCCCGCTTCGGCAATTCCCATCCTTGCCAAAAATGGATCCCGGATCAGCAGGAAAACCACCAACAAAAGCAGAGCCATGCCGATGAAGGTCCAAAGAATCGTCGCCAGCAGCTTGCTCAGTCCGATCAGGTCGCCAGTGGCCGTCTTGCCAGCCACCGCTTTCTGCGCGGTGAATCCGAAACCGAAGTCTAACAGGATTCCATAACCGAACAAGGACCACAACAAAGCCCAGAATCCGAACTGGGCTTCGCTGAACTGCTGGAACATCTGCCGGAACAGGATCAGTCCCAGCACCATGCGCACCACCACTCCCACATAACCGCTGGCGGTGGTTTTCCAGAATCGTTGTTGCCACTCCGCCATGATATCTAACTGATCGGCCTTTTGCCCAACGCCTCGCGGTAAATCCTGACTGCCGCCACGGCGTGCGCCGTCCAAGTGAATCGGCCCGCCCATTCGGTGCCTTGGACTTCGCGCTCGCGGCGTTCCGATTCGCCCATCGCCGCCAAGCGCTTCATGGCGGCGGCAATCGATGATTCGTCCAATCCATCAAACAGGATGCCCGCAGGTCCGGCAACTTCCGGGAGGCTTGTGGCATCCGCACAGGCGATCCGCGTGCCGCAAGCCTGCGCTTCGAGCAATGGCAACCCGAAGCCTTCCATCAAAGAAGGAAACACCAATGCCTCTGCCGCCGCATACCAAAGCGGCAAATCATCGTTATCGACAAATCCCTCCAAGCGGATGCGATCGCGAAATGGGCTGGCCGCGACCGCATGCTCCACTACCTCCGAACCATGCCATGGCGCGCCGGGAAGAATGAGTTGCCCGTCAAACAGCCCCTCACCCACTAATTGAT
>JBBARN010000232.1:0-4982 GCA_040399845.1 Luteolibacter sp. | reverse complement strand
AAGAAGGCCAATGAAAAAGGCCTCACCGTGAAACCCGCCGTCAAAACCTCGCTCGGACCCGGCTCCCGCGTGGTCACCGACTACCTCAACAAAACCGGCCTCCAGTCGGAACTCGACAAACTCGGTTTCCAAACCGTCGGCTACGGTTGCACCACCTGCATCGGCAACTCCGGCCCGCTCGATCCCGGCATTGAGGATGTGGTGAAGTCCGAGGACATCATCGCCGCTTCCGTGCTCTCCGGAAACCGCAACTTCGAGGCCCGCGTCCATCAATCGATCAAGGCCAATTTCCTTATGTCGCCCCCGCTCGTCGTCGCCTTCGCGATCGCCGGCACGGTGGATATCGATATGGAAAACGAGCCTCTCGGTTTCGGCACCGACGGCCAACCCGTCTATCTCCGCGAAATCTGGCCATCCTCCGAGGAAATCGAAGAAGCCATGAACTCGTCCCTCAAGCCGGATGTGTTCCAGAAACTTTACACTGGTTTCTCCGATCAGAATCCCAAGTGGAACAACATCAAGTCCTCCACTGGCAACGTCTATGAGTGGGACCGCAAATCCACCTACATCCAGGAGCCACCCTTCTTCGACGGCTTCACCCCCACCCCGCGCGACATCGTGGAAATCAAGGGCGCACGTCCGCTTGGCATCTTCGGCGACTCCGTCACCACCGACCACATCTCGCCCGCCGGTGCCATCAAGAAAGACAGCCCTGCCGGCCGTTTCCTCGGTGAAAAAGGCGTGGAATTCGCCGATTTCAACTCCTACGGCTCCCGCCGCGGCAACGACCGCATCATGACCCGCGGCACCTTCGCCAACGTCCGCATCAAGAACCTCATGGTTCCGGGCATCGAAGGCGGAGTAACCAAGATCAACGGCGAAACCGCCGCAATCTACGATGCCGCCGCCAACTATCAGGCCGCTGGCACGCCCACCGTCATCATCGGCGGCGAAGACTACGGCATGGGCTCCAGCCGCGACTGGGCCGCCAAGGGAACCAACCTGCTCGGCGTCAAAGCCGTCATCACCAAGTCCTTCGAGCGCATCCACCGCTCCAACCTCGTGGGCATGGGCGTCCTGCCCTGCAACTTCGTCAACAAGGCGGACTACGACAAGGTCAAGGACCTCGCCGATGCCACCTTCGACCTCGTCGGCATCGACAACGACCTCAAGCCCATGCAGCAAGCCACCCTCAAAGTGCACCCCGCCAGCGGCGAGAGCTTCGATGTCCCTGTCGTCGTTCGAATCGACACCCCGGTGGAAAAGGACTACTACCGCGCCGGCGGCATCCTCCCCTACGTCCTCGCCCAAATCCTCGGCTGAGGCGTTTCCTGCCTGGATTCGAAACCAATCCGAATCCCAAAGGAATCCCACAACAAACACGCTTTTCTTCCCTGAGTATCCCGCCCCCTTTCAGGTTTCCGGCTCACCCTGGCCAATCAAAGGGGCAGGGTCCCCAGCTAAAAAGGAAGATGGCGATGTGCGAGTCGAGCACCGCCGGACGGGCCGTGTGGGACGGCAGGCAGATCGCAGCCAGTCGGGCTCTATCGATTCGCTCGGGAGCAGTTTCGCGTCGTCCGGCGCCGCCTACGGGCTATGCCGGGACAGGCAGACGCTCTGCCACAGGGTGGATGGATGAGACGGGGCTGCCCATCTACTTAGTCGGAGGAAGCGGGAATCAGGTGATTTCCCGGTCTTTCTCATGGCGGAGGTCGCGGGCGGCTTCGAGGAAGACGGCGTCTTCACCAATGTTAACGGCAAGGTCGCCGACGCGTTCCAACGAGCGAACGACGAGAATGAGATGGAGGTAATCCTGGCTGCGGCCGACGGATTGTTCGATGCGCGAGCCAAATGTGGCAGAGGCCTCTTTATACATGCGGTCCAGTTCCTTGTCGCGAATGTGGAGCGAGGCTCCGAGTTTGGCATCATGCTCACTATAGGCGGAAATTGCATCGCGCAGGAGGTGGTCCGCCAAGGTGTAGAGGGGCTCGATGAGCGTGGTGTCCTGGAGTTCCTGGCTCGCACTCATTTTCCTGCCACGCTTGGCGATGGAGGTGGCGTGATCCGCGATGCGCTCGAGGTTCATCGAGATTTTCATGGATGAGACCACCATTCTGAGGTCGGTCGCCATGGGGTGGAAACGCACGAGAATGTCCATGCCGAGCTTGTCGATCTGGCGCTCGTGATCGTCCACCTCATCGTCATCGGCGATCACCGCGTTGGCGAGTTCGGCATTGCGTTCGAGCAGGGAGCGGATGGCTGTCTCCAGATTGTGGCGGGCCTTGCCGGCCATGGCGAGCACCTCGCCGCGGAGTGCGGAGATGGCCTGGTCGAAGTTTTGAATGATGTGGGGAGTGTGCATCGAAATGGAAGGAATCGGGAAAAATGGCGGTGGGGTTGAGTCGGGCTGGCTCCCTAGCAGAAGATCAGCCGAAACGACCGGTAATATACTCTTCCGTCCGATTTTGTGAAGGGTTGGAGAAAATTTTTGATGTGCGATCATATTCCACGACCTCGCCCATGTAGAAAAAGGCGGTTCGGTCCGAGACGCGGGATGCCTGCTGCATGTTGTGGGTGACGATGACAATGGTGAACTGGCTCTTCAGGGCAAGGATGAGTTCCTCGACACGGGCGGTGGCGATGGGATCGAGAGCGGAGCAGGGTTCATCCATGAGGATGATTTCCGGGTCTGTGGCAGTAGTGCGGGCGATGCAAAGGCGCTGCTGCTGACCGCCGGAAAGACCGTAGGCACTATCGTGAAGGCGATCTTTCACCTCGTCCCAGAGGGCGGCTCCGCGGAGGGATTTTTCCACGATGGCATCGAGCTGGGACTTCCGCCGCTCGCCAAGGATGCGCGGGCCGTAGGCGACATTTTCGTAGATGCTGCGAGGGAATGGGTTGGATTTCTGGAAGACCATGCCCACGCGGCGGCGGAGCTCCACGCCATCGACATCCGGGCTGTGGATTTCCACGCCATGGATCCAAATGCCACCCTTCGAAACGCGGGCACCGGGGATCAGGTCGTTCATGCGGTTGAAACAACGCAACAGGGTGGACTTGCCGCAGCCTGAGGGACCGATGAACGCAGTGATTTCGTTGCGGAGGATTTCCAGGTTGATGTTTTTCAGGGCCACGGATTTCCCATAACTGAAATCCATGTCACGGACATCGATAGCCATCGGTGGTCCGGCATTTCCGGTGCTGGAGGGAGGATTTTCCATATCAGCTGAAACGGCCGGTGATGTAGGCCTCGGTTTGGGGATGGGACGGGCGGTTGAAGAGATCGAGGGTTTCCCCGTATTCGATGAGCTTGCCCATGTAGAGGAAGGCGGTGCGATCCGAGCAGCGGGTCGCCTGTTCCATGTTATGGGTGACGATGACGATGGTGTATTGGCTTTTGAGGCCGGTGATGAGTTCCTCAATCTTGAGGGTGGCAAGCGGATCGAGCGCGGCACATGGCTCGTCCATCAGCAGGATCTCCGGTTGGTTGGCGATGGCCCGGGCGATGCAAAGGCGTTGTTGTTGTCCGCCGGATAGCCCGAAAGCGGATTCATGGAGGCGGTCCTTCACCTCGTCCCAAAGGGCGGCGGAACGGAGCGAGCGCTCTACGGTTTCATCGAGCAATGATTTTTTGGAACGGCCGGCGACGCGGAGGCTGAAGACGACGTTTTCGTAGATCGACTTGGCGAAGGGATTGTATTTCTGGAACACCATGCCGACGCGCTTGCGGAGGGAAATCACTTCCACGGAGGGATCGTAGAGGCTGGTGCCATCGATGCGGATGTCGCCCTCGTGGCGGACACCGTCGATCAGGTCGTTCATGCGGTTGAGGTTGCGCAGCAAGGTCGATTTTCCGCAACCCGAGGGACCGATGAGAGCGGTGACCTGATGCTCAGGGATGGCCATATCAATATCGAAAATGGCCTGCTTGGGACCATAGTGGAAACTGAAATGATCCACGTGGATAAAGTCCTCGCGGGCTTGGATGACGGGAGATGTCGCGGCGTCGTTCATTTCAGAAGCTGCTGGTGGCGAAGCGTTTCTTGAGCCGGTTGCGGATGATGATGGCGGTGAGGTTCAAGCTGACCACGACGACAATGAGCAGGAGTGCGGTGGCGTAAACGATGGGCTTGGCGGCCTCCGCATCGGGAGATTGGAAACCGAGGTCGTAGATGTGGAATCCGAGGTGCATGAACTTGCGCTCCGGATGAATGAAAGGAGCGATGTCATCGATCGCGAGAGTCGGCGCAAGTTTCACCACGCCCACCAACATGAGCGGTGCCACCTCACCGGCTCCACGGGCCATGGCGAGAATGACGCCTGTCAGGATGCCTGGCAGGGACGCGGGAAGCACCACGCGTTGGATCGTCTGCCACTTGGATGCCCCGCAGGCGAGGGCGGCTTCCCGGACGCCGCGTGGCACGGCGGAAAGAGCCTCCTCAGTCGCGACGATGACCACTGGCAGGGTAAGCAGCGCAAGAGTGAGTGATGCCCAAAGGATGCCAGGCGTGCCGTAGGTCGGCGTTGGGAGCTTGTCCGAGTAAAATGTCTGATCGATATTTCCGCCGACAAAATAGACAAAGAAAGCCAGACCGAAGACCCCGAAAACGATCGAAGGCACGCCGGCGAGATTGTTGACACAGACGCGCACGATGCGGACCAGCAGCCCCTGTTTGGCATATTCCCGCAGATAGATCGCAGCGATCACGCCGAACGGAGTGACAAACAGACTCATCACCAGGGTCATCAGCACCGTTCCGAAGATGGCGGGAAACACACCGCCTTCGGTATTGGCCTCGCGAGGGTCCTCTTTGAGGAATTTTCCGATGCGATGGAACATCTCCCCCACCCTGCCGAAGAAGGATTCGCGGTTGGAGGCGAATACGCCGAGCAGGTTTCCGGCAGGAACGATGAGTTCGCGGCCATCGGGAGTCTTGGTGATAAACTTGGATTCCGCCAGCTTGGCGCGAATGACGGTGGCT
>JBBARN010000231.1:0-5083 GCA_040399845.1 Luteolibacter sp. | reverse complement strand
AAGGCTTTTCGCCTCTCGGTCGGTGTCACCCAAGACACAGCCGCTTCGAGTCGAACAAGCCTTGTGAAACCAAGCCCTGGCGCAACTCAACGATCTTCCATTCCCGGATCTAGGCTTATGAATTCAGCAGCATCAAACGCCTCGATTTCGATCTCACTCCACCCCAAAGCGAGATCACAGACAACTCCATCCTTGCCTGCGTAATGGGCTGAAACCCTGCTGCAGGGCGAAGGCGAGCACTGTGGCTCAGAAAGCTTTGGCGATGAACCATATCGTCGCTAACGTGCTGTAGGCGACGATGGCAATGCGCAAAATATTCGGATTGAGCTTTTGCGACAAAGTAGCGGAGACATAGCCGCCGACCACTCCGCCGGCCATCAGCGCAAGGCCTGGTAGGATCAGCACCATGCCTTGCGTGAGAAACACGGAGGCCGCGATCACGTTCACCACGCACTGCAACCAATTCTTGATCGCATTGTGATTGTGAACATCGCCCGGAATAAACATGTTGAGAGCGGCGAGGAATACAATGCCCATGCACGCGCCGAAGTATCCGCCGTAGACGGAAATTGCGAAAATCGCGACCATGCCCTGTGCGGCGTTCAGCGGGACTTTGACGGACTGTGAATGTCGCGCGCTGCGTAGGGCCAGAAGGATAGTCGCAGCAAGTAACAGAATCGGAACAAGCAGCCTGAACACTTGTTCGTTGGTGTGCAGCAGAAGCCAAGCGCCGACGAAACCACCGAAAAGGGCAATGGGCACTAGCACCGCCAGACGCCGGGCCGAGAGGCGGAGCGATGGCATGTAGCCCACGGCACCCGTAATACCGCCAAGCGTGAGTGCGAAGGTATTCGTTGCGTTGGCAACGATCGGAGGAACTCCCAACGCGATGAGAACGGGAAACGAAATGAGCGAACCGCCACCAGCGACCGTGTTGACCGCCGCTGCTAGCGCCCCGACGGCAAAGAGCAACACGAAATGGCCGATCGCCAAATCCGGTGACATAGATTCCAATGAGGCTGAAAACATGGATTGATTACCCCATCGCCGAGCACGCGAGAGACCGCTCACTTTGACGGTCTGCTCCCATAACGGCTTCACTTGCTAAAAGTGCCGCTTCCCCGGCAGATCCCCACGACAAAGTCACACCCGAGCCGCCGTGACCGTAATTATGCACGACCGCAATGCCGCCCTCGCATTCGACGCGCACCCCTTCGCGACGAAAAGGGCGCAGACCGACACGAAGCTCAGATTGCTCGAAGATCTCGGCATTGGCGAGACAAGGCATGAACTGGGTGCACCGCTCCCTAATCGATTCTACGATCGAAGTCCGCTCCGATCCCAGGTCCGTCGTCCATCTGTCAGGATGTGCAATGCCCCCGAGGATCAGACGATCGCGACCACGAGGCACAATGAAGAGAAAACCTCCCCCGCTCGCAGAATCCGTCAGCGAGCTGCAATGTGCAGTCGTCACTTTGGGAAAATGTTGACCGTCATTTTCCACGAGCAACCAAGCCCCGCGAACAGGAATCACGTCGTCATCGGCGAGCTCTCGTGCCCCGAGGCCGGCGCAGTTGACAATAACGTCGGCACGATAAGTATCCCGCAACCTAGGGGCAGAAGCGGCGAGCGGTGCATCAACTCGTTCATGGACAATCGCGCCACCGTGGCTGAGCACCTCGCCTAGTAACCACGCCATGTAGATGTCAGTGTCTACCAGGGGCGTTTCATAGGTGTAGGCATCGACGAAGAGAGATGTCGCATTGACCCCCGGCCGGGTGGCCAGCTCGGCACTGTGGAGGAATCCGCCCACATGCTCGCGCAACTCGCGCATCTTGCGCAGTTCGAGAGGATTCTCCTCTGCCGGAGTTTCCAAATAGAAAATCACGGGCCGGAAGGAAACGCCTGTCTCACGCTGCTGCGCCAAGACCTTGAAGCAATTGTAGCTTTCAACGCACCAACGCTGCTCGGCTCGGAGCGACTGCTCCGGTTGCATCTCGTAATAACCGCAAACGGCCGGCGGCCATTCCCATAACGCACCGGCAACCACTGATGTCGTGGCACTTTGGAAGCGGTCGGCAATCACCGTCACGGCGAATCCACGCTGCTGAAGGCATCGAGCGGTGGTCAGACCACTAACGCCGGCACCAATAACAACGGCTCGCGGTCCGGATGATGGGCTAAGTTTAGGAGGTGTTGCTGGGTTTACCATGAAATCAATGACGGGTGAATTACCAAAAGAATGACGTTGACCGAAAGTCCACTCGCTTGCAGCTAAAATTAGCTCTTGGTGGTCGGGGCCGAGTGGTAGTAGGACCAAGGGACGGCGTCAAGGGTGAAGTGCATTCTCCATTGCTAGTCTGTCATGTCCAATCGCTCGCCTGTTATTTTGCCCACTGAGCCAGAGTGGATCGCCAGCCTGAGTGACTTCGAGGCGGCGCAGCATGGGTTGTGTCTGTTTCCCGGTTTCGGCGGACGGCGTGGCCATCCACCGGAAACTCAGGCCATCGAAAACCTCTGTCCTGATACCGAGAAACTGGCCTTCTACCATGTTTGGCTATCAGACGTAAGTGGGTTCATGCGTCGCCTCATCAGGCGCGGCCAGGGCAAGGCGGGGCGGGGTCTATTGCCAAGGTTCAGTTCGTGAGCAATCCATGCCAATTCTGGCTCTGTCCACCGGTCCGGTCCGAATTCTTCGAAGTCGTCCCGTCAGATTGCGACCGCTAGGAGTTTCCTTTTTCAACCCATCGGCCCCCTTCCCACCGTAAGCCAGGGGTAGGTGAGAGTTCGGCTCGGAAGCCGGGCTGGAATCACGGCCCTCGACAATACGGTTCAGATCCAGCACGGCCTCTGAAAGCTCGAAGGCCTGACCATTAAGATCTTCCGATGAGCTTGCGATTGAAGAGGCGGTGGAAGCGGCGTTCTGGGTGACAGAGTCAATTTGCGTCACGGCCGTGTTGATCTGGGCGATGCCGGTGTTCTGTTCACTGGTCGCAGTAGCGATTTCCGCGATGAGTTGGTCCATTTCGCGCGCCTTGGTGACGATGTACTGCAAGCTCGTGTTTACGCGGGAGCAGATCTGCGCGCCACGCTCAGTCTTTTGGATACTATCCTCGATTTTTGCAGCGGTCTCCTTGGCCGACAAGGCGCAGCGCTGGGCGAGGTTGCGCACCTCGTCGGCCACGACGGCGAAGCCAGTGCCCGCCTCACCGGCGCGCGCGGCCTCGACTGCAGCGTTGAGCGCGAGGAGGCTGGTCTGAAAGGCAATCTCGTCGATCGACCTGATAATCTTGGCGATGTTGTCGCTGGCGGCCTTGATTTGCACCATCGCGTCCGACATCGACGACATCTCGGTCGCACCGGCCTCAGCCGCGTGACGCGTGGTCTTGCCGAGTTCCTTCGCGGACTGGGCATTGCTAGCCGTTTGCTTGGTCATGATCGCCATTTCCTCCAGCGAGGCACTCGTCTCCTCCAGCGACTCGGCCTGCTCGCTGGCCCCGGCCGCAAGTTCACGGCTCGAGATGGACCACCTCCCCACGGCCTCGCCGAGCTGCTCTGAATTCGAGGTCAGCGCACCCATGATGCGGCGAAGGGGCCGGGTGATGCTCCGGCCAATCGCGACCACGAGTAAGATCGATCCGAGCAGCACCGCACCGGTCACGCCGATCTGTGTCGTGCGCCGCGTGGCAAAATTGTCGATGCGGCCCTGCAGCAGCACATCGAGTTCCGCGCTCGCGGCGGTCCATGTCGACTGCACCGTCTCCCTCGCGCGGTGGCCGGCGGCCACGAACGCCGCCGCCTCAACCGCGGGCTTTTCCTCGGAGGCGAGTTTCTTCACCAATGCTATGAATTCGCCAACTGCGGCGCGAATCTCGGCGGCCTTCGGCTTGAGGGCTGGCGCCAGTGTTGGGCTCATACCGTAGAAATTCGCGTCCTCGTTCAGCGCGGTTTCCAAGCTGGCGAGGGTCCGGCCCAGATCGGCCTCGGTCAGCATGGCCACGGCCACCGCAAACTGGATCTGCTCCCGCGGCGTGATGCTGCCTCGCAGCAGCACCTCGGAGCCAAGTAGCATGGTCGCAGCAAGGCGATCCTGCAATTGCGGAAGGGCCAAGAGGGTCACGTCCATCAGGTAGTAGCTATCGAGATCGGGATCGAGAATCAGATTTGAAAGGTCGCCAGCATGGGTGATGAGAGTACGCACGTCTGCGACAAGGTGCGCGTGACGATCCCCATCGGCCGGAGCGGCCCCCACCGACCCTTTGAGCTCGCTCCACCGGCGCATCACCTTGGCAAGTTGAACGTGGTCGCGTTTGCGCTTGGCTAGCTCCGTGGGCGTGAAACCCAAGAGCTCGCCATGCTTCTCCTGCGCGGCTTCGAGTTTACCAAAGGCCTGATCGACGCGTGCCGTCGCCGCGGCAAGCGCCGACTTATCCTGCGCGCGCGCCGCGATCTGGTGCAGCGGCAGGTTGAGCAGCAGGTCCATCAACGGCCGCTGGTAATCGTTGCCTCTGAGCTCCGCCTTAGCGAAAGCGATGTTATCGTTGATCCCACGCACCATGAGGAACAGAAGCACCATGAGCGGAACAGTGAAAGCCAAGCTGATGAGCACGAGCCGACGGGGAACGGATATATCTTGAAGGCGAAGTGTCATGGGGGGGGGAAATCAATCGGGGTTGGTCGCAGCGACCACGCGGTCTATGTCGAGCAGGATCTTCATGGCACTTTTCATTTTCGCAACCCCGAGCATTTAGGCCACATCGATACCACCGCCGAAATCCGGCGTCGGCTCGATGTCGCCCGAGGCGATTTGCATGACTTCCTCCGCGGAATCGACCATCAGTCCGATCTCGGCGGACGGCGGGGCCTTCCACCGGAAACCTAGGCCATCGAAAACCTCTGTCTTGATACCAAGATGCTGGCCTTTTGCCATGTTCGGCTATCAGACGTAAGTTGGTGAATTGATAGGAAATCCCTCTTTTAACCCCGCGGCTCCCAACCCGCCGAAGGCCGATGCAGAAGGGGTTCGTAGACGGCGCGGCGGCTCATCGGGAAGAACAGCGCGCTTTTCCGGCAGCTGTCGTAA
>JBBARN010000230.1:0-5184 GCA_040399845.1 Luteolibacter sp. | reverse complement strand
CGCGGCCCATGGCCTCGGTGTGGACGATGCTGACGATGATGCCGAAGTCTTGATCACGACCCACGGCATTCGATCCATCGACGCGAGTTTGCAGCCGCACTTCACTGAGCAATTCATCGAGATATGCGACCTGTTTTTGTGCGCCGAGCGTGAAGGGATCATCCTTGGTGATGACGAGCGAGCTGGCGAGGTAGCGGTATTTCAAATCCTCGTGCAGCGGGTCTTTTTCATCGGCGAGTCGGTCGTTCACGATCTTGGCAAACAGGCTGATGTGCGCCTTTGATGCCTTGCCCGGTAGCGCGACGAGATGCTCGCGGATGCGCGTCAAGGCAGCACGGTTCATGGCTTTGCTGAGATTGATCTGCCCGTTCGAGCTGATGCCGAGCAGGCCATTGAACCAACCAAGGTAGGCCGCGACGTTGTAGTCACCAGGCGCGAGTTTCTCGACCTGCTTGCCATACGCGGCGGCTCCGCGATTGAAGTAGTCCTGGGCTTGCAGGTTCTTCTCCTTATAGCCGACAATGCGCATCTTGTTTTCACTCGCGACGAGTTCCTGGAAGTATTCGAAGTCGCCCCACTCGACAAGCAACGTGCCTGCGAGCGTCAGTGCTCGCGAGCTGTCGCCGTGGCCTGCAATCCAGCCGTCGATGAGCTTCAGCGCAGTGCCGTAGCCTTCACGGACGAGATCGAGCGTCTGTGTTTCATCGCGCTGTGTCATGCCGGCTTTTTGCACGTCCATCTTGCGCCAGCGCTCGCCGAGGTTCTTGCTCATGCGCGAGATAATGAGGAAGAACAAAGGCTCATCCATCTTGTCCATCGGGCCAAAGACTTTCTCGATGTGCGTGGTGCGATACGTTTCCGCATTGCTGTAAGCAAGATCGAAGGCCTCGACGACCTTGCTGTAATCCGATGGCGCGATGCCGGCCTGACGAAACAGCGCCATCATGCGCGCGAGACTCTCAATATTCTTCTCCATCATGATTGGCGTGACCGGAATGCGCGCGTCATCGGGTAAGTTGAACTTGCGGCGCAGCTGCTCGGGAATCTGCGGATTGTGCGTCTTCGCCCATACGCCGAGAAAGTCCTCCGCCAATGCGGCTCCCGCGCGCGCGCTGCGTTTGCCGATCTCGACGATGCGCTCCGCAGCTTGATCGAAGTTCGCACCCGTCAGGATGAGCCGCGACATGCCGACATCGATGCGGTCTCTCATGCCTGTGCTCAAAGCAACGAGCCATTTGCCTGTCGGTGCTTGCGGCATCAGATCCTCGGGCAGAACAAAGCGCTGCGGATTGTTCGTGGCCTTCTGCGTAAAGGTGTTCTCGGCTTCGCTGGCCCAAACATCGGCCATCATCTCGATGACCTGCGTCCATGGTTGTTCACCAGGCTTCACCAGCTCGCAGAGCAAGTTTGCGACATTCGCCTGCACGGCGATGTTCTGCGTGCGCGTGACGACTTCGCCGTTGCGGTCGTTCTGCACCTTGCGTTCGAGCGCGGTGAGCAGCTTCATCGCGGTCTCGGGGTTGGATTTGACGAGTTCGGTAAAGACGGGCGCGAGCGTGCTCACCGGCACTTGGGTGATGATCTTCGAGATGTTACTGATGGCTTTCTGCTTTTCTGAGTTTCTTTTTTTGTCAATCGATGGTGCCAGGAGCTCGCGGATGTTCTCATCCCAGATTTTCTGCACTTCGCTTCGCTGCGTGCTCTCGCGCTGCTCCTGCGTAGCGACAAAGGCCATCAATTCATTGTGCACGCTGTCGTCGGCGATCTCTGCGATCTTGTCATTCGCTGGCAAATACGTGCGCGCGAGATCGCGGAAGTTGCCCGCGATGAGAACGCGGGCGGCGAGCAAGCGCTTGCTTGGATCAGTGCCGCCGAACTTGGCGGTGCCTTTTTGCAAACGATCCACCAGCCAAAAGCTCTCGCTCATCGGCACCGCGACGCCGAGGAGTTGGCCGAGTCGGCGGATGTTGTCGTTGTTGAGCTCCGTCGGTGAGACATCGGAGAGCGCGATGATGTCATCGAGGCGCACCACGGGTTTGCGGTTCTCCGTGAGGTCCACGAGCATCTTGTTGTAAATCTTCACCGCGAGGTCCTGCGGCATCGCTTTGAGTTCCTCGCCAAGCTTTCCCCAATCACCGGTGACAAAGCGCAGTTGGAAGCGGTCGTTGGCAGTCAACGTCGCGGGATCACTGGTGCCGACGCGTTCGAGATGACGCAGGAGTTCGTTGGGATCGCGTGTGAACTTTTGCTGAAGAATCGACTCGTATTCCTTAATGAGCTTCGGGTCCGGAACAGATGCGACAGGCGGTGATGCGGGAGTCTGCGCGGCAGGTTGTTGAGCTTGCGAGGTCGCAATGAGGGCGAGGGCAAAGCAGAGTCGGAGGCAGTTCATGAGAGTCAGTGGAAAAGTGAAATCGGAGGCGGGACGTTGCAGCTTGGTGAGATCATGATCCCGGCTTGTCGAGTTTCTCGAACTCCTGGAGAGCTCCGCGACCATCACCATTTGGAACCGGTGGCGCAGGCACGAGCCCCTTAGGGCCGTTCAGCAATGCAGTCGCAGCGGCTTTGCCTCTGCCACCCTCGGCTCCGGGCGTGGCGGGAGTGCCTTTGGCATCTTCTTTGAGGACCAGCGCGGCTTCGAGATTGAGCTGCTTTGGTGCGATGATTCCCTGCACACCTTGCACTGCGCGGATGGTGCTGATGGCGGCGGCGGGCGGTGGTGTCACACCTTTGACGGTGTTCGGTGGCGTTGCTTGCATGCCATCCACTTTGTTCACGGCCTGCCTTGGTGGAGGCGGCTTTACCCCTTCGATGTTGTTCATGGCTTGCGCAGCAGGCGGCGGAACAGGCTGGGTGACACCCGTGGGTGGCGGGGATGTCACGGGCACGACCGTTGTTGGCGCGATCTTCTTAATGCTTTGCACGGCTTCCTGCTTCACGCCTTTGACACCATTGATGGCATCGGCAGACGGTTGCTGCTGGGCATGCACGTGGCATGTGAAGAGCAATGAAAGAATACTGAGCGTCGGCGTCTTCATTGGTTGGTCGTCTTTGCAAACTCCGTTGCGACTCGGCCTTCATACTTCTCCAGCGCGCCGGCCTCCTGATGCTCAGCGAGGAAACGGAAGATCTGACGCGTGCGCTCCGCAAAGGGCCGCCATTCTTCTTCGGCGGCACCGTTCGTCTTCAAGAGATAGGTCGCGTAGTAGTGTGCCTTCCCGAGCATCTCTCGAGTCGCACGTGTGATCTTTGCATCCTCGCCTTGTGTTTGAGCGGTCTCACGCAAAAGATCGGTCAGTTCTTCGATGCTGCCCGCGACATCGAGCAACTCCAACTGCGCCTTTGACTTCGCCAGCCGAATCTGATGCCGCACGAGCGGCGCTTCGGTCTTTGGCAATTCGGCGCTGAGTTTGTCATACTCCTCGATGATCGTTGCCCAGTCCGGCTCCTTGGAATGCTCGAGTTCGCCGATCTGCTCGACGTGCTTACGCGCCTGGATGCGAGCCATCTCTTTTTGGCCTTCGTTGAAGTGATAGTAAACCGCCGCCACGGGACACAGCAGCCAGAGCAAGGTGAAGAACTTCCTCATCGAACCAGCGCCTCCTTTTTCATCATGACTACAGGCTTCACTGAGACCGTGCGGACCTCCCAATCGGTGCCGAAGAATTTGAGGGCGATGGGGATCAACGCATTGATCACCGCACCAAGCACTATCGCGAGCACCGCCCACTGCGCGAGCGTGAGCTCGGTGTGCGGCAGCGCGAGTGGCACCACAAGATCGCCGAGCGCGGCGGTGTCGAGATGCTTCTCATTCACATCGTGATAGGCGCCGAGCAAGGATGTCGCGAGGCGTTGCAGCGTCTTTGCTTCCTGCCGCGATTGATGACCGTCGATAAAGCTGCCTTTGCGCGGATTACCCACGCCGAGCACGAGCATCTCACGCACGGCGGCTGGACGAGGATTGATCGCCGCGAGCGGGATGGAATCGCCATCGGTGAGGATGATCATGCGAGTGCTACTCTTCGGGAAATTCGCCACCGTCTCCAAAGTACGATTGATGGCGGTGCCGAGATCCGTCTGACCCACGGGCATCGCATACGTCAGTGGCAAACCATTGAACACATTCCGCACCAACTCCGGATCGCGAGCCTCCATCACCACGGGCAACGAGTCCGTGTAAAAGCCCACCACGCCGAAGCGCAGGTTCCCACTCACGCGCTGAAGAATGCCTTCGACGACATCCTTCATTCGATCATGCCGCGTCATCGTGCCGTCCGGGCCTGCATCCGGCAAATACATGCTCGGCGACAAATCAGCGACGAACACCAAACGTGTCGCCTCCGCATCATGGCGCTCTTTGGCCGTCGCATCATCAGGCGCTTCGAGCTTCAGCATCCATAAGGTCGTCACGCCCCAGGCAAACGCCGTCAGACTCGCGACCCGCAGCCAAGGCACCACGTTCGTCCACGCCTTCGCGCCTTGCTGCCCAAACGCCAGCCGCGCAGTCACACGAATGCGCCGCGCATGCTGCCACTCGGCAAGCGAGACGAGAAGCAGGGTGATCAGGGCAACAATCAGCGGAGTCATGCGAAATTGCGTGCGCCGCAGGCCTGCGTAGCGGGAATAGGTGATGGCATGTGACCAATACGATGCTTCACAAACATTTGTTCAGTCTGAAAACAAATGCCTCAAAATGCCGCCACAGCCTCGCAAATCATCCTTAACGAGGCTACGAAATTGCCATCCACTGTCTTAAAAGCATTCGCGTCGATGCGACGAGGACGACGGTGGGCCCGCCGTATTTCGGACACTGGATCGCCTGTTCCAAACTCAGGCCGCCGACGGCTGAGACGGGAATTTTGACTGCCTTGACGACTTCACAAAGCTGATCGAGCGGACTGGGCATGCGTTTGCCAGAGGCGGCGATGCCGCGACGCTCGTCGTAGCCGATGTGGTGGATGACGTAGTCGCAGCCGAGATCTTCGAGAAACTTGGCGCGGTCGATCATGCTTTCGCAGATCATGTTATCGCGATAGGCAATATGTTTGCTGCCTTCGCTGGCACTGACTTAGGTGAAGAGTCGATGCGTGAGCAGACGCCCTCCATCAGGTCATGAAATCTTCGGCACAAAAAAAGCGGCCCCTTTCAAGGCCGCTTTAGAAGCATTAAGTGGTGCTGGGTGAT
>JBBARN010000229.1:0-5231 GCA_040399845.1 Luteolibacter sp. | reverse complement strand
ACAGCATTTCCGTCAGCGCCACCAATGGCGGCACCGGGCCCGGCCCGGCCGGTCTGATCGCGCGTTTCGATTTCACCTTCGCCACCGGCGAGCCGCTGACGGTGGTGACCAACAACTCTTGGGAAGCCAGCACGAATGGCGATTCCTGGAGCCCCGCCCTATCGCTCGGTGCTTATGGGATCGCTCCGTGGGGCTCGGTCGCCAGCACGAATTTTCCCGATCCATGGCTTCGGGGTGAGTTTGCTCTCACCGCCATTCCGGACTCGGCCATGGTGACGGTCCATTCGCACGCCTACTTCGAGTTATATGTCAATGGCGAGAAGGCCGGCGATGACGTGCTCACACCCGCCGTTTCCGATCCAAGGACGCGGACATTCACCGTCACCTACGACGTTGCCCACCTGCTCAGGTCAGGCACAAACTGCCTCGGGCTGTGGATGTCGAAGGGTTGGGCGGAGCGCGTCGCCGTGCGCGCCCAGCTCGATGCGGTGGTTGGTGGCGTGCCATTCACCTATGGCACCGGCCTCGATTGGAAATCCCGCCCGAGCGGCTACAGCCACATCGGCAATTGGAATTGGGGAAACTTCGGCGGAGAACGCATCGAGGCCGCCGCGCACCTGCCCGACTGGTGCGAGCCCGGACTCGATACCAGCTCATGGTCGAACGTCGTGGGAACCACCGCTCCGGCAGGTCCGCCCGCCAATCACTACGCGCCCTTCAACCGCATCGGCGCGCGCATCCCCGCTCAGGAAATCACCGCGCTGGCTAATGGCAAATATGTCATCGATTTCGGCACCAATCTCACCGGCTGGCTGCAACTGAAATTTCCGCAACTCCCGGCAGGCAGGTTGGTGCGCATGCACTTCGCCGCCCGCGTCTTACCCGATGGCATCCATGCCTCACCCATCGGCAACATCTCCGTCAGCACAAACAGTTGTGTTTCCTTTCCCCGCTTGGGAGGCGGATTCAATCTCTATCAGAATTACAACCAGACCAGTGAATTCATATCCGCCGGAGGCGCCAACGAGGAGTTCCAGCACAAGTTCAACTACGCGGGCTTCCGGTATGTCGTCGTCGAGGGGCTCGATGCCGCACCCAGCCTGGAGGATGCCACCGCCATGCTCATCGAAAGCGACCTGGCCGATGCGGGCACTTTCGAATCATCGGATCCGCTGCTCAACCGGATTCACCAGGTGAACCGCTGGACGATGCGCGCCTTGAACCTCGGCTCCTATTATGTCGATTGCCCGCACCGCGAACGCATGGGCTACGGCGACGGCCAAGTCGCACTTCAAGGCATGATGATGAATTTCAATGCCGCGAAATTCTATACCAAGTGGGCACAGGACTGGCGCCTCGCCTTGGAGAAGAAAAACGAATCCCTTGCCTACATCGCGCCACCCTTTGAGCCGACAGGCGGCGGCCCTGCATGGCCGGGCAACATCGCACGCATCCCGTGGCAGCATTACCTGCACTACGGGAATCCCGCCATCCTCGAGGAAAACATCGATGCCGCGCGGAGCTATTGCGAATACCTCGACGGCCGCTCCACCAATGACGTCCTGCGCGATTGGGGCGGCGGGTTTTCGTTCATCGGCGATTGGGTGCCGCCCGGTCGTGGCATGGACACGAGCAACTGGCCAAGCTCGCGGATGGCCGAATTCTTCAGCAACTGCTACCGCATCCACCTCTGGCAACTGGTCGGGAAAATGTCCACCGCCCTCGGTCGCACCAGCGAAGCGGCGCACGCCAATCAACGCGCCCAAGCCATCAGCAATGCCATCCATGCCGAGTATTTCGACGCCACGAACAATCGTTATATCATCGATGAGCAGATCTATTATGCCTTCCCGCTGATGGTCGGTGTCACACCCACCGCTCAACAGCCGGCGGTGCTGGAAAACCTCGTGCGCTGCATCGTGGAGAAAAACAGCGGGCATCTCGACACAGGCATGTTGGGAACGATGTTTCTGATGGAGTTCCTCAATGACATCGGTCGTGACGATCTCATCCTCGGCATCTATCAGAAAAAGGACTATCCCGGCTGGGGTTACATGGTCGAGCAGGGTGCCACCACGCTGTGGGAACAATGGAACGGCTATTGGTCGCAGATCCATTCGTGTTTCACCTCGGCGGACAATTGGCTCTACCAAGGACTCGCCGGCATCCGCCCGGACCCGGCACAAGCGGGATTCAAAAACGTCATCATCCAACCGGCGGAGGTAGGCGACATCACCTCGGTCCATGCGAGCCACGATGGCCCCTACGGGCTCATCACCTGCCAGTGGCAGCGCGCGGGTCTCAACGTCACCCTCAATGTCACCATTCCACCCAACAGCTCCGGGGAAATCCATGTGCCTGCCAGCGCGCTTGGCGAGGTCACCGAGTCGGGAAATCCCGCTGCCACGGCCCCTGGCGTTGAATTCCTGCGCATGGAAAACCGCCACGCGGTTTTTGCCGTCGGCGCGGGAACTTATGCCTTCACCGGAACCCTGCCCGTCACGCTCGGACCGGTGGTCGAGGTTCCGGCAGGCTCGCCGCTGGCGCTGGATTTTTCCGGCAGCCAGACCATTTCCGCATTGTTGTTGGATGGTGTGCTCCAGGCACCGGGGACCTACAGCGCGGCCACGCATCCGGATTGGTTCACCGGCACCGGCATCCTGCTCGTGCTGCCGGAAGCCCGCACCTGGGACAATGGAGCCAACACCGGAAAATGGAATGGCACCGATGCCAACTGGACAGAAGAGAATTGGTCGCCCGGAGGCAACGCCACCATCGCCCACAGCACTGCTCCATCGACCATCACTTTGGAAGGCGGTCTAACAGCCTCATCGGTTTCCATCGGCAAGGGCAGCAACAACGGGGCCTACACCTTCACTGGTCCCGGCTCGCTCGCCACCGGCTCCCTGACCATCCAGGGCGCGGGCGGCAGCGACCAGTCCACGATGCCGACATCGACCTTCGCGGATGCCACCATCACGGTTTCCGGCGACCTCGGTCTCGGCCGCGCGGGGCTGGTGATCGGCGGAAACAGCGTCATCTCCGCCAAGCGCCTCGGCGGCACCGGGATCGGCACCGTCTCCAGCGCGGACTGGGGCACTCTCACGCTGCAAGACAGCGCCCAGCTCACCGTCGCCGATGGCATTCTGGGTGGCACTACCGCATGGGGCATTCATCTCAACGGCGGCACACTCACCACCAAAGGCATCAATTATGGTCCCCACGCCTATCTCAGCTCGCTCACCGGATTGTTTTTCAATGGCACACTGGTCCGGGCAAATCAGGACAACCCGGCCTTCCTCAGCTACTCCGGTGGTGATTTCACCGCACCTGTCGTCCAGAGTGGTGGCGCTCGCATCGACACGAACGGCTTTGCCATCACCCTCGGTCTCGGCCTCACCGGTCCCGGCGCTCTTACGAAATCCGGCGCGGGCACCCTCACGCTTGGCCAAGCCAGTTCGTATCAAGGCGGCACCACGGTGAGCGGCGGCACACTCGCTGTCACCGGCACCCTCGGCAGCGGCGATCTAACCGTTTCCAACGGAGCCATCGCCGAACTCGGCAATCCCTCGGGCGCGATCGCCGACACCGCCGCTGTGCGCCTCACCGGCAGCGGCCGCATCCACCTTGCCGAAGGCGTCACGGAAACCGTCGCCCAACTCCACATCGACGGCGTGCTCCGCATGCCCGGCACCTGGAATGCGGCGCGCGACCCGCTGCATTTCTCCGGCCCCGGAAACCTCGTCGTCACCAGCGGCGGGCCGCCCACACCTGCGGAGACCTGGGGCAACACGCACTTCAGCACCTATGACAACAGCGGCGACTCCGCTGATGATGCCGATCCCGACAACGACGGTGCGATCAATCTCCTGGAACGCGCGCTCGGCTCCAATCCCAAGGCTGGCGACTCTCTCGGCAACCCCATCCTCAATCCCGGCAGCCCGGATTTTTCCTTCACTTACACCCGCGCCAAAGCCGCCACCGATCTCACCATCGATGTCGAGGTCTCCCCAAACCTCGCGCCGTCCTCCTGGCAGAAAGCCACCGCTACCGACGGCACCAGCACCCTGACCGACGACACCCACCCGGAAGTCCAAACCTTGCGCTTCGACGCCACGACCAGCGACAACCGCATGTTCTATCGCATCAGCGTGCGCTGATGCATAACAAGTGCCGCTTGTCGCATGAATATGCGACAAGCGAAGCACATGTTGTCTGGAACAAGCCTTCCCGCACGCCGTATCATAAACACGTTCCCATGATACGCTTCTCCCGCTGCTTTTTCGCCTTTGCTGTTCTCGCCTTGATTTCCTCCTGTGTTGCCGCAGCCAGCGTGCTTCCCATCAGTCTCCGCTGTGAATCGGTAGAGAATCCACTGGGTATCGATCAGGCAAAACCGCGCCTCGGCTGGATGCTGGAGTCCAAGGATGCAGGCGTGATGCAGACGGCCTATCAGATCGAGGTTGCCGGAGCATGGGACAGCGGCAAGGTGGAGTCGGATCGCTCGGTCGCCATCCCTTATGATGGGCCATCCCTTGAATCCGGGAGAACCTATTACTGGCGGGTGCGCGTCTGGGATGGCAAGGGAGCGGTTTCTCCGTGGAGCGCTACCGCGCGATGGACGATGGGAAAACTCAAGCCGGACGATTGGTCGGCCCACTGGATCGGTGCGCCGGAAAATCCCGCCACGCCAAATGTCGAGGGAGTGCATGTCACTCGCGCCAGCTATCGCACCACCGATGGCCGCGTTGAGAAGGATGTCACCGATCTGATGCGGCAGGTCGTCGAGGACAAGCGCTTGCCATTCATCGTGGACTTCAATGCCCTTGGCGGTGATCCTGCGCCAAACGTCGTGAAGGAACTCTTGGTGGAATACACCAAGGATGGAAAATCCCTGGTCTCACGGGCCAATGATTTCGCCGCGCTATCAATCCCGCCGCTGCCACCGGGAAATGCTGCGCCGTGGTTCCGCGGCGAGTTCGATCTAACAGGAAAACCCGGGGCCGCCACGGTGACAGTCCGCTCGCACGCCTACTTCGAGTTATATGTAAATGGAGAGAAGGTCGGCGAGGACGTGCTGACGCCTGCCGTTGCGGATGCAAAATCCCAGACCTTCACCATCACTTATGATGTGGCCCGCCTGCTCAAGCCCGGGAAAAACTGCCTCGGCCTGTGGATGTCAAAAGGCTGGGCGGAACGTGTGGCCGTGCGCGCCCAACTCGACGCACTAG
>JBBARN010000228.1:0-5312 GCA_040399845.1 Luteolibacter sp. | reverse complement strand
GCAGCGCCATCAACCTGGACAACACCAACCTCCTCATCACCGGCGACGACCACGCAGCCGTCTTCGCGGGTTCCCTAGCAGGCACAGGATCCCTCACGGTTCACGGCACGCTCCGCCTGGTGGGCGATGCCGCTCTGGGCTCCACCGGCCCCTTCACCAACAATGGCGTGCTCGACATCATGACTTGGAACGGCACGATGCCCGCCGGATTCGTGAACAACGGCATCGTGCTCGACCGCAGCAAGGTGAAGATCGATGCCTTCGCGAAATCAGACACCAAGTTCACGCTGAGCCTCACCGGCTACAAGGGACACACGTATCAACTCCAGCGTTGCGACGAACTCCCAGGTCCTTGGCAAGACATCGGCACTGCGCAAACAGGCAACGACGCGCCTATCACCTTCATCGATCCCGCGGGTGCCACCGGAAACCATGGTTTCTATCGCGTTTTGGTGTCGCCCTGAAACTCTCCCTCCATCCATAGCTCATGTCCGCCAGAATCATTTGTCGCTCCCTCTGTTTGAAAGGCCTGTTCGCTTCCCTGCTGCTGGTGAGGTCCGCAGATGCAGCTGGCTTGGCGGGAGGCAACGGCGGATTCGAGACGAACAACTCGGCTTCCGTTACACCTGTTGCCCCCGGCTACTGGTTTGCCAACCAGGTTTCCATTCCCGGTTGGTCATTCAACAACACCGCGCGGTGGTTTCAGTCTTCTGCCGCCGCCTACGGTTCGCCGCGCAGTGGAACGTATGCCCTCAACCTTTGCAACGCCGGCAATTCCTACATCGCCACCAGCCAGCTCACCGGCCTTGTCAGCGGTTCATCCTATCGCGTGTCGTTTCATGCTTCGCGGCGCAATTTGACCGCATCGGGTGACTCGTTCTCTGCTAGCGTTGATGCCGGCAGTGCTCCGGCTGCCAAGAATGTTGCCTATGGAGATCTCCCCGCCGTTGGCAGCGGGAATACCGACGTCAACTATGCGTTGCAAACACTGGACTTCACTGCGACCGCCACCACGCACACACTGACCCTTGCCGCCAATTCCTACCACGGTTTCATGCTCGATGACTTTTCGATCGATGAAATCGTGATTCCACCCGTCCCACCGGGCACGCTTGCCGACTACAACGAAATTTGGACAACCCCGAGCACTTCGTCCTGGCAATCGATGCCGCTCGGCAATGGCGAAACCACTCTCAACGTTTGGGTCGAAACCAATGGCGATCTGCTTTTCTTCATCGGTCGTTCGGACGCCGAAGCCGAGAACAACCGCAACATCAAACTCGGCCGCGTGAGGGTGAAACTCACACCCAACCCCTTCGCCAACGGCCTGCCATTCAACCAGACACTCGACATCGCCAACGGCCGCATCCTCATCACCGCCGGCAACCCGGGCAGCGAATCCCGCTTGCAAGTCTGGGTGGATGCCAATCATCCGGTGATCCGTGTCAACGGCGACAGTGACGCACCGGTTTCCATCGCCGCCAATTATGAACTCGATTGGCGCGGCTTGAATACCGTTTCCGCACTGGCAGACAGCCATCAAGGCGACTTCGTGCTCAACGACGCCACCAACGCCGTCACCTGGTATCACCGCAACCGCGCCTCTGCCTTCGTCACCAACCTCAGCGCCGAGGGGCTCTCGCAGTCACTTGCCACCGTTTCGGATCCTCTCATGAACCGCACCTTCGGCGGACGCATGAGCGGCAGCGGCATGTCACGCGACGGAGCCCAGAAGATTGTTAGATCGAATGCCACCACGTTCGATCTCGCCATTGATGTCCACGCCGGCGTCTATCCAACGGTCGCTACTTGGAAAACCGACATCGAAGCACTCGCCGCCGCACGCCTCACCCGCGATGCAGCGGCCGACCTCGCCGCGCATCAAGCCTGGTGGAGCGACTTCTGGAACCGCAGCTATCTCCATCTCGGCGGAACGGGAGATCAGGCCCGCCGGATTTCGAAATACTATGCCCACCAGCGCTTCATCAATGCCTGCTCTGTGCGTGGCCGCTACCCCACGCCCTTCAACGGCACCACATTCACCATGGAACGCCCGGCTGGCTACCCCGGCTACTTCGGCACCAACGGCGCGGCGCGGACACCCGATGACCGCGATTGGGACGGCTTGCGCATTTTCTGGCAAAACACCCGCCACATCTACTGGCCCCTGCTCATCAGCGGGGACTACGACATGACCGCATCCATGGCCCGCGTCTGCCGCGACATCCTGCCAATCTGCCGCGAACGCGCCATGGTCCGCGAAAACAATCCGGGCATGTTGCTCTACGAAGGCATTGGCGTTGGCGGCGACACCGTTTTCGGTAACAACATCCCCGAGCACCTCAACGAACACCGCGGCGGCATGACCGACGTTGCCATCCTGTTGGCAGACATCTACGACCACACCCGCGACGAAACCTTTTTCAACGATACCTATCTGCCCTGGACCGATGCCGTGGTGACCTTCTTCGAGCACAAGTTTCCGAATCGCGATGCCAACGGGAAAATGCTCATCTCCCCTTCGGCGGCGGTGGAGACTTACAAAAACTCCACCAACCCCGCCACCGAGGTTGGTCCGCTGCGCCGCATCCTCATCGACCTGCTGAGACTTGATCCCGGCACGCTCACACCCACCCAACGCTCCCGCTATCAGGATCTGTTAGATATCATGCCCGAGCCACCTTTGAAAACGCTGCTCAACCAGCCAATGCTCGGCGTCTATCAAACAGGCGACGCGGGTCGCTCACTCGTCGAGACGCCCGCCCACTACTCCATCTGGCCATCGCGTGAGGCAGGGCTCGGCCGCCTCTCCTTGCTCGCCGCTGGACGACGCGACCACGCCAGCCGGATGTATAGCTTCGACGGCACCGCCGACCGCACCTTCGAATCCGGCGGCTGGCTTTACACACCGACCATGGCGGCCCAGCTCAACCTGCCGCAGCAGGCGAAGTTTTATGCCCTGCGTAATTTCCTCAATCCGATCCCGGACACGGTCGGCAATGGAACCGTCACGCTGCCTAACAGCTATCCTGGCAAGCCGCGCTTTCATGCCTTCTGGGAAAGCCGCTTTGATTATATCCCGGACCAATGCCACGGCGGATCCACCACCATCGGCCTGCAACACATGGTCGTGCAGTCCCACGGTGATAAGATCTATCTCTTCCCTGCCTGGCCGGAGGAATGGGATCTGAACTTCAAGGTCCACGCCGCGCAAAACACAGTGCTGGAAGGCGTCTATCAGAATGGCGTGTTGCAATCGCTCACCGTCACCCCGCCATCCCGCGCCGCCGATGTGATCGACCTGTCAACCGCCGCCAACCGCATCCGCGGCATCGTCGGCTCCTGCGTTGCGGATACCAATTATCTGTTAGGCCTGCCCGGAACACGCGACGCACAAGCCGCCCTTCCCGCCGCCACTGCTTCATCCGTCACCGGCACCTGGTTCACGCAATACAGCCATACACTCACAAACGGTCTCGCCGGTCCCTTCATCGCCTCCGATTGGGGTGGCAGCATGGCGAAGGGAACTTCGATTTTCCTTCATGTGCTGACTTGGCCCGGTGAAACCTTGCGCCTTCCAGCACTGGCGCTCGGCCGCCAGATCACCGGAAACACCGTGCTCACCGGCGGCACTGCGACTGTGAATCAATCCACCGACTGCATCACGGTCACATTGCCAAGCGCCAACCACGATCCGGTCGTTACCATCATCCGGCTCGATCTCGACGGCAGTGCCGAAGCCCTCGCCCGTCACCAGCCCTACGTCGGCTCGGCCACCACTGGCATGTCCGCCACCGCTTCTGGTGAAACCAGTGGCAACGAAGCCACCAAAGCCTGTGATGCGGACCAGACAAGCTCATGGCGTCACGGCGCAAGCACCGGCACGCTCACCATCCCGTTCGGCACCAACCGCCGTCTCAACCGCATCGACGTCCAATTCGACAACGGGCCATCTGTCGGCGGACAAAATATCAGCGTGACGCTGGAAGCCCAAACCGCGTCCGGCACATGGGTCAGAATGTGGACTGGAAATTCCTACACCCAAATCCTCAGCCGCCAGTTGGTGCCACTCGATGCCACAGCAGTTCGCCTCACCACCAATGCCCAGGGTGTGCGCCAGTTCGATGCCTTCACCGAGCCACCATCCTACACCCGCACCGACGAGGGCGCGACCAGCCACACGACGATCGATGTTCCGGCCAACGACGCTTTGTTCCGGGAAAGTCTAACCGGTTCGATCGATCTGCTGAA
Source organism: Luteolibacter sp. (assembly GCA_040399845.1). GTDB lineage: Bacteria > Verrucomicrobiota > Verrucomicrobiia > Verrucomicrobiales > Akkermansiaceae > Luteolibacter. Next base: position 1,061 of record JBBARN010000228.1, on the reverse strand, counting down.
AACTGGCTCCGGCACCCTGTCCCTGATCGACGCAGCCACCCATAGCGGGGCCACCCGCATCCTTGACGGCACATTGAAACTCCACCCTCCACTCAGCGCCCCGGTGCCCGGCTTCGCCCGCCGTTTCGATGCTTCCACTCTCAGCTTGGCCAATGGCGCGGCGGTTTCACAGTGGAATGATCTTAGTTCTAACAATGCGCATGCCACTCCGCAAACAGGCAATCCACCGACTTTCCTGGCCAACGCCATCAACGGCCTCGGCGCGGTGAATTTCACGGGAACCAACGCCACCACCAGCCAGAGCCTGAATTTCGCCCAAGACGCATCCATTCACACGGTCTTTTCGGTGTTCCGGGGAGCGAGTTTCCTTCTCACCAGCACGTTATCCTATGATTTCCACCGCCCGGACAACTCCAACCCAGCCTCGCCGATCTGGGCTCCGGCTTCTAACAACTGGACCAGCCCCAACATCACCGGCGGCAGGACTTATATCAACGGCAACCAAGTGGATGGCAGCAGTTTCGCCCTGCCCACCGCAAACAACAACGGCTTCAATCAAATCACGCTGGTCACCACCGGGGCCGTCCGCGCGGATGGCTTCAACCGGGATCGCATCTATCATGCCGGAAATCAAACCCAGGCGGAAGTCATCCTTTACGACACCTCACTTCCGGAAGTCCAACGCCTCGGCACCGAACGCTTCCTGCGCACGAAGTGGTTCGGCGAGGCTCCCGTTTCCAACATCCTGCCAGTTGGAACCGCCCTGTCGGTGGAAAACTCCGCCATCTTCGACCTCAACGGTGCAAGCCAATCCGTCGCCTCGCTCGCCATCGCTCCCGACGCCAGCCTCCGCCTCAGAGGAGGTCATCTCATCATCACCGGCAGCAACCACAGCGCCGTCGTCGAGGGTTCTCTAACAGGACCCGGCTCCATCACCAACCATGGCACGCTCCGTCTCACCGGCAACGCAGTCTTGGACATCACCGGCACCTTCACCAACACCGGAGTCCTCGACATCATGACCTGGAACGGCACGCTGCCCGCCGGTTTCGTCAACAACG
>JBBARN010000227.1:0-5326 GCA_040399845.1 Luteolibacter sp. | reverse complement strand
CCCGCGACCTCCAACGTGACAGGCTGGCGCTCTAACCAACTGAGCTACCGCTCCATGTCCCGCTCGGGTGGCGCGGACGCTATGGGGCGATCCGGGACCACGCAACACCTTTTTTACTCATCGGTGAACTTTTTTTCGGGGTCATTTGGCAGAGAGAATTTCGACCACGGATTCAAGGCTGGAGAGGTCCTCCACTGAGTGAACCACCGCCTCCTTATCGATCTTTCCTACCAGTCCGGCGATGACCTTGCCGGGGCCGAGTTCGAGGAAATGGCGGTGTCCCATGGCAATGAGGGCTTGGATGGATGCGGTCCAGCGGACGGAGCCAGTGACCTGCTTTTCCAGCATGGAGCGAATTTCGTCGGCTTCTGAGACGGGCTTGGCCGCGAAATTGCAGACCACCGGGATCGATGGGGTGCTGAATTGGATTCCTAACAACTCCGCAGCGAGTTGGTCTTGTGCAGACTGCATGAGTCGCGAGTGGTAGGCACCGGCGACATTGAGTTTGATGGCACGGCGGATTCCGAAATCCTTTGCCTTTGCCACGGCGGCATCAATTCCAGCCACGGTGCCTGAAAGCACGATTTGGCCTGGGGCGTTGAGGTTGGCGACGTCCACATCGGCCGCAGCGGCGAGTGCGTAGACCTGATCTTCATCGCCGCCGATCAGTGCGGCCATTGAGCCTTCTGTCGCGAGGCAGGCTTCTTCCATGAAGGCACCGCGTTTGCCGACGATTCTGAGACCATCTTCTAAAGAAAAGGTTCCTGCCGCTGCATGGGCGGTGAACTCGCCGAGCGAGAGTCCGGCGGCGGCGACGGGTTTGAGGTGCGGGAGTTTTTCGCGAATCAAGGCCAGAGCCATCAGTCCGTGAAGGTAGAGGGCGGGTTGGCAACGGGATGTTTTGGTCAGCTCCTCGTCCGGCCCCTCGAACATGATTTGGGAGATCGGGAAACCAAGTGCCTGATCGGCTTTTTCAGCCATTTCCTTGGCGGTGGCGGATGCCTCCACAAAGTCTTTGCCCATCCCCACTTTTTGGGCGCCTTGTCCGGAGAAAAGTAATACGATTTCGCTCATGTCGGATGGTGGTCTAGGGGAATGCTTGGAATGTGAAAAGAGGAAATACCACTGCAACATTCGCCGCCGGGAGGGGTTTCATCCCGGTCTGCAAGTATAAATCCTCAATTCCCATGAAAATCCACCTCTGTCGCCAAGGAATCCTGCTGGCTCCGTTCATATTCGGCTGCTCGTTGCTCGCCCTATCTTCCATCTCCGCTCAGGAAACGCCGCCGCCACCACCCGGCCCGTCTCATGTTGAGGACAAGGCTGATCGTGAAAATCCCGATCGGCGGGTGGATCAGGCCAGACGTCAATCTGAGGAACCAAGACGCGATGGTCGCAACGAGGACGCGCGGAGAATGGAAATGCGCATGCGCAAAGGCATGGAGCGGCCGAGGGAGCGCGGCGCAAGAGCACCTCATCCAGGCGCCCCGCATGCCGAAGCAAGGGGGCCGTTCCTTAAAATGATGCATCTCAAACAAGCCGCCTTCCACCTTCGGGCTGCCGGATACGAGAAGCACGCGGACATGGCGCAGGAGGAGATCAAGCGCGCCGAAAAACAAATTCGCGACGAGATCGAAAAGCGGACGAAACAAACGGTCGAAGATCGCGGTGGCAAGGAAAAGAAGGCGGAGAAGCCAGCCGAGGAAGCCAAGCAAAATCAAGCCATTGAGGCGGAAATGAAGAAGATGCGCCGCGAGATGGAAGAACTCCGGCAACAAGTCCGTCGCTTGAAAGCAGAGCAAGGGACTAAGGCCAATCGCACCAAGCCTGAGTATCCGGCGGACTCACCGCCACCCGCTGCCGCCCTTTGAACGGATGACGCGGTAATCAATGGAAGGAAATGCCGCATTTTAACCTGAATTCAAACGCATGCAGATTCCGCCCTACTCGTAAGAAGTTGAGTGGTGGTTGAAACATTTTGTTGAGCGGTCTTCTTTTTGGATATTGCGCAATCGGCAGGGGGCTCTGGATGTGGGGCTCTTCCCAATTGGCACTGGTGGCACACTTCCCGCAGCTTGGCTTTGACCCCGGGCCGGTTTCGGTCTATGCCCCTCGGCTTTCCCATGAAGGAGCAAATCCCAGTCATTCAATCCGAGGCACTTGCACAAATTGCCGCTGCCGCCTACGAACGTTCGATCGAAGAGGTCCGCGTTGCCGTGCTCGGCAAAAAAGGCACTCTCACCCTTGCCGCCGCCGGCATGAAGGACGTGCCCAAGGAGGACAAGGCCGAGGTCGGCCAACTCCTCAACGCCGCCCGCAGCGCCATCACCAGCGCCCTCGAGGAAAAACAATCCGCCCTCCAGGAACTCGCCGACCAAGCCGCACTCACCGGCATCGACGTCACTTTGCCCTCCCGCGCCGTGGCCACCGGTGCCCTGCATCCGCTTACGTTGATCCGCGATGAGGCGATCTCTATCCTCCGCCGCATGGGCTTCTCGCTCGCCGACGGACCGGAAATCGAGGACGAGTTCCATTGCTTCGACGCCCTCAACACCCCCGCCGACCACCCGGCGCGCAACGAGAAGGATACCTTCTATTTCGATTCCGGCAAACTCCTCCGCACCCACACTTCCAGCGTCCAAATTCGCACCATGGAGTCCGCGAAGCCGCCCATCCGCATCATCGCCCCCGGCTCGGCCTATCGCCGCGATGAAATCGACGCCACCCATCTCTCGGTCTTCAACCAGCTCGAAGGCCTCTACGTCGCCGAGGACGTCTCGCTTCCCGACCTCAAGGGCACACTCGAATACTTCTTCCGCGAACTCTACGGCGCGCAAACCGAAGTCCGCTTCCGCCCGCACTTTTTCCCCTTCACCGAGCCCTCCTTCGAGATCGACGTAAAACTCACCGTCAAGGGCCAAGCCCCGCGTTGGATCGAGGTCGCCGGCTGCGGCATGGTCGATCCCGCCGTTTTCGATGCCATCAACGCCTCCCGCAAGGACAGCGCCTTCGATCCCGAGAAGACCACCGGCTTCGCCTTCGGTATGGGCCTCGACCGCCTCGCCATGATCCGCTGGGGCATCAAGGACATCCGTCTGCTCATCGAAAACGATGTGCGCTTCCTCAAGCAGTTTGCTTGAAGACAGTAGACTTCAAGACGCAAGACACAAGACGAAGAAATCTCTTCCCCTTAGCTTTTCATGAACATTTCTTTAAACTGGCTCTCCACCCACCTCGATCTATCAGGCAAGTCCATCAAGGAAATCGATGATCTTTTCACCTTCGCCGGAGTCGAGGTGGAAGGCATCGTTTCCAAAGGCATCGCTTCGGATAAAATCGTGGTCGCGCAGATCATGGAAGCCGTGCAGCACCCGAATGCAGACAAACTCAAGGTCACGCAAGTCGATGCAGGGGAGGGGACTCTCCGCCAAATCGTCTGTGGTGCGAAAAACTACAAGGTCGGCGACAAGGTTCCTTGCTGCCTTCCTGGCGCGGAGCTTCCCGGCGGTTTCACCATCGGCGAAACCAGGATGCGCGGCGTGGAATCCAAAGGCATGCTCGCCGCCGCCTCCGAGATCGGCCTGCCGCCCGGCGAGGACGGTTTGCTCATCCTCCCCGAAGACTCGCCGATCGGCGTGCCCGTCAAACAACTCTTCGATTCAGACACTCTGCTGGAACTCGAAGTCACCCCGAACCGCCCGGACCTCCTCAGCCACTACGGCATGGCCCGCGAACTGGCGACCCTGCTGAAAACCCCACTAAGGAGAATGGACGTCTCGTCCATTCCAACCACTGCGGCCACAACAGTCCGCACCGACGCCCCCGCCGCCTGTCCGCTCTACACCGCTGTTAGAATCTCCGGTGTCACCATCAAGGAGTCTCCATCCTGGCTCAAGCAACGCCTCGAATCCATCGGCTTGCGACCGATCAACAACATCGTGGACGTCACCAACTTCGTTCTTCACGAACTCGGCCAGCCGCTCCACGCCTTCGATGCCGCGAAACTCTCCGGCTCCATCGTCGTGCGCCAAGCCACCGAAGGCGAAACCTTCCTCGCCCTCGACGAATCGAAACACATCCTCACTCCCGACGACCTCCTCATCTCCGACGAATCCGGAGCGGCTCTCGCCCTTGCCGGTGTGATGGGCGGCCTTGAATCCGGTGTCACGGAAACCACCACCGACATTCTACTAGAGTCGGCGTACTTCACCCCGCAAGGCATCCGCCGCACCTCGCGCCGCACCGCGCTTTCCTCGGACTCGTCCTACCGCTTCGAGCGCGGAGTCGATCCACAAGGAATTCTAACGGCCTCCGCGCTGGCGGTGAAACTTATCATCGAAACCGCTGGCGGCACCGCGGAACCTGTCACCCAAGTTGCAGGTGAAGCTCCGGTTCTCACCAAAGAAGTTCGATTTGACACTGCAAAGTTCACGCAGCTTTCAGGTGGAAAAATCACGAGCACAGAATCTGCTGACATTCTCAATCGTCTGGGAATTCAAACCATCTCAATTCCTTTGGAGCAGGATCCTGCAAACTTCACATTCTCTATTCCATCATATCGCGCCGACCTTCAACGCCACATCGACCTCGTTGAAGAGGTTGTGCGTGTAATTGGCCTCGAAAACATACCTTCCCGCCTCCAAGGCAGCTTCGTCCCCGCCAGCCCGGTCGATGCCGCCTACGATGCGGATATGATCCTCCGCCGCCGCCTCGCCGCGCTTGGCGTGTATGAATGCCAGACGATCAAACTCATCTCGGACGCCCAGGTGTCCGATTCCTTGACACTCCGCCCGATGCAGGACGGCGATGTCATCCGCGTGAAACTTCCGCTCAGCGAGGACCACGCCGTGATGCGCCCGAGCATCGTCCCGGGCCTCGTGGCATCCGCAGCACGCAACGTCCGCCAGCAGCAGAAATCCCTGCGTTTCTTCGAAATGGGCCGCGTCTTCCGCAACTCCGGCGGTGGCAAGGCCAAGGATCAGGAAAGCGAAACGCTTGCCATCCTCATCTCCGGCGGCACGGCTCCAACCGGTTGGAACCAGGCCGACCGCCAGGCCGACCTCTACGATCTCAAGGGCCTCATCAACGCCCTCGTTCCTAACAAAACCATCCGCTTCAGCCCCCGCGACCGCGACGGCTTCGCCCTCGGCTGCGACATCAAGGCGGACGATCAGAACATCGGCATCTTCGCCCGCCTCAAACCGGCCCGCGAACGCGAACTCGATTTCACCTCGCCGGTTTACGTCGCCGAACTCGATCTCACCAAACTCCGCAAGCTCCTCACCGGCATCGAACACGTCGAGGACCTCCCCCAATTCCCCGGCTC
>JBBARN010000226.1:0-5453 GCA_040399845.1 Luteolibacter sp. | reverse complement strand
TTAGCCTCCGGCGGGAGAAGGGGTAGTGCGGCGGTCGTAGACGCGCCGCTACAGGGGTTGGGTGACGGCGTCGCCTATGGGCTATGTTGGGACAGGTGGGAGCGCCGCTACAGGGGGGTTGGATGGGACGAGACGTCCCATCTCCTTAGTTGGGACGCTGCCGCCTTTGGTTTTACGGGGTGAGCCGGAAACCTGAGGAGGGTGCGGGGTATTGGAGTGGTTGCGAATCCTTGCCAGCAGGCTGGATGCGGGAAAGCGGCAGCAGGCTGCAGCAGTCCATGCAGGAACGATGTTCATTTTCCAGCCGGAAAGGTCCGCACCCGGGGCAAAGTGCTTCCAGCAGCGGAGGAAATCACGCTCAGCCGCCCTGACAATCGGCTTGTCCCGACCAGGAAAATGGGTTTTCTTAAAAAAAGTTGATCCAATTCCGGTGGCCCGACGGATCTACCATGAAGTTCAGACCAACCTCAACACCCTCTAAAAAATGAAAATGAAAACCAAACTGATTGCAATGAGTTCCGTCGCAGCCCTGCTTGCCAGCCCGCTCGCGATGGCCGGTAAAGCCGCTGGTGGTGCCGCTGTTTGCGGGGTTGCCGAAGAAGGCGTCGAAATCACTACTTGTGACGAAACGCTTGTCGATCCCATCATCGTTGACGAAGACATGGTGGAAATCACCCTCGTCGAAGGAGAAGGCGAAGTCATCGAAGTGACCGCCCTCCCGGACGGCGAAGTCATCGAAGGCGAAGTGACCGTTGAGCCCGGCGTGGATGGCGAGCCCATCTGCGACAAGGAACCGATCGACTGCGAAGGCAGCGTCGTCCCCATCGACTGGGTCAAGCGCGGCGGTGGCGATGTCGAAAACCCCGACGTGATGTTCTTCACGACTGCCGACGGTGGCGTTGCCGCGCCGGCTGTGACCAAGGCTGAGATCGAGCTTGGCCAGGATGATCGCGCTGCGGTGATCGAAGGCAAAGGCACTGCAGCCGCCCAGGTGGACCATGAGAAGAAGGGCCCCGTGGCCTTGGTCAAGAAGGGTCGGGTCTTCCTCCGCTGATTTTTGTTCGCATGGCATGATATTCCCCAGGGCCGCCGGATCCGTCTGGCGGCCCTTTCCATTTCGACCAACCCATGAAAGCCACCGCCGCGATCACCGCCGCCGTCCTGCTGCCACTGCCTGTCTTCGGCATTGGCGCGGAAGATACCACCCGCCCGACACCGCCGCCAGAAGCACGCGCGCCGGAGAAGGCCGTCGCCACCGACTCATCCACCCGCGGAGCCGTCAAGGCAGGCGAGGATCAGGAATTGCTGCCCAAACTGCTCGGGGTCGTCATTTCCAATTCCTCTGCAACCGCCCTCAAACTTCAACAATCCACCAAGGACGGAATCCGCATCGATGGCTTCAGTCCTGCCGAAACCGCCGCGCTGGAAAAAATCGCCTCCGCCGAGCTGGGCAAGCCTGTTTCTCTCCGATCGCTGGACCTCCTGACCTCCAAAATGGAAGCCGAGTTCCGCTCCAGTGGCCGGATGTTCATGCGGATTTCATTTCCGCCGCAGGAAATCACCTCGGGCGTGATCGCCATCCGCATCACCCCGGCTCGTTCGGGCACGATCGCCGTGAAGGGAAAACCAGCATTCGGTCTCGATTTCGCGGTGAAAGGATTCCGCTCCCGCCCCGATGAATCCATCTCGACGGATACCATCCTTGATGATCTGGACTGGCTGAACGAGAATCCCCTGCGCCGCGCGTCCATTTCCTTCGCCGATGGCGAGTCCGATGATACCCTGGATCTCACCCTGCGCCTGACTGCGGAAAAACCGTGGCGCGTCTATGGTGGCATCGACAACCAACTGAGTGAAAGCCTCGGCGATGAACGGCTCTTCATTGGTTATCAGCACGGCGATGTTTTCCATCTCGATCACCGATTCACTGGGCAATACACATCCGCCTTGGAATTCGACCGCCTGCAAGGCATCAGCGGCTCCTATGAAATCCCACTGCCGGTGCGCCATTTGATCGGCATTTCAGCAGGCTACACCGAATCCGAATCCGACGTCATCGGACCGCTGGATCAGAGTGGCCAGTTCACCCGGGTGGCACTGGGCTACACCGTGCCGCTGCCTCGTTGGTACGGCATCAGTCATCAATGGAAATCCGGTGTGGAGTTCCGGAACAATGACTACCTGTTCACCAACAACACCAGTCAGGACGTGAAATTCTTCCAACTCGGCACCGGATGGAAGGGGCGGCGCAGCGATCGCTTCGGCTCTTCACGAGTCGAGCTCGCCCTCGCATACAGCCCGGGCCAAGGTATTCTTGGCTCCGACGATGAGGACTTCATCGCGCTTGGCGGTTCCGGAGCGGAAGCGCTCATCGCCCGCCTCGACGCTGAGCGCACCTTCAGACTCGGCGACATGGCCACCTTGATCGGCAGGCTGCGTGGCCAGTGGGCGGATTCGCATTTGTTGTCATCGGATCAAATCTCGGCCGCCGGAGCCACCCGGGTTCGTGGCTTTGACGAAGTGGTTGGCTATGCCGACAATGGCCTGGTAGGCACACTAGAAGTGCAGAGCAAAGCCTGGGAAACCACCAAAGCGGGCGATTTCATGGCCGCCGCCTTCATCGATGGTGCGGTGCTGGACCGGGATCAACCGACCGATGCAGGGGAATTGTTATCTACCGGAGTCGGCCTGCGCTGGCGCATGGCGGATCACTTTTCCGCCAGGGCGGATCTCGGCATTCCACTCACTTATCCCGACAGCGAAGATGGCGATCCGATGCTTCATTTCTCGGTGAATACGACTTGGTGAATCGCTCTGATTTTCACTGACCCGGTGTGGTCGGGCCTTGAAGCACGGTGTTGTCCACGGATGGAGTTGAAGGTTTGTTCACTTCATCTTTGGTAAGCACAAAGCCGGAGGGTAGCACCCGGGTGGAACCGAGATTGAAATCGAACGAATCCGTGCCCGACTCCGAGCCTTCGGGCAGACTGCCGACGTAGATCGGGGTTTGGCCGTCGATGGTGTGGACCCAGAGATTGTAAACATTTCCAACACCCGCAGAGGGAAGATTGTTGACTACCAAGGTACCACTGTCCCGCGCTGCATCATAAATCGGCACGGCACTGGGCAGCGGAGCTTCGTTACTGACGATCGGTGGAAGGCTTGAAGGATCGGTCGTCGTATTGTTGGTGGTGGCACCGTCGCCCAATGGTGAAGACGCAGTAGCGGCCAAGCCTCCAGGCAGGCCCAGCCTCGATGTTGTGGTTTCCGCCGTATCGGCATTCTGATCCATGGCCATGGCGAAGACATCCGGGGAAGTGCCGACGGCCCGGGTGTGGCTGTCGCCGTGAACCAGCTTCAAGGCATCTCCCAGCATGCCGGTGATGGAATTCTCGGGGTCATTTTGAGCGAGGGTGATTTCGCCGTCGGACTCGAGGCCCGGCGGGCGCATGGTCATGACGATGGGCACCGCCACTCCGGGCACAGCTTCGAACAGGATGCGGTCGCGCTGTTGGAATTTCTCGAGATTTTCCCGCAGCACTTCGATTTCCTGAACGAGGCGTTTGGTTTCCACCTTGAGATTGTTTTTTGCCAACTCTTGGGCGGCAGCAAGCACGGCGGCACTGTCGTCCGCAGCATCGTTGGAAGCCGTGGCTTCGTTGGTGGTTTCTGATGCTGCTGCATTGGCGGCGGAAGTTTTGGCATGCGCGGGTTTTGTGGAAACCGAGCCGTTTCCGCCTGAAGACGCATTGGCCGCAACGGGTGCCTGGGGCTTCGAGGACTCTCCACGGGTGAAAACCAGCAACAACGCAAGCACCGCAGCCGCCGCCCAGCCGGAGATGCCCATCCAGAAATGCGAACGCTTCACGGGATACAGGCCCAGCCGGTTTTGGAGACGCTCCAACTGGCCAGCGCGTGGCTCGATCGGAGCCACCGATGCAGCTCCGATGGCTGCGCTCAGCCGGTCCATTTCGAGGAAAGCGCCACGCAGCGCCGGATCATGGCGCATGGCTTCATCGAAAATGGCGGATTCATCGGCATCCATCATGCCGAAGGTGCGCCACGCGGCGCTGTCGTGAGGGTCAGAGTTCATAGCGAGACAATTGGTTGCGCACTTTCTCCAAAGCACGGCGAAGGCGGTTTTTCACCGTGCCGAGAGGAGTGCCGAGGTGGTCAGCGATTTCAGAGTGGGTATATTCGAGGAAAACAGCGAGTTCGAGGCAGCTCCGCTCATCCGGTGGCAGTTGGTCCAGCGCGGCACGGACCCGGCGCCAGTCGTCGTTGGCCATGACCCGCGGGTCCTCGGTCTTTTCCACTGGAGCGTGAAGATGGATAGGCACCACCCTCGAGCTATCGCGCTTGCCCCGGTGGCGGAAACGCAGGCGGTCGATGCAATAGCCCCGCATCACCGCAAAGGCCCAAACGAAGGGCGGTGAAAGGTGCGGATCGTATTCAGCCGAGCGATGCCACATGCGGACAAAGGTGTCCTGCACCACTTCCTCTGCCTCCCGGCGGTCGCCCAGCATGCGGCAGGAAACGCCAAGCAGTGTGGGACTCCACATGTCATACAACTCCGCCAAGGCCCCACCATCGCCTTTTGCCATGCGTCCAATCAACGCAGCTGCAACGCCCGTCGGGTCTTCGCAAAGACCCGTAGGCAGGGCATGAATCGGGGTGATGTCAGCTTCGATCACGGCGGAGTGGAAATTTCCTGAAACTCTTGGTGGAGCAGTGGAGGTCGCAATCCACAGGCTGCCTTGATAGATCCGTCATGGCGAGGCAATTGGTTCACGGATTCGCAAGGAATCTTCGAAACCCGAAAATCGCGCCAACTCATCCCTTGCCCATTGCAGGGCACTCGGCTTTACTCCGCCCATGCATCAGGAAATCTTGCTCAGCCGCGAAGTTGCCGCCATCCAGATCCCCAGCGGAGACTCGCTCGTCCTCCCAGCCGGCACCGCGGTGTTCATCACCCAACGCCTTGGCGGCACCTACACCGTGGCCACCTCCCAAGGACTCGCCCGGATTTCCTCGCAGGATGCGGATGCGCTCGGCGTGGATTCGGAAGAGGAAAAGCAAAAACACGCGGAAGCCGTCCGCCTCAAGGACGCCCCGCTCGAAGAGCAGGTCTGGGCCCAGCTCAAGGGAGTTTACGACCCGGAAATCCCCGTAGACATCGTCAACCTTGGCCTCGTTTACGACTGCGCCATCGATGAGGAGGATGGAAAAAGAATCGTCTCCGTCAAAATGACCCTCACCGCCCCCGGTTGCGGCATGGGCCCGGTCATCGCCGCCGATGCCCAAGCGAAAATCATGACCATCGATGGCATCGACGACGCCCGCGTCGAACTCGTCTGGGACCCGGCTTGGAATCAGGAAATGATCTCCGAGGAAGGGAAAATGAAGCTGGGGATGATCTGAATGTAGATGCTGAAATGCTGAGATCCTGAGAT
>JBBARN010000225.1:0-5489 GCA_040399845.1 Luteolibacter sp. | reverse complement strand
CCAGATCCTTTCAGCAGGCGGGTGAGGCGGAAATTGAAGGATTCGGCGGTAGCGAGGTGGTCGACGTTGAGGTGCATGCGGTAGCGCCAGTAGTAGGGCATGATGGCGGGGACGTTGATGCGTTCCGCATCGACATCGGGGAAGCGGAGGGATTCGTCGATGGCGAGGAGGTCCTGGAGCGGGATGATCGTCCACATGGCGGGCGATTGGAGGTGCTGGAGGACGATGCGGGTGGCGATTTCCCCGGAGAGGTCGTGGGGTGGGAAGGCGATGCCGAGAGTTTGCCAGGCGAAGTCGCCAGTGACGCGGGAGTCCTCCCGCCACCAGCCGCGGAGTGTGGGCATGTCGTGGGTGGAGGGGCTGACGACGCTCATGTAGGGGGCCTGGGCGGGATCGGCGAATTGCACTTGCGATGATTTCGGCATGCGCTGGATTTCGAGCGAGAGGATGCCGAGTTCCTTCAACACGCCAGGCACGCAGGCGGGCACCATGCCGAGGTCCTCGCCGCAGAGAAGCATCGGGCTGGCGCGGCGCATGACGGGAAGTTTCTCATATCCCCTCGCCTGCCAGAAGCTTTCCTGACGGCGATAGAAATAATCGACATATAACTGGTCCACCCGCCATTGGGCATCCGAGTGGAGTTCCTGGAAGGACTTGGTGCTTTGCAGCGAGCAGCGTGGATGAAACTGGGTTCTGTTAGATCCGGGGACTTCGAAGAAGAGAACATCGCTCGCGCAATCCATCAGGCCTTCGCGGAGGCGGTCCGCCCGATCTTTCACGGCGGGATCCGAGGTGTTCCAGGTTTGGAAGTGATCGGCAATCAGGCGCTGGGTGGAGACGTGAGCGCGGAGTTGATAGTAACCGTGGCCGCAGTCGTCGAGATAGAGGTCCTTTGCCTGCTGCACATGATTTCCAAAACGCTCCCAGAGGAAATGCTCTCGGATGTAGGGTTTGCAATAGCGGTTGAAATCGAAGGCAATGCCGCGTTCGTGGAATTCGTCGATATGGATGGGCAGTGCGGGATCGAACCAGCCCATGATGCCTTCCACCTGATCATATGGCACCTGCCAAATGCGGAAGAAGCCGAGGATGTGATCGATACGATAGGCATCGAAATAGCGGCTGAGTTGGGCGAAGCGCGAGCGCCACCAGGCATAACCATCCTCGCGCATGACTTCCCAGTTATAGGTAGGAAATCCCCAGTTCTGGCCTTTCACGGCGAAGGCATCCGGCGGCGCTCCGGCCTGGGCATCCATCTTGAAGAGATGCGGCGCGGACCAGGCATCCACAGATTGGCGATCGATGCCGATAGGCAGATCCCCTTTCAGGGCGATGCCTTGTTGGTGGAGGCGGGCGACGGCAGAGGCGAGCTGGCGATCGAGTTCATACTGGAGCCAGATGTGATAGGAAATTTCCGGCCAGTGTTTGTCGGTGGCTTGGGCGAGGGTTTCCACTTTCTCCGCATCATAGACTGCCCAATCGCCCCAGCGGGAGAAGTCGGCAGTGCCGTGCAGATCGCGTTGCAAGCAGAAGGCCGCGTAGGGAAGCACCCAGGAGCGGTTGTCCGCGAAGAAATGTTTGAATCCGGCGGAGGCGAGGATTTTTGCAGAGTGTTTGGTGAAGATGGTCCGTGTGAAATCGGACTTGGTTTTCATCACCACCTCGTAATCGACCTGCGGCAGAGAGTTGAGGGTTTGCTTGGCTGTTAGAAGTTCCTGATGAAAGGCGGCGGGCATTTCGTAACCCATGTCCTCGGTGCGCAGATAGAGAGGATGCAGGGCGAAAACGCTGATGGCGGAATAGGGATAGGAGTCCGTCCAATCGTGCGATGAGGTCGTGTCGTTGATGGGCAGGATCTGGATGAGTTTCAGCCCCACCCCGGATGCCCAGTCGGCGAGCGGCTTGAGGTCGGCAAACTCACCGACTCCGAGGCTGTCCGCACTGCGGAGCGAGAACACCGGGATGGCAACCCCGGCGGCGCGATAGAGCTGGGAGGGATCGCGGCGGTAACTTTCATCGCGAACGTGGGTCCATTGGCGGTCGGAAATCCGGTGGGAGGCGAGCGTCCGGTTTTCGCCGAGTTCTAGGCTGACGGCGCAGCCGAGTTTGGGATCGAAAAGGCCGTATTTATACTCGAGCCACCAATCGGCGGGCAGATAGAGCGACGTTTCCCAGTGGTTCGGAGAAACTTCGGTGAGCGGCACCGCGTGGTGCCATCCCCAATCGCCGATCTCGCGGACGCTGCCGATCACGCAGGGCACCAGTCCCTCGGGCACGGCGGCCATGCGGAGGTGGAACGTGTGGTTGGCCTTTTCCGGGATGGCAGGAACCGCGAATGCCTCACGGGCAGGCAGCACTGCGTGGAAGGCGCTGGTTTCGAGTGCGTAATCGATGGTTCCGGCGGAGCACCAAGTGTCTTGGAGCATCAGCGCATCCTGCTTGGCTGGATCGATGACCGCTTGACGGGGGCCGGCCCATTCATCGAGTTCCACGCCGTTTCCGGCTTCGCGGAATTGATAGGAATAATCGAGCTGCAGCGGCGCGGAGGCCTGCACGTCCGACTCGGTTTGCCATTGCTGGTCGTTGATCCAATGAAGCGGCAGAACCTGTTCAAAGCGGAGGCTGGTGCCTTGGATGGAGGTGGCGAGCTTGAGCCAGAGGGATTGGCCGGGGACGGTGTGGAAATTCAGGCGGAAGACGATCTTCATGGGTTCTATTTCAGCAGCTGGTCAGCATGCTAATGTCGCCAGATCGCAAGGCGATGGGAAAATTTTGGGGCGGATGGGGATGATTTAGAACGAAAGAGGAAGATGGGAACCACGGATGGGAAGAAGAGACCTTCCCGGAGATGAATTGGCGGCCGGGGCGCTCAGTGGTCGAGCTTGAGCTTCTTGAGCTTCGGCTCGATGACAAAGCGGCAGTAGGGATTCTTGGACTTGTTTTGGAAATAATAGTCCTGATGATATTCCGGTGCCGGATAGAAGACCACCGCCTTGGTGATCTCGGTGACGATGGGGTCCTTGAAGTTTTTCCCAGCGGCTGCCTTGGAGGCTTCGGCGGTTTTTTTCTGCTCCGGAGAATGATAGAAAATGGCGGAGCGGTATTGGGTGCCGACGTCGTTGCCCTGGCGGTTCAGCGTGGTGGGATCGTGGAGGTCCCAGAACCAGGCGAGGACCTTTTCGTAGGTGATTTTTTTCGGATCGAAAACGACCTGCACGACTTCCGCGTGGCCAGTGTCCCCCTGGCATATTTGTTCGTAGGTCGGGTTCAGCACGGCCCCGCCCATGAAGCCGGATGTGGCGGAATGAACTCCGTCGAGCTGACGGT
The DNA here is from genome assembly GCA_040399845.1 of Luteolibacter sp. Classification (GTDB taxonomy): domain Bacteria; phylum Verrucomicrobiota; class Verrucomicrobiia; order Verrucomicrobiales; family Akkermansiaceae; genus Luteolibacter. Next base: position 2,162 of record JBBARN010000225.1, on the reverse strand, counting down.
AAGCGGCCTCGATGCACCAGTAACAACCCGCGCCGAGGGTGGCGACTTCGGCTCCGGCGGGGATTTCGGGGACTTTGGCAATTTTTTCCGGCATGGCGGTTTTTTCAGGTTCGCAGGAAGCTAGCATCGGCAGGATGCTGAGGATCGCAAGGGTGAGTTTTCTCATGGTGTTGTGAGGAGAGCGAAGCGGGATTTGTTCCGGATTTAATCAATGGTTTTCACCACTCGATGCCCACGCCCTCTTCGGGGATGAGCACTTGGTCACTGATACCGAGGCGATCGGCTTCCGCAAGCAGACGTTCAACGGGTTCTTCGAGCGGTTCGTTGCCGAGCGGGAAGGTGCCGTAGTGCATGGGGATAAGCAATTTCGCCCCGAGGTCGGCAAAGGCGCGGACGGCTTCCTCGGGATTCATGTGCACGTCCCGGCCGCTCGGGGCCTCGTAGGCGCCGATGGGCATGAGGGCGATATCGATGGCGTGGCGGCGGCCGATTTCCCCGAAGCCGTCGAAGTAGGCGCTATCGCCACAGTGAAACACGCTCTTGCCCCCGGCGCGGACAATGTAGCCGCCGTAGTCGCGGTGGGTATCGTGGAGAAATCGCGCGCCCCAGTGGTGGGAGGGCGTGTGGACGATTTCGAGTTGGTCGAATTTCAGCTCATCCCAGACTTTCATCTCGTGGGTGGCGGGGAAACCGAGGCGCTTGACCAGGGACTTGCTGCCGCGAGGGACGATGATGCCTTCGCGGGCTTGGAGGATTTTCAGGCTGGGTTTGTGGAGGTGATCGAAGTGCGCGTGGGTGACCAGGACGAGGTCCACTTCCGGAAGGCCGTGCAGGTTGAGACCTGGGTGGCGGTGGCGTTTGACGGGGCCATGCCATTTCGCCCAATTCGGATCCACGATCACCGAATGCCCGGCGAATTGCAGGAAAAACGATGCATGCCCGATCCAGGTGACGCGCACTTTGTCGGGCTCCGGTGCGGCGAGCACCGGCTCCAGCACATCGCCTGCCGCGCGGCGGAACATGCCGGGCACGATGCGGTGGCGGAGAAAGCGGAGATTGCGCCCTGGCCAGCCTTTTTGTGGAAGGAGACCTGAGTAGCGTGTGCTTGGCTGTGCCGGCGGTGGTGGGGACTCGGATTCCACGGGTTTCGAGGATCTAAACAACGAGTGGATGCCTCGCATCGGTTCCGCGTTTTTGCAAGTCATTCCGCCATGGATCAGCAGAAGCAAGAGAGCTCTTTACTCTTGACTTGAACTGCCGATCACCGCATCCAACGTGCATGAGAAAAGCACTTTTCGCTTTCGTTACCCTGCTGATGGCAGTCCAACTTCATGCCGCCAATATCAAGTTTTCCGGGAATTCTACTTGGAAACTGCAAAATGGTGAATGCCTCTTCACTGTCACCGGAGCCATCCAGAATCTCAGCACCGATGGCCTGATGTCCGGGACGCTAAAGCTGGTCCTTTGGGCGACGCCACAAGCCTTCCCTGCGACCGGGCCCCTGATTTCCGAATACAATCTCTATCCACTGGGCTCGCTCCAACAGATCAATTCCTTCACCGCCAAGGCACCGGCAAATCTCCCTGCCTTGAGTGGCAGCTACCATTTTACCGTCGCCTTGATGGAATACACCGGCAACGGCTGGGCAACCCGCGACTACCGTGGATCCGGCGCGAAACTGATGGAAAACGGAAATTTTGTCACGGGAGCCAAATGGACCCTCCCCAACCAACCTGTGATTGCGCCGCCCGCGAAGATCATCGATAGAAAACGCCTCAACCTGACCTTGAAGGCCACCCAAGAGTTCGATGCCATCGCATTGGACTTCCAGACCCAAACCAACATCCGCACCACCCCACAGAACAAAGCCATTGTCACCATCTCGGGCAAAACCGAAGTCGCAGCCCGTGGCTATTCGGTGAGGCCGGGATCCTACAATGACAATCGGGTGAGGTCCGGACGTCTGATTCTGAACTACGCAAAGGCGGCCGGTCTAAGCATTCCTTGGAACAACACACTTACACTTTATTTCCACACAAAGACGTCCGGAACTTACAAAAGCGTGGAAGTCAATCCCGATGGCGGCAGTACGACATGGGGAGTCTTCACTTACAGATGAGCCACAAATGGCTTTGACTCCTTTGTTGGCCCTCGCTGGCTAG
>JBBARN010000224.1:1795-5493 GCA_040399845.1 Luteolibacter sp. | reverse complement strand
CCCACCTATCAAGGCCGCTTCGGCAAGGACTTCTCCAGCGTGCGCGAGGAAACCTTCGCCTGGCTCAAAGAGCAAGACCTCGCGGTGTTTCCCTTCCATGCTGGCATGCAGGGAAAAGGCACGGACGCCCTCGTCATCGCCCCCGCCAACGCAGGATTCTTCGCGCTCGGACTCTCGCTGCTACAAGGCATCCTCACCCCGGAGGAAATCCCGGAAGATTTCGCACCGCGCGCTGTCATCTATGTGGCTCCGCCATTCCGCCACACCCACTTCGATGGCCAGCAAGTCGTGGTCCACAACCGTCTCGATGCCGCACACGAATTGTTCAGTTATAACTTGTATCCCGGACCCAGCGCGAAGAAAGGCATCTACGGAGTCCTGCTCAACATCGGCGAAGCCGAGCACTGGGTCACCATGCATTGCTCCACCGTGCAGGTCATCACTCCTTATGATAACAAAATCGTCATCTCGCACGAAGGAGCCAGCGGCGGCGGCAAGAGCGAGATGCTCGAGCACGCCCACCGCCAATCGGATGGATCACTTTTGATCGGTCGCAATACCGTCAATGGCGAGACCCGCCTCCTTACCCTTCCACGTGCCTGCGATCTCCGCCCTGTCACCGATGACATGGCCCTCTGCCATCCATCCCTCGAAAAAGGCTCCGGAAAACTCAGCCTCGTCGATGCGGAAAACGCATGGTTTGTCCGCATCAATCATATCAATCGTTATGGGATCGATCCCCATCTGGAAAAACTAACCATCCATCCACCGGAGCCCCTCCTGTTCCTCAATGTGCAGGGCAAGCCGGATGCCACATCGCTCATCTGGGAGCATACCGAGGATTCCCCCGGCGTTGCCTGCCCGAACCCGCGGGTGATCATCCCGCGCGACATTGTTCCCGATGTCGTATCCGGTGCGGTGGACGTGGACATCCGCAGCATGGGTGTGCGCACACCTCCCTGCACGGCGGATTTTCCCACCTATGGTATCATCGGCATGTTTCACAAACTGCCACCCGCGCTGGCCTGGCTGTGGCGTTTGGTCGCCCCTCGTGGTCATGCCAATCCCAGCATCGTCAGCACCGAAGGCATGTCCTCGGAGGGCGTGGGCTCCTACTGGCCATTTGCCACCGGCCGCCGGGTCGATCAGGCAAACCTCCTGCTCAACCAGATCATCGAGACCCCCAAAGTCCGCTACATCCTCACGCCCAACCAATACATCGGCGCATGGGAAGTGGGCTTCATGCCGCAGTGGATCACCCGTGAGTTCCTCGCCCGCCGCGGCGGCGCGCGCTTCACGGAAAAGCAGATGAAACCATCACGCTGCCCGCTGCTCGGATACACACCCGGCAAGATCGTCATGGAAGGTCGCACGCTCGGCGTGTGGTTCTTCGAGGTGGATCAGCAACCGGAAGTCGGCACCGCCGCCTACGATCGCGGCGCGGAAATCCTCGAGGATTTCTTCCATCGCGAGTTATCCCAATTCCTCGTCAAGGACCTCCTGCCCACCGGCCGGAAAATCATCGAGTGCTGTCTCGAAGGCGGCACGCTCTCCGATTATGAAAACCTGTTAGGCATCCCCACCCTGGAACCTGCCTGATATCAGTTATAACTTCAGTAAGTTCCATGGAGGGATTCGATCCATCATTCGGCCGCGGCATCAAGCCATCCTTCGATGCCGCGCCGCCCCAATACCGGCGGCGGATCGATGGGGTCGATTACCTCCACCTCAAGGGTCGCCAGAGCGGGGATCTTTACATCACTCGCGATGGCTGGCCCGTCGCGTCTTCCATTCTGCCTGAGCGCTGGTTCACCGGCGACCAGTTCAGCAAACCCGGCCAAGCCCTCGCAGGCGCCACCGGAGCCGTTTACCGTGTGCCCGTAGCTCATCCTGTCCGAAGCAACTTCACGATTGTCGTGAAATTCAGCCGCTTCGGGCAGGATGTTGGGCTCACCGTCGTCGGCCGCGATCTTCATGGTGATTCGGATTTCATGGCCCGTGTCGATCACGCGGAGTTTTTGCCTCCCTTCGAGGAATTCGGCAATCTCATGCGCCTCCGCCGCCAATGCCGCGGCCATTTTTTCACCAAGGCCCCGCTCGCCATTTACTCGCCGCCCACCCGCTATCTCGCCTGGCAACTCGGGCGGAAAAACCATCTCCAATCCACCTATTCCCGGCGGCTCCTCGCCAGTCAGACCCCGCAGGAAGAACATGCGCCCATCGAATATGAATGGGAACGCATCTATATCCTCCTCTACCGCTGGATGGGCGGAGTCGATGCCGAGCAAGCTTACCAAGGCGGCATCATTTCCAACACCCAGATGACAAGCTGGACCCATCACATCGCCGACACCCTCCGCGAGCTCGGCTGGGTAGTGCTCGATCACAAACCACGCCACCTCATCGTCCGCCCCCGCAAGGGCATCCGCCAGCCACTCATGCGCAAGGGCTCTCCCGTCATCGGTCTTGTCGATTACGAACTGCTCTATCCGACCTGTTAGATTCACCCATCCCACCATCATGCTCAACATCGCACTCTTCGGCCCGCCCGGTGCCGGCAAAGGAACCCAGGCCGACTTTCTCGTCCGGCACTTCAACCTTTTTTATATCTCCACCGGCGATCTCCTGCGCCGTGAAATGGCCAATGGCACCAAACTCGGCGAGCAAGCACGCGACATCATCGCCGCCGGCGGATTGGTATCAGATGAAATCATCGTCCAGATCATCGAAAACACCATCACCGGCAATCCGCAGGCCGCAGGATTTCTCTTCGATGGATTTCCCCGCACCGCCATCCAAGCCTATATCCTAGATGGGTTGATGATCAAACTCAACACCTCACTCAACTGCCTCATCAACCTCCACATCCCGGATGAAACCTGCGTCAGCCGCCTCCTCAAGCGCGGCGAGACCTCCGGCCGCTCCGATGACAACGAGACCGTCATCCGCAACCGCCTCCGCGAGTATCACGAAAAAACCCTGCCCGTCCTCAAATTCTACGCCGCCAAGGACCAACAAATCGACATCGATGGCACCCGCGCCGTCGAGCCCGTGCGCGAGGACATCGTGAAAGTCATCCAGCGCGAGCTCGACAAGAATCTCTTCAATGTCATCCTCTTCGGCTATCCCGGCTCCGGCCGCGGTTCCCAAGGTCTGGCACTCGCCGCGAAGTTCGGCCTCGAATACGTCGCCACCGGACGCATGCTCGACGAGGAAATCCGCAACGACACCGAGATCGGCCGCGAAGTGGCGGATTGTTATCAGAACGGCCGCCTCGTCCCGGATGAAATCGTCGTGCGGCTCATCGACAAGAAAATCGAAAACGCCCGCGGCAAAAAAGGATTCATCTTCAAAGGATTTCCCCGCACCCTCGTGCAATCCTACATCCTCGATGGCCTGCTCCGCAAACACGGCTCACGCGTTTCCAAAATCATCGATATCCAGGTGCCCGTCCTCGAACTCATCCGCCGCCTCGACGCCCGCAGCCACACCGAGCGCCAAATGCCCTACGATTCCAGCACCACCCGAATCGTCGGCCGCCTCGAAGAACACCAAACCAAAACCCTGCCCGTCATCGAGAAATACCAACAAGTCCGCGAAGTCGTCACCGTGGACGGCACCGGCGAGTTCGAAGAAGTCTTCCAACGCCTCGCCACCGAAGTGGAATCCGGCATCCAAAGCGTGCGGTGAAGGGGGGG
>JBBARN010000224.1:0-1695 GCA_040399845.1 Luteolibacter sp. | reverse complement strand
TCACCCCACGCTCACCGGGATGAGGGCCATGGTGTCGTTGCCGAAAATGTCGATGACTTTCACCGCCACGGTGTAGCGGCCGGGCTTGGTGTAGGTGTGCGGGGCGGAGGTGAGCTCCAGACTGCGGTCCTTGCGGGTGCGGAAGCTCTGCCACTGGTTCTCGAAGATGTAGGCTCCGGTCCAGCGTTCTTCGAACTCGATGAACTCGCCGCTGGAAGCATCCACCAATCCCGGGATCTCGCCTTCCACGCCCATGGTCTTGGCCACCTGGATGATCTCCTTGCGGCTCTCGTAGTGGAAATCCACCGCCCAGTAATCGACCCAGTCGGTCCAGTTCTTGGTGAGCGCCTCGCGGGTGACGATGCCTTTCTTGTCTTTGCTGACTTTGTAGAGCGTGCCGGTGTCGCAGACGACCTCGCTCTTGCCTTCCTTGAGGCCGTGGGCGAGTTCATCGGCGATGCCTTGGCTGTAGTGGACGGAGAAATCCGTGAGTTCGATGGAAACGGTGAGCTTGTCCTTGGCGTCGTAGCGCGGGTTTGCCTCGACGTAGGCGACGTCGGAAAAGCGGACCTGGCCCTTGTCCACGGCGCGTTTGTCGAAGACTTCCGGCGGGATGATCTTGGGCGCGACGTCGATGCCCTTGCGCTTCGCCTCGTCCAGCACGGCGGGGAACAGGCCCATCTCGAACTCGAAGGCGAGGATGTCCGCCCGGCTGGCACCGCGCTTGCGGCACTCGGTGATGACTTCCTCCACGAACAATCGGCCCACCGGCAAGTTGATCGGGCCGATGGCGACGAGGCGGGCGGCGTGTTTGCCATCGAAAAATGGATCGTCCTGAAGCGGCTCCGCCTTGTAGGCGCGGAGGATGAGGGCGCGGAATTCCTGTTCCTTGCGTTGCAGTGCCTCCGCCTTTTTCTTGCCGGTGAGGCGGCTGGAAACATTGAGGTAGGCCTGGCGCTCGTAGCGGCCGAGGTTGAGCACCTCGAAGGCGCGGAAGGGCTTGCCGCCCGCCTTCAACTCCCGCTGCACCTGGATCAAGCGCTTGCGCGTGGTGTGGATGCCGAACTTGCCCAAGTCCGTCGCAATCCACTTGCGCCCCAGCTTCTCCGCCACCGCCGCAGTGGTGCCGGAACCGCAGAAGAAGTCGGCGACGAGATCGCCTTCGTTGGAGCTGAGCGAAATGATGCGTTCGAGCAAAGCCTCTGGCTTCTGTGTGGGATATGCGATCCTTTCATTTCCAGCGGTCACCCAAGGAACATCCGTCCAGACATCATCCAAATATACTCCCGGGAGCTCTTCTAGGAACTGCTTTCGGTAAAGTTTCCCATTCTCTCCTTCATGAATAAGTCCGTCTTTACGCATTTGCACAATCGTTTCTGGCGCCGTGGCTGTGCCGAGGTTTTGATCCGCACGATAAAGCCTGCCGTTTGCGTCCTTGTAGCGAAATCGGCTTTTATACTCGTCGGTGTATTCCTGACATTGAGGATTAAAGGTAAATTGATCCGAGCGTGTGTAGAGGAAAATGCTTTCATGATTAAACGGCAACTTCAGCTTTCCTTTAAATCCCGAAACAGACATCCGCTTCCATCTAACGTTGTTTTGGAAATTGGCTCTTCCAAACACGTCATCCATCAAGAGCTTAACCCGACTTCGCGGACTCAAACCCATTTTCGGCATTTTTCGGCCCCGAAAGGC
>JBBARN010000223.1:3599-5496 GCA_040399845.1 Luteolibacter sp. | reverse complement strand
CCAGCCCCAGAGAGGCCTGTAAACCAAACGACAACGCCCCGATGTCCATTGTTCTTCTCACGATCGACACGGGTTACCGGGTATTCCTGGCGCTGGATGTTTTCACTCACCTAAATGCCCTCGCCTTGAAAGACGCTGACATCGATGGCCTGCCAGTGCGGGTACTTTTCACGAATCAGCTTATTGAGAGCGATTTCCTCAGCTGAAACACGTGTGGTTGCCCCGCCGCCATCGAGGGATACATCCGCAGCCCCGACGTGACGAATCAGCCCTGCAGCCACCGTCGCATTTGTAAGCCGATCGATCAGGATAAAGCTTCCTGTGCCCGGATGGCTGGAATACGTATCCATCGGAAGTGCCTGCTCGAGCTCGAGGGAGACAACCGCGATGTCATTCATCTCCAATGTGACGGCTGGGTGGTGCTCACCCGTGTTGACATCGATGCGGTAGTCGACCCACGTCACGCGGACAGCGGCTTTACTTGTCGCGAGCTTAATGCTGTAGGGCGTCCCAAGCTTTAGCTTGCTGTTGTCAAACCAGACCAGCTCCGCCGTCGCATTCGTCGCCACCGTCACACGTTGCCCCGTTGGCACGAGCCAGTCCCCGCGGCTGATATCAACTTCATCCTTGAGGACAACGGTGATCGCGTCCCCAGCTTCAGCCGTTTCGAGAGGCCCATCGAATGTGTCGATTCCAGTGATAATAGATGTTCGCAGGCTTGGGTAGACCGTGATCGCATCGCCAACGTGAAGGCTTCCACTCGACACCGTGCCGCTAAAGCCGCGGTAGTCCAGATTTGGACGATTGACATATTGCACGGGAAAGCGCGTTAGGTCACCCATCGACTTTGTAATCTGCACGGTCTCGAGAAATGGGAGAAGCGCTGGCCCGGCGTACCAAGGGCTGGCATCGGACTTTGTTACGACATTGTCGCCTTTGAGGGCACTGACGGGAAAGACAGTCGCATCGGTGATGCCGACCCGCTTTGCGAGTTTATGGACATCCGCTTCGATTTCCCTAAAGCGTTGCTCGCTCCAGTCGACGATATCCATTTTGTTCACGGCGATGGCGATGTTGCGGATACCAAGCAGCGAACAGATCGTGGCATGGCGACGGGTTTGGACTTGAACGCCGTAACGGGCATCGATGAGGAGAATGGCAATGTCCGCGTGGCTGGCCCCCGTGACCATGTTGCGGGTGTACTGCTCGTGGCCAGGTGAGTCCACCAAGATGAACTTGCGCGCGGTGGTGGAGAAGTAGCGATAAGCGACATCAATCGTAATGCCCTGCTCACGCTCCGCCTGGAGGCCATCAACGAGCATCGCCAGCTCAAGATCCCCCTCAGCATTCACACCTTTTTGGTCACTGCGAAGCGCGGCTAACTGGTCATCGTAGAGCTGAAGCGAGTCGTGTAACAGTCGGCCAATCAGGGTTGACTTGCCATCATCCACGGAGCCACATGCCAGAACGCGGAGCAGGCTTTTGTTTTTGTGTTGTTCGAGGTAGCCGAGGACGCCAAGGGTGTCCAGCTCGGACATTGATTTTGGTTCCATTAGAAGTACCCCTCGCGCTTTTTCTTTTCCATGCCAGCCTGGTCAACATCGATGACTCTTCCTTGACGTTCGCTTGTGCGTGCCCTAAGGGTTTCCTCAACGACGGCCTCGAGAGTTGTGGCATTTGAGCGGACGGCTCCGGTCAGCGGATAGCAGCCAAGGGTGCGGAAGCGGACCATTTCGTGGCGGATTTCCTCACCCGGGAGGAGCTCCATCCGGTCATCGTTGACCATGATCAAGACCCCATCGCGCTCGACGACGGGCCGTTCGGCTGCGAAGTAGAGCGGCACCATCGGGATGTTTTCCTGGAGGATGTAGACCCAGATGTCCAGCTCGGTCCAGTT
>JBBARN010000223.1:0-3499 GCA_040399845.1 Luteolibacter sp. | reverse complement strand
CCATCGGGATGTTTTCCTGGAGGATGTAGACCCAGATGTCCAGCTCGGTCCAGTTCGAGAGCGGAAAGACACGGATGCTTTCGCCATCGCTGATTTCGCCGTTGTAAATGCTCCAGAGCTCTGGTCGTTGATTTTTCGGGTCCCAGCGGTGATTACGGTCACGGAATGAGTAGACGCGCTCCTTTGCCCGGGACTTTTCTTCATCTCGACGCGCTCCACCAAATGCCGCATCAAAGCCGTACTTTGAGAGCGCCTGCTTGAGCCCGACGGTCTTCATAATGTCGGTGTGCTTTGAGCTTCCGTGGATAAACGGGTTTATGCCCATCGCAACGCCATCCGGGTTACGGTGGATCAGCAAGTCGAGGTCGTACTGTGCCGTTATCTGCTCACGGAACGCGTACATTTCCTTGAACTTCCACGTTGTGTCGACATGGAGGAGAGGAAACGGAATCCGACCAGGAGCGAAGGCTTTCTGCGCAAGGTGAAGGAGGACACCGCTGTCTTTGCCGATGGAATAGAGCATCACCGGCTTTTTAAATTCAGCGGCGACCTCCCGCATGATGTGAATGGCTTCCGCCTCCAGCTGTTGTATATGCGTACGCACTTCAGACATCCCTTGCTTTAACCTCAACCCAAACAACGATCTTGTTTACGAGCTCTCTCGAAACATCATTCAGCTGTGGCAACCCCGCTCCCATACCACTGCAAGTGCTTAGCCAGCGCAGCGACTTCACCAATCACCACGAGCGCAGGGCTGGTGATACCGTTACGCTCAATCAGCTCTGGGAGCTGGTCTAACGTTCCTGCGACAACCCGCTGCGTTGGCCGGGTGCCATCCTCGATAATCGTGACAGGTGTTGTTTCGGCGCGACCATGGGCGATCAAACGGTCCCGGTAGAGCGTGCTGGTCCCAAGGCCCATGTAGACCACAAGCGTTTGTTGGCTTGCCGCAAGCGAATTCCAGTCTGGCTCACGGCCATCTTTGCGGGTATGACCCGTTACCAACTGGATGGTTTGCGCGAAGTCGCGGTGTGTCAGTGGGATGCCGGCGTATGCCGAGCAGCCAGCGGCGGCGGTGATGCCGGGAACGACTTGAAAGCGGATGCCATTTGCAACAAGGGCTTCGCACTCTTCCCCACCCCGGCCATAGATAAACGGATCGCCTCCCTTGAGGCGGCAGACGCGCTTTCCCTCTTTGGCAAGTTTTACCAGCAGGGTGTTGATTTCATCTTGTGGAAGCGTATGCTTACCAGCGCTTTTCGCAACGCTGATGCGCTCGGCATCCCGACGGGCAAGTGCGAGAATTTCATTGGAGACGAGGCCATCGTGGACGATGACATCCGCTTTGTGCATGCACTGCAGCGCCTTTATCGTGAGCAGCTCGGGATCCCCGGGGCCCGCACCTACGATATAGACCTCCCCGGATGCATCCGTTCCCCCTTCGAGCAGGGTCGAAAAGAGCGTGTCTGCATCGGAGCGCTTCCCCGCCGCGAGGACACCCGGAATAGGCCCCGTAAAGAACATTTCCCAAAACCGTCGCCGCTGGTCAAATGGCAGCGCATTTTTCACACGCTGGCGCATTTCTTTAGCAAACTGGCCCGCGATCGCCACCGATGCCGGTATCCACGCCTCAAGCTTTTCGCGGAGCTGACGGGCGAGGACGGGCGCGTGGCCGCCACTGCTGATACTGATGATGATTGGTGAGCGGTCGATAATCGCGGGGAAGATAAAGCGACTATGCGCCGGGTCATCCACGGCATTCACCAAAATGCCCGCTGCCTCGCAGGCTTTGAAAATGACATCGTTGAGTGCTTCATTATCGGTGGCTGCGATTACCAGACGTGCCCCTTGGATGTCCGCGACATCGAAGGCCCGCGCTATAACTGTGAGTCCAGCTTGTGAAAGCGTCGAAAAGCCGGGATCGACTTCCTCGCCGATGACCGTCACGGCTGCGCCGGCTTCGAGCAGCAGCCGCGTCTTACGCAGCCCAATCTCACCGGCGCCAACCACGAGGACGGGCTGTTTGGTGACATCGATATAGAGTGGCAGAAACTCCATCGTCAGACACCACCTTCAGATTTCACATGAAGCCCACATTCACGGACAAGCCCGCCAAAGCGCGTTTCTTCTTCCGTCATCCCGAGTGTCAGCGGACGGGTTGAGTGTGTGTCCCCGATACTGACATAGCCCTGCTCAAACAGCGGATGGTACGGAAGATTGTGTAGCTCGAGATAGCGGTGCACATCTTGCTTTTTCCAATCGGCAATAGGCTGGACTTTAACGCGACCTGCGGCCACATCGATGAATGGTGTCTCAGCACGACTGCTGGCCTGCTCGCGCCGGAGGCCGGTAAACCAGGTTGTAACCCCAAGCGCATCGAATTTTGACTCGAGAGGTACGACCTTGTTCCGGTGGTTATAGGCCTTAATGCCATCGATGCCCTGCTCCCACTGCTTTCCGTAGCGGGCTTCCTGCCACGCAGGTGAGAGCTCAGCCCGGCAAACCACGAGATTCAGGTTCAGTCTGGATGTCAGCGCATCCATAAACTGATACGTCTCGGGAAACAGATAGCCTGTATCAACGACCACGACGGGAATTCCCGGAGCGTGCTGTGTGACCAAATGGAGCATGATGGCGGCCTGAACACCAAAGCTGCTCGTCACCACGTGCAGTCCTGGCGTATTCTGGATGGCCCATGCGATACGCGCATCCGCAGACAGCCCTGAAAGGAAGCGATTCGTTTCCTCGAGGGCTGTGCCGGTTGACAAGTCCGCTGCGGTCAGCAACTGTTAGGCTCCGACAATCCCGGCGCGGTGCACAAAGTCACCAAAGCGCTCACCTGCGGTTCGCTCGGCGGAATAGCGTGCGAACAGCGCATCGGTTTCCGCGAGGATGGTCGCTTCCGTGATGTTTTCCTTGTAGAGCGTGTTCAGGCGCGTGCCCAGGCCATTGCCACCGATATGCATGTTGTAACGACCGGGTGCTTTGCCGACAAAGCCGATTTCAGCGACATATGGACGCCCGCAACCATTTGGACAGCCTGTCATGCGGACAACGATGGCATCCTTATCGATGCCGTGCTTGACCTGAAGGGCTTCATAGTGTGTGATGAGCTCCGGGAGGTAGCGCTCAGCCTCTGCCATCGCGAGTGCACAGGTTGGAAGTGCGACACAAGCCATCGAGTTTTCACGAAGCACCGTAAGCGCATGGCCGTAGAGACCGTGTGCGCGCGCGATGTCTTCGATTTGCTTTCGGTCATCCGGGGCTACCCCTGCAACAATGATGTTCTGGTTTGCCGTCATCCTGAAATCGCCTTTGTGAACCTTTGCGATTTCAAGTAAGCCCGTCTTGAGCGAGCGTCCCGGGAAGTCCAAAATGCGTCCATTTTCGATGAACAACGTCAGGTGATGCTTACCATCCTCGCCGGCAACCCACCCAAGGCGATCGCCCTGCTGGGTAAACGTAACGGGCACAGGAGGCGCAAAGGTGACGCCACTCC
>JBBARN010000222.1:0-5537 GCA_040399845.1 Luteolibacter sp. | reverse complement strand
TGCGCCGCATCCTCAGCAAGGATCCCGACGAAGTGATGCCCAAGCCGAAACACGGCCCACCTCTCTCGGCCGCCGAGGCGAAATTGGTGGAACGCTGGATTGCGGAAGGAGCCGAGTGGCAGGAGCACTGGGCATTCGAGCCAGTCAAGGATCCAGCAGCTCCGAAGATTTCGAATGAATCCTGGCCGACCTCGGCGATGGACCATTTTGTTCTGGCACGACTGGATCGGGAAAAACTCAAGCCATCACCAGAAGCAGCCCCTGCGGAATGGCTGCGGCGCGTGAGTTTCGATCTCACCGGATTGCCGCCCTCGCATGAGGATTTGGCGGCATTCATCACCGCCTCCGCAGCTGATGCCAAGGCGGCCCGTACACAGGTCGTGGACCGCTTGCTCGCATCGCCGACTTATGGCGAACGGTGGGCGGCCATGTGGCTGGATCTCGCAAGATATTCGGATACTTATGGGTTTGAAAAAGATCCCCATCGCAATATCTGGCCCTATCGTGACTGGCTCATCCGCGCATTCAATGCGGATATGCCCTACGATCAATTCACCATCGAGCAGCTCGCCGGTGATCTGCTTCCGGATGCCACTGCGGATCAACGCCTGGCCACGGCATTCCACCGCAACACCCAATGCAACACCGAAGGCGGCACGGATGATGAAGAATTCCGGGTGGCCGCGGTGATTGACCGCGTGAGCACCACCTGGACCACGTGGCAGGCCAGCACCTTCGGATGTGTGCAATGCCATTCCCATCCCTACGATCCCATCGGCCATGATGAGTTCTATCAATTCGCGGCTTTCTTTAACAACTCGCTCGATTGCGACCAGGATGATGATTTCCCGCGCATGAAGGTGGCCTCCGATCCTTCCAAGCGTGACGACGCATCGCGCATGGAAATGCAGATGCGCCAACTGCGCGGCCAACTCAACGAAGGCGGTGTTTCGCTTGCGGCATCGACGTCGGATTGGCAGCCGTTCACTCCGGACGGGTTCAAGCCGAGTCATGGCAAACTCACGCTTCATCCCGATGGAGTCATCCGCTCGGAGGGCACGCTGCCCGCCGGATGCCGTCACGAGGTTTCCGGCCCTGCCACCGGGTTCACCGCGCTGCGCCTGAAGATCCTGCCAGACAGTGCCGATCCCAAAAAGTGGCCGGAGCGTGGTTCGCTCGTCACGCAATTCGAGGTGTGGATGGTCGATGCTGCGGGCGTCTCCACGCCGCTTCCGATGAAAGAGGTGTTTGCGGATCATCTCGGAGATCCACACGACCCCTCGCCGGATGGGCAGGTTGGAGGATTTCCCAAACTTGAGGGACCCCGGTGGTTTGTGTTCGTGCCGGCCGCGCCGGTCGTTCTGCCGGGCGGAGGCAAATTGCACATTGCCATGAAACAAGACGCCGCGACCACCGGCAACCAGGCCACTCCTGTTAGAAACTTCCGTTTTGATCTGTCCAACCGCCCCGAGTGGATCGGGTTGGTCAATGACCCTGCGAGGTTGGCGCTCAGGCAGAGCTATGGAGATGCGGTGAGCCAGCACACGGGAATTCAGGGCACCTTGGTCCCCGTCATGATCGAGCGCCCGGCCGCCGGGATGCGGGAAACACGGGTGTTTGCCCGAGGCAACCGCTTGTCCAAGGACCAACCCGTCAAGCCTGGCATTCCGGACCTTTTCAAAGTCGGCCCATGGGACAAGATGAACAACCGTCTGGACATGGCCCGCTGGTTGGTGAGTCAGGAAAACCCGCTTGCCGCCCGCGTGCTGGCGAACCGCCTGTGGAGCGAGCTCTTCGGCACGGGAATTGTCAGGACGCTGGAAGACTTCGGCACTTCGGGAGAAATGCCATCCCACCCGGAACTGCTCGATCACCTGGCGATCCGCTTGCGCGACCATTACAAGTGGTCGATGAAAAGCATGTTGAGGGAAATTGTCCTCTCCTCCACCTATCTCCAAAGCAGCCGGGCGACGCCGGACCTCGTGGCAAGGGATCCCGGCAACCGCTTGCTGGCACGCGGGCCGCGGGTGAGGCTGACTGCCGAGATGGTGCGCGATCAAGCCTTGTCCGCGGCCGGCTTGTTGTCTTCAAAGATGCATGGTCCGCCCGTATTTCCGCAGCAACCCGCAGGTGTCTGGAGTTCGGTTTACAGCGGTGCGACATGGAAGGAATCCACCGGTGAGGATCGATACCGCCGCGGCATTTATACTTACTCCAAGAGGACCAGCGGCTTTCCCGGTTTCCTGACATTCGATGCTCCCAGTCGCGATCTTTGCAGCGCGCGTCGCATCACGAGCAACACGCCCTTGCAGGCCTTGGTGACACTCAATGATCCCGCCCACATCGAGGCGGCCCAGGGCTTGGCGGGACGCATGGCCGCGCATTCGGACGACCCGGCGGCGAGATATGTATTTGGCATGCTTCTGGCGACCCAGCAAAGCGCATCGCCGGAAGCCATCAAGGAGTTGGCCGCCTTGCATGCAGAGGCGAAAGAGGAATATGCGAAAACACCGGACGTTTCCTCCAAGCTCGCCCCGGATCCGGATCGTGCCGCGCTGGTCCTTGTGGCCAATACCATTCTGAACCTCGACTCCGCTTTGAATCGTTAGAACCGCATTTACCATGGACCCTCATCTCAAGGCCCGGCTTCTCCATGCGCAATTGGAGCATCAGACCCGCCGCCATTTCCTCGCCAAGTGCGGACTTGGGCTCGGTGCGATGTGGTTCGCAGGCACCTCGGGCAAAAGCTTCGGTGCCTCCGCCACCTTGCAGAAGGATCCCGCCAACCCGCTTGCTCCCGCTTCTCCGCAGTTCGCCCCCAAAGCGAAGCGTGTGATCTATCTCCACATGGCCGGTGCTCCCTCGCAGCATGAGTTGTTCGATTACAAACCCGAGCTTCTCAAGTTGAATGGCAAGGAATGCCCCAAGGAGTTTCTTGAAGGCAAGCAGTTCGCCTTCATTCAAGGGATCCCGAAGATGCTGGGTCCGCAGTTTGCCTTCAAACAACATGGCCAGTCGGGTGCATGGCTTTCCGAGAAGCTTCCGCACTTCGCTTCGGTGGTGGATGATGTGTGTTTCATCAAGTCGATGTACACGGATCAATTCAACCATGGTCCCGCGCAGTTGTTGGTTCATACCGGCAGCCAGAATCCGGGATCACCCTCGATCGGATCCTGGGCGACCTATGGCTTGGGCTCGGAAAACCAGAATCTCCCCGGTTTCATCGTGCTCACATCCGGTGGCAAAAATCCCGATGCGGGCAAGTCCGTATGGGGTGCCGGCTATCTGCCTTCTGTCTATCAGGGCGTGCAGTGCCGCTCGCAGGGCGAACCGGTGTTATATCTCGACGACCCGGCAGGAATCACCCGGCCACTGCGCAGGCGTTCGCTGGATGCGTTGGAGAAACTCAATCGCCGCATCGCCGAGGAAACCGGAGATTTGGAAACCGTGACGCGGATTTCCCAATATGAGATGGCATTCCGCATGCAAATGCATGCCACGGATGCTTTTGATATGAAACAGGAGCCGGAGTCCGTGCATCAGATGTATGGAACGCAGCCCGGACAGGAATCCTTCGCCAACAACTGCCTGCTCGCCCGGCGGCTTGCGGAGCGCGGTGTGCGCTACATCCAGCTCTTCCATTGGGGCTGGGATTCCCACGGCGCCGCTGCCAGCGAAGCCTTGAACAAAGGTTTCGGTGATCGCTGCAAAGAGGTGGATCAGCCGATGACCGCTCTGCTCAAGGATCTCAAACAACGCGGCATGCTCGAAGACACTCTCGTCATCTGGGGGGGCGAATTCGGCCGCACACCGATGCTCGAGAACCGCGGCGGCAATGACAATCCATTCGTCGGTCGCGACCACAACCCAGGCGGCTTCACGATCTGGATGGCTGGTGGCGGTGTGAAACCCGGCATCTCCTTCGGCGAAACCGATCCCATCGGCTACGAGGCGATGATCGACAAAGTGTCAGTTCACGATCTTCATGCGACGATTCTTCAACTCATGGGATTCGATCACGAAAAACTGAGTTATCCCTCACAAGGCGTGAATCAGAGGCTTTCCAATATTACCAAAACCGGGACCAAAGTGGTGAAGGGCGTGATTGCCTGAAAGCCTTGCTGCACGACCACGGGATTCGGACGTAGGGTGTTTAGCGTTGTGTCATTGGTAGGCTGGAACAGGGAATGCTTGTATTCCTTTCATCCAAGGTTTCCATCACCCCATTCATCCGCTCATGAGTTCTCCGGCCTGTCTTGTCATCAATGGATCCCCAGTGGATGCGTCGGAAGCTCCACTGCATCTCAGTTTGCTTGATTTCCTTCGAAAGAACGGACTCACCGGAACCAAGGGCGGCTGCAATGAAGGCGATTGCGGGGCTTGCACCATCCTGCTTCTGGAAAAACAGGGACCACCCCGCGCGATCAACTCCTGCCTCGCCCTCGTGCATTCGCTCGCGGGCCGCGAAGTTCTAACAGCCGAGGGACTCGAAGCGGAAGACGGCTCACTCCATCCGGCCCAGCAGGCGATGGCCGATGGCTGCGGGGCTCAATGCGGTTACTGCACGCCCGGTTTCATCTGTTCCATGGCAGAAATCGCCGCCCGCGGCGTGGCGGGAGATGCCGCCGCAGTGGCGGACCAGCTTTGTGGAAATCTTTGCCGCTGCACAGGGTATCGACCCATCCGTGAAGCCGCAGCCGCCATGCCTGAGGTCACTTTGCCGAATGCGCAAACTCCTGCCCAAGCGACCGATGCCTATCTCCGTCCCACATCGCTCGCTGCTGCATTGGAAGCGAGAGCCGCACATCCGGAAGCCGCATTCATCGCCGGAGCCACGGAACTTGCGGTGCTGATCAACAAGCGCCACCTGCGTCCCGAACAACTCATCTCACTTGAAGACGTTGCGGAACTCCGGACTCTGGAAAAAACCGACGACGAGTGGCGCATCGGGGCGGCCGTTCCTCTCACAGACATCGAGGCTGCCATGCAGGGCGAGTATCCTGCCGTGGATCGCATGTTCCGCCTCTTCGCCTCACGGCAAATCCGCCATCGCGCCACACTCGGTGGCAACTTGGTGACGGCATCCCCCATCGGTGATTCGGCTCCCGTCTTGCTCGCTTTGGATGCCTCGGTCACACTCGTATCCACGGAAGCTCAGCGGACCCTGCCTCTGGTCGATTTCTTCATCAGCTATCGCAAAACCGTGATGCGGCCGGATGAAATCCTCACCACCATTCAAATCCCGCGCCACCTGCCGGGAAGATGTGAGTTTTCCAAGGTCTCCAAACGCCGGGAAATGGATATCTCCACCGTTTCCGCCGCCATCCGTTTGGTAGTGGACGAACATGATATCATTGCCGAGGCACGACTTGCCTATGGCGGCGTCGCTGCGACTCCTGCACGTGCTCTCAAAACCGAGGCGTCCCTCATCGGTCGCTCCCTTCACGACGCGGCCCATCCGGAAGTTCTCGAAATCCTGTCCAAAGAATTCACCCCGCTCGATGACCTTCGCGGGACGGCGGAGTATCGGAAATTGC
>JBBARN010000221.1:0-5561 GCA_040399845.1 Luteolibacter sp. | reverse complement strand
ATTGACTCCTACCACAGTCCCAGGAGGGTACCATCACAGGGTTCGCAGCCAAGGAGGGTACACACCGCATACGCGTAATGCGCGCAAACACCGCTAGCCAGCCCACACGCACACACAGCGCATACTCACCCTACGACGACACCTTCCAACTATTCGCCGACCCCCCACTGCCAGAACCAGTCCTCACCCCTACCGAACCTGAACCGCCCGACCAAGAAACAACAGCCCCCGCCGAGGATCCCCTCCTCCAGCTGCTGCGCGCACACACGCGCACCCCACCAGACACCATCGCGACATACCTAACGCCCTCATTCCTAGACGAGGACTACGACGCTGAGCTCGCCGAGGTCCTCGAACAGGCTGCGTATAAAAGATATCGCGATCGCGGCGGACTGTTGCGGTACAGACCGTCAGATATGGGCGACGAAGCCGTCTACATCAACACCGAGTGGCCCCTGTGGAACCCAGAACTCGACGGGTCCTACCACACCGAGTCAGAGCGCCTTAGCCCAACAGCAGAGCGCTTAACATCTCACTCATACCGCGATAGCGTCCGACACATCTACGAGTGCGCCGACCCTACCCCGGCCAGCATCCCCGCGCTCCGCGCCGCATGGTACCAGTACTACGGATACGCCCCCACAACTGCAGATGAAACACCAGACGCCTTCGCGGATCCTCCAACCATATACCGGCGCAAGACCCCCACAGTTCGCGACGCTCAAACCCAAACCGACTCGGCGGATACACCTCTCCGCAACGCGCAGACGCGCGCTCCCCCACCCGCGCGCACAACCGCGCGCGCTACCCAAACATGGAGCTCCCCCCTAATCCAGACATCCGACACGTACCCGCGCTCCCATTCACGGCCACGAGACCAAATTCCAGACCCCCCACGCTACGGCGGCCCATTCAGCACCAACCGCGCAGCGCCATCACGGCGCCTACCGGAACACTACTGCGGAGAAGGACCATTCAGCACCTGCAACTGTCCGCCGAACAACGGACACTGTGCCCCGACACAGAAACCACACATCCGAATGCATAGAGTGACAACCCCAAACCCCGCCATGCGCGAAGCCATCAGCGACAGCGGCGCCCAGGCGCATTGCATCCCATGGCGCGTAATCAACGCAAACCGAGACCTTATCCAGGACATCGTCCCTGCTCCACCACAGACCGGCCTCACATTCGGGAACAACCAATCTATGGAAACTACCCACATGGCGCGCATAGGGGACTACTTGGCACACGCCACCTCCAACGAGGTCCCAGACAGCATTATCGCACACGCGCCGATCGTCGACCAGGGACACATCATCATCGAAACTAAGACCGAAACGATCATCCGCGATGTCGGGGAACAGTACGAGCTTCGCTACCCGAAGGCATACAACGCGAACGAGTGGACACTCCCCGTGGACACCCTCCAACAACTATCCGAACACCGGCGCCGCTACCCAATGTCCGCCGATGACGTCGACAAGATGAGCCGCCCATTCGATATCGCCAACACCAGAGCGATCACCAACATCGCACCGGCATTTCACCAGCGACCCGCGCCAACGTACATTCGAAGCGCGCGCATAAGCCGCCTACCCAAGAGCATCTATTACCGAGTGCGCCGCAAACACGAATGTATGGGCCACGCCCCCGAGGACACCATGTGCGCCGGGCTAACCACGCAACCCGGATACGACCACCCATACTGGACCAACGCCGGTGTAACATGTTCCGAGTGCCGTTGCATCTTCCGCGACGAACCCTGCCTCATTTGCGTTCTGGCCAAACGGCGCAAGGAGGGTATGCGCCGCTGGATGCGCAAGCTCCAACGCGACCCAAAGAGCAAATTGCGCCTAAAGGAAGTAACCGAACAAGAAACGCAGGTTATACTGACTCAACTGCGAATCGACCAGAAAGACGCGCGCATCGGAGCAATCATATCGTCGGATGACATACCCGTACATCCGCAATCGCTGGAAGGCTACAACTACTTCTTCCTGTTCCGCGACACCAAAAGCCGCAAGATATTTGTGTTCCCGTCGCGCACCAACGACTCAAAGGCGTACTTGCGCGCTCTAGGCAAAGTGCTGAGCTTCTTTAAGCGCATATACGCCGACAGACCCGACTTGGGGCAAAGACCGCCAACAATAGTGCGAACCGACAGGTTCAAGGTCTTTGATAGCGGCGAATGCCAGCTATTCTACGACGACAACGACTGCTTCCACCAAGAAGCGTCGGCATACCGCCACCACCAAGTTGCCGCAGAGCGCGACGTACAAACAGTACTGCAGAACGTTGCAGCCTCCACGCACACAAACGACTTCATAGTCGCGAACACGTGGGCACGCGCCGTATCCCACTGGACCGAGGTCCACGGCGACACGCCTCTTTCCGAGACCGGAATAGCGCCCAACCAGATGTTGTGGCCCGGCCGACAGGTCGACCTTGCCGTCAAGTATCGCTTCGCCTTCGGCGACATATGCTGCTACCCCCTAGAGAAGGGGATCGAGCGGAAGAAGTTCGACCTTAAAGGGGAGGTCGGCTTCTACATGGGCGACGACGCGCAGACGAAAGACTCGGTATGGCTATACCGCCCCTTCTACCACGACCTCATTTCACGAGCAGACGCTTCCCGAGTGGACGTATCGGACGTACAGTTACTCCGATGGTACGGCAAACGCGTCGACGTACGCAAACCTACCCTGCGCTTCGGAGAGATTAAAGACGCGCTGCTAGAGCTAGTACCGCACTACTTCGACGACGGTCCGGAGAAACAGGCGACTGCCTCGGCGGAACACGCTGCAGACGCGACCGCGTCCCACGCACCGAACACAACCGGCGTGCCCATGGAAGTCGACGCAACCGCGACACTAGGCGACTTAACCGACGCAGACGCACAGGCCGAAAGAGCCCGGGCCGAACTGGACCGAATAGTGCTACCGGTAGAAACGCGCCCACTTGCACCGCGCGAACTGCGCCAGCGCAACCCGATCGACTACGGGAAACTCAACAAAGGCATCCGCCGCACAACCAGCGATGCAGCCCCATCGTCCAGCTCAAACCCGCAAGCCGACGCGCTGGGAGTCACGGGCACGCGGCCACCGCCAGAGGTCAGCGGCCCACTGAACGCCTGGCTAGCCGTCCAGATGGAGCTACTCGAGAAGGACGACAACACTGACCAACAGACCATGGAGGACACAGTTGCGCGCATATTCCGACTCAGCGAGATGCTTGAAACCCCGCACTCGCCCGAAGTGGCCGAGGCAATGCGAAACGCGCTCAACGACGACTCCTTGTCACTGAAGGCGGCGCTACAAATCGACAAGTCGCTCTCCGACGACTCATTCCGGAAAGCCATCCGCGCGGAAGTTCTCGACAACCTCATACGCGACACGAAGACGCTCGTGGAGATATCACCAGAGCAACTAGCGCTTATAGGGCGATACACTTTCATTCACACTGTGCTCAAGTGCAAGCGGAAGAAGCGCGCCGACAACACGTACGACAAACATAAGGCCCGGATGGCCGCACGGGGTGACGAGTACCTTCGGAAACTCCTGCAAAAAGGCGGACACCTTCCCAAATGCTTCAGCCCGACCATAAACCCGCTCACATTCGCCTACGTCCTACAAATCGCCGCCGCCAAGAACCTCTTTCGCGCGTCCCAGGACATTAAATACGCGTATCTCAACGCAGACATGCCCGAGGAAGTCGAGCCCATCATCACCAAGCTGGACGATGATATCGCCAGGATATGCGGGTTACCACTCGGGCGCCTCTATCGTATCATGAAGGCTATGTACGGGTTGCCAGCATCGGGGAGATACTGGTACCTCCATTATACGGAGCGCCTAAAAGCCGAAGGTTACGCGCAATCCAACTTCGACCCATGCCTCTTCTACCGCATAACCGCGGACGAGACCACATATATATGCCTGTTCGTAGACGACACATATATATTCAGCAATAAAGCGGAACACGTGGAAAGATTTGTAGACAGCATGCGCAAGCACTACCAGGTTACCTTGGATTCGATCGCGGACTCTTTCCTCGGCATACAATTCGAACACGAAGCCGACGGCTCCATGACGCTGCTACAGCCCAAGCTACTGGCCAAACTGTTCCACGAATACCCAGCCGGCACAACCCCCTACCGTCAGGACCATCCATATGGACCGACACCGCCCAAAGACTATGACGCGCGCTACAACTCCGCGCCAAAGGTATCCCGCAAGGGGTACCTACACCTCCTCGGCATACTGATGTATCTGACCAAAAGCCGCCCGGACATCTCCGCAGCAGTATCTTTCGGCGCAACTAAAGCAGTCGAGCCCAACGCGTGCGACCAGCAGAATCTAGCATACATTGTCGAATACCTCCGCAAGACTGCGAACCAAGGACACCGCATTTATGCATTCAGTGATCAACCATGGCAATTATACTGCACAGTTGATGCTTCGTATTTGTTACATCCTGATTCCAAAGGCCACACGGGGTATACGCTGGGATTATTTCGGGAGGGGACATTTTATAACCGGAGTGCGAAGCAGGCGCTCGTATCAACTTCCAGCACTCACGCGGAAATGCGCGCCATCTACACCCTCGTCAAAGACATCATCTTTATCCTCTCCATCAGCAACGAGCTTCAACTTGATCTCCAAATGCCAGCAATTATCATGGAAGATAATTCCGCAGTTGTTACAGTAACCACTGACGACGCCGCCTATATCAAGAAGTGCAAACATTTTTTGATGGTAATTAATTACGTGCGCGAACAAGTCAATCTCGGACTTATTCAAATTAACAAGATCAACGGGGACGAAAATATTGCAGACATTCATACCAAGCCTCTTCGGGACGGAAAATTTGAGAAATTCGCGCCGAAGATTCTGGGGACTTCGTCGGCAAAGCGCGCATAACCCCCTATCCAGGAACATTGACATGTATCATTAAATTGGTATACTGTCATACGTCCTATGTACATACCTTGCATACTTGCATGCTTATACACTATATATATATACAACTACCTGTATTGGCGACTACATATATTCCGGGAGGGTATATTAGCGTACACTTCACTGTGGACGTTAACCTGACCGGACGTTTCGCTATTTGACACATATAGTGCACCACCTATAAATTGGCACCATAAATACACGTAATATACTTCCCCGCCATTCCTCCGGTCCAGTTGAAGAGGGGAGACCGTTCTCCCCTTACGTACTCACTTACGTAATTATTGCTATATTCTTCAACTCGCATTGCATACATTCACATTTATACTCATTTGTCTATATCGATTTACGCCTGAGCGAATCGATTGTTAACTTAACCAAAAACCAAAGAATAAAAGTCTTTCCTTAATTAGATTTACTCTAATAGAGACTTAATTACTGGGCCTCGACTTGCCGCTCTTGGCTTCCTCCGCCACCACCTCTTCGTGGACCGCATCAACCTGTCGCGCGGAGTTAATGTCTTTGTCGAGGAGCGCGCTCCTGGCCTGATGATGCAGCTCCTGTAGCAGCTCCACTCGCTCCTGCTGCAAACGCGACACT
>JBBARN010000220.1:0-5680 GCA_040399845.1 Luteolibacter sp. | reverse complement strand
GCAAGCGCATTGCCGTGGCGGAAATTGCATTGAAGCGGTGCAGGGGATTTCCAACAATTCCGACCGTAGCCCGGAATTCCCCGGCCTGTTTCTTTTCCCCGCCATGCCTTCCAAAAAGTCTGCCAAGAAGACGACGAGCAAAAATCCACTCCCGCCCACCAGCGATTGGCGGACCACCGATGAGCAGGAGGTTCTCCGCCGCATCGAACGGGCCCGCGAAGAAAAACACTCGATCCGCCCGCTCGACGACGCGCATCCGATCTTTTCCTGCTTCGCCGTCAAATCACCCAGCGGCATGTCCTATCAGGTCGAGATCCGCGACCTCGGTGCCCGCGCATTTTCATGCACTTGTCCCGACTTCCGCACCGCCGGATTGGGCACCTGCAAGCACGTTGAGGCCACGCTTTTTTGGCTCCAGGCCCGCCGGAAAGCGGATTTCACCGCTGCGGCAAATTCCGTCTCTCCGCGCATCGACCTCGTCCCCGCAGGCGACCGATTGGTGATTGAGCGCAATCTCAATCGCCTCAGTCCACCCCTCCGGCAACACTTCGACGTGGCAGGTTTTCTGTTGGATGAGCACGATCCTGAAGAAATTCTAACAAAAATCTCCCGCTCGAAGAAAATCCGCATTTCCCAGGACGTCGCACCCTTCCTCGAATCCCGCCGCCGTGCTATCGAGCGTCGCCGTATGCGCCGCGATTACGAGACCGGCGTGGTCACCGGCCGCCATCCGGAACATGTCACCCTCCAACCGCTCTACCCGTATCAACGCGAAGGCATGCTTCACCTTGCCTTCGGCGAACGCGCTTTGCTTGCGGATGAGATGGGCCTCGGCAAAACCATCCAGGCGATTGCCGCCTGCGCCCTGCTTCACCACCTCGGCCAGGCAAAACGTGTGCTCGTCGTCACCCCCGCTTCGCTCAAGGCCGAGTGGGAGGAACAAATCCGGAAATTCACCACCCTCACCCAACAAGTCGTCTTCGGTTCCCGCATGGCCCGCTCGAACTACTATGTGAATCGTAATCCGCCCTTCTTCACCATCGTCAACTACGAGCAGGTCGTCAACGATTCCCTCGACATCAACACCCACCTCCAGCCCGACATCGTCGTGCTCGATGAAGCGCAGCGCATCAAGAACTGGGCCACCAAGACCGCCCAAGCCGTCAAGCGTCTGAAATCCCGTTACGCCTTCGTTCTCACTGGCACGCCCATCGAGAACCGCATTGATGAACTTTACTCGATCGTCGATTTTCTCGATCCATCGTTGTTAGGTCCGCTGTTCCGCTTCAACCGGGAGTTTTATGTTTTCAACGAAAAGGGCCGCCCGGAAGACTATCAAAACCTCGCCGCCCTGAGAGAACGCGTGCGGCCTGTTTTGCTCCGCCGCCGCAAGCATCATGTGGAAACCGAGCTTCCCGACCGCACGGACCGCAATCACTTCGTCAGCCTCACCAATGCCATGCGCTTGGACTATGACGAATACAAACTCCGCGCCTCCCGTCTGCTCCAACAATCCCTCAAGCGCTCGCTGACCAAGGAAGAGTCGGATCGGCTCATGATCTATCTCGGCATCATGCGAATGATCTGCGATTCGCCATCGATCGTGAAAAACCTCGATTGTCATGATTGTCCCAAACTCGACGAACTTGCCAAAATCCTCGATGAAGCCCTTCAGGATCCCGATGTGAAAATCATCATCTTCTCCGAGTGGGAAGGCATGTTGAAAAAAGTCCGCGGCTGGGCGCAGGAAAACGGCATCGGCCATGCATGGCACACCGGCAGCGTGCCTCAGCAAAAGCGCCGTGGCGAAATCATCGCCTTCCGCGAAGATCCCGATTGCCGCCTGTTCCTTTCCACCGATTCCGGTGGTGTCGGCCTCAACCTCCAACACGCAAGCGTGGTCATCAACTGCGACCTGCCTTGGAATCCGGCCAAGCTCGAACAACGCATCGCCCGCGCCTGGCGCAAGCACCAGACGCGCCCCGTCACCGTCATCAACCTCATCGCCGAGGGCACCATCGAGCACGCGATGCTCGAAACCCTCGCCCTCAAGTCGCACCTCGCCCACGGCGTGCTCGATGGCTCCGACGAGTCCCTCGCCTCCACCAAACTCAAACGCGGGGCCGACGCCAACCTTGCCCGGCTCAAACAGTTTCTCACGATCGCCCCTGAAGGCAAACCCGCCACCACCCGGACCACGCCCGCCGATCCCTCCGCCCACTTCGCCGAACGCACCGCCGAAGCCCTCGGCCAATCCCTCATCCACTGCCAGGAGGCCCTGTTACCCGGCCAAACCACGCCCGTTATTTTAACAGTCCTACGAGATCCCACCCGCGCCGCCGCCGTTTCCGCCCTCTTCCACGAAACCCAGTGGGGCGATGCCGCACCCAAACTCCACGTCCTCGACCAATCCACCTGGTCCAGTCTCCAACAACTCATCGAAGCCGGCCTCATCACCCTCAACACCCGAGCCACCCGCCACCTCTCCGGCGAGACCCTGCTCCAAGCTCCCGAGCCTCAAAAACCCACCCTCACCCCCGAGCAACTCCAACGCATCGCGGAACTCCGCGCTTTCGCTGCCAAGAAACAAAAGGTCGCCCAACTCCTCATCGAATCCGACCTTGCCGAAGAAGCAGAACCGCATCAACGCGCCGCGGAAAATGCGCTGGAGGAGGCGGAAAGTATCGAGAATGGAAGTCTCCAGCCATGAAGTTTGAATTTCCAACTTGATCGATGGATTCGCCAGGTGGGCAACAGTCAGCCGAATACTGCGGCCACGATCCAGCCATTGGTATTCAAAGCCTTACCAGTGGCTTCCTGGGGAGGCTAGATGTCGGTGTTCCGGTGTTTTCCCTCGATCGGATTGCCGCTGCAAACGATGCAGCCATCGAGGTTGGCGTTGGCGGAAATCTTTGATCCGGGCCAAACGACCGAGTTTCGAATCACCGCGCCGTCCTCCACGATGGAGCCCGGCCCAATGACGGAGTTGGTGATTTCCGCACTGCGGGCAATGATGGCCTCCGGATGGATCGCGGGTGCGAGATCGAGCACGGCGTGGGCATTGAGATAGGATTCACGATCCCCGAGATCGAGCCAGACGCCCTCATCCAGCACGATGGCCCCCAATTCACCGCTAGCGGCGAGTTCAAGGAAAGCAGGAATCACCGAGACCTTTTCACCTGCCGGGAGTCTGGCGAGGAAGTCCGGGTGGATGCAGTAGATGCCGGTGAAAACATGCGTTCCATCCGCGCGGTCCAATTTCCGGCGGATGTCAGTGACGGTCCTGCCTGAGGGGTCCAGCGCAATGTGCCGGGCATCGCCCTCTGAGCGCAAGGCGAGCGTGACCAGCCTGCCGGATGCCTCGTGGGCGGCGATGAGTTTTTCCAAAGACAAGGTGGAGAAGACGTCGCCATTGTGGATGAGCAGTGGTCGTCCGCCGATCCAGGGAGCGATATTTTTGAGGCCACCGCCGGTTTCGAGCAGGATGGGTTCGTGAAACAAGGTGATCTCCGCCGGAGGATGGCTTGGAAACTGTGACCAGGCTGATGGCAAGTGATGGGTATTGATGGCAAATCGGTCAATGCCAGCCCGCGCGCAGGCATCGATCGCCCATGCAGCCAGCGGCCGATGAAACAAAGGCACCAGCGGCTTGGGCAGATGGTCGGTGAGGGGGCGCAGACGGGTGCCGAGACCCGCGCCGAGTATGAAAGCCTGATCCACACTCCCCGTGTGACCGCAGCACGCCCGCAATTCAAGCCCGCAGCGGGAAATTGTTTCTTGATGCCGCCTTTTCCCGGCGTATCAATTCTGCCGAACTTCATCATTATGAAAACCATCCTGATCACTTCCCTGAGTGCCATTGCCGCCCTGAGCCTTTCCAGCTGCGCGGCCCCCAACGGTCCAAACACCCAGCGCGGAATGGCAACTGGCGCCCTGCTCGGAGCCGCCGCCGGCGGCATCATTGGCCACCAATCCGGACGCGGCCTTGAGGGCGCGGCGATCGGCGCGGCGGGTGGCGGCACCGCAGGCGCGCTCTACGGCAATGCCCGCGACCAGGAGCAATACGGCCGTTATTGATCCCACTGTTTTCCACACCACGGGGCACCCGACGGCGGGTCGCCCCGTTTTTTTTGGATGATTGCGGAGTTTTCCGCCTCTCAGTATTGGTTTCCACCCCACCGCCATGCGCCGCCTCCTCTTTTCCGCCCTTTCCCTTCTTGCCAGCCTGTCCCCGGCCAGTGCGCAATTCGAACTGCCAACCGGCGCGCCCAAGACCAAGGCTTCGTTGGTTTCCGAGGTGAAATCCATCGCTCCCGGGAAATCATTCAGCGTCGCCCTCAAGCTGGAGCACCCCGGCGGTTGGCACAGCTACTATCAAAACTCCGGCGGCGTGGAAGAAGCCCCCGCGATCCAGTGGACCTTGCCGGATGGCTTCAAGGCGGGCCCGATCCAATGGCCGGTACCGTCCGTGAAGGATGGATTTTTTGGAAAGAGTTATGTGTTTGATGGAAGCCCGGTCTTCCTTGTCGATATCAGTGCTCCCGCTACTCTCGAGTCCGGCGGCACGGTCGCTCTGAAGGCGGATGCGACGTGGCAAATCTGCAAAGAAAGCTGCATCAACGAAAAGCAGTCCTTCACCCTCAACCTGAGCATCGGGCCGAATCCAGAAAAGGCCACCGAGCACGCGCCCCTCTTCGAGCAAGCTCGCGCCAGCCAAGCCGCGGTGAAGGCAGACTGGAAATTCTCGGCAACTTCCGATGGGGGAGATGTTTTTTTGCGTGTGGAAACGGGCGCTGCCCTCGCTGAGGCTCCGGTCGATTTCATCCCGGATCAACCTTTCGTGAAATCCGTCAGCTCTGGCGGCGATATCAAAAAAGAAGGAGATGCCTGGGTGTTCCGGCTTCCGCGAGCTCTCAAGAACGCCCTGGAGGAGGATCTGCCACAGGGGGATCGATTCTCCGGCGTAATCGTCGCCACCCAGGCGGTGCGTGTCCCGGAAACCATCATCTCGGCCGCCGGTGCAGCGCCAAGCCCGTCGGTGGAGTCCTTGTCATTTGCAAAACTCCTGCCGGTACTCGGCAGCATGTTTCTGGGGGGGCTCATCCTCAATCTCATGCCCTGCGTGTTTCCTGTCATCGGTCTCAAAATCATGGGATTCGTGCAACAAGCGGGATCAGACCGCAAGAAAGTCGCTCTCCACGGGGTGGTCTTTGCCGCGGGTGTGTTGGTATCATTTGCCATTCTCAGCGGCATCCTTTTCACCATCCGTGAAACGACCAATTGGGGATTCCAGCTTCAGGATCCGTATGTGGTGATGGGGCTGATGTTGCTCATGTTCGTGTTGGCGCTGAACATGTATGGGGTATTCGAATTCGGAACTTCCGCCACCTCGGTGGGTGGATCCCTGCAATCCAAACAAGGACTGGGTGGGTCGTTTTTCTCCGGAGTGCTTGCCACGGTGGTCGCCACACCCTGCTCGGGGCCCTATCTCGGAGCAGCTCTGGCTGCTGCATCCGGCTTGCCTGCCGCGCAGTTTTTCACCGCGTTCGGCGCGATGGCGCTGGGTCTCGCGCTGCCCTATCTCCTGCTCTCGTTGTTTCCCCATCTCATCGATTCCCTGCCGCGTCCCGGGGCGTGGATGGAGAGTTTCAAGCAGGGCATGTCCTTCCTGCTCTTCGCC
>JBBARN010000219.1:0-5712 GCA_040399845.1 Luteolibacter sp. | reverse complement strand
CGGTCATGATCATCGGTCTGCAATCCGCCCAGGCACAGACGACTTATTACTGGGACACGAATGGTGCTACCGCAGGTTCCGGCGCGGCCACCGGAACTTGGAATAACGGAATCACGCTTTGGAGTACCAGCGCCACCGGAACGGTTGTCCCGGGAACGGTCACCACCACGAACGCCGACGACCTTTTCTTCTCTGCAGGAACAAATGGCACTGGCGGTACGGTAACGATCACCGGCACGCAGTTGGCGCACAGCATTACGTTTGATGATCCTGTCGCCATCACGCTCTCAGGAGGCACGGCGATCAATCTCGGCAATGGCACTCCGGGCTCCGGCTTGTTTTTTACTGCCAATAGTGCGAACACAATCAGCACGCCCATCATCCTCAACTCTGCGGCGACCTCGCTGAACTTCACCAACAGTGGCACATCGCTGCAAGCCATCTCGGGCACGATCACAGGTGCAGCCACCAGCGGCACCCAGGCGCTGACCATCGGGGCAAGCAGCACGGGCGGACTGAACTTGTCCGGCGTC
Source organism: Luteolibacter sp. (assembly GCA_040399845.1). GTDB lineage: Bacteria > Verrucomicrobiota > Verrucomicrobiia > Verrucomicrobiales > Akkermansiaceae > Luteolibacter. Next base: position 5,179 of record JBBARN010000219.1, on the reverse strand, counting down.
ATTGGTAATGGCGCGGGGGGCGGCAATGTTGGCGTGAACATCACCAGTAGCGGCTCGGGTTTCACCATTCTCTTCGGTGCCAGCACCTACACAGGGGGCTTTACCCTCACGAGCGGACGCGTCGTGATCAATAGCGGCAGTGCCACGGCAGGCTCCACGGGTGGAGCAACAGGTGTTTTCACCATTGCAGGCGGCATTTTGGATAGCTCTGCGACGAGTAGTGTCACTCTGGGCACGAATCGAGCACAAGCCTGGTCCGGCGATTTCAGTTTTGGTGGGCAGGCGGTGATCAACGGTGCCATGGGTGGCCGGAACCTCAACCTCGGCACGGGCACGGTGACCTTGACCGCCGACCGGACCGTCACGGTGGGCAGCAACACGGGCATCGCCGCTCGCGCCACCAATTACAATGTTCTCACCGTCGGCGGTCAGGTTCAGGGTGCGTTCCGCCTCACCAAGAGCGGTCTCGGCACGCTTTCTCTCACCAACACCACCGCAGCCGGTGCGTTCAATGGCGGCGTAACCCTCAATGCGGGGGCCTTGCGCCTCGCGGGGGACGGCTCGGCGATCACGAACAACAACATCACTTTCAATGGCGGCGTCCTGGAGTTCGCCTACGCACCGTCGGCGACCTACACCTTGGGCGCGGGCGTGGGGCAGTTTGACCTCACCAATGGCGGCGGTTTCAGTGCTTCCGGCGGTGGTCGCTCTGTCACCCTCGCGGGCGGGGCTATCACTTGGGGCACGACCGCCAATTTCGTCGGCGGATCCAACGCCCTGAAGTTCGGCTCCCTCAACTCGGAAAGCGCCCTGACCTTTACCAACGCCATCGACCTCGGCGGAGCCCCCCGCACCATCGACGCTACTCGCGGAACTAACGCCAATAACAACGATGCGATCTTGAGTGGCGCGATTACCAATGGATCGATCATCAAGACCGGCAATGGCTCGGTAGCGCTGACCAATGTCGGTGCTGGGCTGAGTGCGGTGACCATCTCCGGAGGTACGCTATCGCTCAGCACCATCGCCAGCTTAAACATCAACCTCAACGGCGGCGTCTATCGCGCGGGGACGGATTACACCGGCGTGCTCGGCTCCAGCAATGGCCAGATTCGTTTCGCTGGAGGTGCGGTGGATGGCGGTTTCAGCGCTGATAGCACCGCGAACCGCACATTGAACGTCGGCAATGCGGGAGCCACTCTCACCTGGAACTCCACGCCGAACTTCCTTGGCACCGGGGCACTCTTGCTGAACAGCTCAGCTTCCGGCAACACCACGATCGTGGCCAATGGTCTCGACTTCAATGGCGCTGACCGCACGATCTATGTGGAGGACGGTGGTGCTGGCATCGACGCCCGGATTGATGGCGTTATTAGCGGCACTGGCGGGCTTGTCAAAACGGGCGGTGGAGTCAATGGCGGTGCCCGTCTCTTCCTCACAGGCGCGAACACTTACAGCGGGACGACGACGATACGCAATGGCGAAGTCGTGATCAATAGCTCTGTGCTGAACAATACTGCCAGCCCTTTTGGCAACTCCAGTTCTACCCTCTTCATTACTGATGCTTCCACACTCTCAGCAGAGACGGGAACCACTGGCGGTTTCGTCGCCCTGTATGCTCAGGGTTTGAATAACGCGCAAACTGCGACTGCGCTCGGTGATGCGCTGCAGTTCACCATCGCCCGCCCGATCGATATCAGTGGGGCCAGCACGACCAACGTCCTCGGCCGGACCCGTATCGGATGGTTAGGCAACGCCGGGGCCGGGGTTGACACCAACAAGCTCACTCTAGCCGGAAACATCACCCTCGGCGGGCGTCAGTTGGAACTTTACGCGGAACGCGCTGGACAGACCATCGAAGTCACCTCGCCCAGCATCACCGGAACGGGGACCATTTACCTAACGGGAAACATTGCCAATAACAGCGCCAACGATGGTCGCAGCAACGGCACCTTCCGTTTCTCGAATCAGGCCCGCAGTTTCACCACAACGTTGAACGTGACCTACGGGACTTTGGTGATAGAGGGATCGGTCGCTGCGACTGGCAATAGCCCCATCGGTACGGCGACACTGAGTTTGGGCGACGGCAATGGAGGCAATATTTTGCAAGGTTCCGGGCGTGACGCCATGCGTGGCGTCTTTCTGGAAACGGCAGGGGCCAGCTTCGACCGCGTTCTTGGCCCTGGTGGTTTTGGCCAGATGACGCCGTCGGCCGGTGCGCAGGCAAATCTCTACGGCACGGGCGCAACCAACCTGGGCAATGGCTACCGCTTTGGCGGACTGAACACGACCGGCACCGTGACGTTCAGCCAAAATATTGCAGGTGGAGGTGTCAACCAGAGCGTCACCGGAACTGCGGGCGGCAGTGGCGGCACGAATGCTCTGAGCGTGGTGCACAATATCGCCCTCATCGCAGCCACCGGCGGGACGGTGAACATCACCGGAGCGATCACCGGCTCGACCGCTCCGGCGCTCGGGGCTACGGGCACACCGGGAGGTAGCAACACCACCGGCAACATGACCCGCATCACGATCAACCAGTTCCGGAATCACCCGAATCTAGACGAAGACATTAACGGTGCGGCAGATGCCGGACTGGCCAACGCCATGGTCGGCACCGCAACCGCAGGCACGGTCAGGATGAGCGGCAATAACACCTATGGCGGCAGCACCGAAATTCTCGGCGGCACTTTACAGCTGAATTACGCGACCAACAACACTACGAAACTCGCAGACGCAGCAGCGCTGATCCTTTCTGGCGGCACCGTCGATCTCACGGGCGGCAGCCACGCTGAAGTTGTTGGCTCCACTACTATTACCGGCAATACAGTCAATACCATCAGACGCAGCACGGGCACCAGCACCCTGCGCCTCAACGCCCTGACCCGCGGCCTCGGTGGTTTCCTGAACTTCGGCTCGGCCAGCATCGCTGACACCGATACTCTGAATACGAACGGCATCCTCGGTGCATGGGCGACGATCAACGGCACTGACTTCGCTCAAAACTCGACCAATGCCCCAGACGGCCTGATCACTGCTTACAATGGATACACCGATGTGGCGCGACTCACCCCCGGCACGATAGCCGACGGCTCCACCACCAACGTGCGCCTGATAGAGGGCACCGGTGCCGCAGGGAACATCACTCTGGGCGCAGCGACGACCACCATCAACACGCTGAACCAAAGCACCTCCGGTGGCACGAGTGCGGCCACCATTGATCCCAACAGTCAGACTCTCCGCACCAACAGCATCCTCCTCGGCACTGGCGCAGGCGGACTCTCTCTCGGCACGGGGACCAACAATGGAACTCTTACTAGCGCGACCTCGGCTGCAGGAAGTGAATTGGTTCTGCAAAACTTCTCTAGCAATGGTCTGACCATCAATTCAGTGGTCGCCGACAACACGGCACCCGGAAATCTTACCATCGGTGGTTCAGGCACTACCACTCTCACGGGAGCCAACACCTTCACGGGCTCGACCTTGGTGAGTTCCGGCGTCCTCAATATCCGCAACGCAACTGCCCTCGGTAGCGTCAGCGCCAGCGTGACCTCCTCAACCCCCACCGTCGCCGTTGGTGCAGCGGGCAATGCCGGTCAGGCAGTGATCAACACCACCAGCACCACCGGTTTAGCCGTAGGCCAGGCCATCAGTGGGCCTGGCATCCCAGCGGGTTCGTTCATCACGGCGGTCGTGGCCAATACCAGTTTCACCGTCAGCCAGAACCTCACCACCGCTGCATCCACCGTCGCGGGAGCTTACCAGGTGGGCGGGACCACGGTGGCCAATGGCGCAGCGCTCGAACTCCAAGGGGGTATCGCCGTCGGTGCTGAAGCACTTACCCTTGGCGGCAGCGGCATCAGCAATGGTGGCGCTCTGCGCAACATCAGCGGCAACAACAGCTACGCCGGAGCCATCACCCTCACCGCCGACACCCGGATCAACTCCGATGCCGTTGGAGATACATTGACTCTCAGCGGTGGCATTCCTGCGCCCGCTGTCCCCACCAGTGCCTATGCTATCACTTTGGGTGGTGCTGGGAACACCGTGGTGAGTGGAGTCATCGCGATCTCACCCACCGCCAGCGGCTACATGAGCAGCCTGACCAAGGACGGAACTGGAATCCTCATCCTCAGCGGCACCAACACCTACGGAGGCCCCACCACCATCAGCGCTGGCACACTACAACTCGGCAACGGTGGTACCACTGGCCTGCTAAACCCCATCAGCAGTATCACGAATAACGGCACCTTCGTCATTAACCGCTCCAACGCTGTTGCCCAGGGGACCGACTTCGCGCCTGCGATCAGCGGCACCGGCGCGGTGACGATCAATATGGTCGGCGCGGTGGCCACCACCTTCGGCGGCAACGCGAACAACAACAACGTAGCCAACACCTATACCGGCCTCACCACGATCAGCGCGGGCACGCTGAACCTCAGCAAAACGACTGGCGTCACCGCCGTCGCTGGTGACATCCTCATCGGCGCGGGCACGTTAAATCAGACGACCAGCAACCAGATCGCCGATACCGCCACCGTCACGTTGAACAATGCTGCGGCGGTCTGGACCATGGGCGGACAGAGCGAAACCGTGGCGAACGTGAACCTCCAGAATTCTACGGCCACTGGTTCGACCGGACTTCAGACAGGCAACACCGGAGCGCTCACGGTCACAGGCACCTTCAATCAAACGGGTGGCGAGTTCACGCTGGCCAGCGGCAGCACCGGTTCATCCCTCACTGCAAATACCTTCTCCTTCACGGCTGGGAATTTTGTTTTCGGGAATACAAATGTGACGACCACAGGCCAGCGTCTTGTGGTCGGTGTCGGCGGGTTTACTATCGGGGGCGGCCGGAACTTGAACATTAACTCTGGCACGAACTCCCCCAACAACTTCATCAGCCTGAGCGGCGATCTCACCAGCCAGGCCAGCGTCTCCAGCAACGTCATTTTGGACGGCGGCGGCACTGGAGAATTCCGTCTTCAGAACGCCACTCGCACCTTCACGGTAGCCGATGGCGCTGCCGTCAGCGACCTCACCATTTCCGCCAAGATTGTGGACGGTAGCGGTGTGGGTGCAGCAGGCCTAATCAAGGCGGGTGAAGGTGCCGTGACCCTCGGCGGCACTGTGGCCAACACCTACACTGGCGTTACCACCGTGACCGGCGGCTCGCTCA
>JBBARN010000218.1:0-5915 GCA_040399845.1 Luteolibacter sp. | reverse complement strand
CAATCACATCAACAAGCGGAAAGCCCCGTTCCGCCCCGCCAATTATTTTGACGACATCGGTATTTTTCGGCTTTTTGCCAAAAGTGGACGTTGCGGATGTTCCGTGCGCCAGTGTTCAAGACACTGAAGCGAATTGGAATCGGGAGCTGCGATCTGAGGCTTGAAATACCGCAGGCGGGGTGTTGTCACCTCCCGAGAATTGGTGATGCTTCCACTAATCCATGTTGCTTGCGGATTGCCGACGGGAAAAGGCAGTGCTAGGTCTTCTTTCTGTGACGAGTCGGAACAAAGTCGGTCTTATCCTTGCCATGAACCTCGCCATTCATGGCGGTCTCGCAGCCCAGCCGCCGCGCTGGGTCGAGCGTGTAGCATTTTGGAAGACCGCCGAGGTGGATGGGCTGCGACGGGAGGTCCGAACCATTGACCAGCAACTCGCCAAACTTCCCGACGTTGCTGGGATCAATAGTGGTGAACGGCTCGGTTATCAAACTGCAGGAATCACTCCCGGCGAAAACCCTTGGATTGAAATCGAGCTGCCTGCCGCTACGCAGCTTGAACAGGTGGTGCTGGTGCCGTTGCTCGCAAAAGGCATCGAAGGTCAGAATCCCGGGTTTGGATTTCCCCTGCGTTTCATTTTGGAGGGATTCACGGAATCTGGCGGCGAAACGATCATCTTGAGGGATGAGACGTCGAGGGTGTTCCCGAATCCGGGGTGTTATCCGGTTTCCGCAGCGGTTCCGGCCGGGACGGCTCTTCGTCGAATCCGCCTCACGGCCACCGAATTATGGCGCAGCGATGGTCCTCCCGTTTTCGGCTTGTCCGAGATTATGTTGCTGCGGGGAAACCGCAATCTGACACACGGGGCGATCGTGCGCACTTCCAGTTCGCGCGAAATCCCCCCCTCTTGGTCGCGCAACAACGTGTTGGACATGGCGAGCCCCCTCGGCTTGCCAATCATGCCGGGTGAGTCTCCGGTGATGGGCTGGCACGGCGAGGTGCGCAAATCCGCGAATGACAATCAACACGTCACCGTGGACCTTGGCAAACCCCGGGAAATCGATGAGATCCGCCTCGCTCCAGCATGGACCGCCCGCATGCACTGGGATTCCTACTATGGATTTCCCGCCCGATTTTTGTTGGAGGGCTCCGTTTCAGGAGCAGATGAATCGTGGTTTACGGTCTATGATCGCAGCAAGAGCACCCTGAAATCACCAGGGCGCAATCTTCAGATTTTCCGCGAAATTCCGAATCCGGTGCGATTCATCCGAATGACCGCCACCCGTCTGCGATCTCGCACCGGCGATTTCACCTTCGCTCTTGGTGAGTTGCAGGCCTATCAAAATGATATCAACATTGCATTGGGCGCCAAGGTTTTCGCTGAGGAATCGTTGGTCGATGATGAGTGGCAACCTGAGGGTCTCACCGATGGCAATGCAGCTGGAGGAAGATTTCTCGAATTACCGGAATGGATCCGGCTTCTTGAACAGCGGCGGACTCTTGAACTCCGCCATGAGGGACTGCAAAACCAGCTTCGCGCCACCTTGGAGCGCATCGAACATGAAGTGATCGGCGGCAGTGTCGGCGGCGCGCTGGCCATCGTGATGGTGGCCGGAGTGCTGTCCTGGCGCGGCTACCGTCACAGAGTTCTTGAGCGTGAGCGCTTTCGAGAGCGTCTCGCCCGTGATCTGCACGATGAACTGGGATCCAACCTGGGGAGCATTGCGTTGGTATCATCTCTTGCGACTCAAGGGGACACCGCCCAAATGCGCGCCGACCTCGCCGAAATCGAACTCGTAGCAAGGGAAAGCGCCGAATCCATGCGCGATATGGTGAGTCTGTTAGGGAATCGGCGAGGGGTTCCAGGTGGCGACTGGCTGGAAGTGCTCAAGGCCCTTGCCGAGCGGTTGTTGCGTGGCCTGAAAAGCGATTGTGGATTGCCGAGTTCGCCGCTGGTGTGGGAGCCGAATCTTGAGACCCGCCGCGAGTTATATCTGTTTTGCAAGGAAGTCCTTCACAACGCCGTCCGCCACGGCAAGCCCTCCCATGTTAGGTTTGTGCTGCATCCAACCCTGTCGGGCGGCTTGCGGGTCGAAATCGAGGACGACGGCAAAGGCTTCGATCCGAACGACGTCCCGGAAGGGCACGGTCTGTCCAATCTGCGCGAGCGGGCCAAAACCATGCGGGCCGACATGCAACTTGACTCAAGCCCCGGCCGCGGCACCACTGTCACCCTCGACATCCCCCGCGGACGCCGCTGGATGAAATCCTGACCTTCGATGCCCACTTCACCCCTGGAAACCTCGCCCGCCTTTCCGGTCGTCTGGATCGTGGAAGACCACGAACCATTGCGCCGCAATTTGCAACGGCTGTGCTCACCCGCACGGAACCTCGCCTGCAGCGCCACTTTCGCCAGCGCGGAAGCCATGCTCAAGGAACTGCGCGCGGCAAGTGACAGTGCCAAGCCGGATGTCATGCTGATGGACGTGGGACTGCCCGGACGCAGCGGCCTCGACTCTTTGGCCGATGTGATCAAACTCGCGCCCAACTGCCGCGTCGTGATCCTCACCGTCTTCGAGGATGAGAAGAAAATTTCCGATTCGATCCGTGCCGGAGCGTGTGGTTACCTGCTCAAGACCGCCATGCCGGACGACATCGTCGAAGCCATTCACGAGGCTGCAAATGGCGGCTCACCCATGTCACCCACCATCGCCTCCAGCGTGGTCAAACTCCTCGCCAAGCTGATGAAACCTTCCACGCCGGTCGCCCTTTCGCCCCGCGAACGCGAGATGCTGTCACTCATCGTCGATGGTCTCACTGCCAAGGAAATGGCCGACCGACTCGACGTCAGCGTCCACACCATCGATACCCACACCCGGCACTTGTTCCGCAAACTTGGCGTACACAGTCGCGCAGCAGCTGCAGCGCGCGCTCTGCGGGAGCGGTTGGTTTGAGCCATCTCCCTTGGTCTTCGCGCCAATCGGATCCCTTGCGAAAAAGGCTCCGATTTTTTCTTTCGATCCGCAGCAAAGTGAAAAATTGGTGATCCGGCGACAATTTCGAAAAATTCAAAGTTTTTCGTTAACTCCCGGCGTCTCGAAGGAATTGGCAGGGCACCGGATTCTTGTCCATTCAGACGGCAAGAGGGCGGCAGCTGACTCGAATCCAGACGCGAAGAGCCCATGAAAAGCCCTGATTTCCCTCGAAACCTTTCCTGCCAGAACCTGGCAGGCCCATGCTTCGGAAGCCATTCGGCTTGATCAGGAAACAGGCACGCCACGATCTCCCAAACTGAAACCGACCTTGGGAAGAACCTTCCTCCAAAACAGAATCAATAAATAAAACTACCATGAAACCCAGCATCCTATCCACCGCCCGCCTTTCCTTCTCCCTCGCAACTGCCCTCGCAGCCTTGCTCTCCGCGCAGTCCGCAAGAGCCCAGGACGGCACATGGCTTGGCGCTTCCGGAAATTGGAACGCCACTGGTACCTGGTCAGGCGGCATCATCGCCGACGGTATCGGTTCGACCGCCAACTTCACGGGGGTGAACATCACCGCTACTCAGACGATCACACTGGGAGCCGACCGTACCATTGGCAACATCACTTTCACGGACGCCACCAATTCATCCAATGACATGGTCATCTCCGGAGCAAATAAGCTGACCTTGGCGGTCACGTCTGGAAGCCCGGTGATTAGTGTTACGAACCCGGACCCACGCCTTCTCTCCATTTCCAGTGAAGTCGCCGGAACTCAAGGACTGACCAAATCCGGCCCAGGAGTGCTTTCGCTTGCGGGAACAAACACCTACAGCGGAGTCACCACCATCCTCAACGGCAGATTGGCAGTGAGCAGTACGGGTGCTCTTGGCTCTACCTCTGGCATCATCCTCGGCACGTCCAATGCCACGACCCTCTCCTCCGGCTTATCCGGTCTCACCATCACCGCGCCCGTCACCATAGCAAATACGGGAGTCAGCTCCACCTTCGCGCTCGGTGTAAACGCGAGCTCGCCCGCCAACTTTTCCCTAAACGGCGGGATTGAAGGAGATGGGAATTTGATCTTCACGACTACCGGAACCAGCAACGGCCAGTTGCAGACCATCGATCTCGGCGCAGCAGGCACTTATGCAGGCACAACAACCGTCAGTTCGGGTAATATCGCCAATAGCATGACCGTCAGGAACAGTTCGGGAGCTGCGAATGTCCTGCCCACAGGCACGGTCTTAAGCTTCGGAAATGTGGCTGGCAACGGTAGTGGCCGCTTTCTGACATTTGACCTCAACGGCAGGGACCAGACTCTCGCCGGTCTAACACAACCGACCAACATTCCGAATGACAGGCATTACCGCGTAACCTCGGCTAGCCCCGCCACGCTGACCATCAACAACACTGCTGACTTCATCTTCGGTGGATCGAACGTCGATATTGGCGCGTCCACCCCAGGCACAATAACGAGCGCCCAGATCTTCGGTGCGATCACGCTCGTGAAGAATGGAGCGGGCACATTCACCTTGGGTGGCAATCTGACTAATGGCGCCACTGTGAGTAACCACCCATACACAGGTGCGACCAACATTCTCGGCGGCACCCTTCGTCTATCCAACAACAGTGTGATCACCGCGAGCAGCGGCATCACCGTCAACGGCAGCACCGCGATTTTCCGCCAAGATAGCGCTACGGCGGTGGCCCCCGTGGTCACCCTGACCCAAGGCACCCTCACTGGCAGCGGCACAGTTAATACCGTCAACGTGGGCAATGCGACCGGCGGTGTCGTTTCCAATAACCACGGAGTTGCAGGTGCGGCGCTCACCGTCGGTGCCCTCACCTTCGAGGGCGCGGCCACGGTCAATACTTTCGGAAATACCTCCGCTCCCATCGTGACCACCAGCCTCGTGACCAATGCCGCCGGGACAGTCACGATCATTCCCACGTCGGCATCTTGGGCACCTGGAACCTACGATTTGATCAGCTACGGAGGCGGCAGCATTGGTGGTGCTGGTTTCTCGCAGTTCGTCCTGGGCACGGTGCCAGGCGCCACTCCACGGCAGACCAAGCTCCTCGGTGATTCTGGCACGGCCATCACACTCACAGTCGGTCCGGACGATTCCCCGTATTGGGCGGGTGACGGAGACGGAACCTGGAACACCGCTTCCACCAATAACTGGAAACTCAACTCCAACAACAGTCCGACCACCTTCCTTGCGTTGGACAATGCAGTCTTCAATGACAATGCAACGGGTTCCGGCCCGCTCACGGTGAACATCGATAGCGCCGATGTCACACCGACTTCAACCATCTTCGACAACAGCACCAAAAACTACATCCTCAACAGCTCAAGCACCTTCGGGATCTCGACCGGCTCTCTAACCAAAAGTGGAACCGGCAGCCTGACCCTGAACACGGTCAATACGTTCACCGGCAACACGACCATCAATGGCGGTTCATTGATCATCGGTGGCGCAGGCCAATTGGGCGGCGGCACTTACGTGGGTGCCATCAGCAACAATGGTTCCTTCCAATACAGCAGCTCCGCGAATCAGACGCTGAGCGGCATCGTTTCCGGCACGGGCTCGATCACCCAAAATGGCCCTGGGAATCTTACCTTTTCCGGAGCCAATGGTTTCTCTGGCGGACTCGAAGTCAAAGGTGGCACGGTGATCTTGGGTAATAACACCGCAGCCGGCACGGGCACAATTGATTTCGACACCGGCGGCGCGACGAATGCCTCCGTGCAACTCAGCGGTGCTATTACTGCGATTGCCAATCCCATCACTGTCAGCTCCGGCAGCATCGGAACGAATACGATAGCGAATTTAGGAACCGGTACGCTGGCCTTGAATGGAGCAATCACCATCAACGCCGGAACCACACTCACTGTCGATAACAGCAGCAGCAACAACTCCGCTATGGATCTGG
>JBBARN010000217.1:0-6221 GCA_040399845.1 Luteolibacter sp. | reverse complement strand
ATCGATGCCTGGTCGATCAGCGATGGCCACCTGCTTTTCAAAGATCCCCTCAACCTGATGTGGCCGGAGGAGGCACGGCCCGCGATGCGGACATGGCTGGAAAATCACGGCGAACGCACCGATGGCATCCCGCTGTATATCAATATCCTCGTGATCCGCAGCGGCAGGGAAATCGCCATTTTCGACGGCGGATTCGGCCCCCGCTCGAATCCCGATCTCGGCTGGGTCGCCGAAGGATTGCAGCAAATCGCCATCTCGCCCGACCAAATCACCGCCGCCTTCCTCAGCCATGCCCACGCCGACCACCTCGGTGGGTTCGTGCTCGATGGCAAACCCGCCTTTCCCAACGCGGCTTTCCACTTCCTGCCCGAGGAACACACGTTCTGGCATGGTGAAAAACCGGATTTCTCGAAGTCCAAACGCAACAAGGCCGAACTCCCGGGCATGATCCATACCATCCGGTCGCAATTTGAGATTCTCAAGCCCAACAGCCAGCCCTTGAAGTCCGGCACCCAGCTTCTGAATGGGGCCGTCACCATCGAGGCCGCCCCCGGCCACACGGCGGGTCACGCGGTTTTCCGCATCCGATCCGGCAAGGAAGAGCTGCTTCATGTGATGGATCTGGCGCATCACCATGGGCTCATGTTTCACAATCCGGACTGGAACATCTCCTTTGATCATGATCCGCAGCAGGCGATTGCCACGCGCCGCAGGATTTTTGCCGATGCGGCGGCGCGGAACACCCGCTGTTACGGTTTCCACGTCCCCTGGCCCGGACTTGGCCGCATTATGCCGCAGGATTCCGCCTATCTTTGGTCGCCGGAGCGATGGAACTGGGGTTCTTGAGATGGCTTGAAATGCTTGGAGCCGTCCCGGAGTATCCCTGCTTTTATGAACTGGAATCGGCGGAATTTTCTAACTGGCTCGGTAAGTGCGGGACTTGGAAGTGCGGCGCTCGGCGCGGTTTCCAGCGATTCCGCCGCCCCTCCGGACAAGCCCGGTTCCCTCATGCTCACACCGGCCGTGCTCATGGCACCGCGGGCTGATGGCGTGGAAGTGGTATTGGCCGTCAGCCGGCTTTGCCGGGCCTGGGTGGAGTGGCGGCAGGAAGGTGCCGGGATCCAACGCTGTGCAGCCGATGATTTCGGCATGGTCCCGCAGGGGGATCACATCGTCCGCGTGCGGCTCGATGGCTTGAAGGCTGGGAAAAATCACGAACTGCGCGTCGTGGTCGAGTCGGGCGATGGCGAGAAAGCCCGCGAGGAAACCGCGTGGCGGAAGTTCCGCACGCTCGATCCGGCAGCCGCGAGTTCGCACTTTGTGGTGTGGAACGACACTCACCAACAAAACGAAACCATCCGCAAGCTGCACGAGGTGACTCCAAGCGCGGACTTTTTGTTGTGGAATGGAGACACCTGCAACGACTGGCACCAAGAGGATTGGTTGGTGCCCACCCTCCTCCATCCGGCGGGTCAGGACATCAGCGAAGGCCGCCCGATGCTGCTCAGTTGGGGAAATCACGACGTGCGGGGCAAGTGGGCGTTCCGCATGAAGGAAATGATTGCCATGCCCCACGGTCGGCCGTTTTACGCTTTCCGCAATGGCCCGGTCGCCTTCATTTGCCTCCACACCGGCGAGGACAAACCGGACAATCATCCGAGTTTCGGCGGTCGTGTGGCCTTCGAGGCCCTGCGCATGGAGCAGGCGGCCTGGTTGAAACAGGTGACTGCCAGCCCCGAGATGAAGGATGCCCCCTACAAAGTGGTCCTTTGCCACATCCCCCTGCGCTGGATCCGCGAGCATGGCGAACCGGACTTCGCGGGCGGTGGCTACAACCATTTTGCCCGCGAGTGCCGCATCGCATGGCACGATGCGCTTTCGGCATGGGGTGCCCAAGTAATCATCTCCGGCCACACTCACGAGGAGGCCTGGATTCCCGCAGATGATCAGATTTCCTACGGCCAGCTCGTTTCCGGCGGACCCAAACCCGCGGCCGCCCGCTGGATCGAAGGAACGGCCGATGCCACCCAGCTCCATCTCATCATGCGCGATCTGGCGGGAAACACCGTGCACGACGTGAAAATCAAGCCTGCCTGAGGCCGGGCGCGTGTGGAGTCGCCCGCAGTTATAGAAGATACTAGAAAATCCGCTGCATCGTTCTGGGTCCTGCGGGTTTTTATTTCTTTTGAGCCATGAAAGCGCAGCTTTGTAATCGCCGCGCTCCAAGGCTCCGGTGGAGAATCCGATCAAAGGGGAATGATTGTTAGAAACCGACATAATCGAGACTGAGGTTGGCGATCGGGTCATTTCTGTCCCCTTCGCGGTTGAAATCATCGTTCGTTGATCGTTGCGTGTCATACAACCTTGAAGGGAAGTGTGCCATCCAGATATCAGAGAAATCAGGATTTCAGAATTCTCATCGCAGTGCTCCACCCCATGGGTTGCGCTGATTCATTCTCCACGGGCTGATGACGGTCCCGGTGAACCGGCGCTTAGTTTTCCGAGATAGGGGAAGGCGAGGGAGCGGACTACTCGCCCGCGCCCAACTGCGACTGAAAAGATACTCTCGCCGCAAACTTCTCAGCATGAGAAACTTGGAGGTTGCCTTCAGCGATTCTCAAATTGTCTCACCACTGGTGAGACAATTACCTTGGACCCATAACCTCATCATTCTCAGTCAGTCAAAGCGCCCTGAGTAAGGTGGATCCGATGGGGGAAGTGAGTTGTGGAGAGCAATTTGCCGCAATGCCAGAGAGCAATCTGCCGAGACTTCCGACTTCGTCAGAAATTCCACCTCAACGCCGATTACGTGCTGGAATTCGACGAAGACGCGCCGTTTCTCACCGCCCGCCAGGCAATCAACCATCAAGAGTGGGCAAGCAACCTGACAGAATGGCAGGAGGCCAGCGCGGCAGCCCTCAAGGACCATCCGTGGGAAAATTAGGAAAGCCATCTTGGAACATTTGAAAACGGAAGGAAGCAATCATCAGCGCTCTCGCCGAAATCCTCGCCACCGACCACGAGTGCACCCTCCCCATCCTCATTTCCTCATTCCCAGACAGAAATAGATGCCGTTATTGCCGCTGCTTGGCCTTTCCGGCAGCACGCACTTCACCCGCGGTTTTCCCGTTCACTTTGCGGAACACGCGATGGAATTGGGAAAGCGATTGGAAACCGGATTCATAGGCGATCTCCGTGATCGTCTTGCCGGTTTGCGCCAGCAGCGTCGTCGCGTGTTCCATCCGCACCTGCGTGACATACTCGCGGAACGTGAGTCCGGTGGCGTGGTGGAACATGCGGGAAAGATGGCCCTCGCTCACCCCGCAATGCCGCGCCACCTCGGTGAGATGGAGGTCTTCATTGAGAGCGCGGCTGCGGATGAAACCGCAGGCTTTTTTCACGGGATCCGGCATCTTCAACTCCGGATCCACCAGTTGATCCGTGACTTTGAGCGCGATTTGTTGGGCGGCGAGTTGGGCAATCCGGCGATAGGCATCAAGCGCTTCCCGGGCGACGACCGACGTCTGGCCCAGCCATGCCTCCAGGTCGGACTCATTGAAATCAATGCCATTTTTCCGCAACAAGTGGCGCGCCTTGTGAATGCTTTGTGGGTTGGGAGGCAGCGGCACCGTGCCTCCGAACATGAAATACCCCGCACGGATCCCGCTGATGCTCAATGGCACCACCACTTCATGGAGACCGGCGTCGCAAGTGAGGCAGGCCGCGTGGTGGACGGCGGCAGAGAGCAGTGCATGCCGGGTGCGCGCACACATCGCCGGACCACCCTCCGTGGCATGGATCGCCGCACAAAACGGTGGCCGCTCCGCACCCTCATCCGTCTCATCGCCGAGTCCCAGCTCGTCCACAAAGGCCAAGCGCATCCCGCTGAGCAATTCGAAATCCTGCTGGAATTCAAGCAGTTCGGGAAGCTCCTTGAGCTTGTGATACAGCGCTTTCCTGATGATTCGTGGCATGGCTTGCGGGGCGAAACCGGAGTCTTTGGCGACAACCTGATTTCCGATCAAAGCGCATCACATGATATCATAAAATGCGAGTGAAAACATGGCTCCTGCGACGCATCACGGTTCCGGCGGCACTAAAGTGATCCCGTGAACCAAGCAACTCACCCCATTCGTTTCAACAACACCGTCTTGCGGGATGGCCACCAATCGCTGGCTGCCACCCGCATGTCCACCGCCCAGATGCTGCCCATCGCCCCGTTGCTCGACCAGGCCGGTTTCGCAGGGCTGGAAACCTGGGGCGGCGCGACCATCGATTCCTGCCTGCGCTTTCTCGGTGAAAATCCATTCGACCGCCTCCGCGCCCTCAAACAAGCCGCGCCGAAGACTTCCCACCTGATGCTGCTGCGCGGCCAGAACATCGTGCAATACACCGCATTTCCCAACGATGTGGTCGAGGCCTTCGTCCGCTGCACCTCCGATGCGGGATGTGATATCTTCCGGATCTTCGATGCCCTGAACGATCCCGAGAACCTCGAAACCGCCATCCGTGCTGTCATCGAGTCCGGCCGCCATGCGAGGGGTGAAATTTGTTACACCCAGAGCCCGGTGCATACTGTGGAGAGCTTCATCGAGTTTGGAATCAAGCTTGCCGACATGGGCTGCCACTCGCTGGCCATCAAGGACATGTCCGGCATTCTTCCGCCGGCCGTCGCCGCCCAACTGGTCAAAGGCCTCCGCAAGAAGACCGGCCTCGGAGTGACCGTCCACAGCCATGACACCGCAGGCCTCGCCGCCGCCACCTATCTTGCCGCCATCGATGCCGGAGCCGATGCGGTGGAAACTTCCATTGCCCCCTTCGCCAATGGCACTGCCCAGCCGGACACCGCCCGCATGCTGGCCCTGCTCGCCGGTCATGCACGCCGCCCGGATCATTTCGATGGCGACTTGTTGATGGAAATCCGCCAGCACCTCGAAAAGGTCTATCTCGAACTCTCCGAATTCACCACCCCGGCCAACGAACGCACCGACGCGGACATCCTCGTTTACCAAGTGCCCGGAGGCATGCTCAGCAATTTCCGGAACCAGCTCAAAGAACTCAACATGTCGGATCGCGTGGCCGATGTGATGAAAGAGATCCACTACGTCCGGGAAGCACTCGGCTGGATTCCTCTGGTCACGCCCACCTCGCAGATCGTCGGCATGCAGGCGATGATGAATGTGAAACTCGGCCGCTGGAAAAACTTCGCGCCCGCCGCCATGGACATCGCCCTCGGGAAATTCGGCCGCACGCCCGGTCCCATCAATCCCGAGGTGCTCAAGCTCGCGTGTGAGCTCAGCAAGCAGGAACCCGTCACCACCAATGCCAGCAAGGTCCTCCCGCCAGGCATGCCCGAACTCCGCCGCAAGGTGGCCGAGGCCGGTCTTCCCGAGACGGATGAAGCCTGCGTGCTTTATGCGATGTTTCCCCAACAAACCAGTGCCTGGTTCAAGAGAGAATCCGTCATTCCGCCGACCGCAGCGCCCAAGCCCGCAGCCCAAGCGCCACCTCCTGCCGCCGCACCAGCATCCGTCCGCCGCATGATCGTCACCGTGGGCGGGATCACCAAAAACGCAGTTGTGGAAACCCTGCCATGAGCACCAACCCGACCACTCCCGCGCCATCCATCGAGGACCGCCTTGCGCAACTCGAGGCACGCATCGCCGAACTCGAACAACTCTGCGAAAATGCCCAACTCGACATCCCCTGGCATGTCATCTGTGCCGCCGTGGCCACCGTCATGCCGAATGTGAGGATCGTGAGTGTCTCACCCCGGCAGAGCCGCGACAAATGGCGCACCAGCGCCCTGATGCAAAATCTGAATTCCCATCACATCCGTTAGAAACTGTTAGTTATTATGAAAAGCCAATCCCATGTATCCTGCAAACTCCTGTCATTCCCGGTGCCGCCGGAAACCGCAGCCCTCCTTGATTCCGCCAAGTCCGTGACGGTGGCCACCTCATCCGCCCAACTCGTGGAACTTTCCGTCCGCGATGCGGTCGATGGCTGGCACGAAGTCGCCTACGAAATCCCCGGCAAGGGCCGGGTGGTGGAGGCCCGCGTCTGCCGTGGCCGCAATGGTATCAATGCCAACTATCCGGAAGCCTACATGCGCCGCCGGGATCCCGATTGCATGGTCATTGGCGATTCGCTGCCCACCGACAAACCCACCTATCAAGGCCGCTTCGGCAAGGACTTCTCCAGCGTGCGCGAGGAAACCT
>JBBARN010000216.1:0-6324 GCA_040399845.1 Luteolibacter sp. | reverse complement strand
CGTTCCGTCCCCACTTGGTCCCCACGTTCTCATCTCTTTCGCCTGCGGCCCCGGCTGTTCCGGGTGCTACGTATCCAAAAACCCTCACGACATCATCGATTGCAGGATGTGGCAGCTTAACATATCGAACTGCATTGGTTGCATCAGAGAATCTTGGGTGGTCGTGGCATATGGAAATGTCTATCCACTCAATCTCCATGAAAGGGACGGGGCCATGACTTGCTCCATATCAACGTCTATCAGTGGCGTTCAAAAATGAACGTGGATGGAGGTGAGTCTGTCGGGATATCTGGCACGGGAGGCGATTGAAGATCTGCGATTGCCGAGTGAAGACGTTGGCCATGCTGGGCCTGGCGCTGTCTCGGCTTCGCTTCGGATGTGGTTAGCCCTTGGAACCTGAGGGTGATCCTATTATCTCACCACGCCGCGTTCGGAGGATTCGATGAAGCGGATCAGGTGGGCGACGTGGGGGTTGTCCGCGTCGTGAGTGGCTTTGAGGGAGCTGATGGAGTTGGCGAGGTTGCCGTCTTTTTTGAGGAAGAGTTTTTTGTATCCCGCCTTGATTGCGCGGATGTCTTCTTCGGAAAAGCCGCGGCGTTGCAGGCCCACGAGGTTGATGCCGCGGGTGGTGGCGGGGTTGCCATCCACGATCATGAAGGGGGGCACATCCTGCACCACTTTGGAACATCCGCCAATGATCGAGTGGGCACCGAGGCGGCAGAACTGGTGTGCGGCGGCGAGGCCGGAGACGATGACGTGGTCCTCGACGATGATATGTCCGGCGAGGCCGACGGAATTGGAAAGGATGATGTGATTGCCGAGCTGGCAATCGTGGGCCACGTGCGAATAACAGAGCAGCAGGTTGTGTGAACCGATGCGCGTCGGCAGATCCTCGTGGGTGCCGCGGTGAACCGTGGTGTTTTCACGAAACACATTGTGGTCGCCGATTTCGAGATAGGTGGGCTCGCCGATGTATTTGAGGTCCTGGGTTTTTCCTCCGATGGCAGCGAAGGGAAAAAACTCATTTCCCTTGCCGATCTTCGAGTGGCCCTCGATGACGACGTGCGAGTGGAGCACGCATTCATCGCCGAGTTCGACCTCCGCGCCGATCACGCAAAACGGACCAATCCGGACCTTGTTGCCAATCCGGGCGTGGGGCGAAACGATAGCAGTAGGGTGGATCACGCGGGAAATGTCTCCGGAGGAAGGGGCATCTGACGAGAATTTTTTCGGATTCCCCGGGCGTGGCGGGTTGTGGGACCGCATCGCCGCTTGAAACTCGGGCATCCGGGCGTAGCCTCCGGCATGCCCACCAATGTTCTCGGTTCCCCCTTGCAGGCCTGTTGCATGAACCCGCGCACCGGATTTTTCCGCGACGGTTACTGCCGGACCGGGCCGGATGATATCGGTCTGCACACCGTCTGCGCGGTGGTGACCGAGGAGTTTCTGGAGTTTTCCCGTCGGCGCGGCAACGACCTTTCCACGCCGCGGCCGGAGTTTGAATTTCCGGGGCTCAAGGACGGCGATTCCTGGTGCCTTTGCGTGAACCGCTGGGCGGAGGCGCTGGCGGCGGGCAAGGCCCCGGGTGTGGTTTTGGAGGCCACGCATCTGAGCGCCTTGGAATTTGTCTCGCTGGAGGACCTGCGCGCCCATGCCGCCGGACGTTGAAACCATTTCCTCCCACCATCCACGCGCCGCTGATTTTCCGATGAATGCAATCTCTCCTGCCAGTGATTCCGCGGGTTGGTCTTGGGATCACACCTATGTCCAGCTACCAACGCTGATGTTCCAGCGGACGTTGCCGGTTCCTGTTAGAGAGCCGGCGATGGTGATTTTCAACCGCAGTCTCGCCCTTGAACTTGGCTTGGATCCAGCCGGATTGGAAAACCAGGATGGGGCGGAGATCTTTGCGGGGAACCGGATTCCTGCCGGGGCGGAGCCGCTTGCCCAGGCTTATGCGGGCCATCAGTTCGGGCACTTCACGAGCCTCGGCGATGGCCGCGCGATTTTGTTAGGCGAGCATGTTTCTCCGGAAGGAAAAAGATATGATATCCAGCTCAAGGGCTCCGGGCGCACCCCGTTTTCGCGCGGCGGCGATGGGCGGGCGGCGTTGGGGCCGATGCTGCGTGAATATATCATCAGCGAAGCGATGCACGCACTGGGCATTCCCACGACCCGCAGTCTCGCGGTGGTCGCGACGGGTGAGCCGGTCTTCCGCACGGAACCTCTGCCCGGTGCCATCCTGACTCGCGTGGCGGCCAGCCACATCCGGGTGGGGACTTTCCAATGGGCTGCTGCCCACGAGGATCACGCGGCATTGCTCGCGCTGGCGGAATACACAAGGCGGCGGCATTTTCCTTCGATCAAGGACGACGGTTCGCGGCATTTCGCCTTGTTCGAGGCGGTGCTCGATCGGCAGGCGGCATTGATCGCCAAGTGGCTTCATGTGGGTTTCATCCACGGCGTGATGAATACTGATAACATGGCGCTCTCGGGTGAGACCATCGATTACGGCCCTTGCGCGTTCATGGATGCCTATGATCCGGGCACCGTGTTCAGTTCGATCGACCGCCAAGGGCGTTATGCTTATGGCCAGCAACCCTCCATCGCCCGCTGGAATCTGGCACGACTGGCGGAGGCGATGCTGCCGCTTTTTGATGCCGATCAAAAAACAGCAGTGGATCTTGCCAATGAAGCGCTGGGTGGTTTCGAGGGCCGTTTTCATGCCTATTGGCTGGCTGGCATGCGGAGCAAACTGGGATTGCAAACAGCGGACAAAGAGGATGGCCCTCTGGTGCAAGGACTGCTCGATCTCATGCATTCCAACCAAATGGATTTCACCCAAACGTTCCGAACCCTCAGCCATGAAGCGGCGATGAGGGAATGTCCGTTTCCCCACGGGGATTTGATCGCCTGGCACGAACGCTGGACCGAGCGCCTCGCGCGGGAGCCCCAGGATCTCGAAGCATGCGCCCGTCACATGCGCGCCCACAATCCGGCGGTGATTCCGCGCAATCACAAGGTCGAAGAAGCACTGGCAGCCGCGACCGATCACGGCGACCTGCAAGTCATGCATCGCTTGCTCGATGTTCTCACCGTTCCATTCCGCGATGATGCACCTGAGGAATACCAATCTCCGCCATCACCGGGTGGGCGCATCTATCAAACTTTCTGCGGGACTTGACAGCAAACACCCGCGACCTTGGGGACGCGGGTGCGGGAGACTTGGCTGGAATTTTCCTCAGTCCGCGATCGGCGCGGTGCCGGAAAAGAACAGGTCGCCATCTTGGGAAATGCTGAGTCATCCGGGAGGCCGTCATCATCGATGTCGAGTTCCCTCGGATCATCATTGCGGAGGCGGTCGCCGATGTATTTGCCTTTGAATTTTCCCTTTTTGCACTTTCCTCCATCCACATTGCGATCAGCTCCGTTGGGAATGGCGTCGTTATCGATATCGGGATCCAGGGCGTTGATGATGCCATCGCCATCAAGATCCCTGTTGGTCGCGGATTGGGCGCTGGCAGAAGAAATGCCAAGAGCGGCGGCAAAAGCAAGACCGGTGGCGGCGCTGCACCATGCAGCGGGCGATGTTGATTTGGGGTTCATAGGAGCGGAAAGAGAGAGGAATTGATGACTTTGGGCGAGGCTGCCCGTTCCGTATCCATTCAGCGAGCGGAGTCGAACCGAAAAATCACCAGGAATCCTGCAAATTCGTGCGTCAAAGGGCTATCGCGACATCCAGATGCCGCCTGAAATTGCCAGCAAGGCCATCTGGTCTGTCTTCCCGCCTCCTCTCGCCATGCGATTGGGCAATCGATCTGTGCCTGTCGGATTCTCGGTCCTCCTGCTGAGGAAATGGCTTTGCCAGCCTGCGGCCCCGCGTTGACATCTGCCGCGACTACAGCCACGGTCGTCCCATGGACACGATGAAACTTCTGCTTGGAGCCACGGTCGCGCTGCTGCTTGGCGCGCTCGCAGTGTCATGGCAAGGCATGAACACCGGGGTGAAAAATGCCACGCCGGATGAAATTGCCCGCCTCAAGTCCCAGGTCGCGGAACTCCGTAAAGAACAGGACAAGCTCGCACTCGAGAAACAACTTCAGCAACTCAAGGCCAACACCCCCACCCTCGCCCCGACTCCCACGCCAGCGAGCAATGCGGCCGAGATCGAGGCCATGAAACAACAACTTGAGGCCAATCAACGCGCGCTCGCCCAACTCGAAGAGGAAAAAGCCGCCGCCGCCCGCGATGCCAAAGTCGCCCAGGACGAAGAAGGTCTCCTCGGCCAGCGCGATCTCGAAAACGCAGATGCCGAACTCAAAAGCGCCCGCATGATTGCCCAGGCCCTGCTCATCGGGCGCGTGAGCGAATACGTGGAAGACGCCCAATACGGCGGATTCATCACCTTCGACATTCTCATGCCCGAGCAGGTCCAAGTCGGCACCATCCTCGCCATCCGCCGCAAAACCGGCATCCTCTGCCAACTCAAGGTCTCGGATGTCAGCGCAGAAGGCGGCATCGCCAACCCCCTCCCCGGCTTCGGCCCCGTCGACCCCAAAGTCGGCGACGAACTCATCCTTCCTCCACAATACTGATTTCAAATTTCAAATTTGAGATTTCAAATTTACCCCATGACCACCGTCGGACTCATCTCACTCGGCTGCGCCAAAAACCTCATCGACTCGGAAGTGATGATCGGTCACCTCGCGCAGGCCGGCATGTCGCTCACGCCTGACCCTGAACTTGCCGATGTGCTCATCGTCAATACCTGCTCGTTCATCGACATGGCCAAGCAGGAATCCATCGATGCCATCTTCGGCGCGGTCGATGCACGCAGGGAAGACCCGGATCGCGAGCGGCAGAAAATCATTGTCGCCGGATGTTTGTCCCAACGCTTTGCCACCGAGCTCCCCGGCATCATGCCCGAGGTGGACGCCTTCATCGGCTTGGATCAAATCACCAAGGTTGCACCGATCATCGAGAATCTGTTAGGAAAGAAAAACGATTCCGAGGTGCAGAAAACCGAGGGTCCCTCCGCCACCGACGACCCGCGAGATTTCGTCACGCTCAAGCCGCAATACGTGCCGGATTACTCCACGCCGCGGATGCGCCTCACGCCGGATCACTTCGCCTATGTGAAGATCGCCGAGGGCTGCAACCACACCTGCACCTTCTGCATCATCCCCAAGATCCGCGGCCAACACCGCTCGCGGACGCAGGAATCGGTTTTCAAGGAAGTCGAAGCCCTCGTGAAATCCGGCGTGAAGGAAATCAACCTGATCTCCCAGGACACCACTTACTTCGGCATGGACCAATGGGAAGGCGAACGGCCGAAACCATCATCGCCCGTCGATTCCACCAAAGGCAATTCGCTCTGCACCCTGCTCCGCCAGATCAATACCATCGAAGGCGATTTCTGGGTGCGTCTGCTTTATACCCACCCCGCGCATTGGTCCGATGAACTCATCCAAACCATCGCCGAGTGCGACAAGGTCGCCAAGTATGTGGACATTCCGCTGCAACATATCTCGGATCGCATGCTCACCGCCATGAAGCGCGTGACCACTGGCGATTACATCCGCGACCTGCTCCGCCGCATGCGCGCCGGCATTCCCAATCTAGGCATTCGTACGACGTTCATCGTAGGTTTCCCCGGCGAGACTGAAGAGGATTTCCAGGAATTGTTGGAATTCATCCGCGAGTTCCGTTTCGAGCGCGCCGGGGTTTTCCAATACTCCAAGGAAGAAGGCACCCGCGCCTACAAACTCGACGGCCACATCCACCACGCCACCCGCAAGAGCCGCTGGTCCCGCGCCATGGCCGAGCTCCAGAAAATCGCCGGAGAAACCAACGCCGCCCAAGTCGGCAAAGCCGTCCGTGTCCTCGTCGAGCAACCCGGCATCGCCCGCACCGAATGGGACGCCCCGGAAATCGACGGCTCCGTCATCGTCGATGAATCACTCCCCGTCGGCGAATTCGCCGACATCACCATCGGCGACTGGCGCGGGTATGATCTCGTGGCGGCGAGGTGAGGCAAGATGATCGGCGTGACATTGCGGACCAACCACGATCATGGGGTCCGTTCCAGGCAATCATCTCTCCACCGGGGTCACGTATCCGAATTCGGTCAAAGTGTCATTCAGAGTATGGTTTTCATTTTCTTGGATAACATCAGAGGCCTGCCAACCGCTACCGGGGTCGCACCTCCTTCTCGGGTCGAGGTTTATCTTTGCCCTCCGACTTCAACTCGGGGGCGGTAGCGGGTTGGTCGCGCGTGCAACATTGTGTCTGTAAAAGTCCGAAGCACCAGCAAACCGGCACTTT
>JBBARN010000215.1:0-6398 GCA_040399845.1 Luteolibacter sp. | reverse complement strand
CTCAGTCCCAGTTCATGGGCACACGCATCTCCACGGAAGTGCCTTGTCCGGAAACGCTTTGACGGGTGCAGGTGCCGCGGATTTTTTCAAGGCGCTCACGCATGTTGAGAAGACCGTCGGCTCCGATGGGGGTCTTGCCTTCCACAAAACCACCGCCGTTGTCGCCGATGACGATGACGCACTCGTGGTCATCCAGATTCACCTTCAGGGAAACCTCCGAAGCATTCGCATGCTTGACGATGTTATGGAGCGCCTCCTTGGCTGTTAGATAGAGGTGATGCCGGACGTTGGAAGGCATGATCCGCGCCGGAATCGATTCGGGCACATCGATCCGGCAGCGCAAGCCGGCAGACTCGGCCACGTCCTGCGTGTGGGAACTGAGAAACAAAATGAAGTTCTCAAGCGTGTCATGCATCGGGTTCACCGCCCAGATGATCTCGTCGAGCGTGCGGGTCATTCGGCTGGCGGTCTTGAACACTTCCTTCAAGTGGTGCGCCGCGCGCTCCGGTTGGCCGGTGACGTTGCGCTCCGCCAATTGGCTTTGCAGCGCCATTTGGGTGAGGCTGGCGCCAATGTCGTCGTGCAGGTCGCGCGCGATGCGTGCGCGCTCGGCGTCCACCGCTTGGCGGCGTTTCAGGATCTCGATCTTGCGGCGCGCGCGCTGGCGTTCCAACAACCGCACCGCCGCCGCCACCATGCCGAAGCTGGCAACAATGGAAACGATCTGAAACCACCGCGTCTGCCAAAAATGGGGGGCAATCGTGATGTCCACCACGGCGGGTGACGCGCTCCACAGGCCGTTACCGGAAGTGGCCTCCGCCTGGAATTGATAGGTTCCGGGTCGGAGGTCGCGGTATTCGGTGACACGCCGTTCGCCCAATAGAATCCAATTGTCGTCGATCCCTGTGATGCGGCAGCGGAATTTCAAACGGCCAGGGTCGTGAAAATTCAGGCCTGTGAACGAAAACTCCAGCCGATCGGTGCCGGCCGGCAGCGGGATGTGTTTCGGAATGGAGTTGATGCGTTTTCCATTGGCGCGGATTTCCTCGATAAAGACGGGTGGGCGGGTCGGATCGGCATGGAAGTCCTCCGTTCTGAGTTGGAAGAATCCGCGGGTGGTGGCGAAAACCTTGGTGCCATCGCTGGCAGGCTGCGGCGGCACGATCGTCAGTTCGTCCGCAGGCATGCCATCGGCCTCATTGATGAGGAGCGGGTGCAGGGAATCGAGTCGGCCGGCGGCGATGGACGCCAGCGCCGCCTTGTCGAAAACGGCCAAACCTCGGTGTGTTCCCACCCACAGTCGTCCCTGAGGACCCAGCAGGATCTGCGAAACGGTGTTGTTGGGAAGACCTTCCTGCGCGGTGACTGAGATGAACCGTTCGTTGCCGAGCCGCAGTGAGAGACCGCCGCCGTCTGATCCTACCCACAGGCGGCCTTCGGGATCGAGATAGAGACAGCGGATGATGTTGCTGAGAAGTCCGTTGTTGCGGCCGAAGCGATCCCAGCGGCCATCCTTGCGGCGATAGAGCCCGTTGCCGCGGGTGCCCACCCAGAGCGTGCCGTCGGCTTCCCGGGCGAAAGACTTGATGGGTTCGCGTTCGCCGCCGTAGTCGATGGTTTGGAATTCACCATTGGCGAGCAGAAGAAGTTGGCCAAATCCAGTGCCCACCCACAAGCCCTCCGAATCGAGGGCGAGCGACCAAACTTCGTCTTTCGGATCGCCCGGCAACGCATGACGTTGGATGGAACCGTCCGGTTTCATTTCGTGCAAACCATTGGATGCGCCCAGCCAAACGGTTCCGTCGTCGGCCTTGAGCACCGCATTGCCATAAACGCCTGCTCCGAGTTCGGGATCATCGCTCAGGCGCGAGGCGTGGCGATCTTTCCACCGGTAAAATCCGCTTCCTTGCGTGGCGACGATGAATTCTCCCGGTGAAATTTCAACGATGCCGCCAAGGATGTTTGCGGCGCTGGGTGAACTCGGATCGTCCAAGAGGGAAGAGTGGATGCGGCTTGGAGACAGCCGGTAAAGGCCGTTGGCGGAGGTGACCCACAATTGCCCGTCCGCTGTGGAGCCAACGGTTTCCACCCGATCATGGGTGAATTCCGCAGTCGGCTTCGGAGTGAAGAAACGGCCGTCCTTGAATCCACAAAGGCCGAGCCTGTGGAACGCCAACCACACGGTGCCATCACCGGACGCGGCGATGGATGTGACTGGTCTTTGAAATTTTGCCGGAAGTGAATGCGGCGTCCAGATGCCACCGTCATTCAACCATAGCTTGCCTGCTCCGGCGCACCACAGCCGTCCTTGTGGATCGACGGTGATGGCATCTGTTTGATCCGGTCCACCTCGATCCCAAAGAATCCATGCGCCGTTCTTCCATGTCGTCAGGGAACGGTTTCCAGAAACTCCCCACGACGTGCCGCCGCCATCCGTCATGATCGATGTTGTGGAAAGCGGCGGTGGTCCCTCCTTGGGCAACGGCGTGAAGCGGTCGCGTTCGAAACGCGCTGAGCCGTTCCGCGTGATGGCCACCAGGGAACCCGACGCGTCCGCCTCGATGCCAGTGACCCAGTTGGAAGGCAGGCCATCTGCGGTGGTGTAGGTTTTCTCGATTCCGCCGTTCCGATAGACGCTCAATCCACCACCCAGCGTGCCAAACCACAAAGAGCGGTCCGGAGTTTCGCGGATGGCGAGCACGATCGGAGCCAGCAGCCCGTCCCGAAGGCCGAAGACGGTGAAGTTCATTCCGTCGAAGCGCACTGCGCCGCCATCGGTGGCGAGCCAGATGAAGCCGTCCCCGGTCCGGATCACGCCACGGACGCGGTTGTTTGGCAGTCCCTCGCGCGTGCTCCAATGGCGGATCAACATGTCCACGGGTTCGGCGACCGGTGCCGCGCGCGCGGCCGTCATTGCGACCAGCCAACCGCAACATACCGCCATCAGCTGTCGAAACATGTTTTACTCATGGCTACTCTTGAGGATGGAGACAAGCGTCGCCCGCGGCCATGGGCAATATTACCCATGGGAATCGGCGGTAGGCAGTAGGCAGTAGGCCGGCTAAGGAGTGCCGGAACTACGACCGCCCATCGATGCGGATCCGGCCTTGCCACCCCGTTGGATTTGAAACAACCTGATAAGGATTGGTCGTATCGGTTCCTTCCCGTCCCCGCAGCATTCGATTTTCACCAAAAACCCAAGCCTTGCCCCCAAATGAACCAATGCCGTATTCCGTGGAAACCGATCTCCTTTTTGTTCGGTCTGATCGCTTCCACGCTGACAGCCGTTGGAGAAGATTCCGCAGGCAGCGCCCTGCTGGGGGAGGCGGTGAAACAGGTTTCCACCTATCATGCGGGACAGTCTGACTCACACCGCATGCTGCGGGTCGTGTATTTCGTCCCGGCCGACCGGGATCCGTTGCCGGATCATGCGGCCAGATTGGATCGGATTCTCAACGATGTCAGTGATTTCTATCAGCAGGGCTTCCGGCGTTTCGGCGTCGATTCGCGCGGGCTGCCGTTGGAGAAAAAAGACGAAAAACTCTTGCTGCACCTCGTGAAAGGCAAGCTGCCCGCCGCTTCCTATAACTACGAATCTGGGATCGTGACGGCAAACGAGATCCGCGACGCGCTCAAAGGCACTGTGGACATGGAACACGAGCATGTGCTGATCCTCTACGCGCTCTGCAGCAAGGAAGCGGACGGACGATATGTTTTCACCGCGCCCTACTACGGCGGCGCACCTTCCTCCAATGAGTTCGGTATCTGCCACGCCGCCGACTGTGAGTTGCTTGATCCGCTGCTGCTAACAGCAAAAGACCGGCAAATCGTTTACACCGAACACTATTACCCGCGGGTCCAGCAGACGGTGGCGAAATTCAACTCCTGGTATCTCGGCGGCATCGCCCATGAGCTGGGCCATGGACTCGGGCTTCCGCATGACAACGGATCGATGGATGAGAAAGGCTTCGGCGTCTCCCTGATGGGCGGAGGAAATCTCCACTATAGGGAAAATCTCTGGGGCGGTGATTCGCCTGCTTTTTTCTCAAAAGCCTCCGCGCTAAAGCTTTTATCGCATCCGCTTCTCACTCGTTCCGATCGTGGTCGCGGCGAGAAGGTGGGCATCTGTTTCGATTCCCTCACGTTTGCCGATGAAAATGGTGTTCTGAACATCGAGGGCAAGGTCGGCGGTTCCATTCCTGCATACGGCGTCATTGCCTACACATGGCCGAAAAGCGCGAGATCCGATCACAGCGCGATCACCTATCCGGTGGTGTTGAAAAACGGCGCATTCAAGCTGCAACTGACCGGGCTTGGCAAGCAGCCCTATCATCTCAAGCTCTCAAGCCTGCACGTGAACGGTGCCGAAGCCACCGAAACGTTCCAACTGGAGAGTGATGCCAAGGGCAAACTCAACATTGCGGATCTCACCGCCGAATGGCTGGTCGACCGCGCGGAATCCGCCCTCCTGATGAAGGACCCGAAAGCGATTGAAACTGTCAGTGACGCCATCATCGCCTCCGCGCCGACTCCGGAGTCCGCGCGCAAACTCCGGGTTCTGCGCTCCCTGTTGGACCCGCCCGCACCTGCCGACCTGGCGAGCATCACGGGGGATCACGCCTATCTTTCCGATGTGGCATGGTTAGATGCCGCAGTGGGCTGGGGCAAACCCGCGCGGAACTCGTTCTGGTTCGGCGAAAATTTTCAAATGAGTGCACTCCTCGTTCTCAATGGACGCTTTTATGACAAGGGACTCTACGCCCATTCCCCGTCCCGCTACGGGTTTACCGTGGATCAAAAATGGAAAACTCTCACCGCCACCATCGGTCTCCGCGATGGTGCGAATCCTTCAGGCTCCGCAGTCTTCATCGTCCGTGGTGACGGCAAGGAGCTCTATCGATCAAAAGTCCTGCATGTAGGAGCCAGCCAAGTGGTATCAGTAGACATCTCCGCAGTCACGAATCTGGAATTGATTACAGAAGGCGGAAACGGAAACTCCAACAACTCGTGGGCCGTTTGGGTGGATCCGGAAGTGCGGCGGTGATTGGCAGAAGCGGCTTGCTTTGGGCAACTTTCGGCCATGCAAGGTGCCGTGTCCGCCTCCGAGGGGGCGAAAAATTGGGATGTTGGTGAACCGGCGGATTCTGATACGCTTCGTTTGCTACAACAGAACAACCAACACCCCGCCGATTCACTTCAAGACCTCACTCAACAAAGTCCACCGATTCAAGAGCTTCGTTTACCATTCCGTCACGATGACTGGAAAAGGCGACAAGATGCGATTCATCGCCGAAATCATCCCACGAGCCAACGCCAAACCCAGATGCTCCGGCTGCGGGGAATCACGCCCCGGATATGATCACATGCCTCGGCCATGGGAGTTCAAGTTCATTCCGGTTTGGAACATTCCTGTTTCACTATCCTACACCATGCGCCGGGTGGATTGTCCAACTTGCGGCATCAAAGTCGAAGTCGTGCCATGGGCGCAGGGCAAACACACCTGTTGCGATGTCTATCGTCATTTCCTCGCCTCATGGGCCAGGCGAATGAGTTGGAAAGAAACAGCCGCCTGCTTTCAGACCAAATGGGACACCGTCTGCCGTTCGGTGAAATGGGTGGTGGAATTCGGCCTGAAACATCGTGATTTAGAGGATGTCACCGCCATCGGGGTCGATGAGGTAACTTACAGCAAAGGGCACAAATACATGACGTTGGTGTATCAGATCGACAGCGGCCGCAAACGTCTTCTCGGAGTCATCAGGGATCGGAACACCCAATCCCTCGCCAGCTTCTTTGAGACCTTTGGTAGCGAGCGCTGCGCTAAGATCAAGATCGTTTGCTCCGACATGTGGAAGCCCTATCTCAATGTCATCGCCGCCATGCTGCCCTCAGCACTCAACGTCCTGGACCGGTTCCACATTGCCAAGAAGCTTGGGGAAGCTGTCGACGAGGTAAGACGGCAGGAGGCCAAACAGCTTGCTGACGAAGGCTACGAACCTGTTCTCAAGAATTCCAGGTATTGCTTCCTCAAGCGGCGCTCCAATCTCACCATTGGGCAAGCAACCAAGCTTCGCGAGCTTCTCAAATACGATTTGAAATCCCTACGTGCCTTGGCACTCAAAGAAGCTTTCGACGGCTTCTGGCAATACGAAAGTCCCCGCTGGGCAAGATGGTATCTCAAGAAATGGTGTGCCCGAGCCATGCGCAGCAAACTCCCTCCCATGAAAAAGTTCGTCGGCACATTGCGAGCCCATGAGGACCTGCTGATGAATTACTTCAAGGCCGGAAAGCACTATTCGAGCGGAATCGTCGAGGGCCTCAACCTGCGAATCAAATTGTGCATGAGAAAAGCCTATGGTTACCGCAGCTTCGATCTGCTGCAAATATCTCTCTATCAT
>JBBARN010000214.1:0-6414 GCA_040399845.1 Luteolibacter sp. | reverse complement strand
ACGTGGCTCCGCGCCCGATTGATTCGGGGATTCTGAATTCTAAGTCCGACAGGCTACTAGGATCGATGGCATCAAGAATTTTCAGAGTGCGGGCAGTTCTGGAGACTTGAGGGTGGTGTTGCTTTCCAAGGAAGGGCTTGGCGCTTGGGCCTTGGCGTGTCAATCGGGGTGCCTCGATTGAAATGGCCGGGGCATGACATAAGTTCCACTGTGTGGTGGGTTAGGGCAGCAGGTCAGTGTATGTGCCTGGATCGCTGCCGGGGATTTCGATCGCGCCACAGGCTTTTTCGTAAAATTCGCGGGGGCCTACTCCTCCGATGATGCCGTAAGCATGGCCGGACTCCCGCAGAGCTTCCAGCGAGCGCATCAGCAAGGCCTTGCCTATCCCCAGCCCCCGGGCTTCGACGTTCACTCCTGTCGGGCCGAAGAATCCGCGCATGGTGGTGTCATAACAAGCGAATCCTAGGATTTGCTTGTCGCGGGTGGCGATGAAGCAGGCGATCGGTTGCCGTGTCATCGCCACTTCCACCTCGCTGACCCATTTGGGAGAAAAGTGGGTGCGTGCAAATTCCGCCACCGTGTGTTTTTCAAAAGCCCTCGCCCGGCGCAGCGTCACTCCCGTGGCTGCAATTGTCCGATAGAGTTCCGAGGAATCCGGCAAATCATAGAGGCGCACGAGCATGTCAATCATGGCGCGGATTCAAGCTTCTCCGCCGTGGCTCGGGAAGCCTGTTTTCAACTCCATGAGAAAAGATGAGGTGGCGAAGCAAAGGACAGAAGGGATGTGCATTCCACTCCTGATGATGGGCCCGGTGGTCAGCGCAGATTGGGCGAAATGAATCCGGGACTCATGCTGGATTGGACCACTCCGTTGCAGCATCCGTTGGGAAGGTATGGTCATTTGGTTGACGGGCGGGCAGGGCAAGGCGTGTTTTTTCAGAAGAATGTAACCGATCGCCGCCCGCTGCGTCTAATGATCCAGATATCGCAGACTTCCGAAGACCGGGGATTTGCGGAACCTGACAGAAAACCGAATCAACCAGCGAATCGAAACCGTCATGAAAAAAACCACACCCACCATTCTCGCCGCAGCCATGCTGTGCTGCGTTTTCTCCCATCGAGCAGACGCTCAGGAAAGAAGGGCCGCCGGAACTGGTGAGCTCCCCGAGTTCCTCAAGGTCTACGACATCGATGGCAACGGAGTCCTCTCGGTCGAAGAACGCCAGGCTTTTGAAAAGGCTGTCCGCGAAGCGAGGCCTCCCCGTCCAGGTGCCCTGAATCGCTGGGATACAGATGGCGATGGTGTGCTGTCCGATGAGGAAAAGGCGGCTGCCCGCACGGCGATCTCCGTGAAGATTGAGGCCGAGCGGACCAAGAGGTTCAACCAGCTCGACGTCAATACCGATGGCTTTCTTGACGCCACCGAACTAGCCGCCATCCCACGCATCACTCCGACTCAAGTGGCTGGGATGATTGCCCATCTTGACAAGGCGGATGCGACAACCGGCCTCAAGGATGGCAAGGTCAGCCTCGCGGAGTTCACCGCTGCCTTGAGACCTGTGGAGCCTCCGTTTCCGCCCATGCCACGCCCGCCAGCGGGTCCACCTGCTCCGCCCACCTTGGTGCCGCCCGCCCTGAGGCAGTTTGATGCGGATCGCAACGGGATTCTTTCGCCCGCAGAGTATGCAGCTTTCGTTCTGGTTGCGGACACCAGCGCGGATGGCGTTGTCTCGTTGGAGGAATGGAAAGCATACATCTTGGCCACTCGGCCGGATGTCCTTCCGCCGCCTCCTACCAATCCTTGATTGGAATAGTTGGTGCTTCCAGCAAGCACACAAGCTCCCGGGTGGCCCGCGTCTTGCGCGGGCCGCCTTTGTGTTTGGCAGGATCCCCCAGTTTTGACTTGTCGGCGTGCCCATTCGCCACGAAATACTACTAACCCATGAGTGGCTTTCAGTTTCGCATCCTTTTGGTTGTTGCCTTGATGAGACTGACTTTCTCCTGCCTGTTCGCAGGCGAGGTTTACTTCACCAATTTCGAAAACTTCGCGGTTGGCAACGATAAGATCATCAACACCGATTCCTGGGTCGGAACCTATGCCGGTAGAAATCTGCATGGAGTGATGAGCGAATCACAGCATTTGATTGGGGGGATTGGCAATGCAGCTGTCATCGGTGGAATTGCAACAGCAGTTCCCAAGGCCGGCACAAGCCCCACTTCAGTGTATGTTCGCAGGCCGGTGAATATCGACCCCGTGGTGCTGAACGAGGAAGTGGTCACATTCAAAACGAATTTCCTGATTTTGGACTCCTCATCAACGAGCGGCAGACGGGACAACTTCGAGTTCCTGATCTACAACTCCAACCTCTCTCTTTTAGGGGGCATCCGCTTCGACAATACGACCATGGACAGCAGCACCGGCTTGCCTCGTCGGTTGATCTATCGCCTGTCTTGGAACGGTTCCGCTTTCCAGTATTTCCTCACTGATGAGATTTTCCTGCCGGCCATCATGGAGACCCTGCAAATCAGGATCAATTTCCGGACCAATCGCTGGACCGCCACCTTGTCCGACTACCCTGTATTCCAGGATCTGGCCTTCTACACCGGCACAGTACCCAGGAACCTTGGATCTGTCATGGCTAGAATGGTCGTCACCAACACGGATGCGACAAACATCCTTCCGGGAAACAATTATATGCTCTTTGACAATTATTCCGTGAGGACGGACCCATTGTCGATGACCGCCACGGTGAGCAAAACCGCCACTGGCGGTGCCAGAATCACATGGAATGAGGAGGCTGGTTACACCTACCAGTTGCAGTATTCCAACGACTGCGCGTCGTGGTATTCCGACCTCCCGGGAGCCAGTCGCACTGCCACGGTGACTCAGTTCGTCAATTTCACCGACCCGACCACGGTTGTTCCCAAGCGCAGGTTCTACCGGGTGAGACGCACCTATCCATGATCGAATGTCCGATCAAATAATTGTAACCGGATCCGCATCCATTCCGTCTGAATACAACAAGGGTGTCACCCGACCAGCCACAACAAAACCCTGATTGGAATGCGGTCATCGAACGAGCCAAGAATGGAGATGATTCGGCAGCCTGCTGGCTGGTCGAGTCCTTGCACGGGCACGTACTTCGCATTATTCGCAACCATTTGCCTCGATATGCTGACGAACAGGACCTGGTTCAGGAGGTTTTCATGAAAGTCTTCGCCAACATCGACCGCTTCCGTGGCGAGCAGCCATTTCCCAACTGGGTGGCTCGGATTTCCGTGAACTCCTGCTACGATCAACTGCGGAAACAGAAATCGCGGCCTGAAGTGCGTTTCGCCGATCTTAGCAGCGAGGATATCGGCTTTGTCGAGACCATCATGCTCGAAGCCACCGACGAAATCCAAGGCGGTCCTGCACGCGATGGCCATGGCCTCGTGGAAAAGCTGTTTGCAACTCTCAAGCCCAAAGAGCGTTTGATCCTGCAAATGATGGATCTCGAAAAGAAATCAGTCCGGGAAGTGAGCGAACTTACCGGCTGGGGCGCGAGCAAGATCAAGGTTACCGCGATGCGTGCACGGCGGAAACTCAATCACAATCTCAATCATCTCGAAGGGGAAACCAAGGCATGAAACAAAAGAATTCGATGAAGTGGGAAACCATCGCGGAAGTCATCACAAGCGAGACGGCTCCAATCGGAGATGGCGCTCCTTATGGTTTCGCCACTCGGGTGGTATCGCAATGGCGGGCTGCGAGGCGGGATGAAACCTTGCGGCGCTGGAGCCGTTGGTCACTGCGCGCTGCACTTTGTTCGACCGCCGTTTGCGGCTTGGTGATGATGTTTTCCTCCCGTGAAAACGACTCCTCGATTCTTCTGCAACCGCCGTCCGCGGAATTCATCGCACTCCCTCTCTCAATCCCGTGAAACTTCTCCAATCCTACGGCATCCTTGTTCTGAGCCTGATCGCGCTTTTTGCGTCGGGAGTGTTCGTCGGTCGTCTGACATCGCCGACGAACCGCCTCACAACCCAGCCAACCGTGAATGTTCCGCCGGATGCCGGTGAGTGGGTCATTGCCGCAAGTCGCGGTCTCGGCAAGGACCTGAAGCTCGATGAGAACCAGCAACAAGCGGTCCGCAAGCAACTCGAACCGGTTGCGACCATGATTTTTGCCGATCAGGAACGGGGTCTGTTTCAAATGCACCTGCGCCTGCTGGAGCTGCACGACACCCTTGGTCGGGACGGGGCATTGAATGAACGGCAACTCAAACGTCTGGGGGCGAGCCGGGCGAAGCTTAAAAACTTGATCATCCAAAAATTTCCCAACAGGGTGCGAGAGAATCCAACATTCGCCGTCGGGAATTGAACCCATCGAAAAATCCAAATCGGTCATGAAAAATTCCCACATGCTGGCTTTGGCGGCAGCCCTCGCAGGCTCGGCAATTGCGTATGGACTCCACATCCTTGGAAAAGGCGATACCGTGCAGACTGCTCCGGCAGGTCATGCCAGATTGAAATCCGCCTCCAATGAACAGAGTCGTTTCCCCACACAATACGCAGCCGGCTCGGACGCATCCAATCGCCTGCGTTCGGGTTCAGGAATCCGCAATCATTCTCTGGCCGCTTCGTCTGCGGCGATACCAGAATTTCAGCCACATGAAGTCGGTGGTTCTCCACAAGCCACTGGTGGCAGTGTGATGTCGGAATCCGAGTGGCACGAACATGCGGCGAAGGTGGAGATGGAGGCCAACCACGAACTGAACCGCCTGACCACTCTCTTGAATCTGGATGCCACTCAGCAGGAGAAGGTTTTTTCGTCCCTGGCTCAGCGATCGAGCTCTTGGCGGCCCGGCATGCAGACTGGGACCAATCTGGGTGCAGTCAGCATCGGAAGCAGCGCATTCCAACCATCGGGATCGGTCGCCGCATCCTCCCAAGGACAGATTTCATCTAACGGGATGACCGCTAGGAACGCAGATGGAACCATTTCTTCCACCACCACCGCTGGACAGACCGACGCTGACTCAAGGACTCGATCTTCCGGGAATATTGATGACTCTCCGGTATCGATAGCAGATGGAAGCACGGCCTCCACCACCACCGGACAGAATGGCACTGGAACAGACGTCCAAAGCCAAGGGCGCACCGACGGCTCGCCGGGATTGAGCGGAGATGGAGCGACTGCTTCCACCACCACCGGACAGCCTTCCGGTTCAGCAAACAATCCCAATTCAGGAGCCACCGACACATCGCAGATTTCATCTGGTGCCCCAAGCCCCGGCGGACCAACCACCGTCCCTCTTCCTGCCGTGGAATCGGTCGGCTCCGTGGCTTCTACCGCCACGGGTTCGGAGGGTCCCAGTCAATCGCCATCAAGCCCGACTCCAACCGAAACCGTGCCGACATCCCCGGTTGATTCATCGACCGAGAGCAGCCCAAGCCGAGGCGATGTCGCCGCCACCGGGCCAGTGGATCTCGCAAGTGTCGATCCCACCATCTATCTCACTCAAGAACAGCAGGATACTCTCATTGAGGACGCGATGGACAGTGAGGCATGGTGGGCGGAAATTCTCCCACAACTCCTTCCTCCCACCATCACTGAATTGCCACCGGAAACCTTGGATTTCGATGGCGGCGAAGTTCTGCTCGAGGAGTAATCCGTTTGGCAGAAGATAGCCAGGCAGGGAGATCGCAAGCATGTGAAGCGACGTGCTTTCGGCACCATGGACTGCCCCATTCAAACGCAGTGGAATCGTCAGGGGTTTCCAAAAAGCGAGCTGCTTTTCCTGGTCCTTGCGGTCTTTTTCGTCGAGGAGTTTGTAGCCCTCCGCATTGAAGTGGAGCTGGTCTGCGATGAACCGTTCGGAGGGGCTTTCTCTTGATGAAGTCGCCGCAGGATTGCTCGACGCAGCTGCACTGCCAGATGTCGTTGCGACCGGAGCGGATGTATAACCGCCTTGGGAGGTTAGGGGGGAACCATCACATCGATTACACAGGGCTGGCCTCCGCTGCCTCGGCGGCTTGGAAGCGGTGGATCTGCCTTTCCCAGATGAAGCGCCGGAACAGGACCTTCACCGCTGCCGTCAGAGGCACCGCGAGCAAGGCTCCGGCGAAGCCTCCCAGCACGAGCGACCAGAACAGCATGGAAAAAATCACCGTCAACGGATGCAGCCCCACCGATTCCCCGACGATTTTCGGGGCGGTGACCAGCGAGTTGATTTGTTGGACGATGACGAAAATGGCCAGCACGCAGGCCACATAACTCCATGGACTCATGCCAAAAGGCGCTGTGACCTGGGCGTGCAGATAGGCGATGATGCAGGCGGGAATGAGGCAGAGGATATTGCCGATGTAGGGAATCACTCCGACGATCGCCATGAAGATGCCAATCAGGAAGCCATACGGCAGGCCGAAGAT
>JBBARN010000213.1:0-6420 GCA_040399845.1 Luteolibacter sp. | reverse complement strand
TTCACCGGCAACCGCATCGCCGTGCGCTTCGAATACGAGTGGCATGACGCCGCCGGCCAATGGTGGCGCAGCCATGGCAATGAGAACTGGGAGTTCGATGAGAACGGTTACATGGCCAGACGCTACGCCAGCATCAACGATCAACCGATCCGCGAAGAAGATCGCGTCCTGCGCTGGGATCGTGCATGAACCCACCCACATGGAAAACATTGTCATCAACTCACTCGTCGCCGATGCCTTGTCACTCGGCTCGCATTGGATCTACAGCCAGCGCGAAATCGCGGAGAAATTCGGCCACATCGATGGCTATTCCGATCCCGCGACATCCTATCACCCGGGAAAACGTGCCGGCGATTTCACCCACTATGGCGACCAAACCATGGTACTGCTGCGCTCGCTCGCCTTGCACGCCCGATTCGATCTCGCGTCCTTCGCCGACGACTGGCAGGTTTTCTGGGAGAATCCCGAAACGCAGAGCTATCGCGACGGCGCGACGAGGGCCACGCTCGCAAATCTCCGCAACGGTTTACCCCCCGCACAGGCTGCATCGCCATCCAACGACATCGCAGGCGCGGCCCGGATCGCACCGTTGTTTCTCCTGAAATGGAATTCCACCGACGATCTCATCGCCGCGGCCAGAGCCGAAACTTCATTCACGCACGGCGATCCCTCGGTAGTGGACGCCGCGGAGTTTTTCGCCCGGGTCACTCTCGCTGTCCAAGAGGGCACAGCAATCCCCGAAGCCCTTCGCAGTGCCGTATCAAACACCATGCAAGGGGAGTGGTTGGATGCCGCCATAGCCTCCAGTGCTTCCGAAACAACGGATTCCAAGGCGGCCAAGACCCACGGACTCACCTGCCATGTGCCCGATGCTTTCCCGGCCCTTTGCCATCTCTTGCTTCGCCATCCGGACGACCTTGTCACAGCCCTGACAAGCAACGCCGAGGCCGGTGGAGACAACGCCGCTCGCGGCATGATCATCGGCATGATCCATGGAGCAAAGCCCAACGCCAAGCCACTCCCGGAACATTGGCTCACGGGTCTTCGCGCCTATGACGAGATCCAACAACTCATCAAAACCATCCACTCCCATGCTTGAATCCTACGACCTCATTGTGATCGGCGGCGGACGTGCCGCGAATCTCGCCATCCCCGCCGCCAAGTCGGGCATGAAAACCTTGCTGATCGAACGTGACCTGTTAGGTGGTGCCTGCCCGAACCGAGGTTGCGTGCCGTCGAAGCTGCTCATCGGGTTCGCGGAAGCGGCACGGCATGTGCGGGATGCAGGCAGGCATTTCATCGACGCGGATTTCCGCAGCATCGATGCTCGGAAGATCTTCGATAGTGTGAATGGATATGTCAGCCAGGTGGACGGCCGCTACCAAGGGCGGGTGGACGATGCCAATGTCGATCTCGTGCGCGGCGAAGGCCGCTTCATTGGCATGAAAACCATCACTGCCGCTGGACGCGAGTTTACCGCAGAGCGGATCGTCGTCGCCACCGGGTCTCGGCCAACCCCTCCGCCATTCGCCCATCTGCCGGTATGGACGAGCGACAATTTGTTTCCTCTTGAAGGTGATGTTCCCAAAAGCCTACTCGTCATCGGGGGCGGATTCATCGGCTGCGAAATGGCGACATTCTTCTCTGCCATCGGCACCGACACCCAGCTCTTCACCCGTGGTGACAAACTGCTGGGTCGTGAGGACCAAGACATCGAGCGTGTGTTCCAGACCGAGTTTGAAAAGCATGTTTCCACCCACTGCCATTCCAGTTTGAAGGACTTGTCATGGGATGGCGCAGAGTTCACCACGACATTCGAGATCCACGGCGAAATCAAAACCTTTATCGCCGAGCGCGTGCTCTTTGCTATTGGTCGTTTACCAAATACCAAAAGCCTCGATCTAACAAAAACCGCACTTGTAGCCGATAAGCGCGGCTTCCTTCCTGTCAACGAACATCTCGAAACATCCGTGCCCGGCATCTTCGCCACGGGCGACGTGAACGGCCGCTATATGCTCCAGCATGCCGCCGCCTTTGAAGTCCACTATCTGCGGCAGAAGTTCCTCAAAGGCATCACCGATCCCATCGACGAACGCCTCATCGCCCACGCCGTGTTTTCCCATCCGGAAGTTGCATCGGTCGGCTTCACCGAAGAGCAGCTCATATCAACTGGCACGCCTTATGTATCAGTGTTTGAAGACTGGCTCGCCAGTGCCCGCGCCGAGGCCATGCGGATCGACTACCCGTGCGTCAAGCTGCTCGTATCGCCCGCCGACCACTCGATACTCGGTTGCCACCTCGTCGGCCCGGAGTCGTCCACGCTGTTGCACCAAGTGATGATGCTGATGCGCCTGAAGAACGATGTCCGCGAGCTCGCCAACCTGATTTACATCCATCCCGCCCTCAACGAATGCCTGCTCGCCGCCGCCGTGAAAGCGGTTGGCGAGGTCAGGAAATTCCAATCCAAGATCTAACATCCCTCACATCATGGCCGATAAATTCATGCAGACCGTGCTCACTCCCGCCGTCCTCGAAGCGGAGAAGCACTACTACGGCAAGACCTATCCGTCCTTCGCCGACGCGCCGGAGACCGATGCCCTGCGCGATCAGGAGATCGAGTTCATCGAAACCCGCGACAGTTTTTACATGGCGACTATCACCGAGAACGAGTGGCCATACATTCAGCATCGTGGCGGGCCCTTCGGCTTTGTCCGCGTGCTCGGGCCGCAGCAAATCGGTTTCGCCGACTACGGCGGAAACCGGCAGATGATCAGCGTCGGCAGCATTTCAAAACAAGACCGCGTCGCTCTTTTCATGATGGACTATCCCCAGCGCGAACGTGTGAAAATCCTCGGCCACGCAAAAGTCTTCGATGCCCGCGAACATCCTGACCTCGTTGAGAAAGTCGTCCCGCCCGGCGGACACGGCGCAAAGGTCGAGCGCGTCTTCATCATCGACATCCTCAGCTACGATTGGAATTGCCCGAAGTTCATCACCCCGCGCTACACCGCCACGGAGATCGAGCACGCCGCCACTCCCCTGCGCCAGCGTATCGCCGAACTCGAAGCCAAACTGAAGACCCTCGGACAGGAATCCTAGTTCCATGAAAGCCTCAACAGATCCTTCCCATGAAATCTCCCTGCAGGATGTGGTGGAAAAGATTCATCAATCTCTCCGGGATCACACTGGCGGGCCGACGCTGGAAGAACTCGGAGCTGTATGCGATGTGCTTTATGCTGCGAGCTTGCTGAAGGAGGAGGGTGAAGTCGTTAGGGCCCGGGTCGTCATTGCGCCGCCCGAGGGATTTCCGGCAGTCGGCGGACCGCCGGATGGCATTCATGCGGTGCGCTTCACTTCGACTCACCTGTTCACCCAAAACGAGATCAAGCGCTTGAGTCCTGCTGCGTGTTTTTTCCACACCGCTTTGGCGATCTGGCCGGACCGTGATCGAGGCTTCAGGATCTGGGGTATTCTCAACACCGGGCCACGCTGGCTGAATCTGGTGGGAGGCGGGCGGAAACCGACGGGCGATGATTTATCGCATCCCGTCATCCATGTTCGTGATCCCGGATGGCTGCTGTTCTATCATGGCTACGATCTGATCGCTGAGTGGCGCGGGAGGAGGTTTCACGGACCGCAGATGGATGTGTTCCAATCGAAAATCCTAAGTGATCGGTTTGCAGGAAACAGACAGCGCTTGGTTGGTAGTCTCATCGGCTGTTGTCTGCCGCCAAGCCTGGGCTCTGAAGACTATGCCGAGTTAGCCCACCTGATTTCCCTTCAGTTTGTAAAACGTATCATCAATCTCGTTCGCACCAGCGGCCATGGCGGAAGCTTGATCTTTCTGCCGGAAGTTGTTGATGAGTTGAAACCGGCCGCAAATTGGATCGACTATAAATACTCCGCGATCCCGGATGTCGGGGGATTGCGTTTCCTACGTCTGCTAGAATCCATCATCCGGCGGGTAGGGGAGTTATGTCCGGAAGGTTCATCCGTGGAAGATGCTTGGAATGTTTTCAAAAACAGCAAGGACATCGAACTGGACCACCTGGAAGAAGCCTTTTTCGAATTGGCGCGCCTGTATTCGGACTTGATGCAAGTCGATGGAGCCTTGGTGTTGGACAAGCGGGTGTGCCTCGTAGGGTTCGGAGGTGAAATCCGGGTGGATCGGAATGTTCTCATGGTCGGACTTGCCCATGACCTCGATGGAAACACCATCACTCCGTGGGACGTGCGGGGTGACGGCACCCGGCATCGTTCGGTATACCGGCTATGTGCTGTGGAGGCCGAGGCGATCGGCTTCGTCATTTCGCAGGACAGTCAGGTGAGAATGATCGCCAACGTGGATGACTCGGTGATCGTCTGGCCGCATACGATGATTTGATCAGCCTATCACATGAACCGATGAACTATTTCCACCACATGATTCGCTTGTTAGGTGCTCCGATATTCGCCGCGCATCCTTCGCGGAAAGTTGCGCGTTCTGAGAGCATTGATTGATCCGGATGGCGACGATCCCGCCATGCGGAAGACGACGATACTCGCCCACAGCATGGGAGGGCTTATCGCCAAGGCACTCGTGGTCGAACCCGGCGACGCGTTTTGGAAGGCCGCTTTCAATGTGCCACCCAGGAAGCTCGTGTTGTCGGCAAGTGATCGTGAGACTCTGCATGATGCGTTTGAATGGAAGCCGGAACCATCGGTGCATCGTATCATCTACGTCGGGGTCCCGCATCGTGGCAGCAATTTTGCAGATAACCCGGTAGGGCGTCTCGGTCGTCTGTTGACATCCGTTCCTCAGCCGTTTCAAGATTTCTACACTCGGGTTTCTGCGGCGAATCCCGGAGCATTCAAACCTGCTTATGCCGAGCTTGGATCAGGCAAGCTCAACAGCGTCAGCGCACTCTCGCCACGGCAGCCTACCCTGCGGATTTTGGCGGACTTGCCATACGCGCAAACGGTGAAAAAGCACAGCATCATCGGGAATCGAGGGAAATCCGGCCCGCTGATGAACAGCAGCGACGGCGTCGTTCCCTACACGAGCAGCCATCTCAATGAAGCGGCGTCCGAATTAGTGGTTCCCGCAGGGCATGGCGTGTTCCATCATCCGGCCGCCATTGTCGAAATAAAGAGGCTGTTGAATCTGCCACAATGATCACTTCTTTTAAGGCCGGTCTCGTTCTCTCCATCCTCGGTCGCACCAAGGTGCTCGCTACTGGCAAGTAGCCCGATGGATTCCAGAAAGTCCGCATCAATCCCAATCCGTGATGTTTCCCCGACCTCACCCCCTTGTTGTTGATTCTGCGCTGGGCTCCGACCAAGTCCGCGGCGGCTGTTTCCGCGGCATTCATCGCTGCCAATTCATTCTCGGGCATTGGCGGATTCATACTCAAAGGATGTCAAGTGCCTTCCATGGTTTGGGCCTTGCTTCCTTGCGTGTTGGCCGGTGGCTGGATTGGATCCCGCTGGGGCAGTGGACCGGCGCCCGTGCCTGCGCTGCACCGATCGCTCGCGGTCGTTTTTGGTTATCGCCGCCGCATAGTTCGTCATCATCTGAATTTCCATGGACCCCTTCGGACGCCACATTGACTACCTCCGCGTTTCCGTTACGGACCGATGCAACGAGCGTTGCCTCTACTGTATGCCGAGGGGTTACAAAGGCTGGGCCGAGCGCGCGGATCACCTCACCGCGGATGAAATGATGACCGGCGCACCGCTGCCGCTTGGCGCG
Source organism: Luteolibacter sp. (assembly GCA_040399845.1). Taxonomy (GTDB): domain Bacteria; phylum Verrucomicrobiota; class Verrucomicrobiia; order Verrucomicrobiales; family Akkermansiaceae; genus Luteolibacter. Next base: position 689 of record JBBARN010000213.1, on the reverse strand, counting down.
GACTGCATTGTGCCGGTGGAGGAAATCAGCCGCACCGGTAAAATTATTCTGGTTTCCCCGGACTTCGAAGTGATTCCGAGGCGTTATGTTCATGCGGCGGGTAGCGACGCGCGGGAAGGCGGACGCCTGTTGGAACTCGGAATTCTGTTAGGTTTGCGCGACGACCCTGCGGAGTCCGCCGCAGCGGTGCGGTCCGCGCTGGAAGAGTCGGACTCGGTCATCATCTCCGGTGCGGTTTCCAAGGGGGGGGCGAGACTTCGTGCCGACGTTGCTCGAATCGCTTGTGCGAATCGCTCACCACCGAGCATGACCGCTCGCGGACCACCATCATGCTTGCAACCGAACACTTTAATTCGGAATCAAAAAACCACCGGAAAACCCGCGCATGCCGGGTCGTGGAACATTCCGACAGTGGACACACCAACCAAAAGGCGTCCCCAAAAAGACCCTCAGAATCGGCACCGCTTCCATTAACGCAAACTGATGCAGATCAATGGATTAAGAGTGAAGAAAAGTCTTTCCCACGTTAATCACTACCGGCTTGTCCGCGCCGCGGGCATTGACTTCGACTTCTTGGGCATCGACTCCCCTCAGGGCCGCTGAAAATAGGCGTGTGATCATGTGAACAGTCAAACCCTGCGTATTTCATTACCTGCTGACAAGCCAAAAGACTGCCGAGCTCTCCATCA
>JBBARN010000212.1:0-6432 GCA_040399845.1 Luteolibacter sp. | reverse complement strand
GACTCGTTTCCATCGAGCCAAATGTTTTCCTCTCCCCAGAATTCGAGCGCGATTTTGCGGACCGGCCGATAGGCACGCTTCAGGACTCCGACCAGGAATTTTCGGACGCTGGTCATGCGACTTGGAGCTCGAGCGGTTCGGCGAATTCGGTATCCACCAGCATCATGGAAACTTTCTCGACGGTCTCATCGACGGCCGCTCCCCACTCTTCGGCGGTTTTTGCCGACTTGAGTTTGATTCTGGCGAGGCGGAATTCTTGGCGGAAACCTTTGAGAACCGCGTTGTGAAGGGTTTCGAGTTCACGCTGGATCTCATCTCGTTTGACGTAGATCCGGAGCTCTTCCAGGGCTTTCGGCGCGGCCTTTTCCAAGGCGCGGACCTTTTCCCCCATCTTGGACCATTCAGAGAGCAGGAATTGAGAGCGGGACTCGTCACCGGCATCGACGGCCGCCATGTATTTATTGTGAAGGGTGACTTCTGCCGTCCGATAGCGGTCGAGCATGGCAAGCAGACCTTTTTCCTCATCGGGAACTTCGATGCGTGGCGTGATCGTGGCAGGCGTGGCGCTTCCGGTTGGCGCATTTGTCCGCTTGGCTCCGAACTCGCCTCCCTGGATGCGCTGGACGGCCGCGCGGAGCTTTTCCGGGCATTCACGCGGAGCGTAAACTCGCTTGAACCATCCGGGCATGTCATCCGGTCGAGTCACCGGCGCGGGATCACCGGCGCCGCGGCCGTCGGCAATCCAGTTCTTCACCTGGCGAAGCGAATATCCCCAAACCTCCGCAAGCTCGCGTTGCGTCATCCGGTCGAGTGGCGACCCCTCCCCCTCAAGTTTGAAAGTTGGCAAAGCGGCTTTTTGGGTCCGCTTGGTCCGCTCTTCCTCGATCATCTCGCGCTCCCGCTTCGTGAGGGGCTGACCACTCTGGGATTTCTTGATGATGTTCGCGAGATCGGTCTCCAGGATAAGATCGAAAAACGAAGCATCCGGTTCTCCGGAGGCTTCCTGAGAACCGGCATCGGCGGCAACCTGGTCGGGGAGACCGGCGGCGTTCGGATCGTCGTCGGGCTTCATTTCGGATCGGGCGGATTGGCGGCCTTGAACTCGGAGATCCAGCCGGCGTGAAAGTCGGCGAGCTCGCGACCGCGGAAGACGGTGAGTTGTTCGAGGTTTGCTGAACTCCGGAGGTTCGCGCTGGTCTCGATGATGATCGGCTCGACGGCGGCCTCGATCCCGTAGTCGAACAGCGCGATCTTGGCATGGCTCCGACCGATGGTCAGCGTGAAGCGATCCGCGAAGGGCTCGATGAGCAATTTTTCAAGCGCGATGAAGATTTCCTTCGAGGTGCTCTGAAAATAGTGGCTGAGGAGCATGTCGAGGCGGAGCTCCGGCGCTGCCTTCATCATGGCGACCAGCGAATCGAGGTTCCGAGTCGAGAGCGAGAGCGTCGCGAGCGTCATTTTCTCCGGCGCTCCCAGGCGGGCGACCATACGCGTGATGAGGTCGCAGAAAACGAAGTCCCCGCAGACCAGGCAATGGAGCGTTTCCTCGCTGGATCCGGGGAGCTGGTCAATCACCTGGTCGGCATTCTCCGGGCGGATGAGCGAGCGACCGGCCTTCCCGTCCCGGCGCTTGGCGGCATTGAAGCGGCGGACCGCTGTCATCCCGCGAGTGGCCACCGGAAAATGACGCGACCGCACGTCCGATTCCCGGTTCAGGAAGGCGGCGGCGGCGGCTTGCAGGGGCGAAGGCATACCGGGGGCGCATGTCAAAGGGTGCAACATTGGAAAAACGGGAAAAAACGGGCGGAGGCTGGGGATTGACGACCTCAAGGGGCGCTTTCCGGTGCAATAGATTCCTTTTGCGGACCTTGCGGGGGCAGTTGGGGCAACCTCTCCCTTGGAGTTGGATGGATAACCTCTAATTTACTTTTGAGGAGCGGAGGTCCGCTAGGAACGCAGTGAGGGGGCGCAAAGCCCTTTGAAATAAGGCTTTCCACGCACGTGGATGGATTGCGAACCTACGCGGCTTGCTTGGCATTTTGCGGACCTTAGGAGCGGCTTTCTTGTCATTATCAGGAGGGGAAAGGGAGGGGGAGGGCGAAACGGGAAGGAAGAGCGATCGAGCCTCGACGGTCGAGCGGCCGCAATCCGGGGAAGGTGCGCGGCTCGACCGTCTTCGGGATGCGGCCTTGCGGCCGTTTTGTGCGGCGACTCGATGGCGGCGGCCTGCGATTCCGCGCGCGTGGAATGGATGGGCGACCGTCCCTTGCGTGGTGACGGTCGCCTTGGCTGTCCATGGGTCAGAAAGGTTCGTTCTCGGCCCGTGTCTCATCGACCAAGAGTGTGATGGCGAAGGTCGAGAACTTCGCTTCGCGCTCGGCGAACTGGATGCGCTGGCCGTTGATCGTCCGGATCTGGCCGCGATAGTATTTGTTGAGCAAGCCTCCGAACTTCGTCGAGGTGCTCTTGTCCATGTATCGGGAGGCTTGGACGTTCTTGTCGTCGTCGGTGAGCTCGCGGGGGATTCCGTTTTCGTCTTTGACCGGCTTGTAGAGCTTCGGGTTGCTGTCCATGACTTCGCGCATGGTCGGGAGATCCGAGACGATCGCATGGAAAACTCCCTTCCATCGGGCGAGGCGACACCAATCCGTAAGCAGGATATCGACCGGCTCGTTGACCTTGAGGCCGCCTTCGGGCGTGTAGTCCATTACGGCCGCTTCGAGCAGGCGCAAGAACTCGACCTGTTGTTTCCCACCGGCATCTTGCACGGTCGGCTTTTCGAGGGGGCATTTGAAACCGGCTGCGACGACGACGGCCGGCACGATGCGCGACCAGCCTTCGAAGGATGGGAGAACGATGGGATGATTCGTCGCGCCTTGCTCGACCCAATTCCGCACCAGGGCGAAGAGCGCTGACAGCATCTCTCCCCGGTTGCTGGATTGGGCGAGCCATTCGGCGTCGATCACTTTACCGAGGCGGGCTTGACGATCACTGGCGAGCTCCGATGACCAGAGATCGACCATGAGACTCCGGCGGGTGAGGTCCTCGCTGAGTGTGGCTTGGTTGCCTGTCAACAAGGTGAGCTTCTGATTGAAAACGGAGAACGTCTTTTGCGAGTGCATGACTCGACCGGACCACGTCGGCGAGGTGATCCAGCGGTTGAGATCGTTCGACTTCACAAGGCCGGAAACGTCGTCGAGGAAAGCGTAGAGCTCCCCGGCCTGCGCCCAGGTGTCGAGCTTCTTCGTGAACTCATCGTTGTCGGCATAGGTCAACGGATCGGCTGTGCCATAGATCGGATAGATGCACATTTCGGCGAGGCGGGATTTCCCTGAGCCTGGCTGGTTTGCGTTGAAGTATATCAACGGGGATCGGTCGCGCTCACCTAATAGCAGATGGCAAAACATCGTGAGCATGGCGGCGATCTGCACGGCGAGACTCCGGCCGTCGTCACCATAGGGGAATTCTCCGAGGAGATCGTTGAGATATTTCACCGCTGTTTCCAACGTCCACGTTTCGAGATATTCGACTCCGGTGTTTTGAGTATATATCTGAGTGGCGGCATCGTAGCCATAGGGGAGAATGCGGACCTTGCGTGTCCCGTCCTCATCGACCTGCCACACGGGGAGGCGGACCGGGAGGATTCGTTTGATGATCGGGAGATGACAGATGAACTCATCGGAGCGAAGCATAACTCGCGCAACATCGGCCTTCATCGTGGCCTTGACCGGGACTCCCGGCCCTTCGTCGTCCTCGCTCTTTTTACGCTTCTTGTAGTAGTTGAGTTGATACTGGTCAATCCAGGTGCGGAAACGATCCGCGTCCATGTCATCCTCTTTGCCTTTTTCGGAAACAGTGATGATTCGCTTGGCGGTTTCCCCGTAAACATAGAGACCGGAGTCCTTCAAATTGAGGCCGGTTTCATGGGCGATCTCCGATGTTGCGCGGTTGAGCGAAACGGCCGGGAAGATCGGTTTGATGTCTCCGATATCGCTTCCGTCGGGTGCGATCCCGATGTCGATTCCTTGTGCTGCTGCGATGGGTGCGAGCAGGCGGATGATTTCATCGGTGAGCTGGATTTGCTTCATTCAGGCTGGATTTTTCGGAGGCGAGGGAGCAGGCGGATGGGAGTGAGTTCCGGGTGTGGATTGAGGTAGAGCAGGCGTTGTAATCGGGGAGGGTCAAATTTGTGATAGCGGCCGTCTTTGTCCGTTGTCCCGTCCCGGATCACTCCCGGGAGGCGAGTCAATCGGACTCCGGAAATCGCTGCAGGATCCGCTCCGAGTTTCGAGAGGATGGGTGAGACGCGGTCTCGAAATGCGTCAAACTCGCTCTTTGATTTCGCGTCGATCCTGACCAGGGCATGGATCGAGCGGCTCCCGGACGTGTAGAACGCGGAGATCGGGAGCGGGAGTTGACAGATGAGGTTCAGCCAATCGGCTTCGGGTGCGTCGTCGGATTCGAGCAGGAGGTGACGATAGCAGGTGATCGAGTGGCCGGTGCGGCGGGAGAGCACGGGGTTTCCATGCTCATCGACGTTTCCGTTCGGATGCCATTTCCCATCGACCGGCGAGGGCAGAAACCAAGCTCCCTCGCGGGCATGCTTGGGGAATTCCTCGCAGATGGTCGGCTTCAGTCCGGGCCGGTCGGCAACGTAGTAGGTTTTTCCCGGCGAGCCTGCGATGTGGCCGAATTGACCTTGCGAGGCATAGCGGATGAAAAGAATGGTTTTCTCCCCTGGTTGGAAGATCGCATCGAGAAACGCTTGCGGCGTGATCCGGCGCGGGTCCCAGGGCGAGCGCTCGGCGAGCCATGCGGTGTCGGGATTGAATCCGCGCATCATCATTTTTTGCAGGGCGGAGGGCTCGAACTCTTGGCGCTTTTTCACTCGCTCCGGAGTGGGGGCCGGTGATGCGGCCGGGATCGATGAGGCGGAGTTTTGATGACTCGACGACGACGATTGATCCCGGCCGCGACCGAGTAGATACCCGCGAGGCTCTTTGCAGTGAGTCTTGACCTGGTTGATCTTGTGATCGATCTCCCGGTCATTCCACGGCGGATTGCAGCGCGGGTTGAATTGTGAAACGAGCAAGGACTTCGCGGACGCGTCGTCGAAGTCGAAACCGACAACCAGGGCGGCGGCGGCCGCGAAAAGTTTGTCGTGTCCGTTGCTGCCTGAAACGGAGGGTTCCATCGTGGCAAGCAGTCGGCAGGCGCGTTCGGTTAGGTCCATGATCGGGTCAGTTGACTGCAAAGGATTGTTTTGCGACTGCTCGCCATGCTTCCGCTTGCACTTTCTTTTTGGGATCAGCGGCGAATTCATCCCATTGAGGGAGAGGATCTCCATTGAAAGCGAATCCACCCACTGCTTGGCAATAAGTCGAGTAGAGCAAAGCGGCGTGTTGCTCCAGTGAGGGCGAGTCTTCAAAAGCTATGTGTGGGACTTCGGAAGAACTGTTGATTTCTCGAAATGAGACATCGATCAAATAGCGGGCTCCACAACTGAGATGATGAACGATGGATTCCACCGGAATCTCAATGCGAGTTTCTCCTCCTTTCGGATCAAATAGAATCACTTTTGCGATAGATGATTTTGGGCCATATCTTGACATTTCTATTTTGATCTCATGGATGACGGCACCTAATTGAAAACTGACATCCACTTCGCTTCCAGCTTCCCAACAATCACCCGAGTCTTTGACGAGATAGGTTTTGTTTTTGCATTTTGCGAGGACGAACTCATTCTCTCGAATGAGGAATCGGACTTCGTTTGATGGAAATCCCTTGGCGGGTTTGGGTTCGAGTTTCCCGAATACGAATTTTGGGCCGATGATGACTGGCATGATATTGATAGTTGAGTTTTTACTTATCTCCCCATCCACCAGATGGCAGCGGCCCATGTCGCGGCGATGACGATCAGAACGAACATCCAGAAAAACACGGAGCGAACGATCAACGGAATCGGCTCGTCCATGTGGCAGGTGTAGCGCTCGGCATCGACCCAATCCTCGACGGCGTCGTCGGTCTCCGGATCATCATAAAAGAACGGCAGAAGGATGAGCACCTTGTTGGGCGCGGATTGCTCATATCTCTTATATCCCCGGAATCTCCGGCATTCCGAACAACAAAGGCCATTCGAGAAAACAAACTCCTCGAATTGCTCCAACGTCGCGGCCGCGATCAGGATCGGCGCTGCCATGTTTGCGAAGTTTCCGCTGGCGATTTCCAGAAGGGGCGCTTCCGGCTCCATGGCAAGCGGGCTGTGTGGCAAGTGGTTTTTCATGCGGCGGCCTCCTCTTGTTTCTCGTTTTCGATCTTGGCGGCGCGGGCATCGATCTCATCCATGCGCTTCCGCCATTGGAGGTATTCAACATGCAAGGCCGGGAAGTCGTTGGGCTTGATGGCGTTTGCCTCGAACGCATAGGAAACATA
>JBBARN010000211.1:0-6691 GCA_040399845.1 Luteolibacter sp. | reverse complement strand
ACGCGGAGTATGGACCAAGCCGATGCTTGCGGCCCTCGCAAGAGGGTTGAAAGGACTGCCACAGCCGCGATAGCGGCATCATCCTAATGCGAAGCCATCCCGCAGATCGTCCCGGAGGGAGGATAAACAAGTGGTTCAGCCTGATCGACAAGATCAGCACAGAAAGAACCCTTCAACTGGCATGGGAAAAGGTGCGAAGAAACGCCGGGGCTTGTGGCGTGGACGGCATCACGATAGGGCGCTTTGAACAAAACAGCCAAAGCCGGCTGCTCGCCGTTAGAGAGCACCTCAGCAAGGGCACCTATCAACCCAAGCCAGTCAAACGGGTGTGGATTGAAAAACCGGGCAGCGTGGAAAAGCGACCACTGGGGATACCCACGGTCACCGACCGCGTGGTGCAGGCAGCGGTTAGAATGGTCATTGAGCCAATCTTTGAAAACCGCTTCGCCAAACACAGCTACGGGTTCCGCCCCGGACGCGGTTGTAAAGACGCACTGCGGCGTGTGGAAGAACTGTTACAAGCAGGGAGGCAGCACGTCGTGGAAGTTGATATCAAGGGCTACTTCGATGCGATTCCCCATGACCGGCTCATGGCACTCGTGCGCGAGCACATTGCCGACGGACGGGTCTTGGGGCTCATCGAGGGGTTCCTCAAACAAGGCGTGATGGAGAACACCGAATCAGCCGAAACAGTGGAAGAAATGCCGGAAGGCGAATCGCAAGAAGAGTCCCAAGGCACGCCGCAGGGTGGAGTTATCAGCCCATTGTTAGCCAACATCTACCTTGATCCGTTGGACTGGTTGATGGCCGGACTCGGTTTTGAAATGGTGCGGTATGCCGACGACATGGTCGTCATCTGCCGCAGTCAGGAAGAAGCTGAAGCTGCGCTGGAAAAGCTCCGGGAATGGATGGCCGGGGCAGGACTCACATTGCATCCCGACAAAACCCGCACGGTGGACATGAATCTAGCAGACAGTCATTTCGACTTCCTCGGCTACCGGTTCAAACGAAGCCGTAGCGGTAGGATGATGCGATTGGTCCGGCCCAAAAGCCTGCGCAAGCTGCGCGAAAACATCAAACCCCGGACGCGCCGGAACAATGGCAAGAGCATGGAAGCCATCGTGGAGGACCTCAACCGGACATTGCCCGGCTGGTTCGGTTACTTCAAACACGTCAAAGCCAGTGCGCTGGGAGAAATCGACGGGTGGATCCGCATGAGACTGCGATCCATCCTGAGAAAGCGGCGCGGCCTCGAAGGCCGGGGCCGTGGAGTCGATCACCAACGCTGGCCCAACCGCTACTTCAAGAAGCTCGGGCTCTTCTGCCTGCTGGACGCCCGAGAAACAGAATTCGCGAGCCTCCGTAACGGAGTAAACCACTGACTGGAGAGCCGGATGCGGGAGATCCGCACGTCCGGTTCGGAGGGGGGAGCGGGGCAAAAGCCCCGTTCCTACCTCTATCTTATCTCATTTCAATTGCTCTAGTTGCTTCGCTGCGGCGAGGCCGAGATCGGATTTGGGGTCGGCTTTTTGCATGTCGAGCAGGGCGCTGCGGATGGAGTCCTTTTTCTCCGGCCAACGTTGATAAAGGGCATAGCGGGTGGCGTGCAGTTCCTGTCGTTGCCTCGCATTGAGCCGCGTGTTGCGGTTCCACTTGGCGAGTTCCTCTTCGGCGGCGGCCTGTTCGTTTTTCTTGGCCTTGTCCATGACCATGGATAACAAGTCCCAATGGGAAAACGTATATTTTCCGATGTATCCGGATTCATCTTTGGGATCCGCGGCTTTCATCTGATCGAGAACCGGCTTGTAGAGATTCTTGGGACCGAGTCCCTGGTTCATCCGATCCAACCCACCGCCCAAAAAGGTGGCTTTTTGCGGTCCGCTCGCTGTCGCAGCTTTTGCCCACAGCGCATCGCGTTCGGTGAGAACCGCGCGCATGGATTTGATAGTTCCAGGAAGCCCCTTGCTTGCCATGATTTCGGAAACTCCGGAACGCACGGCCACCAACCTGCCTTCGAAATCATAGAGCGCCACACAGGGCAAACTCCGGTAAGGCGGCTCACAGGCTGCGTTGCGTTTGGCGGCCTCCGCTTCCGCCTCGCTGGGTGATTCCTTGCGATCGATGGAAACCAACAAAAGATCTCCCGTGGCAGAGGTGAACTTTGGGTCCTTCCATGCCGTGGCAAAGACTTCGGCTTGTTTGTTCCAGTCCGATCCATGGATCAGCACCGCGATGGGAACCTTGGTGGTTTTGCTTTGCTCCAACGCGGTCGCAAAGTCCGCGACGGGCGCGGAAAATGATAACAGGGATGCAAAAAAATAGATGATAAGAGTGCGCATGGCAGTGGGTGGTTATTGCAATCTGCGCCCGTAGGCATGGATGGCTTGGAGATGGAAGAACTCCTTGCGGTCGTCATCGCGCTCCGCCTTGATGAATTGTACTCGGGTGGCTTTGCCTTCGAGAGGGATGCGCCACATGTCCTGATGTTGGTCGGCGCGGAAGACCTCGGTCCACGTCAGCCCGTCTTCGGATACTGATATCTTCAGCGGAAGCTGCCGCGTGGCATTGTGTCCGCTGGAAGGGTCATGAATGACGATGCCAGTGAGATCGCCGAGTTTTCCGAGTCGGGCGATGGCATAAGGCCGGACTTGGCTATCGGTATGGAAGCCGCCGCCGCAGGCTTCGAGCACGCCCCAATGGTTTTCCGGATGATCCCAGCCGCAGGTGCTGGAGGTGGTGAGCATGCCGCCGGAGCTGAGGAGTTCGCCGGAGAAGGGTTCGGTCTTGAGTGCTTGATCCTTGCGCAGTGCCGCACCCGCCTTGCCGAGTGACTGGAAGGCTTCCACGTTGTTGTTGGCGGCGGCAGCGATCACGGCGGGGCGCAAGGCAGCGCGCAGGCCATCCTGGTTCGCACCGGCCGCATCGGAAGAGAAGACGCGGGAAAGCGATGCAAAGAATGCGGCCGAAGTTGCATCATCCTTGCCAAACTTCGATTGCCCCCATGCGATGACCGGGGCGAACCACGACTTGGAGCCGGCTTGCTCGGCGAGGACTTTTTCAAAGAACTCCAATTGTTTGGCAACATCACTACCCAAACTGGTGGCTTGTGTGTTGAGAGCGGATTCAAGATCCCACATCTCCGGACCTTCTTGAGATGCGATGGCCTTGTGGAACTCTAACAGAAACGGAATCTTGCGCTCTTCCGGCAATGCAGCCATCGCATCCGTTTGGATGGTGGCAATCACCTGCCAAGCCGCTTCCGGATAAGCGGCGAGCGCCTTGAGGATGGCTTTTTGGCATGCCTCCCATGTCGCGGGATCCGGCTTGGATTCCTTGAGGAATGCGGTGGCTTCCAACCATGCGGGATGATTCAGCGGTTGAGCCTGAAGCGCGAGTTGATAGGCGGTTTCCGCGAGCGGACGATCGGATTTTGACACAGCCCGTGCCTGATAGAGATGGGCGGTGCTGCGGGCATTCGCATAGTTTTCACCCATGACTTTTTCCTGCAGAACCAACTGCGTCCACGTCCTTCCCCACAGGCTGGTGTGTAGGCCGCGTTGCCAGGAAAGCGAATAGGATGGCACCCATTCGCCGCGTTTGACGCGCACTGCATAGGCACAATGACCGGGCTCGCCCATGGTGATCGCCGGGATGCCGTTGGCGCGTGCGGCGGTGGCTCCATAGTGGGATAGCGAACCGCAAACTCCGCCCACTTCGCGGACGCGCTTGGCATGAATCATGTGCTCGAAGGGCGCATAGTATTTTGCCCCGTGGATGGAATCGCCAAACAGGTTTTCCAAACGATACGGAGCTTGCCAGCAGGCACCGGTGTAATCCTTGGCAGGAAGTTTCACATTGTCGCGCAGCCATTCCAAGGAGGCATCATCCCATCCGCCTTCACCACTCCAGCTTCCATTGCTACCGGCGGAGACAAGGAAACGTTTTTCCCATGGCTGGAGATCATCGTATTGGGGATGGAGCAGGCCGGCCTTGTGGGAGTCCCGGAAATACTTGTAGCGGGAAAATGCCTGCTCGCGCGGCCATTGGGATTGGCCGAAGGTGAGGGCGACGGCCACAGCGGTGCTGCGTTGTTGTTGATCGCTCAATCCGGCGCGATCCGCTTTCCACAGGTCGTGCAGGATCCACAACATCTTGCCGGGCTCATCCGGCAGCGGGCCGGAATACATCAAATCGCCGAGCAATTCCGGCGATGCTTCCAACTCGGTGATGAAGCGTTTGCCTTCGGACGTTTTCGAAATTTCATCGATGGCGGGAGCTGCCACGCGGCGGAGTTCAGCCCGGGCGATTGCCGCGCGGCCTGCAGTGGTGGAGGCGGCGGCTGTCAGGCTCGCTTCATCTTCTGCAGCCACGGCGGGCAGGGAACACAAAGACAAGACGGCAACAAGACACAAGGAATGGAACGAAGACATGGCACAAAAGGAACTCCCGCAAAACGTGGGCATTCCCGTGCATCTTTCAAGCGCTCAGACGAGCAGCATGCAGTCGCCGTAGCTGTAGAATCGATAACGCTGCTCCACCGCCTGACGATATGCCTCCAACACGAGTTCCTGTCCGGCGAAGGCGCTGACCAGCATGATGAGCGTGCTTTGCGGCAGGTGGAAATTCGTCAGCAGCCCACCGACCACCCGAAAGTCGTAGGGCGGGTGGATGAAAATATCGGTTTCTCCCGCGTGATCCTGATTGCCGCTCCGTGAGCCTCCCGCTTCGTTGCGCGATCCGAGCGACTCCAGCACACGAGTGACGGTGGTGCCCACGGCGACCACGCGGCCGGCATCATTGACGCGCCGGGCAGTATCCGCAGTGACGGCGTATTTCTCAGAATGCATCACGTGATCGCTCACCAACTCCGCGCTGACGGGGCGGAAAGTTCCGACTCCGACATGAAGTGTTAGAAATGCGTGATTGATCGTTTCCAACATCTCGGGCGTGAAGTGCAAGCCTGCGGTGGGTGCGGCGATGGCTCCCTCCTCACGGGCGAAGACGGTTTGATAGCGGTCCCGATCTGATAACTCATCTTCGCGGCCCATGTAATGCGGCAGGGCAAGGTGGCCGTGTTGATTGAGGTCCACATGCGAGTCCCAATGAATGAGGCGGTCGCCATTTTCAAAAACCTCAGTCACCGTGCCTTGAATGCCACCGACGGTGAGAGAGCGCCCGGGCTTCATCCGCTTTCCAGGCCGCACGAGGCAGCGCCAATCGACTGGCGAAAGGCGATCCAGACATAACAACTCGATTTTGCCATCATCCGAAAACACCCGAGCCGGAATCACCTTGGTATCATTGAGAACCAAGAGATCGTCCGGCCTCAAATACTCCGGGAAATCCCGGAACATCCGGTGCTCGATGCGGCCGCTTTCGCGATGCACCACGAGCATGCGTGAGGCTGAGCGCTCGGCCAGAGGCTTTGAGGCGATCAATTCCTCCGGCAGATGATAGTCGAAGTCCTGAGTCCGCAGCGGCATGGGCGGAATTCTAACAAATCAAGTCGGCTGCTCGCCGCGGGCCATCACGACCTTGCCGGTGCGCACGGTCTCGATGATGTTGAACTGCGAGAACATGGTGATCGCAGCATCGATCTTCGGGCTGTCGCCATGCAACATGACGATCATCGAAGTGGGAGTGAGATCCACGGTCTTGCCACTGAAGTGTTCGGCGATCTGCAAAGCCATCGAACGCTCGGAGGGCGAGCATTGGATCTTGATGAGGATCATTTCCTTGGTCACCGAGTTGTCCGAGGTGTGCTCAAAGCAATGGATCACATCGATCAGCTTGCCGACCTGCATGATGATCTGATTGAGGCCTTCCGGGTCGCCGGAAATGCCGATCGTCATGCGGGAGAAATTGGCGTTCCGTCCTTCGGAAACGACGAGTGAATCGATGTTGAATCCGCGGCGCGAGAAGACCTGGCAGATCCGCATGAGTACACCCGGCTGGTTGCTCACCAGAATGGAAAGCGTGTGGCTGGGTCCGCGCGGGATGATGGGCGCGTTGACGGGAGTGTCGGTGGTCACGATGGTGTGGGACATGGGAGAATGAAGTTGGATATTTGAAATTGGAGATTGGGAATGCGGTAGGATCACGTGGAACCAACGGGCTTCGCCATCTTCTGTTTCGGGGCTTCGGTAATCATGTCTTCCAATGCGGCACCGGCGGGAATCATGGGGAACACATTGTCGGTTTTTACACACTCGGCATGGATGAGGATGGGGCCATCATTGTATGCCAACGCTTTTTCCAACATGCGGGTCACATCGGCGGGACGTTTGATGTGCACGGAGGGAATGCCATAAGCATCCGCAAGTTTGCAGAAGTCCGGGTTGCCGATGAGATCCACACCGGAAGTGCGGTCTTCATAGAACAACTCCTGCCATTGGCGCACCATGCCGAGATAGTGATTGTTGAGCACCACGATCTTGATCGGCAGCTTGTGGATTTGCGCGGTTGCGAGTTCGAACAAGGTCATTTGGAAACCACCATCGCCGGAGATGGAAATCACCGTGCTGTCCGGGCAGGCAAGCTGCGCGCCGATGGCTGCGGGGAAACCGAAGCCCATGGTGCCCGCTCCGCCGGAGGAGAGCCAGTGATAGGATTTGTCATTCTTATAGAATTGCGCCGCCCACATCTGGTGCTGGCCCACGTCGGTGGAGACGATGGCCTTGCCTTCGGTGAG
>JBBARN010000210.1:0-6699 GCA_040399845.1 Luteolibacter sp. | reverse complement strand
CGGAAGATCCGCGGCGTTGGAGCGACGATGATGCGCTCGTTTTCCTGCATTCCGCGGGGGAGGATTTGCCGGGAAATCTGGTGCTCGGTGAGGACGCGCTGCGGCTCGCGCTGGCACGTGCGGCGGATTTGCCGTCGGGCCGGGTGCTGCGTGAGGAGGATCGGGAAACGTTTTATCCCACGCAGGCAGTGGAGGTTTCCCAACATCTCCCGGGTTCCTCGGCGGGCGGCGAGCAACCGAAGTTTCTGGCCACGCTAGGCACGCAGGATGGCGGGTTCCGGCCGGTGTTGGTGAAGTTCACGGCTCCGCTGGAACAAGAAACGGGCCGCCGCTGGGCGGACCTGCTCGCCGGGGAATTCCATGCGCATGAGGTGCTGGCGGATGCAGGTTTGGCAATGGCTGGCGCGCGACTGATCGATGCTGGCGGGCGGCGGTTTTTGGAAATCCCGCGCTTCGATCGACGCGGCGCAGCGGGCCGGTTGGGCGTGGTTTCCTTGGAAGCGCTTTCCGCCGCATCGGTGGGCCTGGCGCGTGACTGGAACAGCGCGGCGATGGAACTCCGGCAACGCGGGCTCATCGGCGACGATTCGCTTGCGACCGTGCGCCGTTTGCAGGCCTTCGGCGAGTTGATCGGAAACTCGGACATGCATGCGGGTAACCTCGCGTTCTTTCTAACAGACGCCTTGCCGCTGCGGATCACGCCTTGTTACGACATGCTGCCCATGCTCTGGGCCCCCGGGCCTCAAGGCGAAATCATCCAGCGCCGCTTCGCCCCCGCGCCGCCGGTGCCATCGTTGTCAGAGCCCTGGCGCGAGGCCGCAGCGATGGCAGAGGATTTCTGGCAACGCATGACAGCGGATCCAAGAATCAGCCCGGCATTCATCGCAATGGCAGGGGAGGCGCTGGAGGTGGTGAGAAGGCTCCGGCGGCATGTGGGTGGCGGCTCCGCTCCTCGGTAGTGTTGACGCTGCTTGCGGCGGAGCTATCCTCTCCCGCGATGGCCCTTCATCCGCTTTTCCCCTCATCTCCATATGAACCACTACTTCCTGAACACAGGTGGTTTCCTGCGGACGAAGCACTGAGGGATAAGAGCTATGAAAAACTCCTGCCGCCTCTCGTTGCGAAACTCCGGCAGGAAATCCATGAATGGCGCAAGTCCGGATACGAAGGAGGGTCTTGGACCACCAGAACACTGCTCACCCACTGGTTTGAAACTGAGCATCTGCTCGAAAACGCCGACAGCACCCTCTCTCCATTCCGCTATTACTTCGCCCAACGCGAGGCCGTGGAAACCGCCATCTGGCTCCACGAAGTCCGCCAGGCCCGCGACAAGTTTGATCTCCTCCGCTTCGATGCGTCCGGCTCCGTTTCTCACGGCATGTTCCCCGAGAACTGGCCACGCTATGTCCTCAAGCTCGCCACAGGCGCCGGGAAAACCAAGGTAATCTCGCTCCTGATCGCGTGGTGTTATTTTCACAAACTCTACGAAGCGGATTCCGCCCTCGCCCGCAATTTCCTCCTCGTCGCCCCCAACATCATCGTCCTCGATCGCCTCCGAGCCGACTTCGACGGCCTGAAGATCTTCTTCAACGATCCCATCCTCCCGGAAAACGGAACTGCCGGCCGCGATTGGCGCGATGACTTTCAGCTTACCCTCCACATTCAGGACGATGTCCGTGTCCTGCGCCCCACGGGCAATCTTTTCCTCACCAACATCCACCGCGTCTTTCTCGGCGATATCCCCGATCCCTCGCTCGATGACGATGACCTGCGCGACTATTTCCTCAACGACGCTTTCGGTCCCAAGCCCACCGGCAAAACTACGGACTCGAAAACCGACCTCGGTGAAATCATCCGCGAAATCGACGAACTCGCCGTCTTCAATGACGAAGCCCACCACATCCACGACGAGCGCATGGCGTGGTTTCAAAATATCGAGGACATCCACCACAAGATGATCCAGCGCGAGGGTAAGCTCGCCATTCAGATCGACGTCACCGCCACGCCGAAACACAACAACGGTTCCATCTTCGTTCAGACCGTCTCCGACTATCCGCTCGTCGAGGCCATCCATCAGAACGTCGTCAAGCACCCCATCCTGCCAGACGCCGCCAGCCGCGCGAAACTCCGCGAGCACAAGTCCGTCATGTTTCATGAAAAATACGACGACTACCTGAAACTCGGCGTCGAGGAATGGCGCAAGAGCCGCGACGAACACACGAAGCTCGGAAAAAAAGCCGTGCTCTTCGTCATGGTGGACGACACCAAGAACTGCGACGACGTCGGCACGCACCTCGAAAAAATATGCCCGGAACTCGAAGGCAAGGTGCTCGTCATCCACACCAAGAACAACGGCGACATCTCGGAAGCCTCGTCCGGCAAGAACAAGGAGGAACTCGAACTCCTCCGTAAACAGTCCAATGAGATCGACTCGTGGAGTTCACCCTATCAGGCCATCGTCTCCGTCCTCATGCTCAAGGAAGGTTGGGATGTTAGAAACGTCACTGTCATCTGCGGCCTGCGCGCTTACGCCGCCAAGTCGAACATCCTTCCCGAGCAAACCCTTGGCCGCGGCCTGCGCCGCATGTATTTCGGCTCCGATGTGAAGGAAACCGTTTCGGTGCTCGGAACTCCCGCGTTCATGGACTTTGTCGAGTCCATCCAGAGCGAAGGAGTCACCTTCGAGCGTGTCGCCATGGGCGAGGGCACCGAGCGCAAGGACTCGCTTATCGTCGAAGTGGAAACCGGCAACCCGGAAAAAAATCCGGACTCGCTCGACATCCCGCTGCCCAAGCTCAGCCGCCGATACGTCCGCGAGTTCAAGGACCTCAACGCACTCGATCCCGCCACCTTCGGCAACAAGCGCCTGCCGCTCAAAGCCTTCACCGAAGAAGAAACCCGCGAGATCATCTTCAAGAAGATGCTCGATTCCGAGATCGACCACACCATCCATCTCGACTCCGCCGGCAAAGCTGACTGGCGCTCCGTCGTCGCCTTCTTCGCTCGCCAGCTTCTCAAGGAACTCCGCCTCGTCGGTGGCTATGAGTTTCTCTATCCAAACGTGCGCGACTTCGTCCGCGGCCATCTTTTCGAAGGCGCTGCCGTCGATCTCGAAGACCCCGTTATCCTCCGCAACCTCTCCGAACCCGCCGCCGGAAAACTCCTCTTCGATACCTTCAAGGCAGCGATCAACGCCCTCACCATCCGCGACGAAGGCACCTCGCGCATTGAGGACCACATTTCCCTCAAGCACACCCGTCCCTTCCGCACCGAGGCGCGGCCCTTTGTTTCCTCGGACAAATCCATCTTCAATCGCACTGTCGGCGAGGTCCATGGCGGTGGACTGGAACTCGCCTTCGCCCGCTTCCTCCACGACGCAGACGACTGCCAGGCCTTCGCCAAGAACTACCTCGCCGTCGGCTTCCGCCTCGACTACGTCAAGGCCGATGGCGACCTCTCCACTTACACCCCGGACTTCATCGTCCGCGACACCTCCGGCACCGTCTGGATCATCGAAACCAAGGGTCGCGAGGAACTCGACATCCCGCAGAAAATGAAACGCCTCAAACAATGGTGCGAGGACGCCACCGCAGCCGAACAGGAAGAAGGCGGCATGGGCGTTCGCTACGATTTTCTCTACGTTGATGAAGACGGTTTCCGGAAACACGAACCTAAAACCCTCGCCGACCTCGCCGCGAGCTTTACCGAATACAAAGAGTGATCGAATGCCCGCCGCACGCCCATCTATGGAAGAAATTCTGACTCGCTTGATTGCCGGTTGGGAGGGCGAATGCGTGGAGTTCAAGGAAGCCACCGACAATTTTTCCACCTCTGACATCGGCAAGTATTTCTCCGCTCTTGCGAATGAGGCCAACCTTCGTGGCCTTGATTCCGCTTGGCTCGTTTTCGGAGTGAATGACAAAACCCGGCGGATTACCGGGACGCCTTACCGCGAAAATCACGAGCGGCTCCATTCGCTGAAACACCAGATCGCTTCGGATACCGACCCCAACACCACTTTCCGCGAAATCCACGAACTTCATTTGCCGGAAGGGCGAGTGATTCTCTTTGAAATCCCCCCCGCTCCCCGTGGAATTCCCATCGGCTGGAAGACACACCACTATGCGCGCGACGGAGAAACACTGACCGGCCTCTCCCTCGTCAAACTCGACGAGATCCGCGCGCAATCCGTTTCCGAAGACTGGTCCGCCGTGATCTGCCGTGAGGCGACACTGGACGATCTTGATCCCACCGCGCTGGCCAAGGCACGCGAAATCTTCATTGCCAAATACGGTGGACGTATCCCGGAGACCGCAATTCGCGACTGGGATACCGGCACCTTTCTCGACAAGGCGAGACTCACCATCCAAGGCGGGATCACCAGGGCTGCTTTGATCCTGCTGGGCAAACCGGAGGCGGCGCACCACTTGTCACCTTATGTTGCCGAACTGAGTTGGAAACTCGAAGGGCCGGAACTCGCCTACGAACATTTCCACCCACCCTTCCTTCTCGCCACCTCCAGACTTTACGAAAACATCCGCAACATCCGGCTGACCGTTCTTCCGTCCGGCCAGTTGATCCCGGTCGAAATCTCCAAATACGACCAGCGCATCGTTCTGGAGGCGCTTCACAACTGCATCGCCCACCAGGATTACGCCCGCTGCGAACGGGTTCTCGTCATCGAGCGGCCGTCGGAGCTGCTGTTTCAGAACGCCGGCGCGTTTTATGACGGCAGCCCCGAGGATTACTACCTGTCCGACAAGACGCCGTCCCGCTACCGCAACCGCCTGTTGGCCGAGGCCATGGTGCATCTGCGAATGATCGACACGATGGGCTTCGGCATCCGGGAAGTCATGTTCAAGGGCCAGGCTGACCGCCTGCTTCCGCTTCCCGATTACGACAAGACCGGACCGGATCACGTCGTGCTGCGCCTGCAAGGCCGATTCATCGATGAAAACTACAGTCGAATGCTCCTTGCCAACCCGGATTTCGACTTTGTCGATATCGTTGCACTGGACCGCGTGCAGAAGGGCATCACGCCGGCATCGGAGACCGTGAACTCGCTCCGCCGCCGCAAACTCGTGGAAGGTCGCAAGCCCCACCTCCATATTTCCTCCCTTGTCGCAGCCGCCACCGGGCAGAAGGCCGCCTACATCCGGACCCGCCGCCAGGACGATTCCTTCCTGGAAAAATTGGTGCTCGATTACCTCGCCCAGTGGAAACAGGCGTCACGAGGCGAACTTGATGACCTGCTCTGGCCCAAACTCCCCGAGTCTCTGGATGTCGGGCAGCGGAAAACAAAAATTCACAACCTCCTTGGGAGACTCAGCCGGGGCCACATGATCCGCAATACCGGCACCCGTTCCTCATCCCGATGGGTTTTGGTTTCTGAATCAAAGAAGCCGGATAAATCAAAGGAATAAACCAAAGGAATGCATCGTAAGCATCTGTTTATCAGTAATTTATGAAAATCAAACGAGCCGTGAAAAACAAAGAGTTTCCCGCACTCAGCCACATTACCTGCCCGGATAAGCTGTCGTAACCGGCTTCTCAACTCTCTTTTGTTTCAAAATCAAAGGAAGCGCCGAAAATACCCGGAGAAATCAAACCGAACGTCCATAACTTGCTGATTTCCAGATTTTTACAAAAAAAAACGAGCCGTGAAAAACAATAAAATACCTTTCCGCGCTGGGCTCGCTGGTTTGCCGGTGCCTCCTTTGACCCCATTAAACCCAAAAGCCGCAATGACAGGTCATAGAATTCGCCCTAAAGGTTCACAACCAATTCAAAATCAACAACTTCTATGACTCCTTCTTTAACCAAATCCGGTTTTTATGTCCTAAAGAACCGGGTCATAGCCCAAAAAAAGAAAGCGCCGGGCGGCCCGGAGGCCCGCGCTCAGGACAAGAAAGCCTGAGACCCGACGCGTGGCACCACCTACAGGCCATACGGCCCTTGAGTGGTTCGCCGCGAGACAAGCACACCCTTTCCTGAGAATCCACCCCGTTTTCCACTTTCCCCGCCATGGCCCGCCCTGAATCCACCCACTACGAGCTCACCGAGACCGAGCGCCGCGACATCATCAAGCTCATCGAGCAGGGCAAGCCGCTGCCCGAGCGCTACCGCTTCCTGCTCTTCGAGGACAAGCGCGAGGTGGAACTCGTCTGGAACGGCAAATCCCGCGAGGTCTGCACCGCCATCCTGCCCTTCCAGACCCTCGAACACATCGATGAACCACGGAAGGAGGCCGCCGCCTCTTCCCAGATGGACCTGCTCGACACCACCGGCCGCCAGGTCAAGGGCTGGGCCAACAAGCTGATCTGGGGCGACAACAAGCTCATCCTCTCCTCCCTCAAGGCCGGGGCCCTGCGCCGCCAGATCGAGGACGCCGGCGGCCTCAAGCTCATCTACATCGATCCCCCCTTCGACGTCGGCGCGGACTTCTCCATGGACATCGAGATCGGCGGCGAAACCTTCCACAAGGAACCCAACCTCCTCGAACAAATCGCCTACCGCGATACCTGGGGAAGAGGCTCGGATTCGTTCCTCTCAATGATCTACGAACGACTGATTCTGATGCGGGATTTGATGCATCCGGACGCTTCGATTTACGTGCATATTGGCCCCCAAGTCGGATCAATGCTTAACCCGACTTCGCGGACTGGAGGGGGTGATGGGGCTGGAACCCTTGTTTTTGCG
>JBBARN010000209.1:0-6763 GCA_040399845.1 Luteolibacter sp. | reverse complement strand
AGCTGCGGCTTCTTCGTCGGCATCGGCTCCACACCCGGCGCATGACGCACGGATTTGATCAAAGAACTTCCCTCAGGATCGCCCGCGATGACGACCTTTCCCGCATCCGTGCCACGCAGCACCGCCTCCCGCGAATCCAGCCTCAGCCCGCTCTTCGCCTTTTCAGCGCCATGACATGAGTAACAATGCTCCGCGAGCACTGGCCGAACATTCTTCTCAAAAAACACGATCTGCTCTGCGCTGAATACCGCCTCCTGCGCCACGATGCTCGTCGTGGCGATGCCAATCAGGGTGATGACACGAATGAGGTTCATTGAGATAATAGTTATAAGCCTCCACATGCGAATATCTAACACCTGATCGTGTGACAAAGCATTGCTGCCTCAGGAATGGCGATCAGCGGCTCGACAGCTCCACATGCGTATCCCGAAGCGTGAGCCCTAGAGTAAACATCCCACAACGCCAACCCGAGCTGTCCTGACTTCCCTGCGCACCAAAATAGCCAAAACCAAGAACCCGAAAATGGCTCTAGAAAGCATGAGCTTAAGCTGATTCGGTTTGATTATAATGACGAGATCTAAAAGAAGTCGGCCTCTCAAGGCATGAAATTCAGGCAGAGGAACACAATGCAGAACATGGCTCCACAGAGGCCCAGCAACAGGATGAGACAGCCGCGCGTGGTGCGGTTGTAAATGCGGTTCTTGAGGGCACGTTTTGGATCGGTGATCCAGCCCCAGCCGCGCGGAGCTTTCAATCCGAGAGAATGGCGGACGAATCGCTTGGCCGAGGTGCGGGCAGCGATGCGTTTCTTGAGTGAAGGGATGCGTAGACCAAATTTCATAGGCTTAATGACCGAAGAAGGCTTTTTGTAACGACTCATCGCTGCCACAGACTGAAGAGCCGATGCCAACGCCGTGATCCTTGAACCATCCCTGCCGGGTCTCAAGAACATACTGGATGTTCGTCGAATTTGACCACACCGACGATTGGTTGAATGGCTCCAGGTCATGAATCTCAACAATAAACCCATCAGGATCCAAATAAGCACAAGAGAGCGGTGCTGGTGTGTTGGCCATATAAAACGACACGCGTTGCGCGCAGGGGAAGATAAAGAGCATTCCCTCATCGTCCGCGAGTTGCTCGAGGTACATCATACCGCTTCGATACTGCCTCCAGGTGCGCTGGATCTGCGTCACCAGATTTGCCTTGCCCACACGAAGCGGTATTCGGGTGACAGATCCCAGAATCAGGCTGGTAGAAACTGCATTAGCCCAGGAGCTCTTCGCTTCGAGAATCGGTAGATCTCCAGATCCCAAAGACGAATCAGCCAGGCAGTCAGGTGTTCCACCAGCCTGATTCCACTCCTCCACATTGAGAGTGCTCAGATTCACAATCAAAAGTGCATCGCATGGGCTTGCCTGCGCATCGTTTGTTACCTCAGCCGACCTGCGAATGATTCCATTCCCAGATAACGGGTCGTAGCTTGAACTGATGGCGTGCCAGTATGCATGCAGCGGAAGAAACTTCTGTGGCTGGGGGCATTTTTGGATGTGGAAGTCGAGAGCCACCAGCGCACCTAAACTCAGCAGAAAGGATGAGCGACGGTGATATTCGTGCCATGACTCCTCACTAGACCAGGAATTGCCCACGATCATGGTTTCCACTCTCTGCCCAGCCACTGTCAGCCATTGGCTGCCATTATAAAGCTCGTCAAGCTTCCGCACCTTGCCTTCAACAAGCTCGTAAACACGCGCAGTGGTCGGATCCTCCAGCACTTTTTGCCGAGGACGCATGGAGCCGCCAATAAGCATTGGAATGGATCCTGTCACTCTCGCCAGACTGTTCAAATCATGCGGACGAAGGAACAACTCCAGGCTAGCTCCAGCAGCGTCGAGTGTAGCGGCCATTTTAATCTCCGAGAAGACTACCATGGTGGTATTTGCGGCGACAGCACGGCGGTAGATTTCCGCCACACGTTCAAGGGCATTTTTACGGCTTGTGACAGGAGATTCGAGACGGCAAAGGGCAATGTTCATGGAAATTAAAGATAGGGTTTTTCAGGCGTTGGTAAGCACACGGACCTTCCCTGGTGCCTCCAAGGGGAGAGTTTCTTGCTCTTCCATGGCATCCTCGTCACCCACGCCCGATTGCAGGGGCCAAATATGAAATCCACCCGAGCCGCAAAACAGGCTCCAAGTTCCCCAGATACCATGGTGGTCGGCCCCTCCCTCATACCAAACTTGGTGCTGACCGATGTATTGCTTGATCCACTGGCACTCCAGACCAACATCATTGTAACTACCAGATATCGCAAAGGCACCGATATTGTCATCCCCGGATCCAGAGATCTTGCCATGCTCAAAGGTCAGTTGCAGATTCATCTGATGTTTTACATGCCGGTTTGGATAGCAGTAAAAGCCGGTCCAAGGGCCTGAGGGGAATCGGTTCTTATTCATGAGACGATGATGGGTGAAACTCGGTGAGGATGCAGCGCGCCGAGGCACCAAATAAAGGTGTTAGAAGATAGCAGAAGATAGTGGATTCCTCCAGCGAATTGCGAGCTTGCAGAAGGCTCATAACCGTTTTTTTTGAAGGCCTCAATATTACATCATGGGGTGGGACATTTACGGGGTCACCCAAGTAAAAAATAACGGATATTTCCATACTTTTTTTTGACACCAATAGTCATCATTCGATTCTTGATTTTGCACTTGGCATCGTGCCAGCTTTGTCACGAATGCGCAGACGTGTTGCGCCAGACTTTTTGCCTCTATCGTCAGTCAAACCATGGCAATGAATCTCTCAGAGAACACCAAAAAAGCTGACTCAGCCGAGGGTGAATCTTTGGCCGAAGAACACCCTGAAGAAATTCTTCATGCGGCCATCAAACTAAAGAGGCGCGGCATGATCGTTCACGAAGTGGCGAGTCTCTGCTACGACGCAACCACATGCGATTGCTATGCGGTGAAGGACGAAGATGGGATCTGTTCCGCTTTATCCTACGATATTGAAACTGATGGGATTATCAAAAGCACCACCTTTGAATGGACTGACAAGGTAGATTTCACCCACAAACTTGTCGAATGTCTGGGCTACTTGGATTCCTCTGCTTGGGTTGTTGTCTTGGAAGATGGGTATCTGAACAAAGAGTGGATAGCCATTGAGGTCCTGGTGCCGCTCATTGAAAAAGGGTTCAAAGAATTGGGTATGACTGACGATGCCACAGAGTGGCTCAAGCTTCGTCTTGAGTAGCATTGATGCAGGCTATTGCATTCTGCCAGGGAGCTTCAAATGATCGACGACGAGCTATAGGCGATTAGATAATCATGCTTTTGGTTGGTCGTTTACGCACTGACTGAGGTCCAGTGCAGCGAATGTGCGACGGGTGACACAGGGGATGTTGGAGCGGGAGATAGCGAAGGCAAGAGCCGGAGGAGGATTGGGTTTTGTGAAGTGTGATGGAATGCAGGTGATGGATTTCCTGCGAATGCTCGCCGCATAGTCGTGATTGCGGAATGCATCTGGCATGGTGGTTCATCCCCAGAGTTCGTTGAACATAAGCTGCTTCTCGCGGGCACTCAGCGGTGTGCGCGAAACAGCATTCCAAGCGGTGGTGATGTCCTGCCGCGCCCAGCTTTGCGCGATGAGGGCGGCGAGTTTCAAGCGTGTGATTTCGCAAAGCATGCTTGGAAGCAAAGCGAGCGCAGAAGCGGGGTCGTCGGGGAGATAGAGACAGATGGCTTGTTCGACGGTGGGATCATTCGTGCCTGTCTCTTGAAGCAAACTGGCTTGCGGCGATGGATGCGCTGGCATGTGTCAATGGGCTGCAAACTCCAGCCGTAATTGGGTCTGTTTTCGTAGCGTGGCGTTCAGCCACAAGACATGGCCATCCCAAGCGTAGTCGGTGGCGGCCAGCGGTCGGCCGTCCAGTTCCACGACTGTGAGCGTCTTCGGGGCGTTCTGAAGTTCGAAGACTGGATGCACGCAGGGCGTGGACGGGGTGATCCCGAGGGTGACCACGGGCTTATCGACGGAGAGCAGCGTGGCGCGGCGTTCGGTGTTGTAGGATGGGCTTTGCAGGCGTGCGCCTTCGGCTTCGATCTGTGGCGGCGTGCTGAAGCTACGGGACCATTCGAGGAGGCGTGCGTCGCCGGCATCGCTCAGGCCGATGAGCCAGGCCCATTTCTCGACCTGCATCTTGCGGGTGACGCCTAGGGCATCGGGCATTTCGGCGGTGCGGCTTTCGAGGGGTTTCGGGCGGCGGTGGCCCCAGGACATCATAGCGTTGTGCGCTGGCGTCATCGCGGCGAGGTCGTCGATGTTGATGCCGGTGGGCTTGCGGCGGGCGAGCGGGAGGTGATTGCCCCAGTAGTAGGGCGTGACCATCTGGCCCTGACTGTAGAATGGTCGGTAAGCGGTCGAGGGCAGGCGCGTCCAGCCGGGGTTGAAATAGATCGCCGACAAGGGCTCGCGGATACCAAAGCGGATGCGGTAGAGCGGCGGCAATTCACCCGAGAGCAGCTTCTCGTAATCGCGCTCCTGATCCAGGAGAGGGAACTTCAACTCGCGCTTCGTGCCATCGCGGAAGAGCACGTCCATGAGGTTCTCCGGCAGCACGCGCAGCGGATAGCCGGCGGGCGGGGTGAGGATGAGCAGTTCCTCGATCTCGTATTCGGCCTTGGGTTCGGTTTGCAGGGTGACGGTGCGCGAGCCGAAGCCGTCCGGGTAGAAGTAGAAATCCTCGGTCGCGGTCTCGCCCCAGACTTTGTAGTTCAGGTCGCAAGGTTGAGCGGTCCAGCGGACGTGGACGCGGGCGGCGGTGGATTCGAGGATCTCGACGCGGCTGAGGCGCAACTCCTTGTCGGAAGCGGCGTCGATGCAGTCCAGCCCGTCCGGGCGACGGGGCGCTTCGGCGAACTCGAAGTTCAGCGCGGTGTTGTGCTTCCCGGCCCAGAATGGCGTGTAGGCCGCGCCGCGCCAGAAGACAAAGCGCGAGCCGTTCGGTAATGCGATGACGACATCCTTCCGCTCCGGTGCCCAGGCCTTGTCATAAGGCATCTCGGTGACCGCGTCCGGGCCGGAATAGGAGAGCAGCGGGTAGTCGTAGCGTAGCTTGGTCTCGATGGCGCCGAACGCGGGCAGCTTCGGCGATTCTCGCATGAGCATCGTGCGGATGGTCTTGCTCCAAAGCTCGCGACCTTTCGCATCGCGGAGCGCCACGTGAAGCGTGTCGCGATCCTTGCTGAAGGCGGGAAAAGGCAAGACGAGATCCAGCGAGGTGCGGATGCCATTGCGCAGCTCGATGGCGGCTTTCGTCGGCTTGTTAGGATCGGATTCAAACCACGCGAGCACCTCCGCACCGGAGATCGCTTCCTTCGCGGAGAATGCGGCCACCGTGACGCGAGCCTGCTGCTCTGGCCCCAGCACGAGCCAATCCGCCGGCGGCAGGATCGCTCCGAGATCGACCGGGTTCATCACCGGATCGGCCGCCGCTTTCGCATCTGCCTCCAGGGCCGTACGCTCGACCTTCCATCGGGCCTGCTCGACCGTCTTTCCGTCCTTGGTTTTCGTGAGCAACACCAGTTCCTCCGGCGCGGGCGAGGTGATGAAAATCACCCGTGCGGTGAAGGGGAAATGTCCAGACACATCGAGCGCTTTCCGCTCCACTTCCTTGCCTTCGCGATACGCCGCGAGCCAATGCTCCGGTGCCGGGTGCGTGTCGCTGGCGAACTGCACGATCACCGGCGTCAGGCCGACACGCTCCGCGCCAAAGGGCGGACGCCAGGGATGGCCTGGGTCAAACTGAAACCGCGGCGCGAAGGTGATGGTGTCGCGTTGCTTTGTCGTTCTGCCGGGATGCTCGAAGAGGAAGCGGATGTCCTCCGCCTTCAGCGCCTCGTTGTAGATTTGCAGCTCGTCGAGCAGGCCACGCAAATGCGAGCGCACATAGCGCCAAGTATCGCCATCCGCGCGGCAGCCGATCCGCAGCACGCTATCTGGTGCATCGGGCTTGAGCGTGAAATCGCCGCCCCGAAACGTCCCTTTGTCCGCCGGATTCTTGCCCTGACCGTCCAGATAGAGCATGAAGTGCGGAGTCTCCTTCGCGCGATAGGTCACCGCGACATGGTGCCACTGGCCGTCGTTTGGCATGAGGCCGTTGGAGGCGCGGAAGTTCGTGATCCACTCGCCTTGGCCCTCGCCGTGAACCTGCATTCCCTCCATGCCGAAGAGTCCGAAGAACTTGTCCGGCGCGGCGGTCAGGCCGGCACGGCCTTTGAAGAGCACCGGCATCTCCGCGTAGTAGTTCCCCACGTTGACCCAGGTCGCGAGGGTGAAGTCGCGGCTGAAGTCGATCTCCGAAGGATTCGCCAGCTCAATGCCCGCGTTGACCTTCTCGATCACCACCGCGTTGCCCACGCGTCCGAGTGCAAAGGAAGGCGCGAGCTTGGGATCGACCGGTCTGCCATCGTGTTGGCCGGTGACGTCCTTGAGGTCGTCGTCGAAGCGGAAATGCGCGACGAGGTCGGCGTGGGCGGCCAGCGGCGCGAGCAGCAGGGCGGTGAGGAGTGTGAGTGTGTGTTTCATGGCTTTGGAACGAAAGTATGTTGGTCATTAACGGCTCCTCCGCGTGCGAGGTCCGCTTTCAGCGCGGCGAAGAGTTTTTCCGCCTTGCCCGGCTGCTGCGCGAAGAGATTCGTGGCCTCGCTGGGATCGGTGCGGAGGTTGTAGAGCTGGAATTTGCTATTCGGGCCTTTGCCGGTGG
>JBBARN010000208.1:0-6777 GCA_040399845.1 Luteolibacter sp. | reverse complement strand
GCAGGCCGTCCTTGGTCCAGAGGTCGGGCGAAAAGAGCGCGTCGATGGTGCCTTTGGAGCGACCTAAGATATCCATCGTGAGCGGCAGGCAGATCCACGAGCGGACTTTTTCGAGGCCTTCGTGGTAGCGGTAGGTTTCGTGACCGTTGACGGTGGCACCGAAGACTTTCTCGATGCCTGCTTTGAGATCGACGGCGCGCTTGCGGTAGAGCGCGGCTTTTTCGGCGGGCTCGCCAAGGGCTTCGGCAAGGTGGGCGGAGGAAAGCAGGGCGTCGTAGGTCAGCGTGGAAGTGGCGAGGTTCGTTTTGCCAGCGGAGAAGCGGCCTTCGAGTTCGTCGCGGTCGGAGGCGATCACGCCATCCACGGTTTTCTTGCGTTCGCAGAATTCCAGGCACCACTCGATGAAGGGCCAGACTTCGCGGGCGAGTGCTTCATCGCCGGTGGCGAGCGCCCAACGCGAGGCCCCGTAAGCGGTCATGGCGGCATCGCCCCGATCCCCTGCCCCGCCCCAGGTGCCGCGGCCTTCGGCGACGACCGATGAAGGGATGTGGCGGAACTGGGGGTTCATGAATTTGGCAAACCACTGATAAGCATTGCGGGCGGATTCGTTGCCTGCGGCATCACCGAGGAATGGGAAAAAGGGGCTGACGTATTCGTTCTGGTCGTTGCACCAGATGGCGGCGAGGTAGCGGTTGAAACCGCCCGGCGCGTGCATCAGGCCACCGCGCGTGGCGAGCACGTTTTCGGCAGCGCGGAGTTTCGAAAAGGCGAAGAGGCGATCCACGGCGGCATTGCCGGTTTGCAGAACGAGCGATTGTTCAAGGCTGGTGATGAAGGCCTGCCGCGCGGCCCACTCGGCGGCGAGATCCGGAAAGGGTGCGGGTTCGTTTTCCTGACGACTGGAAAAGGCCATGCCGGTGAGCAGTATTTCGCCGGGCATCAGGCGATGGCGTCCGCCGCCAATCCACTCGGTGCGGATGCGATGGGCGTTCCACAGGAATTTCTCACGCGGTTCGGTGACTTCCTTGGGCGCGATGGGGACCTGGATTTCGACGGACTGTTGGGAGGTGTTGCGGATTTCCCATCTCTCTAACAGACACGGAAGATGCACGGCGGGAAAGATCGTGCGGGTGATGGCGAGTTTATGCGTTCTCTCGATCCAAGCGAGGGTGCCGTGGATATTGAAATCACTGGCAGTGCCATATTCGTAGGGCGTGCCATCGACGAGAATGCGCGACTCGTCGGCCGAACGGAATGCGGCGTTGGCAGAGGCGTGGGTATCGTCTTTTTTCTCCCGCAGCATCGGCCAACGAACCCAGCGGTCGAGGTCCATGCGACCTTCGGCGCTGATTTTCCAGCGGATGATCGCATTGACCGAGCGGCCAGCCATCTCAATGTGGTCGGCGTGGTCCTTGCCCTGGGTGAGCTTGGCGAGATCGGTGCGGATGCCGCCGGTATCCGAAAGTTCCCAGCGGTCCGCTTGTCCGCAAAGATTTCCAGTGGCGAGCGCGGCGGTGAGCAGCAAAGAGGAAGGTTTCATGGAGCGGAGAATAAATCGTCTCCTGTTTTCCTATCAGTCTGAGAATGAACATTAAGCAGGCAAGGGCTGGGATCGGCCACTTCCATCCTCCGGGCTTGAACGGGAGATGGGCGATGCAGGAGGTGAACTGACTGCCCATTTGATTGAAGCTGATGACATGAGTCCCCATGGGTCTTACAAAGGACCAGCCCGCCTTTGGATTCCGGCGATCCTTGGAATCCTTTCCGCCCGGAAAGCATTTGAGGAAGTCCCTCCCATGTCGGGTCGGCAATAACGTGAGCGGCGCGGGGGGAATGCATGGCAAAATCTGGACATCGGGAGGATGACGGGAATGTGGAGATCGGTCGCACGCCGGAATGGATAACCCGGCCGGGCGGATAAATCCCGCCCCTTGTGTCGAAGCTTGCAACATTTCACTGTATCCCTTGAGGGCACTGTTCCAACATGAGGCACCCACCTGCTTCCGCACCCCGTATTCTGGATTGCCACGCACGGAGTTGGCGATCCGCACGAACTGCTCGTTGAGCCATTCAACCTCGAAAAGTTTTTCAACTACTCTCCCCGATCTACAGGGAGCGTCCTGAAGCAAGAGTGCTTGATTCTCCGCCAAAAAGCGCGACGCTGCGAGGACTTACCCGATGCAAGGCACTCTCCGATTTGAAAATGTCACGAAACGATTTGGCAGCTTTACGGCGGTCGATGGCGTGACCCTGGAGATCGAGCATGGAATGACGTTTTCTTTGTTAGGGCCCTCCGGTTGCGGCAAGACGACTTTGCTGCGAATGGCGGCGGGCTTTGAAAGGCCTGATTCCGGGCGGGTGCTCTTGGATGGCAGGGACATTACGCATCTGCCACCGGAGCAGCGTCCGGTGAATACGGTGTTTCAAAACTACGCTTTGTTTCCCCATCTGACGATCCGTGAGAACATCGCCTTCGGATTGAAGATTTCCAAGCTGCCCAAGCCGCAGATCCAGGCGGAGGTGGATCGCATGCTTGAACTGGTGGACCTGACGGATCACGCGGACAAGATGCCTTCCAAGCTTTCCGGCGGGCAAAAACAACGGGTTGGCATTGCCCGCGCACTTGCCAACAAGCCGCGGGTACTCTTGCTGGATGAACCGCTGGCCGCACTGGATCTGAAGTTAAGGCAACGTTTGTTAGTGGAACTGGATGCCATCCACGACGAGGTGGGGATCACCTTCCTCTATGTGACCCATGATCAGGGCGAGGCGATGTCGATTTCCGACAGCATCGCGGTGATGAACAAGGGCCGCATCGAGCAGATTGGAAAACCGGCGGAGATCTATGAAACCCCGCGCACGTCCTTCGTGGCGGCGTTCATCGGCGATACGAATTTCCTCGAAGGACGGGTGACCGAGCCGGTGAGTGATCGGTTTTCCCGCGCGGAGATTCCGGGACTGGGGCTGGTGTTGATCGACAACGACAAACCGGTGCACCCGAATGATCGAATCCACCTCTCGCTGCGACCTGAGAAGTTAATGGTATCCCGCGAAAAACCACAATCTGGCGAGTGGGACAATGCGGTGCCCGGCACGGTGGAGGATGTGATTTACTTCGGATCCCACACGCGCTTTTGGGTGCGTTGCGGAGAGTATCGCATTTGTGCCGAGCAGCAACACCGCACCTTCCAACTCGATGAAAAAGCCCCGAGTTGGGGCGATTCCGTCTGGCTGCGCTGGCATGCCAATGACGGATTTTTGTTAGAGCAATATCGCGAAGAAGACGAGGAGTTGCTGACCTTGCCGGAGGAGTAGAGGTGGTAAGGCAGCGGAATTCATTCAGCCCGTCTCAGAATGAGACGGGACTGCTGCTCAACCATGCCGGGCGGAATGAATTCCGCGCTCCAGTTTTTTCCTTACTTGCCCCAGCGCTCGAGCAGAGTCTTGGCCATGACGGAGGGAGTCTCGGCAACGGCGATTCCGCATTCGGCGAGGATTTTCTTCTTCGCCTGAGCGGTGTCTTCGTCGCCCCCGACAATCGCTCCGGCGTGGCCCATGCGGCGGCCAGGAGGCGCGGTGGCCCCAGCGATGAATCCGGCGATGGGCTTTTTGCAGTGGTCCTTGGCCCAGCGGGCGGCTTCGACCTCGGCATTGCCACCGATTTCACCGATCAGGATGATGGCCTCGGTTTCCGGGTCCTCATTGAACATTTCGAGTACGTCCTGGTGGCTGGTGCCATTGATCGGATCGCCGCCGATGCCGACGCAGGTGCTTTGGCCATAGCCGAGTTGTGTGAGCTGCCAAACGGCCTCATAGGTGAGCGTGCCGGAACGGGAAACCACGCCGACGTTGCCGCGTTTGTGGATGTATCCGGGAGCGATGCCGATGCGGCAGCCACCGTGGCTTTTCTCGCCGAGGCCGGGAGTGACGAGGCCGGGGCAGTTCGGGCCCACGAGGCGGGACTTGGAGCCTTTGAGCATGGCCTTGACGCGCATCATGTCCATGACCGGGATGCCCTCGGTAATGCAAACGATGAGTTCCACTCCGGCATCTGCCGCTTCCAAAATGGCATCCGCCGCGAAGGCTGGTGGCACAAAGATGGCGGACGCGGTGGCACCGGTTTCCTCCACGGCTTCTCCGACCGTGTCGAAAATGGGAACGACGTTCTCAAACTTCTGGCCGCCCTTGGCAGGCGTGACGCCTCCCACGATCTTGGTGCCGTATTCCAGCGAGAGCTTGGCGTGACGCGCTCCGAAGCTGCCGGTGATGCCCTGAACCAGGACCTTGGTGTTTTCGTCGATGAGGATGGACATGGGAAATTAAGTTATCAGTTAACAGTGATCGGTTATCAGGCGACGGCGGCGACGATCTTCTTCGCGCCATCGTCCATGCCATCGGCAGCGACGATGTTGAGGCCGGAGGCGGCGAGAGTTGCTTTGCCGGCTTCCACATTGTTGCCTTCCAGGCGGACGACGAGTGGCAGGGAAAGGCCGGTTTCCTTGGCAGCGGCGACGACACCTTCCGCGACGATGTTGCAATCCATGATGCCGCCGAAGATGTTGATGAAAATACCCTGCACGGCCTTGTCACCAAGGATGATCTTGAAGGCCGCGGCGACCTGCTCCTTGGAAGCACCACCGCCCACGTCGAGGAAATTGGCTGGGTCGCCACCGTGGTGCTTGATGATGTCCATGGTGGCCATGGCAAGGCCGGCGCCGTTGACGAGGCAGGCGATGTTGCCATCGAGGCCGATGTAGTTGAGATCGTATTCAGCCGCCGCCACTTCGCGGGGGTCTTCCTCTTCCTTGTCACGCATGGCCTGGATTTCCGGATGGCGATAAAGGGCGTTGTCATCGAAGTTGAACTTCGCATCCAGCGCGTAAACGTGGTCGTCGGTGGTGACGACGACCGGATTGATTTCCACCATCGAGCAATCGCAATCGATGAAGAGCTTGTAAAGCGAGTGAAGCAAGCGGCCGAACTGGCGGGCAGTGGTTTGCAGGCCGAGCGCCTGGCAAAGCTTGCGGACCTGGTAAGCCTGGAGGCCGGCGAGCGGATTGACGAACTCGCGGAGGATCTTCTCCGGCGTCTTTTCCGCCACTTCCTCAATGTCCATGCCGCCTTCGGTGGAAACGATGATGACCGGCATGCAGGATTGGCGATCCATCAGGATGGCCAGGTAGAGTTCGCGCTGGATGTTCACGGACTCCGCGATCATCACCTTGCGGACGAGCCGGCCGGCCTCGCCGGTTTGTTTGGTGACGAGCGTTTCACCGAGCATGCTTGCGGCAATTTCGCGGGCGGCTTCTGGCGACTCGACGAGGTGAACGCCACCCTTGAAGCCGTTTTTGAACACTCCCTTGCCCCGGCCACCGGCGTGGACCTGGGCCTTGACGACCAGGTGGTTGACTGCGAGCCACTTGGCGGCGTCGTAGGCTTCCTTGGGGGTGGAGGCGGCTTTGCCCTTGGGGCTGGGCACGCTGAAGCGGTCGAAAAGTTCCTTTGCCTGGTATTCGTGGATGTTCATAGAGCGCGGATTCTGGATGGGTCTGCGGAAAACCGCCCGGACCCTATTTCCCCACCCCGCACCCGGTCAAGGGTTCCTCTCGGAAAAATCAGCCCCCCGCCGGACGGCCGATCCAGCCCTTCTCCCCTCCCGCCCGCGAACCGATCTGAAAAGAGGAGGAGGAACCACGGAAGTCTCGGAATACACGGAAAATGGGAGAGTTGGGGATGCGGTGGCGCGGAGGCGTTAGGGATTGTGGGTTTTGGCGGGCAGCGGGCATGGGATTGAAACGCTTGGGTTAGTCGTGAATGAGGCCATTGTCCGAGACGGACGTTCTGTTCTCCACTGAAATACTGAGAACCACTGGAGACACTGGGAAGAATTCAAAAACTCAGTTCTCTCAGTGGCTCTGTGAGCCGGTCGCCATCACGGACTCACTTTTGACAGAGAATCCGGAGGGGGCCGATGCACAGCAATCATCATAGGGAGTCCGCTACACAATAAAAGCCGACGTCATCCGTTCCAGCTGTTGGCAGCGTCCTGCAGAATTCAGGCTTCCTTCGCCGCCGTCGATACCTTACTTCTTCTACCAGAAATCGACACACCGAATCGGCCATGGCGACAGCTTACATTGAGACAACCATTCCGAGCTACTACACTGCAAGGAACGCGAGATCGATTCTTCAGGCCAGTCGACAACTCGTTACGCAGGAATGGTGGGATGGTGGATGTTCGGGATTCGAGCTTGTGACCTCCACCGAGACACTCAACGAGGCCAGTGAGGGTGATTCAGCGATGGCTGCAGAGCGTCTCGCGCTGCTGCATGGGATACGTTTGCTCCCATTGACGGAAGACGCGGCTATTTTGGCCCGTTTGCTCGTGTCGTCGGGGCTTGTTCCCGCCATCGCCTCACCCGACGCAGTTCACATCGCGCTTGCATCGGTTCATCGAATCGACTACTTGGTAACGTGGAACTTCAAGCACATCGCCAATCCGCACATCAGGGAGCGGTTGCGCGCCAAAATCAACGAATCGGGCCACCGCATGCCGGTAATGTGCAGCCCGGATGAACTTCTAAACGACAATGAAGCTAGCTGACAATCCACCCAAAGTGATTGACGAAGTCATGACTGAAGTCCGCGCCATCAAGCGCGGGATATCGGAACGCCATGGCAACGACATCGACCGCCTGCTCAATGCGTTGATTGCCCAAGAGCGGGCGGAAGGAGTCGTCAAAGCGGATGAATCCGACACCCACTCAGAATCGGTGC
>JBBARN010000207.1:0-6805 GCA_040399845.1 Luteolibacter sp. | reverse complement strand
GGTTGCCCCTACTAGAACCTGAATCTAGCGCGTCTACCAATTCCGCCACGCGCGCACTGAAGACCTTTCGGCCGGGCGCGAAAACAACATGGAGCCAGAAGGATTGCAATCCCGTTTTCGCAAAGAATGCCGATGAGGCGTTTTCTTGGCGCTTCCCCCCGCCGTTTGCGGGTTTTCGGCGTTGCCAAACCCGCCTCCGCTCAACCACGCTTGCCGCATGCAAAAGGCTACGCCTCTTTTTCTGGTGCTGATCATCGCCGCCACTGCCGGATTTCTGTCGCTGCGATCCAAGTCTCCCCGTCCGCCAGCTCCACTCCCGGCTGTGGAAGCAGCCCCAAAGGTCGAGGAAATCCCGGCCG
This sequence comes from Luteolibacter sp., assembly GCA_040399845.1. GTDB lineage: Bacteria > Verrucomicrobiota > Verrucomicrobiia > Verrucomicrobiales > Akkermansiaceae > Luteolibacter. The sequence continues at coordinate 6,446 of JBBARN010000207.1, read as the reverse complement.
CAGGTGAGCCTGTCGTGACGGCCAAGACGGACACGGCCGTCGCCAAAGTCGATCCCAAGCCTTGGCCACATGCGGGATCGGACATCACGCCGGACTCGACCGCCACCTTCGGCACTCTCGAAAACGGCTTTCGCTACATCATCTACCCGAATGCAGAACCACCCAAGCGGGTATCGCTCCGGATGCACATTGCAGCTGGCTCTTTGATGGAGGGCGATGACCAGCGCGGACTCGCTCATTTCCTGGAACACATGGTGTTCAATGGCACAAAAAACTACACCGCCGCCGATCTGATCCCCCGCATGCAGCGCCTCGGTATCGCTTTCGGTGCCCATGCCAATGCCTACACATCCTTCGATGAGACAGTTTACATGCTCGATCTGCCCGACCTGTCCGAAGACACGCTCAAGCTGGGCTTCACCGTCATGCGTGACTTCGGTGATGGCGCTTTGCTCAGCGCTGAGGAAATTGACAGGGAACGGGGCGTCATCCTCTCCGAAAAAATCAGTCGTGACTCGGTAGGCTATCGGCTCATGGAACAACAATTCACCGAGTTGTTGCCAGAGTCCTTACTGCCGCGCCGCTTCCCAATTGGCACCGAGGAGATCATCAAGACCGCCCCCCGCGAACGGTTTCTCGACTTTTACACCCGTTTTTACACTCCCACGCGCATGACTTTCATCGTGGTTGGAGACATCGACCCCTCCCAAATCAAGCAACGCATCGAAGCCACATTTGCATCGATGAGCAATCCCACCGAGCCCGGAAAAAATCCCGACCTCGGAGCCATTCGCCAGCCCGAGGGCATGGAAACCGCCGTCTTCCACGACAAGGAAGTTTCCTCTACAGACGTCACCCTCATGCTGGTGCGCCCGTTCACCCCCAAACCCGACAATTCCGCCAATCGCGCGGCTCGCATGCCATTGAGCATCGCCCACTCGATCATCAACCGCCGCTTTGAGCGCATTTCCAAGGAAAAGGATTCCCCCGTGGCGGAAGGCGGGGCATCCCGTGACGAATTGTTCAACTTTGTGGAACTCGGATCCATCAGCATCACCGCCGCAGACGATCGATGGAAGGAAGTTGTGCCCATTTTGGAGAAGGAATTCCGCCGCGCCATCGAACACGGCTTCACCGAAACCGAACTCGCCGAGGCCAAATCCAATCTCCTCAACGCCTATGAACAGCAGGTAAAACAAAAAGCCACCCGCAAGTCGGATGGCATTGCCACCGTGCTTGCACGAACCGTCAATGATCAATCCGTTTTCTCCACGCCGGAAACCGATCTGGAGATTGCCCGGACGAGTCTTGATGCCATTGATGCCGCCACCTGCCATCAAGCCCTCAAGGCATTTTGGGAAGCCGCCGGTTTCCACCTCATCCTCACCACCAAGGAAAAACCAGAGGGGGCGGAAAAGGATTTGGCTGTTCTATTTGAAGACTCCCGCGGCACTCCTGTGGAAGCTCCTCTGGCGCGGGCCGCTTTGCCGTTCGGCTATGCGAACTTTGGCAAGCCGGGAACCGTCACCACACGCAAGGAGGTCGCGGATCTGGGCATCACCCAGATCGTGCTATCTAACAAAACCCGCATCAACCTCAAGCGGACCGACTTTGAGAAAGGAAAAATCCGGCTCCTTGCACGCATCGGCTCCGGAAAACTCAGCCAGCCCATGGACATGCCCATGCTGGATGCCTTCGCCACCGCTCTTTTTGAGGGCGGCGGGCTTGGCAAGCATTCGAACGATGAACTCCAGCAGATCCTCGCTGGCAAAAACGTCGGCAGTTCCCTGGCCATCGGCGAAGACGCTTTCACCATCGGAGGCACAACGACTCCTGCGGACTTCCTCATTCAATGCCAACTCATGTGCGCATCCATCACTGATCCTGGCTTCCGCGAAGAGGCTCTCTGGCAATTCCAGAAGGCCATTCCCATGCTCTATCAACAACTCAAACACACACCCGCAGGCCCTCAGCAGGAAATGGAAGGGTGGCTCCACGGGGGAGATTCGCGTTTCACTTTGGCACCCATGGAGAAGCTCAGCTCTTATACCATCGAAGATGCCAAAAAGTGGCTCACTCCCGAACTGACCAAAGGTTATCTGGAGCTGACGGTGGTGGGTGATTTCGAACCGGAATCCATCCTGCCGCATCTTCTTTCCACCTTCGGTGCGCTTCCCCAACGTTCGGCAACACCTGCCCTTTTGGCGGATGCGCGCAAGATCAGGTTCCCCAACGCCCCGGGAGCCAAGTCGTTCACTTACGAGTCCAAAATCTCCCAAGGCATCGCTTTCACCATTTGGAAAACCAACGGTGTGCGTGACAACGTGAAGGAATTCCGACGCCTCAACCTGGTGGCCGAGATTTTGGGCGACCGCTTGCGCGAGGAAATCCGCGAAAAGCTTGGTGCTTCCTACAGCCCCAATGCGGGAGCCAATGGCTCGGATGCACTCGACAACATGGGATATATTCTCAGTGAAAGTGTTGGTAAACCCGAAGATTTGGAAACACTTCTCAATACCATGCGGGAACTTGCCGATGAACTTGCCTCGAAAGGAGCCACCGCCGACGAACTGGATCGCGCGCTCAAGCCGACTCTTGGACAACTCGAACAGTCACTGCGCGATAACAGTTATTGGCTCGGCACAGTCATGAGCCAGTCCCAGGCCGACCCCAAACGTCTCGACCTCGCCCGGGCCCGCGATGCGGATTACAAGTCCATCACTCTGAGCGAAGTCAACGCGCTCGCCAAAAAATATCTTGCCGCAGAAAACGCACTCCTCATTTCGATCAAACCCAAGGAGTAGCGAGTGGAGCGAATGGTGTCGGCCTGCCGCTGCGTGCACATATTCCATCCATTTATCGTTGTCATAGATCGGCAAACCATAAGACCTGGATTCTCCGCAGTCATCATCGATCAACGGGGCTTTGGATTGCGCTTACATGAAGAGAGCGTGCCCATCCTTGGAGGCTTCACTATCTCGATGGATGAGCGAACTGTAAGTGATCGTCCAGCTTACAACATTGCCTGAAGCGCGGCTTCGTCGAGGAGCGGGACGCCGAGTTTTTCCGCCTTGTCGCGCTTGGATCCGCCGCCTTCGCCAGCGAGCACGTAGTGGGTTTTTGCGGAAACAGAGCCGCTGACCTTGCCTCCCTTGCTTTCGATGAGTGCCTTCATTTCATCGCGATCCATGCTGAGCGTGCCGGTGATGACGAAGGTTTTTCCGGCGAGCGGCAAGTGGGAGAGATCGCCTTCGGCGGGGATGGGGAGGTAGTTGTCGGAAGCGGGATTAATCCCGAGTTCGGCGAAACGTTGCAGCGCTTGTTGGCCGGCTTCCGATTGGAAATAGGAAATCACCGTCTCGGCCACGGCGGGGCCGACATCGCCGGTGATGGCATACTTCGCGAGCAGTTCGTTTTTCTTCTTCGCATCCGGCCGGGTATCGCGGAGCAGCTCGGCGAGGATGGGGGAGGTGGAAATTTCTGTTAGATCCTGATGCAGGCGCGAGAGTTCCTTGGCAGCGGATTCGCCGAGTTGGCGGATGCCCATGGCGAAGAGCCAGCGGTTGAGCGGTTTGCTGCGGGCATCGTCGAGTGCCTTGAGAACCTTGGTGGCGTTCTTCTCGCCGAAGCGGCGTGGTGCTTCCTCGGTGCCGAGATTGAGCGGGGCGAGGACTTCTTCTGTTAGAGAAAACAGCTCCAGCGGAGTGACGCAGTGTTTGTGCCTCACCAATGCCTCCGCAACTATCTCACCGAGCCCGTCGATATCAAGGGCCTTGCGTGATGCGAAGTGCTTGATGTGGGTGACCGCTTGGGCCGGGCATTGGAAATTCGTGCATCGCCATGCGACAAATCCTTGCTCCTGCGAAATGGGACCGCCACAGGAAGGACATTGGCCGTTCACGCTGGCGAAGATGGAAAAGACACTCGCTCCGGGAACCGGCTGGGTGACCTTGACGATGGCCGGAATGATCTCGCCTGCCTTCTCCACCAGCACGCGGGCACCGATGTGGATCTGTTTGCGATCGATCTCATCCTGATTGTGCAGCGTGGCGCGCGAGACCGTAGAGCCGGAGATGAGCACGGGCGTGAGTTCCGCCACGGGTGTGAGCACGCCGGTGCGACCGACTTGGATGGTGATGTTTTCGAGGATGGTTTCCTTTTGCTCGGGGAGGAATTTGTAAGCAGCCGCCCATCGCGGAGCGCGCGAAGTGAAACCAAGCTGCGTGCGCTCGGCACGTGACAAGACCTTGATGACGGCTCCATCCGTGCCGTAGTCGAGTTGATGGCGTTGATGATTGATTTCCGCCACGGCATCCAGCAATCCATCGAGGTGCTGAACCGTGAAAAGCGGTTGGTTGCGTGGAATGCCGAAGTGATCTAACAGATTGTGAAAATCATGCTCCGTTTCCAGCTCCGGTCCATCATACGCGCCGAGTCCATGCGCAAGAAAACGCAGCGGGCGCTGGGCTGCGATCTTCGGATCCAACTGCTTGAGCGTGCCCGCCGTGGCATTGCGCGGATTGGCAAAAGTCGGCAATCCAGCCTCGTCCCGCTCCACATTCATCGCCGCGAAGGCTTCATTGGGCATGAAAATTTCGCCGCGGATTTCGAGGGTGGTTGGGGGCTCGGCAGATGCCGGGTCAGCAAGCGCCCGCTGCTTCAACTCCAGCGGGATGCTGCGGATGGTGCGGACGTTGTGGGTGATGTCGTCGCCGGTCGTGCCATCGCCGCGGGTGGCGGCGTAGGCGAGTTTGCCGTCGCGGTAGAAAAGTGAAACGGCGACACCATCGATCTTGGGCTCGACGGTGACTGTGATGTCTTCGCGGCCGAGGTTCTTGCGGAGGCGTTGATAGAACTCGATGAGTTCCTGTTCCGGTCGGCTGGCTCCGGATTTCTCCATGGCATCCGGGCTGAGTTCGAAAACGTCGTCGATGGACAACATCGGAACCGCATGGCGGATTTGTTGGAAACCTTCGATGGGAGCACCGCCGACGCGCAGGGTGGGGGAGTTCTCATCGTGAAACTCCGGATGTTTTTTCTCCAGATCCTCCAACTCGCGGTAGAGCTTGTCATACTCCGCATCGCTGATTTCCGGAGTTGCTTGGGAGTAATAGAGATGATTGTGATGCTCTAGCAGTTTCCTGAGTTCAAGGATGCGTTTCTCCGCTGATTCCTCAGGCGCTCTCGCGGTCTTCGAATCGGCGAAGGAAAAGAGATCATCCGGCTCTGACATAAGCTATTTCTATCAATCGAAAATCTGAAATCTCAAATCGTCAATCTCTCAGGGCAATGGGACTGGGGCGATTTCCTTTTTGGTGAAGCGGACGGCGATTTGATAGTCATCGCCCTCACGTGCGGCTCCGAGCATGGCGGTGCCTTTTTTATCAAGCTTCCAGAGGTGGGTTCCAGACATGCCTCCATCTTGAATGCCAGTGAGAGCGAGTTTTGGGTTCTCGTGGATGGGTTTGCCGTAGAGGGTGCTGAGTAGTTCGATGAATTCCTGCCAACAGGGAGTCATGCGATCTTCCAGGGCGGAGGGCGGCATGCCTTCGGTCTGCAAGGTGATTTCCTCCAGTCCGCCCTCTTCGGTCCAGCCGAAGTAAAGGGAGGTGTCGAGTCCTCCGATCTTCTTGCGGGTGCGGTAAACGCCGTTGATGCCGGTGCGACCGAGGAAGGTTTCGGCGACGGTGAGTTCGACGAATTTGCTTTGGTTGAGCTTTTCGGTGACCTGCGCACGGGTGTCGCCGAAGACGAGTTTGTCAAAAACCGCGTTCGGTGGCGGGGCTTCTTCGCCGGGAAGCGGATGATTGGCATTGAGCCAGGTGCGGTCGTCCGGGTGAAGCTTGTCGATGGGGATGGCGATTTCCTTGCGGTCGCTGCGACGGATGGTGACCGAAGCTGCATCGCGTTTGACGAATTCGCCCTGGATGCTGCGTTCGCCATCGCTGCTTTTCCAAGGGCGTGGAGCGGCGTGAAGCGAGGTGGCGATCGCGAGCGAAAGCAGGCTAAGGCGGGCGAGCTTAGAAATCATTTGTAGCGGGCGAGTTTGCAGGCGCGTTTGTAATGAAGCGGATCGACCGGCGTGATGGACAGCCGCGTGCCGCGCTGGCAGATCATCATTTCGGATAGCAGACTATCCGCCTTGATTGCTTCGAGCGTGAGGATTTCCTGGAATTTTCCCACGAATTCGAAGTCCACGAGAAACCAGCGGGGTTTTTCTAGGGTGGCTTTGGGATCGTGGTATTCGCTTTGCGGATCGAACTGCGTGGGATCCGGATAAGGGCTGCTCACGACCTTGGCGATGCCGGCGATGCCCGGTGGCTTGGCATTGGAATGATAGAAGAGCGCGAGATCGCCGGGCTTCATGTCCTTCCACATATAATTCCGCGCCTGATAGTTTCTCACGCCGGACCATGGCTCGCGTCCGACGCGGGCGAGGTCATCGA
>JBBARN010000206.1:0-6822 GCA_040399845.1 Luteolibacter sp. | reverse complement strand
AAGCTATAATCTAGATCTGGCAGCGATTATGGCCACGCCTGCCAATCGCCCTGCCCCGGATTGATGCATGGGAATACTCAAACGGAACATCGATCCGATAAAATCACGTGGCGTATGCAGTTCGTGCAAGGCATCCGCCGTGAATTCGCGCTGGCGTTCGGTCATCTCAGGGCTGGGAGCCTACAAAAACGGTGCATATAAATGATCGAATCCACGCTCGCATAATTTAAAATTGAGGGACGGCGCACAGACGAGATACGCGAGTTCCGAGCATTACTTAGCAGCTTAGCCGAGGAATGCAGTGAGTGGGCTGGTTGCGCTGGCGTGGTCGATGGCCTCGGGAAGGCCAAGTTCATAAGCCTGGCGGCCGGCTTGGACAGCAAGTTGAAATGCCGTGGCCATGCGGGATGGGTCGCTGGCGATGGCGATGGCGGTGTTGACGAGGACGGCGTCGGCCCCGAGTTCCATGGCCTCAGCGGCGTGGCTGGGAGCGCCGATGCCGGCATCGACGACAACCGGCACGATGGCCTGATCGATGATGATGCGGATCTGATCGCGGGTCGCGAGGCCCCTATTGGAGCCGATGGGCGCGCCCAGCGGCATGACCGTGGCGGTGCCGACTTCCTGCAAGCGCTTGGCGAGCACGGGATCCGCGTTGATGTAGGGGAGAACGGTGAAGCCTTCCTTAACCAGGATTTCAGCGGCTTTGAGGGTCTCGATGGGATCGGGAAGCAGGTAGGTGGGATCGGGGTGGATTTCCAATTTCACCCACTTCGGCAGTCCGGCGGCAGCGGCGAGGCGGGCGAGGCGAACGGCTTCCTCGGCATTCATGGCTCCGCTGGTATTGGGCAAGAGGAGGTATTTCTCGGGATCAATGAAGTCGAGGATGTTGGCGAAGGGGTCCTTGCCGCCGCTGAGGTCAGCGCGGCGAAGGGCGACGGTGACGATTTCCGTGCCGCTGGCGGCGAGGGCATCCCGCATGGACTCCATGGAAGGAAATTTCCCGGTGCCGAGAAAAAGTCGCGATTGGAAACTGCGGCCGGCGATGACGAGTGGGGACATGGTGGTAAGGAGCGGAGAGCAGGGAGCTTGGAGATGAAATCAGAGTGGGAAGGTGGCGAGCCACTTTTCAAAGGCGGCGTGATCCTTGAGGTCGTATTGGAAGCAGTGGAAGCCGAATTCACGACCGGTCGCGATGTTTTCCGGCAGGTCGTCGATGTAGAGGGTCTGCTCCGGGACAAGATCGTAAGTCTCCATGGCGTGCTGGTAGATCGGGGGGTGCGGCTTGATGGCGCTGACCTCGAAGGAGAGCACGGCGGCGTCAAACAATGAGAATTCCGGGAATTCCTCGAAAACCCACGGGCAGTGGATGGCATTGGTGTTCGAGAAGAGGATCAGCCGGTGGCCTGCCTTCGAGAGTTGGCGCACGTGTTTCCACATCGGTTCGTTGGGCGTGAAGATTTGTTGCCAGGCGTGGCGGAATTCATCGCTCGTGGCCGGGCTGCCAAGGGTTTCCAGGGCCCACTCGATGTAGGAGTCGGGATCGATTTGACCGGCTTCAAATTCATCCTTGCGCTCAAGCAGGCGGCTCAAGCGACCGAACGCATCGTCGCAGTCGGGTGGAAGCAGTCGGGTGAGAGAGGTTTCGAAATCAAAATCGAGGAGCACGCGGCCGATGTCGTAGAGAAAGGTCATGGATGGGGATGGGAGTGGGAGACAGAAGACTTCAAGACACAAGAAAAGAGAAGAGGCATGGAAGACACTCGATTTTCAACTTGGAGTGTCAGACGGCTTGGTTTGGATTTTTTGGAGAATGAAATGGGCTGCCGCGATGGCTCCAGAGTTGCGTCCGTGGCGGATGAGCGCGTGTTTCATGCTCCTCCAACCGGCCGCTTTGTCCGCGAGCAGGTCGTGGATGCGGCCGGAAAGGACATCGGGGCTCGCCGCCAGCCCGCCGCCGCCGATGGCTTCGAGCAGGGCGAGATTTCCTTCTTCCTGACCGGGCACCAGGTGATGGATGAGCATCGGGCAGTGAGCGGCGATGGCTTCGTGGACGGTGGCTCCGCCTGCCTTGCCGACGACGAGGTGGTGGCTGTTGAGGAGTTGGGGAACCTTGCGGGTCCAGCCGATGAGGCGCACCCGGCCCGGGTAGGCGATACGCAGTTCGCGGGCGTGGCGATACAGGCGGCGGACATTTCTCCCCATGACGATGGTGAGGTGGACCGCAGGAGAGGCATCGAGCAGAGCGCGACCGTGTTTCTGGAGCAGGCCGAGGTTGGCGGTGGGAAAATAGAGGATGCGAAATGGTTCGCATGACCCATCGGGATCCACGGGACTGAGTAGGGAAAAACAGGGATGTACGGGGAAGCCGGTATCGATGATTTTCGCTGCAGGAAGCCCCCGCCGGATCATTTGTCCACCGGTGTCACGATCGGTCACCAGCCACCAATCGGTGGGAGCACGCAGCCAGGCGGCGTTGATTTCGATGGAATCGGTGACCACCGTGAAAACCTGGATTTTTTCGCCAATTCCTTGAGGAATGCGGCGGAGAAAATACGGGTAAAGCGGATAGGTGCTGACGATGGCGTCCGGCCGGAACTCGTCGATCAGCGTGCCAAGCGCGCGCTCCGGAAAACGCATGACGGGGGAGCTGCGTTTGCTGAAATCACAGCGATCCGTGGAGTCATAGATGCATTTCCAGATCTGTGGAAAATGGGTGGTGACGACGCGGTAAGCACGGCTGAGCAGGGAGGTGATCCCCGGAGCACCCAGCAGGCAGGGGTCGCTCACCCTCGTGAGGGCTCCCTCCGCATCGAGCGCGAGCCCCAGATTGCGGGCAGCGCTATTGTGCCCCTCACCAAAGGCGGCGGTAACGATGAGGATGCGCGGTGGAGCCTGCATGACGGGTGCGGCGCAGATTTAGAGACAGACTGGCGTTGCGTCGATGGAGTTTTGTGTCTTTCATCTCTGGCGGGATGGCACGTGAGGAGAAACCTCTGATTCTGAGACCGGTCGATGATGAATCCGTGGAAACGGTGTCCGTCGTCCGGTTGGAAAACCGCGAGACCGAGGCACGTGCAAACGACGGAGATCTCGTCCGGCTCGGGGTGACGGATCTGGAAGAGGACGATGAGGATGCTTTCCAAGGCCGCCGCTTGGATCTGCCGACCCGCGAGGTTTCCGAACTCCGCACCCACCAACCCGGCATTGAGTCGCTCATTGAACCGGAATTCACCAACTTGGATCTGGTTGAGGGAAATTGGGGGGAGGCAACAGTTCAACGAAATCCCATCCCCTGGGGATGGTTCGTGCTGATCGGGCTGATTATCTCCGGGGCTGTGGTCTGGTCGCTAACGCGGGTGAATCAAGCCGACGGGCAGCTCAGCCAAATTCGTGAAACGACGGAGTCCGTCCTGGGCGATGAGGAAAAGGAGGAGATCGAGGCAATGCAGCTGGTGGATCGCATCGAGCGCCACATCAACGCATACTTCAGCGCCACGACCGTGCAGGCGCTGGCGAAGCTGGTGAGGCATCGGGAACGGGTCCTGCCATTGATGGAGAAGTATTATCCCGCCGGTCAGATTTCCACGCCCAAACTGAATACCATCAAGGTCATGCAACCGCTCACCTTGGACAATCACGGGAATTTCTGGATGGCTGCGGTGACCCTTGAGGATGCTTCCGTGCGCAACCTAATCATCGAGATCGATCCGGATGGCCAGCCGCTCATCGATTGGGAAACGCTGGTATGTTATCAACCGATGGATTGGGATGAGTTCGTGGCACAAAGACCTACGGGGACCTCAATGGACTTCCGGGTTTATGTCGAACTCGACAGCTTCTACAGTCATGAGTTTGCCAATCCGGATCAATGGACCAGTTTCCGGCTGACCGCACTCAACAGCGAGGAAACGATTTTTGGTTATGCACATGCTGGCAGTGATGTCTCGCGCATTCTTGGGCAGTTGGTCGCTCAAAACCAGGGTCGGCGGACGACGTTGATTTTACGCCTGTCAATTCCGGAGGGTCTCTCCTCACGTCGCGGTGTGGTGATTGAAGATGTGCTCAATTCCCGCTGGCTGTATGTGGATCCCCCCGATTCTGGCTCTTGATCGCGGGCTTACCTGCTGACAAGCTCCCAACCCTTGAGTGCTCCACCCGCCAACCGCAGACGTTCCGCACCGATTGCTTTCGCAACGGTGCTGATGGGTTCCGTGATGTTTCTGGCACTGCAATACGGACTGGCACTTTGGCGCTTGGCCGAGTCGTCGGGCGGGATGATGAACAAGTTCAGCGCATTGGCTCGAGAGCAACATCTCGGGTTTCTCATCCGGCAGAACCTCCTGATGGTGGTGGCCTACGTGATTCTCTCGATCGGCGCGGCAGTGCTGACCCAGCCCGTGGTCTCAATGTGGACCTCCCGCTCGAAGTTCCGGAAACCGCCGGTGATCCTTCTCCGGAGTTTTGCCTTGGTTGCGCTGATGCATGGTTACTGCACGCTGCGATTGATGAAGACCCGGCCCTACTTCCTGAACGAGGCAGAGTTCGGCCATTGGTATTACAAGGTGCTGGATTTCATGCCGGAGCCGGTGAAACCAACGGGCTTGTTCATTCTATTCACGCTGTTGCCCATCGTCTTCATCGCCTGGGCCATCGGGTGGCAAATCCATCGGCATGGCAAACGCGGATGGATCGTCGCCGGGGGGGCGGGCATCGTTGCGGCATCAGGTCTCGGTTTCCGCTATCTGTCCGTGAATCAAGGACAGGTCACCGCGACTGCGGGACGCCCCCCGAATATCATCATCATCGGTTCCGATTCACTGCGTGGGGATCGTCTGGGTGTTGCGGGATACCACCCGCCGCGGAAGGACGGACTTGCCGCCGCCGGAGTCTCCCCGGCGATTGATGCACTGGCTGCAAGGTCGGTAAGGTTTGAAAGTTGTTATACCTCCATCGCATCGACCATGGAGTCCGGTGTGCAAATGATGTCTTCCCAGTATCCCCAGAGTCACGGCATCCGGCAAATGTATCCGGATCGCGAGACAGTGGAAGCGACCAAGAAGCGGATTGTTCCATTGGCGAGCTTGCTTCGCGAGCGGGGATACGACACAGCGGCGATCGGTGACTGGTGTGCGGGATATTATGAAGTGCTGCCGCTGGGATTTGAAGACATCTCCGTTTCCAGTTTTGATAACTTCAAGATTTACATGAGCCAGGCCGTGGTGATGGCGCACTTCGTAGTCCCCCTGTATTTTGACAATCCGCTGGGATACAGGATTTTCCCCCAACTGCAAGCCTTCGCGCAGTTTGTCACGCCCAAGGTGGTGACGGACCGGGTGGAGAAGCGCCTGGAGGCCGCCGCCGCCTCGGACAAGCCGTTCTTCTGGCATGTGTTCTATTCATGCAACCACCTTCCCTACCGCAGTGCGGAACCATACGTCAGCATGTTTGCGGATCCCGACTACAAGGGAAAAAACCACAGCGGCGTGGACTTCGATATTGATAACTTCATCGGTGGCACGGATTTGGAATCCAAGTGGAAGGCCCTACCCGAGAAAGAGGTGGAGCAGATCCGGGCCTTGTATGATGGCTGCACAAGGCAATTCGACGATTGCGTGGCGCGCATCCTCAAGGCTATCGAGCGCAATGGCCTTGCGGACAATACCATCATCATGGTGACTGCGGATCATGGGGACGATCACTACGAACCGGGAGTGACTCTGGGCCACGGGCTAACCTTCAACGGCGGCCTGCAGGCCAATCGCGTGCCGATGATCGTGCACGTTCCCGGGGTGGAACCCAAGGTCATTCCGGAAACCGTGCGGCTCATCGATGTGGTGCCCACACTGGCGGATCTCACCGGCACTGAAAAATCACCCACCTGGCAAGGTCACAGTTTTGCCGGATGGATCCGCGGCACGGAAGAACCAGTTCACCTGCCGTTTTATGGCGAAACCGGGTTTCCTTTCATTCAGTTCAGTGTCAAAGGCGTCGAGCGTCCCAAGCTTCCACCGATGGACGAGATGACCATGATTGATGAAGATTATAATTATCAATTTGTGCTCAAGCCGGAGTATCGGGAGCGCCTGATACAGGCCAAGCAACGGTGCCTGAGAACACGCGATTGGAAGCTTGTCTGCACGCCTACCGCGCAGGGCGACCGTCACTTCGGGTTGTTCCATATGACCTCCGATCCTCATGGCGAGAAGGATCTTGCCGCCTCGCGCCCGGAAGTGCTCGCCCCCATGCGCGCCGCACTTGAACGATGGATGGACGAAAAAACCGAGACGCCGATTGCCGGAATCTTTCCATCGGGTGAGCCGTGAGGCGGCCGGGTGTGAACTGAATCATCCACATCCGCATAGCGACCCTTCCGGACCCATGGCAAAGGCAGGTTTACCACCTGATGGGCATTGCCAGAAGAACCAAGCAACCAATGGTGGAGGTCGCTGTTCGTGGAGGCCGCTGTTCGCCCGCGCGATGTGTGGAGCATGAAGGGCGCGAATCTCTCTTCTCCGGGCGCTTCTCATTCATATCGGCGATCCGATATCGCCGCTTCTTGAGACGTTGGCGTGTGGCGGTGCCGTGGCAGGAACATCGCGACAATATTTGTGACGGCCGTCACGTGGATTGTCGCGGTGGGGCTGTTGGGTGGATGCTTGGCGCCGTGCTGGGTGCTCGCCGGGGCTACCAAGGCCAGGGGGGCTCAGCCCTCCCGGGGGCCCTGGTGGCGACGGCGTGATTGATGATGGTCCTGGCATCCGGGCAAAAAAGAGCCCGGACCCAGCGTTAGCTGGATCCGGGCGAATACCTGGCGACGAC
>JBBARN010000205.1:0-6823 GCA_040399845.1 Luteolibacter sp. | reverse complement strand
AGTAATCCACTTTTGCTCGATTTAATTCAGTCCACTTTTGCTCAGCCCGCTACAGTGGAAACCAAGACTGGAATTGGAAGCAGCTGAAACGACCAAAACTTTCCTTTCTCATATCAAGGGTCGCAAATCCCTGGCTAGAAATTATCCGAAAAAACATACGTAAATGACGATTTTTGCGGCATAAAATATGCTCTTGCGTGCCGGGAGGGTGGGACCTAGGGTCTCTTTTTAACCAATTTCATGACACTTCGGATATCCATTTTTTCGGCTGCTGTAGTCTTGGCGACATTCACCGGTTGCAAATCCGGAGGTGGCGACACCATTAAAGTCGGTGAATTCGCCTCGCTTACTGGGAAAGAAGCCACCTTCGGCACCTCCTCCCATGAGGGTACGGAACTGGCGATCAGCGAAATCAACAAAGCTGGCGGAGTGCTTGGGAAACAAATCGAGCTGCTCACCGAGGACAATCAGTCAAAAGCTGGTGAGCCGGCCAACATCGTGAACAAGCTTATTTCCCGCGATGGCGTCGTCGCCATTCTCGGCGAGGTGGCCTCCAGCCGCTCTCTTGAGGCAGCGCCAATCGCGCAGGCGGCGAAAATCCCGATGATTTCCCCCGCATCCACCAACCCGAAGGTGACCGAGGTGGGAGACTACGTTTTCCGGATCTGCTTCATCGATCCGTTCCAAGGCACTGTCATGGCGAACTTCGCGACCAAGACACTCGCCGCCAAGAAGGTTGCGGTGCTGACCGATGCCAAGAGCGATTACTCCAAGGGTCTCGCCAAATACTTCAAGGAGCAGTTCCTGAAAAACGGCGGCACGCTGGCTTCCGAACTCGATTACAACGGCGGAGACAAAGACTTCAAAGCGCAGCTCACCACCATCAAGGGCGCGGCACCGGATGCGGTATTCCTACCCGGATATTACAATGATGTGGCTCTCATTGCCATCCAGGCCAAGGAGTTGGGAATCAACATCCCGCTCTTCGGTGGCGACGGCTGGGAATCTGAAAATCTCCTGCAAGTGGGCAAGAGCGCGGTGGAAGGTCACTACTTCTCTACCCATTGCTCGCCGGAGGACACATCGCCCAAAATGACATCCTTCGTCGCGGCCTACAAAGCGAAGTATAACAAGACTCCGGATGCGATGGCCGCCCTCGGTTATGACTCCGCCTATGTGCTTGCGGACGCCATCAAGCGTGCCGGGACCACGGAGGGTCCGAAGCTCCGCGACGCGATCGCTGCCACCAAGGACTTCGAAGGGGTGACTGGCAAGTTCTCCCTTGATTCCCAACGGAATGCCGTGAAATCCGCCGCGATCCTGCAGATCAAGAACGGCAAGTTCACGTTTCTTGAATCCATCGCTCCGTGACGGAATCCCGGCAGAATCGATGATCCCGCGAATCACTCCCGCCAAGCGCCTGTGAACGAGATTTCCCAACAACTCGTCAATGGTTTGGCCCTTGGCGCGGTGTATGCGCTGATCGCGATCGGCTACACGATGGTGTATGGCGTGTTGCGATTCATCAACTTCGCGCATGGAGATGTGTTCATGCTTGGATCCTTCACCGGTTATTATCTTGCACCTCATGTGGCAAAAGCGATGCCGCTTCCCGGTTGGGCGGGTTGGACGGTGGTGATGATTCTGACGATGGTCACCTGCGCCGCAATCGGCATCATCATCGAGCTCCTCGCTTACCGGCCGCTGCGCAACCGCCCGAAGCTCACCGTTCTCATCACGGCGATCGGTGTATCCCTGCTCATCGAATACACCTGCCAGCACCGCGCCTTCTTCGGAGCTTCCCAGAAGGCGTTTCCCGAACTCCTTCCTGCCGGCACTTTCCATCTTGGGGGATTGTCTTTCAACACGACCCAGTTTGTGGTGCTGGGTGTCACCATCGCGCTGCTTGCCGCGCTCACTTTCATCGTGAAGAAAACGCGGATCGGCATGGCGATGCGTGCGGTTTCCCACAACGCGTCCGCTGCCTCGCTGATGGGCATCAACAACTCCTTCATCATCTCCTTCACTTTCGGTCTCGGCTCCGCCCTCGCCGGCGCGGGCGGCATTCTTTATGGCATGACCTATACCGGAATCGATCCGCTTATGGGAGTGAACGTGGGTTTGAAGGCCTTTGTGGCTGCCGTGCTTGGTGGCATCGGGAATCTTCCCGGCGCGGCACTCGGCGGAATGGTTCTCGGAGTGGTCGAAACCTACGTCGGTGGAATGTCCGGGATCTCCACCTATCGCGACGGCATCGCCTTTGCCATCCTCATCGTGATCCTCATCTTCAAGCCCACGGGTTTGTTGGGCTCCAAGCAGATCGAGAAAGTCTGAAATGCAACGCGTTTTCAAAGATCCCAGACTACTGCTTCTCCTGGCTATCGTAGCTGCGGTGGTGGTCGGCATGTTCGCGGATCAGATGAACCCTTACTACCGGGGAGTCGTCATCGATATCGGTATTGCAATCATTCTCGCCGTGAGCCTCAACCTCATCAATGGCCACACCGGACAGTTCAGTCTCGGTCATGCTGGGTTCATGTCCGTCGGCGCTTATACGTCTGCAATGATCACTCTCGCTCTGCAGAAAGGCATGGGTGCCGATGCGCTGGCATGGGCTTTCCTGCCGACACTCCTCGCCGGTGGTCTGGTGGCCGCCCTCGCCGGTTTGCTGGTGGGCGTTCCCTCGCTCCGGCTCAGAGGTGACTACCTCGCAATCGTCACCCTCGGGTTTGGCGAAATCATCCGTGTCATTTTCCAGAATGTGGATGCGGCTGGAGCAGCCAGCGGCTTGAGTGGCATCCCGCGTTTGACGGGTCTTGCGTGGACTTTCGTATTGGCGGCAGTGGCGGTTTATGTCGTCGGCTGCCTTGTGAACTCGACCTACGGGCGTGGCTTCATTGCCGTGCATGACGACGAGGTAGCTGCCAGTTCAATGGGAATCAATCCCACCCGTTACAAGGTGACGGCCTTCGTCATCGGTGCGTTCTTCGCTGGGATCGCCGGAGGATTGTTCGCTCATCACAAAACATCCATCACTCCGCAGGTGTTCGATTTCATGAAAAGCTTCGAGGTGGTGGTGATGGTCATCCTAGGCGGCATGGGTCGCACGGCAGGTGTTATCCTCGCGGCAGTGCTGCTCACGCTTGCTCCCGAGTTTCTGCGGTCGGTGGCGGAGTATCGCATGATCATCTATGCCCTTCTCATCATCTTCCTGATGATCGCCCGTCCGCAGGGGCTGTTCAATTTCGAGCGGAAGAAACGTTCCGTCGCTTCCTGAGAACCATGCACTCGCCCTTGTTGGAACTCGAGAATGTGACGATCCGCTTTGGCGGACTCACTGCCGTGAGCGGCGTCGATCTGAAAGTGGCGGCGGGCGAGCTGATCGGGCTGATTGGTCCCAATGGAGCGGGCAAGACCACCGTTTTCAACATGATCACCGGAGTTTACCAGCCTACGGAGGGCAGGATCACCTTTGCCGGAAATCCCACCGCGGGTCTCAAGCCGCATGTTCTGACCCGGAGCGGCATGGCGCGCACTTTCCAGAATATCCGGCTTTTCGGATCGATGAGCGTGTTCGACAATGTCCGAACGGCCACACAGGTGCATCGGTCCCATGGGATTCGTGCGGCACTATGGCGGGGCAAGGCCCACTACCGCGGGGAAAAGGAGACTGAGGATCGTGTCATGGATCTTTTGGAAGTGTTCTCCCTTCAGCAATTCCGCGATGAGCCTGCCAAGAGTCTGCCTTATGGCGGCCAAAGGCGATTGGAGATCGTGCGCGCCCTTGCCACCCAACCCAAGTTGCTTCTGCTCGACGAGCCCGCCGCCGGTATGAACCCTTCCGAAAAGGATGAGCTCATGCACTTGATCGAGTTCATTCGCAACCGCTTCGGGATGGCCATCCTGCTGGTGGAGCATGACATGAAGGTCGTAATGGGGATTTGCCAGCGGATTGCGGTTCTGGAGTATGGCGTGAAGATCGCGGAGGGCACTCCGCAGGAAATCCAGAATCATCCCAAGGTGATCGAAGCCTATCTGGGCGTCACTCCTCACTGAACCACACGATGCTGAAAGTCGAAAATCTTCATGTTTCCTACGGGGCGATCAAGGCCTTGCACGGCGTATCGCTCACAGTGCCCGAGGGGAGCATCGTCACGCTGATCGGTGCCAACGGTGCCGGGAAATCCACAACGCTGCGTGCGCTTTCGGGGCTCGTGAAAGCATCATCCGGGAAGGTTCTCTACGAGGGCAGGGACATCGCTAAAACCGCCCCTGACAAGATCGTGGCGCAGGGACTCTGCCATGTGCCGGAGGGGCGGATGGTCTTCGCCAATCTCACGGTTCACGAGAACCTTAAAATGGGTGCTTACCTCCAGCGGGACCGCCAATGGATCGCTTCCCAAACTGAATATGTGTTTTCGCTTTTCCCGCGATTGAAAGAACGCGAGAGCCAGTCCGCTGGCACGCTTTCCGGCGGTGAACAACAGATGCTCGCGATCGGTCGGGCTTTGTTGAGCAGGCCGAAGTTCCTCATGCTTGACGAGCCGTCGCTGGGAATCGCCCCCTTACTGGTCAAGACGATTTTTGATCGGATCGTGGAGATCAATCGCGAGCAGGGGCTCACCATACTGCTGGTGGAGCAGAATGCGAATCTGGCGATGGACATTTCCTCCCACACCTATGTCATGGAAACGGGAAGAATCCTGCTAGATGGCCCATCATCCGAGCTGAAGGCAAATCCGGAAGTCCAGGCCGCCTATCTCGGTGCGTGAACTCGGTCATTCAAAAGTAACTTTGATCTGCAGGTTTTGATCATCTCGATCCATATCTCCCTCAGCTTCCCATCTGCTGAGTGAGCCAATCCAACATCCTCCTGCGGAACTCACCGCCATCACGCGACAAAGAGTCGCCGTGGCGGCCTGATTTGACTTCGAACAAGGTCTTGGGCTCGCGGGCCTTTTCATACAATTGTTTCCCTTGGCTAAATGGCACAACTTCATCTCGGGTGCCGTGAATGACAAGCAGGGGCGTAGGTGCGAGTTGGCCGACAAAATCTTTTGGAGCCAGTTCGTCCGAGACCAAACTTGCTCCCAGTTGTCCTCCCATGACCCTTGCCATGGTTTGATAGGAGGCAAATGCTCCATCAATGACAATGGCCCGAAGACCCTTCACCGGCGTTTCGCCGAGCGCCGTGACGGACTTCGCCCCGCCCAGGCTGTGGCCGTAGGAAACCAGCTTGCGCGAATCCACATCCGACCGCCGGACGACGTAGGAAAAGGCCGCTTTCACATCATCGATCATGCCCCGTCGATCAAGGATACCGCCTGATTTTCCGAAACCGCGGTAATCGAACATCATCACATTGTAACCCGCCTCCGCGAGCCACATCACGAAGCCGAGATGGTGGCCGATGGAGCCCGCGTTGCCGTGGGAAAACACCACGGTGCCCTTCGGCTTGCCCGATTTGGGCGGCACGAACCAGCCGTGCAGGGGCGTGCCGTCGGCGGATTTGAAATCAAGCGTCTCGTATTTGTGGCCCCAGTTGGCGGGAGTCTGCGGTTCGTCGCGGGTGGGAAAATAGAACAACTGGTTGCCGCCTTTTTCGCCGAGCATGCTCTTGGCCATGCGGGCGAGGTCGCCATTCGGATCATCGAGGATGGAGCGCACATCCGCCGGAACGATAGGCGCTGGTGCTGCTTCTTCGCCATGGGCTGCTGCCGGGGAAAGCAGGGGAATCAACACGGAAAAGGCGGCACAGGCGGAAGAGGAACGGACATCCATTTGCCGATAAATCGACATCACAATCCGGATTTGTCGAGCGAAAGCTCAGCTCCGAGTGGAACTGAAAGCGGTGGGCAGGCACATTTTTTTGCCAAGAAGTTTGATGCCAAAATGAGGTGGCTCTGGGTGGAAGCGGTGCAGAGTTGCGGAAACGGCGGAGCCGTGCCAGATTCGCCAGTTGCGCTGCGGCAGGCGGAAAGTCGCTGCCCACCATCCCCCCGAATGTTGGAACCGACCATGAAGACCATAAAGAACGCGCCCAGTTGTCCGGATGAAATTGTTCCCCAGCCCGAGCCCGAGACGCTGAGCGGGAAAATTGAAAAAATGGTCGACGAGCTTCCCATGCCGCATGTCACGTTGACGGAAATTGTTGAAAAAATCGGCTCGGAAGGGCTGCTTCTTTCGTCGGTGGTTTTGTCGGTCGTCTTCCTGGTGCCGATTTCCATTCCCGGGGTGAGCACGGTTTTCGGCGTGGCGATCCTGTTTGTCGGTGTTTCCCGGTTGCGTTCGCGGGAGCTACGGGTGCCTGCCCGGATCGCGGCGCGCCGGCTGCCGTCGGAGCGGCTCCAAGTGGCGCTGCGCAAGGCGCTCGGGTGGTTCCGAAAAATCGAAAAAATCTCCAAGCCGCGGCGCATGCGGCGTCTTGCATCCGCCAAACCAGCGCTGATGTTCAACAACCTGTGCTTCATTTTGTCGTCGCTTCTGCTGATGATGCCATTCGGATTCGTCCCGTTCAGCAACACGCTTCCCGCAGTGGCGTTGATTTGCCTTGCCCTCGGGATGATGCAGCAGGACGGGCTCACCATCCTCTGGGGGCATCTGTGCAACGCATTCACCCTCGTTTACTTCGGTTTCCTGATTGGGGGCGGCGGATGGTCGCTGAGCAGGCTCGGCGGACTGATGTGACAGGTTTGGATCGGTTGCGTATTAAATCCGACAATCGCTACCAAAATTCGTCATTCTGACCATCACGTTCAGTTACACCCGTCCAGGGCGATTGGCTGGCTAGGGGCATTGGAGGGGGGCAGTTTGCGTGAGGAGG
>JBBARN010000204.1:3265-6920 GCA_040399845.1 Luteolibacter sp. | reverse complement strand
TGGAAAATCCCGTCGCGGCGTTTCACCGGCTGTTTTCGAATGAAACGACGCCTCTAAGCGAACGGCAGGCGATGCTCGCGCAGAAGCGCAGTGTGCTCGATGCCGTGCTGGAGGATGCGAAGCGCGTGCAGAACGGCCTCACAAAGGCGGACATCGACAAGCTCGACGAATACTACCAAAGCATCCGCGACATCGAAGTTCGGCTCGGTAAGGACGAGCAATGGCTCAGCGTGCCGAAGTCCAAACCGCCCGTCGCGGAGCCCAAACCCGGTCTCGCAGGCAAGGCGGAAATTGAAGTGATGTATGACCTCATCATCGCCGCTTTGCAGACGGACAGCACGCGGGTGCTCACCTACCGCCAGCCGGTGGGCACGCTGCTGCAAAGCCTCGGCACGAAGGTCGCGCCGCATGACATGAGCCACTACTCGCCCGGCGACCGCATGGCCGCCTCGCAGAAGCGTGATGTCACGCAGAGCGAGATGCTCGCCGGCCTCCTCGACAAGCTAAAGGCCACGAAGGAGGCAGATGGCACGACGTTGTTTGATCACGTCGCGCTCGCGTATGGCAGCAACATCCGCACGATTCACTACCTCGACAACTGCCCCACCCTCCTCACCGGCGGAGCAGCCAACCTCAAACTCGGCCACCACCTCGTCCTGCCGAAGGACACACCCCTGTGCAACGTCTGGCTGACCATGCTGAACGGCCTCGGCATCGAAGCCGAACGCCACGGCGACAGCACGGGTGTGGTGAAAGAGCTGATGGGTTGATTGCAACTGACTCTCAAAGTTTGTTGCTCGGTTTCCGAGCTTCACAGGCTACATACGATGCAACACTTTCGTATTCGAATGAATACACACCTGCACCGTCGGCCTGCCCGCTTGGCGCCGAAGATGAAGCGCCTGTTCTTACTCTTCATCTGCTTGACCAGCGCATGTGTGCGCAGTGGAGATCGCGCTAACTGCGCCACTCGATTACTAGGTCGTGTAGCGCAGCAGTCCTAGAAAATTTTGGTGTGGATTGGGCGAATGCCGATGCCTGTATCCATGGCGAATGAAGAATCAATTTCCAAGGCCCTAAAGCTAAGATTCGTCATTGGGACGTCGTAAGTTATGAGGCATTCCTTCTTTTGGTTTCCTCTTTCCCTGCCTTGTCATGAAAAACACCCTTCTCTTCTTCGCACTCGCTCTGCCCACTTTCGCCTTCGACATCACTGTCGCTGAGAAAGATCACGTCGCCGCCTCCAAGGAAGGCAAAGTCGTGGCGAAGCTTATGATGGCGAATGACCTCAGCACGCCGGAGAAGCATCACGAGACCTACAAGCCCTACATGCACGTCTATAGCGCCGATGGCTCCACGCGGCTAACGAAAGGCGCGGGATTCAGCTTCACGCACCATCGCGGCATCTTCCTCGGCTTCAGCAAGATCGGCTACAACGGCAAATCCTATGACCGCTGGCACATGAAGGGCGGCGATCAGGTCGTCACAAAGGTCACGCCGGGCGAAAATGCCTTCACCGCGCACGTCGATTGGCAGGGCGACACCACCGCGCCGTTTTTGACCGAGGAACGCCGTTTCACCTTCACCACGCCCGCGAAGCCCTTCTACCTCGGCATCGAAATGAACAGCGCCCTCAAAACCGTCAGTGGCGAAGCTGACATCAGCGGCGATCCCGAGCACGCGGGTGCGCAGTTCCGTCCGAGCGAGCTCGTGGATACGAAAACGACGACTTACATCTTCCCCGGCGAAAACATCGACGCCCACAAGGTGAAGGACCTGCCCTGGGCCGCGGAGATCTTCATCGTGGAAGGCAAAACCTTCACCGTCGTGATCCTCAATCATCCCGACAACCCAAAGGATACCGCCACCTCTGCCTACCGCGACTACGGTCGCTTTGGCATGTTCCCGAAAGGCAAAGCCAGCGCCGAATCGCCCTTCAAACTGCGCTACCAATGGCTCATCGCCGAAGGCGACGTGCGTGACGCCGCTGCCTTCCAAAACGCCTGGAATGCCTTCGCTGGCAAAACCGAGCCTGTCCCGTCGCTGACGATCAAGGCGTCCGAGCAGCCGAAGCCGAAGAAGAAATAGCCTCTTGGCGGAGGAATCCGAATTCCGAAACCCGAATCAAATCCCCATGCTCCTGCGCTTCAAAGCATCGACACTCGTCCTTTCCTCCTCATTCCTCATTCTGGTTTCCTTATTCCCGCCGCAGGCGGGCGCTGTTCACAGCAAGAACGCCGGGCCGGAGAAGGTCGAGCTGAAGTTTAAGCTGCCGCCGCCAGTGCCGCTTTCACCTGAAGAGGCGATGAAGACGTTTCAGGTGGAAAAAGGCTTCCGCATCGAGTTGGTGGCGAGCGAGCCGATGATCGAGTCGCCGGTGGCGATGAGCTTTGATGATCTGGGACGACTCTATGTCTGCGAGATGCGCGGTTACATGCACGATCTGGCGGGCAGCACGGAAAAGGAGCCGACAGGACGTGTGTCGCTGCTCGAAGACACCGATGGCGACGGTCGCATGGACAAGGCGACGGCGTTTCTCGACAAGGTCGTCATGCCGCGTGCGGTGATGGCGGTGAATGGTGGCGCGTTAATCGCGGTGCCGCCAAATCTGATCTTCTGCAAAGACACCGACGGCGATGGCGTGGCGGACGTGAAGGAAGTCGTGGCGACGGACTTTGGCTCCTTCGGTGGACAGCCGGAGCACATGGCGAACTCACCAGTGTGGGCGATGGATAACTCGATCTGGAGTGCCGGATACAGCTCGCGGCTCAAACTACTCGGCGGCGTGTGGCAAAAGGACGTGGGCCTTGGTCGCGGACAGTGGGGGCTCTGCCAGGACGACCACGGGCGGCTCTATTTCAACTACAACTCCGACATGCTGCGTGCCGATTTGCTGCCGACGGAGGCTTTTGCGCGCAATCCGCTGCTGCGCAACGCGACCAGCATCAATGCGAAGCTCGCTAGCGATCAGACGCTCTACCCCGCGCATCCCACGCCGGGTGTGAATCGCGGTTACGATGCGAAAACACTCAGTGCTGACGGTCGATTGACCCGACCCACAGGCACCTGCGGCGCGCTGATTTATCGCGGCGATGCGTTTCCGGTCGCGTATCGCGGCAATGCCTTTGTGCCGGAGCCTGCGGCGAATTTGGTGAAGCGATTCACGATGAGCGAGACCGATGGCCTCGTGAAGGCCACGAACACGGCCAAAGGCAGCGAATTTCTCACCTCCACCGACGAGCGCTTCCGCCCGGTGAATGCCTGCAACGGCCCTGATGGGGCGCTTTACCTCGTGGACATGTATCGCGGCATCATCCAGCACCAGAGCTTCCTCACGCATTACCTCATCGCGAACATCCAGGCGCGGAAACTCGAGCAGCCCTTTAACATGGGTCGCATCTGGCGCATCGTGCCGGAAGGCAGCAGCGCGAAGCCGGTGAAGGTCACGAAAGATGCGAAACTGCTCACGCATGCCAACGGCTGGGTGCGCGACACCGCGCAGCGACTCATCGTCGAGTCTGCCGATGCCTCCGCAGTGCCCGCGTTGAAGGAGTTGCTGCAAAACGAGAGTCCCATCGCTCGCGAGCACGCACTGTGGACGCTCGATGGACTCGCCGCCATCACGCCAGACCTTGTGAAGACGGCGCTCACTGAC
>JBBARN010000204.1:0-3165 GCA_040399845.1 Luteolibacter sp. | reverse complement strand
GGAAAAGCCGGTCCCATCGCCGACATGCTCGAACTCGCCGCCAACTCGCCCGAAAACCGCGACACCATCCTCAAAGGCCTCGCTAAGACCGATAGCAAATCGAAGACCGTGAAGCTCGTGTGGCTCGACAAAGAGCCCGAGCATCTGAAGCAGCTCAAACTGGCCTCCAGCCTCGCGAATCGACTCGTCTGGCCCGGCAAACCCGGCGCACCGCCCCCGCCCGTCATCAAACCGCTCACCGAGACGCAGGCCGCGCTCTTTGAAAAAGGCAAAACCATCTACGCTACCCTCTGCGCTGCCTGCCACCAGCCGCACGGCTTCGGTCTCGACGGCCTCGCGCCGCCGCTCGTCGACAGCGAATGGGTGCTCGGCAAGTCCGAGATGCTCGCCCGCATCGTCATGCACGGCCTCGCCGGCCCCGTGAAAGTCAGCGGCCGCACCTACAATCTCGCCATGCCGCCGCTACCCCAGCTCACTGACGAAGACATCGCCGGCGTCCTCACCTACATCCGCCGCGAATGGGAACACACCGCTGGTGCTGTCGAAACCAAATCAGTCACATCCATCCGCGAACAGGAAAAAGCACGCATGATGATGTGGACGGAGACGGAGTTGAAAAATCTTGGGAAGAAGAAGTGATTCTGGTTCGAGTTCCATTCAGTGGGCAAATGAGCGCTAGGCCGACCTGGCGATGCGCGAGCTTTACAATCGCGAACTCGCCTAGCGCGGCCGTTTTGCATCGATGATGAGAAGGTTTGGAAGATGAAGTCACCGAACCGCAGGCCCCGCGCGTCGATGCGCAAGGGCACAGAGAAATCCGGTGAAATGTTTCTTTTGGCCCATTCCACTGACCAGAATTACCCATGTTCTACCGTATCCACTCCATTCATAAACACCCGCCCGTGAAAACCATCTGGCGACTCCGACATTATAACCCTGACTGCAATTCAATGGATCAACAGCACGCAAACCTTCATTTGCTTCACCTCTCTTTCATGAACGGCTTCAAACCAATAGGGACTGTATTTGCATATAAAAATTGGAGGGTAAAAGGTTTCAAACTTTTATTTCGAACCTTTTACCAACCAAAAACGATCCTTATGGCCTTGGGGCTGCTGTCTGACGCAGCATCAGCTCAAGAACCTCAAGCCACGCTCGACGCCAAACATCGCGCCTTTTTCAAAGACAACTGCCTGAGCTGCCACAACGCCGAAAAGCAGAAGGGCAAGGTGCGGCTAGATGACATGGCGTTCAGCGTGGACTCGGTCGAAAAGGCGGATCTGTGGCAAAAGGTGCTGAACTCGATCAACTCGGGCGACATGCCGCCGGAGGATGAAAAGCAGCCGGATGCGGCGACGAAGACGGATTTCCTCGATGACCTCTCGCGCATGCTCGTGACGGCGCGGGCGGTGCTGAGTGACAGCGGTGGCAAGATCGCGATGCGGCGGCTGAACCGGCGTGAATACAAGAACACGATCCGCGATCTGCTCGGCGTGGATCTGCGTGTGAACGAACTGCCTGCCGATGGTGGCGCGGGGACATTCGACACGGTGGGTTCGTCGCTATTCATGTCGTCGGATCAGTTTGAGCAATACCTTGCGCTCGGGCGGCAGGGGCTGGATGAGCATTTCGCGCGGTTCGTTGTGCCAACGACTGAGAAGCCGCGGCTCATGCACGTCGAGGCGGAGGAAAAGAATGCACGCATTGCGAAGTCGCTTGAGGTTCGTGTGGATGCCCATCAGCGCTACGAGAAGTGGACGGCGGCGCTGGAAGCTGCAGCGCAGAAGCCGGAGAATGCGGGCATTTTCGCGAAGATTCGTGCGGAGAAGCCTAACGATGCGACGCATCTGCACGCGCAGTGGCAGCGCATCGCGGGTGCGCCGGCACCGAAGACGTTTGGCTTCGTGGATGACGTGGAGGCGGAGAGGCTGGGCCGCGGCAACTGGCTTCACTATGTGCCACATCATCGCGCTTACGTGGAGCATCCGGCCACGAAGTCAGGCGCGTTTCTCACAATCGAAGATGTGCATGTGAATCCGTATCAGGCGTTCCGTCTTCCCGGCGATTGGCCTGCAGGCGATTACGTCGTGCGAGTGCGTATCGCGGTGACGAAGAACACAACGGCGTCGCGGCACTTCGTGGAGTTTGGTTCGCAGCACGACTCGGGCGTGCGTGCCATCGTGAGTAGTCATCAGGTCACAGGCACGATGGAGAAACCGCAGTTGCTTGAGATTCCGCTGAAGTTTTCGCCCACGAACGGACGTGGCTTTTTCTTCCAGGAAAAAGGCAGCTACCAATCCGAGGACGCCGCGCGTGAAGTCTTCAACGAAGCGCTGAAGCGCAACGGCGTCGGCCCCGAGTTCGCGCTTTGGATTGACTGGATCGAGGTGGCGAGTGCGGGTGCGCCTGCTTTGACGAAGACGATCAAAGAACGTCGCGAGGTCGAGTTGCATGCGAACGCGATGGTCGGCGGCACTTACAAGGGCTACTTTAAAGGCGGCTACGAGGCGGCGAAGAAGTTCATGGAGACCAAGCAGCCGCAGAAGGGTATTCCGGACGAGCAGGAGGCGAAGTTTCGCATCCGTAGCTTTGAGCAGCATGGGCCGAGTTTTGAGCGATACCTGAATGATCCGCTCACCAAGAACGGCGCGTATTTGACCCTCTACAACGTCCACAAGGAAGAAGTCATCACGCTGCCACCGGAGCAGCCCTCCGGCTGGCTCAAAACGAAGCACGAGGTCGAGAAGGCCGAGCCGGGCGATTACATGCTGCGCTTCCGCGTTGGCGCGGTGAAGGGCACGCCGAAGGAGCGGCACTTCGTCGCGCTCGGCAGTCGTAAGGCGGGCGATGAAGACTTCACGCTGATGCAAACGTTCCAAATCAGCGGCACCACCGATGCACCGCAGATCATTGAGGTGCCGGTGAGCCTCGCTTCCGATGGTCCGCGAACCTTTGTGCTGCGCGAGAAGCGGGATGTGAAGCTCGATCACGAACTCTACACCGCTGCGCAGAAAGCCACCGGCGTGGGACCTCCCCCCGCGTTGTGGATCGATTGGGTGGAGTGGGAAGGCCCGATCGTGAAGCAAGCGCCCATCGCCAAAGTCGAGCGAATCGAGCCGGAGAAACGCCGCGCGGAGGTCGAGCGCGGGCATTTGCGCTTCAAGT
>JBBARN010000203.1:0-6963 GCA_040399845.1 Luteolibacter sp. | reverse complement strand
GAAATCCAACCTTTTCCGACCTTCCCGCACCTTCTCAGGGTTTCCTCGCTTCTCACCCTACCTTTTCGCAAATCATTCACCCCTGCAAAGTGATAGGCACGTCGTATTTTCATACCGTTTTTTCATGTCGATCCAGATCCTGCAAGATGAAGTCCAGCGCTGTTTTGGGACTTATCTCAATTCAAGCATGCCCCCCTCAAGCAACAATCTCCATGTTTCGGCCCTCTGTGCTTTTCCCATGGCACTTTTCCTGCTTGCGCGCCGCCGAATCGGTTGCCGCTCGTCAAGCGCCCAATTGCAGTCCGTCCCCGGACTTACCCGCACTCATTCAAGGGCGTCCTACTGATGTTTCTCCTGCATCCATAAAACACGAACCAAAACAAAAGACGATAGACCCAACATGAAAATGAAACCAGTCTCACTCCCCGAATTCCGGCGTCTGTTGCCCATATTGGCCGCAGCGTTCTTCATCGCCCGCCCGGATCAAGCCGCCGCCGCCATTGCCGTGTCCAATCTGGCGAATGCAGATAATGTCAATTTTCCTGCATTTTTTCTCAATACTTATTTCCAAGGAGGGTCTGGAGAAATCATAGGCAACTCATTCACCACTGGGGCCACAGCGACGAGCCTACACAGCGTCACTTTGCGCCTTGGTGCTACGCCCGGTATCTCGGGTGGCTTTGGGGTCGCCATCTACAGTGATGGGGGCGGTAGCGGGCCCGGTGCACTACTGGCCAATCTCATTGGTGATGATCCAGCCCCACTCTTGCTGGAAGACTACACCTATGCCGCAACCATCCCGCTGCCTCTTGACGCCAACACCCTCTATTACATCGTATTGTCCGTACCACAATCGGGGGGGGATAATCATTCGTATTTTTGGTTCGGCACCACAGATGGTTCTGAAACGGGCGATTCTGGCTGGAGCATTGACGATGCGTCCTGGTATAGTGTTAACGACGGAGTTTCATGGATGCAGTATGGCTTCCCAAGCGCCGGGACGTTCTCGGTAGATGTCAGCTTCGTGCCAGAGCCGTCCTCTTTGTTGCTGCTGGGCACCGGCGTCTGCGGCCTGCTGCTGCGTCGCCGGAATGGGAGAGCGGTCTGAATCGGCGGGAACTAGACATCCCACAAGAAAACCAGCGGCAAGGGCGGACGCGGGCATTTAGAACCACTGAATGAGCGGAAAAAACCCAGAAATCTCGGTCATTCAGTGGTTCAAACATCAGCAGCAACTTTGTCCATTTCCACTTTGGGTTGATAGGAATCTGCTTTCGGCCTGAGGATCCCGTCCCCCACCCGGAGTTTTCCATGGCAGGGGGGGCGTGGGGGTGTTACCAGTGCGGCGGATGTTTGAAGTCAGACAAAAACCGGAGATGGTGGAGCGTGCGCTGTTGGTGCGCTTCTATTTCGATCCTCGCGAGGCCACGGAGGCGGAATCGCTGCTGGAGGAGCTGGGGGAATTGGTGAAAACCCTCGGTATCGAGGTGGTGGAGGCTGTCCTGCCACGCTGCCGTGAAATGCACAAAAAATTCCTCTGCGGAACCGGCAAGGCGGCGGAAGTGGCGGAATTGGCCCGCGCCCATGATTGCGACGTGATCGTGATCGACAACGGCCTCGCTCCCTCCCAGCAGCGGGAGTGGGAAAAACTGGCGGACCTTTGTGTGATCGACCGCGAGGAGGTGATTCTCGATATTTTCGCCAAGCGGGCCCACACCCGCGAGGCACGGCTCCAGGTTGAGCTGGCCCGCATGCAATACGCACTGCCACGGCTGGCGCGGATGTGGGGACACCTTGACCGCGAGGGCGGTGGTGCCGGCGGAGTGGGCGGCGGCGGCGCCTCCCGGGGCATGGGTGAGAAACAGATCGAAGTGGACCGCCGACTGGCGAACCTGAGCATCGACCGCTGCAAGCGCGAACTCGAACTCGTCCGAAAACAGCGCAAAACCCAGCGCAAGGAGCGCGAGAAACTGGAAACCCCGCATGCGGCGATCGTGGGATACACGAATGCCGGGAAATCCTCCCTGCTCAATGCGCTCAGCGGCGCGGATGTGATGGCGAAGGACATGCTTTTCGCCACGCTCGACACGACCACCCGGCGGATCGATTTGCCGGATGGCCAGCCGCTCCTGATCACGGACACGGTGGGATTTGTGAGAAATCTTCCCCACCGCCTGGTGGAGGCCTTCAAGGCGACGCTCGAGGAAGCGGTGCTGGCGGATTTCCTGATCCACGTGCTGGATGCCACCTCGCCGGAAATCGAGCGCTTTCATGACACCACTCTGGAGGTCCTTCAGGAACTCGGGGCGGAGGACAAGGAAGTCATCACCGTGCTCAACAAGATCGATCTCGTCACGGATCCCGAGGAACTCGCCACCTTGGAGCGGAAATATCCCGGCGCGTTGCACATTTCCGCCTACACCGGATCCGGCCTGGATGTGCTGCTCAAGGCTTGCAGCGAGGTGCTGGCGGACCGCGTGCGCTGCAAGGACTATCGCATTCCGCAGCAACGGGCGGATTTGGTAAGTCTTTTGCACCGCGAGGCAAAGGTGCTCTCGACGGACTACCAAGGAGATGATATTCTCGTGCGCGCCGTCGTTCCGGCCACGATTGCCGGAAGATTGGAATCGTTTGCGAACGCTCCGGATTGATCCTCATCCATCCCCATTTTCATTCATCCAGTTGTTTCCATGTTGAGAACTATTTTGATATCACTTTTGGCTGTTGCTCCATCATGGGGACAGGTGCCCGCAGCGCCTGCATCGCCTGTGCCGCTTCCAGCGGAACGTCCGGTTCTCAAAGCGCTGCCTTTGGGGGGCGATGACGATATCGATTCACAGCCCGTTCCTGATGAGGTCCCCGCAGCGCAGCCTCAAGTGCAAGTGCAGCCAATGCCCCAAGCTCCAGCAGCGGCCCCTACGCGACCTGTCTTGCCTGCCGAGCCCGTGCTGGTGGCTCCTGCCAAGCCGGCCGCGACGCTGCCTGCCAAGCCCGCCGCCACGGTGCCAGCCAAACCCACACCGCCACCGGTCCCGACGCCGGAGCCGGCTGTGCCCTTGGAAACCACTTCCCTGCCCACTCCGCTGGACATCAAACCCACGGGCGACGATGGCGTGCGATTGCAGATTTTCCTCGATGAATCGAACTTCGGCCCCGGAGTGATCGATGGAAAACCCGGGCGTTTCACCGAACTGGCGGCGCAATCCTGGAACGAAGTCAATGGTCACCCGATCAACGACTGGGTGGCCATCAACACCGCCGCCCGCAAGGCCGTGCCGAATCCCTTCGCCACCGCTCTCGTGCCGGATGTGGCGACAAAATGGGTGGATCCCTCGTTGCCGACCAAGCGCTCCCTGCAAGCCAAGAAAAAGCGCATGAGTTACCGGAGTTATGCCGAGTTCATGGCGGAGAGATATCATTGCGATGTGCCCTATCTGATCGCACTCAACAGCACCAAGAAAGTCTATGGCCTCAAGCCGCACGATTCCCTCATCGTGCCCAACGTGAAGCCATTCTATATCGAGAAACTCACCGGCATCAAATACGAGGCGGATCCCGCCTTCAGTCAGCGCCATGTGGTCGTGGATACCAAGATCAACCAAGCGCGCATTTTTGAAGCCGCTCCGGCCGCGCTCGTGGTGGCCGAGCCCGGTGCCGAACCGACACAACCTGTCACCCGTGCCAACCGCGGACTCATCGCCTCGTTTCCCATCACTCCGGGCAAGCCGCAGTTCATCAAGTTCGGCACCTGGGAACTGCGCAACATGATTGAGCTGCCGCATTGGCGCTACGACCAGCAATTGCTCGATACCGGCAAGCGCAGCAACAACGCCCTCAACATCCCGCCCGGCCCTAACAGCCCGGTGGGCATCATCTGGAACGGCCTCAGCAAGCCCGGCATCGGCATGCACGGCACCTCGGACCCGGAAACCATCGGCCGCGCCCGCAGTGCCGGCTGCATCCGGTTGGCGAACTGGGATGCCATCCGACTTCCCAGCCTCATCCGCCCCGGCACCACCGTGGAGATCCGCTAAGCGTGTCGTGGAAATTTCCCCGAATCCCGGGTGCTCCACCCGCGTATCCCTATCATGACTCCACTCGGCAAGTTTTCCCTGCGCCTCGGCATCTACGGCCTGGTGTTCGCCTACTTGGCGGGTGACTTGTTTGTCTTCAAAGGCCCGCTGCGGAAAAAGATCGATCTCGCGAATCCATCCAGCCCGGAAGCGATCGCCCAGGCCAAGGCATCCGGCGTGGTGGCGCGGGTTTTCAACCTGCAAATCAACCGCAAACAACTCGACCGCGCCGTGAGGGAGCGATTGTGGATCGAGGGCAAGACACTCGAATCGCTCAGTCCGGAAATGCGCAAGACGGTGCGTTATGCCGCGCTGGATGATTTGATCGCCCACGAACTCCTGCGCATCAAGGCCAAGGTCAACGCGCCACAACTCAAGGTGACGGACGAGGAAGTGAATGAGCGACTGCGCCGTTTGTTAGGCCGCTTCACCAACAAGGGAGAAATGGAAACGGCGATGAAATCGCAAGGCATCCCCAGCGAGCAGGACCTGCGCGACCGCATCGCCGCCGGCATCCAGCAGGAAAAATATGTGGAGTCGAAAATCGGCCCCATCGCCGGAGTGACCGATGAGGAAGCGGAGAAATGGTTCGAGGAAAACCGCAAGGATCTCGGCCTGCCGGAGCGCGTGGAGGCAAGGCATGTGTTTGTCGCCACGCTCGACGTGCCGCCGGAAGAGGCGAAGGCTAAACTCGATGCTGCCCTCGCCGATCTAACTGCGGGCAAGAAGGACTTCGCCACTTTAGCGAAGGAACTCAGCGATGATTACGCGACCAAGGAAAACGGCGGTTCGCTCGGCTGGATGACCCAGGCGCGGATGCCGGTGGATTTTTCCGCGCCCGTCTTCTCGCTTGCCGTAAACGCCCCAACGTTGGTGCGCACACGGCTCGGTTGGCATTTGGTGGAAGTGACCGGCCGCAAGCCCGCCGAGGAACGCAGCTTCGAGCAAGCCAAGGATGAAATCATGGCCGCACTCCAAGCCGTGAAACGCCGCGAGGCCGCCACGCGCTTTCGTGATGCGCTGCGCCAATTCGAGGCTGCCAAAATCGATGTCTTCCACGACATGATGGCGGAGTGAACTGTTTTTCCGCTGGCACCCATCGGGGCGTTTCCGGCAATCTCTTGCCATGGCTTGGCGCATTGATGAACAAGTGGTCAAAGGCGAGATCGACAACCGCACTCGCGGCCGGGTGATCGGGCGGCTGTGGATGCATGGCCGCGAGGAACCGGTGACGATGGAGTTGTTGGGCGATCCCTGGCGCGATCTTGCAGGGCACTTGCTCAAGTTCAGCAACCCCGATCCCAAGGAAGGCGATCTGACAGGTTTCAGCGCATTCCAGGAAGGGGTGGCCGGAGATATCACCGCCTCCCGCAAGGTGCGCGTGCCGGATTGCAGCAAGGAGGAGTTGGTCAAATACTATGCGGCCAAAAAAGAGTTTCCCTGGCATTGGGGGAACTCGCTCTATCTCGAATGGTTCAGCAGCACCAATGGCCGCGTGGTGATCGAAACCACATCCTATCAACTCGAACTCGATGCCGAACCTGCCTGGACGATGACGGAGGAGGAAGAGAACTCCCAGCGCACGAGCAATCAGAATGCGATGACGGATTTCATGGCCAAACTTGGCCTTGCCTTTGGCATGGAGCCAGAGCCGGACGATCTGTTCTCCAGCAGCACCCCTCGCAAAAGCGCGGCCGAGGAAGAGGATGAGGATCTGCCCACTTCCTCCGCCGAGGCCATGGCGGATGCGGAAGACGCGCGGATGGAATTGTTGTTGGATCGCGTGCAGGCCCGCATGGAACGCGAAGGGCTGGATGAGGAGGAATATGATGATATCTATCAGGAAGAACGTGCCCGCCTGATGCGCGAACGCGGCGAAAAGGAATACGAACCCACTCCCGAGGAAATCAAGGAACGGGAAGCAAGGATCGATGAACTCAATGCAATCTGCGAAGAGGCCTTGGAAGAGTATAATTCGGATGAGTGGAAGGACGATGACGACGGACGCCATCCGCTGGTGGAGCAGTGCTCCGATTTGGCGGTGTCATTGTATCATGATGTGCACAAAGGTGATTGGCTGCCCGCAGACGCGCACCGCGAGCATCCGCTCATCGAGATCGTCAACGGCATCTCCAGCGCCAGCGCCAAACTGGCCGGCGCGCTCGCCATGAGCGATCCGGGCGAATGGCCGCCGGACATATTGATTGCCGGCAACGTGCTCGTCCGCCTCAAAAAAGCCCGCGGCTACCTCCGCGACGCCATGCGCGCCCTCGACTCCGCCGAAGAGGAATCCCTCGCCAATCCCACGTGGCGCCATCAAACGCGATTGAAAATCATCGATATCCTCGCCGACGTTCAGGACCTCATCCGGGAAGTGAGAGATGTATTGGAGGATGACGAGGATGATTTGGGGATCTTCTGAGTAGGGACGTTTCAACATCCAAAGGAATGAGCACATTCAGGATTGGCGCAGAGCTGCATCTTCACCCAAGGTAGGGTTCCACCGCCGGGGGAACCGGCGAAAGGGAAGGGAACGATCCTGCCCAAGAATCGCCGCTCCGTCCCTCCTTGGTCCCCTCGCTCTCACCGCTTTCGCCTGCGGCCCCGGTGCTACCGCACTACCTGACAAGGGATTTGCCAGACAATGGAAAACAGCGATTTGTTCGTCTTTTGCGGGGCGATCAACCTGGAAGGGAAGGCAGTCTGGTGCCCCCGGATCCAATAAATCACGAAAAAAGTGCGCAACCCTGTTAACATCTGGCCCGTTTTGGCCCTTCAAATCATAAGAGACACCAAATCATAAAAGACACAAATTACACGTTTTGTTCTTGCGGTCCCGGGTTTGATCTGGCATTTTCCCGTCATGTCAAGACGACGTTGGATTGTGCCT
>JBBARN010000202.1:0-7015 GCA_040399845.1 Luteolibacter sp. | reverse complement strand
AGATGTCTCCAACCACTTCCGACTTTATGATCAATTCGCCGCAGGCCGCGCAAAGCTTAATGAGCTCAAGCAAAACCTCGCGGCCCGCAAGGCATGGCTGGAGAAAAATGCTCCTGCGGCCAATTGATCCGGCCGTTTATTTTTTCAAGATCGCCTGCAACTCGTGGGTCTGTCTGGCTCGTGGAACGAACGGACTGTTGTAGCCTAACAGACGATAGGATTCCGCCTTGAGATTCCGTTTCGAAAGTTCCGCATCGATGGCCTCGCGTGCCTTTTTTGTCGCCTTGTCGTCGCGGTTGCCATTCCAAGCGTAACTCAGCGCCTCCAAGGCAGGCACATCGCGGACCTCGACCTCCACGCCATCCGCACCGGTCTTGCCGACTTCCGGTGATTGGTAGAGGAAGGCCATCTGTTCCATTTTCATGGATTGATCCTCGTCCTCATCCATCTTCATCTCCACCGGCGCGGTCATGGGGATGTCATTTCGTTGGATGTGGCGGAAGAGCTTCATGAAGCTGCCGTTCGGACTGCCTTCTTTGGTGAAGGCGGCGCGGTAGGCGGGATATTCTTTTTTCACCACCTGATTGAAAGGGCCCGGTTCCGGCCAGCCTTTGGGCAAGGGTGATTCCTCTTTGTATTTTGGTTCCGCAGGTGCCGGTTTGCCGCCATCCGACTTGGAGGCAGGTTCGGCGGGTGCGGAGATCAAGGAAGCAAGCAGGGAACACAGGGATACAGACAACCGTTTCATCCTTTCAACATGCCCGGAAACGGGAAGCGCGCAAGGAGGGTCGGCAATTTATAACAATTCGTCCAACCAGGCGAGGAATTCAGGATCGGG
The DNA here is from genome assembly GCA_040399845.1 of Luteolibacter sp. Classification (GTDB taxonomy): domain Bacteria; phylum Verrucomicrobiota; class Verrucomicrobiia; order Verrucomicrobiales; family Akkermansiaceae; genus Luteolibacter. The sequence goes on along the minus strand of JBBARN010000202.1, from coordinate 6,177 downwards.
CGTCATGCCTCCGTCCGGCGGTGCTGATTGAGGAACCGGTTGGGGGTCGGGCGGATTTTTCATTCGCTGGAGGACGGTGATTCGGTCGGGATCTGGCGGGTGGGAATGGTGGCGGCTTGAACGTTCGGCTCACCCAAGGAGTGGCCGAATTGTTCTCCCCAGTGCTGGAGGAAAAACTTCTTTTCCTGAGTGAGAAACACCTCGGAGCGTCCGAGAATGGGTCGCAGCGAGGTGGTCATTTGCAAGGTGACCAGGAGAAATACACCGCTCCAAATGGTCAGCGGGCCTTTTTGGGTGCCGCCAGTGGCGAACACCGCCGATTTGAGAAAACGCAGCGCGAACACCGCGGCGATGGCCCAAGCCCCGATCCCGAGCGCTCCCATGAAGCCGAATGAATCCGTGGATTCGGCAAAGATCCACACGGCGGGAGCGAATCCAAGCAGGAGCAACCCGGCCAAAGCGAGGGCGCCTGCCAGGCAGGCTGCCAACTGCCCGATGGAGACCCGTGCGCCGGCCAGTGTGGCGAAAATATACAAACTCGGAAAACAGATCGCGCCTGCAAACAGCAGCCCGGCGGTGATTTTCAGCGGTGCAGCCCAGAGTTGCTCGTGTTTGGCGAAGCAACCGATCACGAATCCGAACAACAACAACGAAACTCCCGCCAAAGCCAAAAAGCGTCCGATGGCACCGTGGTTTCCATCTGCCAGCCGCATGACCAATGCATGGGGGCGGCGGAGCAGCGACTCAAACAAGGTTTTCGTATCCAGCACATCCGGCAATTCCGCTTCCATGGGCGGTGGTTGCGGTTGTTGGGCGTGGAAGGAGGGTGGCGGCGGTGGTGTGGATGATGGATTCATGGTTTCGCAGTCAGTGTTGATGGGAGATGGAGCGGTGGGCACGGATGGCCCGCACGATGGGGATGGCGAAGAGCAGCAGGATCACCACAAGCGCTGGCAGTTCGAAGCCGCCGGTGATGCGGTGCAGCGCACGCCACACGGTTTGGTAGAAATTTCCATCCAGAGGATCCGGCCGCAGGAATTGCACTTCCAACCGGGGCGTTCCGAAAAACGGACGCAGGATCCATGAGAACTGTGCGCCGAGGAATCCATTTCCTCCCAGCCAAGCCAGCAAGGTGGCGGTCGCCGCCGCCGGGGTGGGGGATTTGGCGGCAAGCAGGCGGTGCAGGTGGATATTGGCGGCCACTCCTGCGAAGCCGATGAGGAAGGTATGCGTCAGCAAATACGCCGAGTGGGCCATCGATGCGCCCGGCGAGTCCGGCGGCGGTGCATTCCAAGCGAGCAGAAAGGTCACCGGGGCGAGCGAGCCGAGCAGGATGCCCGCCAGCGCGAATGCGGTGAGCAAGGCGAGCAGTGATTGGCGGAATCCAAGTCCCGTGCCCAACAAAACTCCGAGCAGGCCATTCAGCAGCCCATTGCACAACAAGGTGAGCGCCACCAGCAACGGCATTTTGACCGCCACGAACACGCCCATCAGCGGATCCCGCCAGAAACCCACGGTAAACCCATACAAGGCCATCCCGGCAGCCGCCGCGATAGCGACTTCCGCGACCCTTCGTGGCGAGGGCGAATCGAGCCAGCCATCGTCGGGTTGGATCACGTCCCGCAAGTTCATACCCGCACCCTGACCGGGCAATGTGAGGGGATGATGCGGTCGCCGTGATTTTTCCATGAATGGTGCGAGGCCAGTTGGCGCTTGAATGTTGTGCCCGCCCGCCCTAGTCCGGGGGCCGCATGGATCCGATGCACCCTTACGAACACCTGTCACTTTTCACCGTGGGGCTCATTCTCGCCGCGTGGTTGATCGGCCTTCATGCGCTGATGCTTGCCAAGCCCGCTGCCGTGCAGGGGTATTTGAAAAAGTTTCCCCGGGATCAGACAACAGGCCAAATTCTGCTGGGAATCGGCATGGCGTGGTTCTGGCTGCTGATCGCTCCGGACAACATGGGCAAGCTCAGCGCCCTCGCCATGGACCTCGGCGAGTTCAATGGTGCCAAGCCCTTGCTCCGCATTCTCGTGCCAGTCGCCCTCGTGCTGGTGGCGACCAGCGTGCGGGATTTCCTCGCTGTCCGCGCGCTTGGGGTGCTTGGCCTGATGGTGGCGTCGCCGTTGTTGGAGTCGGCGTTTCTTGAAGATCCTTCCTCACGCCTTCTGGTGCCGATCTACGCTTATTCGCTGCTCACAGGCTCCTTGTTCTGCGTTGGCATGCCCTATCTTTTCCGCGATGCGGTGACATGGGTCACGGCGGATCCCAAGCGCTGGACGATGTGCTCGCTCGCGGGACTTGTCTACGGAGTGGCCACGCTCGGATGTGCCCTCGCCTTCTGGCGGGGATATTGATCAAGCACGCATCCAGAGCGGAACCCAGCGGCAGGGATCAATAGACCGGCGCGCCGGAAACATCGCCACCGCCATCACCGCCGCCTGTGGCCTTGTTCGCGGTTTTTTCCATGCCCTCACCGGCGATGCGCATGTCCCGGCCAAGGCCGATGAATGTATTGCATGAGCTGGTCAGAACGGCGACAGCGGCAAGGGCGATCAGGAGGATTGATTTCATTGATGGGTGTGATAGCTCAATTCCACCTGCCTGCAAGTGGATTTTGTTTGGTCATATTAAGCATTTGTGGTTTCGCGTGTTTCCACTTTGCGCCCTGCGGATTTCCTCTCTAGCGTTTCCGCATGCCTGACACCCTTGAAACCGACCCTCGGTTCGGCGAGTTTGTAATCCTCCAAGCCCAGAATGCCGGCCTCTTCCTTGGCCAGATTCCCAATCCGCAGACTGGCACCAAGATGATCAATCTCCGCGCCGCCAAGTCAGTCATCGATTCCCTGGAAATGCTCGCTTCCAAAACCCGCGGCAATCTCACAGCTTACGAGGAGAAACTCCTGCAAGCCGCCCTTCAAAATCTCAAGCCGCTCTACCAGTCCGCCCTCGACTCCGAGGATGCCTGAAAATTTGCGAATCCATCCCTGAATCAGCATCCCCGTTTTCACCTTTTATGTCATTCGAACCCTTCAACATCGGCAACGTTCCCGTCGGCGGACCCGTCCCCTTTTTCATTCTCGGCCCATGTGCATTGGAGTCGGAGGCATTTGCTTGGGAAATGGCGCGTTCGCTCAAGGAAATTGCCGACCGCACCGGCATCCACTTCATATTCAAGGCTTCCTTCGACAAGGCGAACCGCACCTCGATCGGCTCCTTCCGCGGGCCTGGCATCCTGGAAGGCTGCCGGATCCTGGGCGAAATTTCCAAGGAACTCGGGGTGCCCGTCACCACCGACATCCACACGGCCGAGCAGGCGGACATTGCAGCCGAGCACATCGATTTACTCCAAATCCCTGCCTTCCTCTGCCGCCAGACCGATATGCTCGAGGCCGCCGCCAAGACCGGTCGCGCCGTGAATATCAAGAAAGGCCAATTCCTCGCTCCATGGGACACCGTGAACATTGCCGGGAAAATGCGTGCGTTTGGTTGTGAGCGGTTTCTCATCACCGAGCGCGGCACCACCTTCGGTTACAACAACCTCGTTGCGGACATGCGGTCGCTTTACTGGATCCGCAAGGAAGGCCTGCCTGTCATTTTTGATGCCACCCACTCGGTGCAACGCCCGGGCGGACTAGGCGGCACGACGGGAGGAGATGGCGAGCTTGCCCCGGTCCTCGCCCGCGCGGCCGTCGCGACGGGGGTGGATGGCTTGTTCATGGAGGTCCACTCGGATCCAGCCAACGCCATGTCCGATGGACCGAATCAAATTCCGCTTGAATTCATTGAGGACCTGCTCGTCAAACTGATCGCCATCCATCACGCCTCTCACTGAATCAGGTCTGATCCTTGTTTCTGAGCATTTCACTCGTATCTCCGTCCACGCTGTTGTTCCGCCCGCTGACCATTTGTCTCCTGCTCACCCCGGCCATGCATGGTGCCGGGGCGGAATTGTCCGTGCCGAAGAAAAAGCTGGCTGCCATCTCGGTGCTGCCGGACGGCAGCGAACTCAAAGGGGTGGTGCTTCCGCGTTACGATAAAAACCGCAAACTCGTCGGTGTGCTCAAGGCGGAGGCGATGACCTTGGTCAATGAGGACACCGTTTCCGGCCGGACCGTCTCGCTCGAATTTTTCAATCCGGACGGCAGCCCGCGCGGCCGAGCGGATCTCACCAAGGCAGAGTTCAACCAAGCCAAGGGCATGCTTGAGGCAAGGGAACCTGTCGTCATCCAAAGCGATGCCATCAGCGCCACGGGGCAAGGGCTGGTGTTTGATCTCGCACAAGGTGAGGGCTTCCTCATCGGCCCCGTGACTACTTGGGCCAAGGCCCGCACCGAAACCGCCATGAAATCGTCATCATCCCCGCTTCGTTCTGCCGCTGTGGCGGTTGCCTTGGCTGCCCAGCCCCTTGCCGCTGCGCCTCCCAGCCCGCCGACCGATGCCGAAAAAGCCGCACTCCAGGCGGATACGGCTCCCCGTGCTGACGAGCACGCCGCTGCCATGCATGCCGTTCGACAAGATCTGAAGGCAGACCTCGATGCCTCGACCAAGACCAATGCTGCTGCTGCGGACTTCCTTGAGCGCACCCAACTCACTACCAAGGAAACAACTGCCAAACCCGACGCCCCCGCCGGTCCTCTGGATCGCCAACCGGGCCCGGACGACACCCGGGTTTCCTGCGACGGAGGCATGTATTTCGATGCGGACGAGGGGGTGTTCGTGTATCTCAAAAACGTCAAGGTGGATCACCCGCAGTTCACGCTCACTGCGGATTCCGAGTTGAAGATTTTTCTCGCGAAGAAACCCGAGCAAGCGGTCAAAAAGGAGGACCCGGCTGCCAAGGATGCCAAACCGAAGGACGATGGCGCCTTCGCCAAATTCGGCGAAGTGGACCGCATTGTGGCCACCGGGGCACCACACATGAAGCAAAAGAAGATCGAGGGCGTGGACGAACCCGTCGAAGCCCGCGGCGCGATTTTCAGTTACAACGTCAAAAGCGGCCACGCGATCATCAGCGGCGGCTATCCTTGGTTTGTCCGCGGTGCCAATGCCATGCGAGCGATGGAGCCCGACCTCTCCGTTCGCGTGGACAAGGCAGGAAATGCCGCCACCGATGGAAAATGGGAAATGTTCGTGCACATCGACCAAAAACGCTAGAATTTCGCGCTCCAACCCGATCATGCACACCCCCGGTTCCACCTGCTGCCACTCCGAGACTGCCGTCCTTTTTGCCAAAGGCCTGCGCAAAACCTACGGCGGTCGGGCTGTGGTGGATGGCGTTTCGATGACGGTGCAACCGCGTGAAATCGTCGGCCTCCTCGGTCCCAATGGTGCGGGGAAAACCACCTCGTTTTACATGATCGCCGGCCTCATCCCCGCCGATGCCGGTTCGGTGTGTTTCCAAGGCCACGACATTTCCTGCATGCCCATGCACCGCCGCGCCCGCCTCGGTCTCGGCTATCTTCCGCAAGAAGAATCCGTCTTCCGCAAACTTTCGGTCCGCGACAACCTGCTCGCCATCCTGGAAACCCGCCCCAAGCTCAACCGATCGGAGCGCAATGAACGGGCCGACGAACTGATGGAGCGTTTCGGCATCACCAAACTCGCCAAGTCCCTCGCCATCACCCTCTCCGGCGGAGAAAAACGCCGCCTCGCCATCGCCCGCTCCCTTTGCTCCGAGCCCAAGCTGCTCATGCTGGACGAACCCTTCGCCGGCATCGACCCCATCGCCGTCGAGGACATCCAGCGCATCGTCCGCGAACTCCGTGACCGCGACGGACTCGCCATCCTCATCACCGATCACTCCGTGAGAGAAACCCTCACCATCACCGACCGCGCCTTCCTCATCCACGACGGCCGCGTCATCCTCGAAGGTGCCTCCGAGGAACTCGTCAACGACCCCATCGCCCGCAAGCATTACCTCGGCGATGATTTCCGGATGTGATGGCCTATCGTTTCACAAAAACCAGATAGTGCGGCACCACCGAAGCCAGGTAGGGCGGCACCGCCGGGGCCGCAGGCGAAAGGGGTGAGAACGGGGAGACCAAGCGGGGACGGAACGGCTCACCTTGGGCAATATCGTTCGCCCCCCTTTCGCTCGGTTCCCCCGGCGGTGGAACCCTTGTAACGCGCGGAAACTGTGAGAAGGCCCGGGCGGGGAAAGTGTGTTTGGGGTCA
>JBBARN010000201.1:4701-7095 GCA_040399845.1 Luteolibacter sp. | reverse complement strand
CCGTCGCCAAAGCTGAACCAGCGGGTGGTGGTGGTTTTGCGCTGGGTATAAAACTCCACGCCCTCCTTGCCCTGGATGTGGAGATCGCCGAAAAACGAATCGTTCCATCCGGTGAACGGGAAATACGCAAGCGGTGCCGGAACCGCCACATTGATGCCCACCATTCCTGCCGAGACATTGCGGCGGAATTCGCGCGCTGCTTTGCCGGAGTTGGTGAAAATGGCCGCTCCATTGCCGAAGGCCTGACGGTTGGCGGCGGCGATGGCTTCATCGAGCGTCTTGGCACGCATGACTGCGAGCACCGGACCGAAGACCTCGGTCTGCATCAGCGGATTCGCTTCGTCCACTTGATCGATCAAGGTGGGGCCGAGGAAGAATCCTTCCGGCGCATCGTCCACCTTTGTTTTGCGACCATCTGTTAGAACACGTGCTCCGCTTTTCTCCCCGGCATCGATGAGGCCCGAGACGCGCGCTTTGTGCTCGGAGGAAATCACCGCGCCCATGTCCGGTTGCGAGTCGCGCACATCGGTGGGACCGGTTTTCATCGATGCCACCAAACCCGCAAGCGCCGGGAGCAAGCGCTCGCCCGCCTCGCCCACGGCAACGGCAGTCGAGCCCGCCATACAACGTTCGCCGGCGCATCCGAAGGCTCCGTCCTTTACAGCTTCCACCGTGCGGTCCACATCGGCATCCGGCATGAGGATGATGAAATTTTTCGCGCCGCCTGCGGCCTGCACGCGCTTGCCGTGGGAGGTTCCCTTGCGATGAATCTCGCGGGCCACTGGCGTGGATCCCACAAAGCTGATCGCCTTCACATCGGGGTGTTCCAAAATCGCATCCACGCACTCGCGGCCACCGTGCACGATGTTCATCACGCCGGGCGGTAGGCCGGATTTCTCTAACAGCCCCACCACACGCTGCATGGTGAGCGGCACCTTTTCGCTCGGTTTGAGGATGAAGGTGTTTCCGCAGGCAATCGCGATCGGCCACATCCACATCGGCACGAGGGCGGGGAAGTTGAACGGACAAATCCCCGCTACCACACCGAGTGGATGACGATCCGTATGGCAATCGATGCCGCGCGCGATGTTTTCCAAACTCTCACCCATCAGCAAAGTGGGAATGCCACATGCGTATTCCACCACCTCGATGCCGCGGCGCAAATCACCGCGCGCTTCGGAGAGGGTTTTGCCGTGTTCGGTGGCGATGCCGAGACATAATTCCTCGAAGGCATCCTCCAGCATGATCTTCACGCGGAAAAGCACCTGCGCCCGTTCATTCGGCGGCGTATCGCGCCATGCCGGAAAAGCGGCTTTCGCAGCGGCCACGGCCTCATTCACCTCCGCCGCACCGCACATCGGCACGCTGGCAATCATGCTGCCACGGGAGGGATTGAAGACGGGGCTGCCGGTCTTGCCGGAAGGTGTCAGCCACTTGCCATTGATGTAGAGCGGGCAGACCGGGTTTTCGGATGAACTCATGTGGGTTGGAGGAAGGGGTTTGGCACGATCAAACTCAGGTAGCGGATTCTGTGCCACCCCGACAAGTCCTTAAGCTTGATCCATTCCCGGGGCTTCCGGGGAGGCAAGCCCTTCGAGCGCTTTTGCTCGAAATCTACATACACCAGACTCACCAGAGCAGCTTGACTCCATACGGCGGGAAATCGCCATCGCAGGAAACCAAGGTGAAGTCGTCAGCCAATGCCTGAGCGATCACGAGGCGGTCAAAAGGATCGTTATGGTGAAACGGCAGCATTCGATGTCTGTGCAAATGCTGGACGAGGATGGGAAGCACCAACATGTTCGAAGCAACAAGTCGATCTGGGAAGAGCTTTTCGAAAGGTTCCGGCAATTTCAGCTTTCCCAATGAATCGTTGATGCCGATCTCCCACAAGGTCGCGGCACTTACAAAAACCAAATTCCGGGTATCCTGAATGCAAGCAAGGGCTCTTTCGCTGAGTCGATCGCTGCCAGCGAGGAACCACAGCAGCGTGTGGGCATCCAGAAGCAGTTTCATGCGCGGTATTCGGCGAAATCCTCCAATGGCTCATCAAAGTCCTCAGTCAGCACAATGCCCGGGACGGAGCCGAATCCTGGACGTGCTGTTTGGCCTTGGGTCAACTCCTCCCCGGCTTGCGCTTTGAGGAAATTGAGATAATGCCACACTTCCCGCAGCAGGGGTTCCGGCTGCTGGGACACCTCGGTGATGAGAAGTTGTTGAATGGACATGTGACTATAATAGCTCAACACGCCCCACCTGCCAAGCTCGCGTTTCGAGCCAAATCAAAGGGACTATGGATTTCCCGTAAGAGGCCAATCAGCGGGAAAGGGCGTTGGATTGTTTGACGAAGTCATCGCCGTCCCACTCGGCATCGCTCTTGACCATGCCTGCGCG
>JBBARN010000201.1:0-4601 GCA_040399845.1 Luteolibacter sp. | reverse complement strand
TTCACCGCCTTCGATGAATAACCGCCGGGCGTGGTATAACCTTCCACCGTCGGCTCGGGGCGCAAGGTTTCGAGGTTCACACCCATGACGCTGCGGATGGTATTGATGGCACTCACTCCATGGCAACCGGCGCGCAAGGCGGCGGCGGTCGGCTCTTCGATGTGGGTGACGTTGGGTGTCATTTTTGCCCACACGGGGATTTTCGAAACACCCATCACCCAGCCGCAGACTTCTTCAAGAATCGCCGGATCCTGACCCATCGCCGCTCCCATCTTGCGCTCGGGCAAACCATGGGGGCAGGAAAAATTCAGTTCGAAGGCATCCACGCCCGCATCCTGGCAGCGCTCGATGATTTCACACCACGCGTCCTTGTTATACTCTTCCATCACGGAGGCGATGAGTATGCCTTCGGGGTGGGCATCCTTGGCTTCCTTGAACTCGTCCAACCACGTTTCAAACTTCCGATCGCTGATCAGCTCGATGTTTTCCCAGCCGATCACCTCCTTGCCATCGCCCGCCATGAGCTTGGCATAGCGGGGGCCGACGTTGACGACTTTCGAGCAATCAAGACTCACTGTCTTGGCGATCACCCCGCCCCAGCCTTCCTTGAATGCGCGCTTGATCACCTTGACGTTGGTGCCCGGAGGGCCGGAGCCGATCACGAAGGGGTTGGTGAATTTCAAGCCATCGACGGTGGTTGCCAGGGTGCTCATGATTTCCGGGGTTGTAGGATCAAAGGAAACTAGGGTAGCTCAAAGCATGCCGAAAGCTGAAAATCATCAGCCCGCATCCACGTGGCTCGCCACCTGCTGAAATCCTCCACCTTCGCATGAAACACCCGCTGCTCCTGAAATCGCTGCATCTTCTCGCGGGCTTCGCCATCCTGTGGGCTTTCTTTTTTGCCGGACAGCAGCTCAAGCAGTGGCTCCACCTGATCCTCCCGGGCAACGTGCTCGGCCTTTTCCTCCTGCTCATCGCCATCTCGCTCAAGCTGGTGAAAATCCGCTGGATCGAACCCGCCGCCCGCTTCCTGCTGTTTCTCATGCCGCTGCTTTTTGTGCCTATCTTCGTCGGCTCCGCTGCAGACAAACAACCGTGGATCGAGTGGGGCTGGCTGCTGGTGCCATCGCTGGTGCTCGCCGTGATCGCGATGTGGATCGCCGTGGGCCACCTCACGCAGTGGCTGGATCGCAAGGATGAAACAGGGAGGGCGGCATGAGCGCCGTGATTTGGAGCGCGTTGACGATCGCGATCTTCTTCGGCATGCGCTGGGTTTTCCAACGCACGAAACAACCGCTGTTGCATCCGGTTCTTTGGGCGACCATCCTCATCATCGTCCTCATCGAAACCAGCGGCCATGACTACGCCAGCTACAAGAAGGAAACCACGTGGCTCGTCTGGTTGTTAGGCCCGGCGGTGGTGGCGCTTGCCGTGCCGGTCTATCACATGCGGGCCATCATCCGTGAAAATCTCCGCCTGCTTTCCATCGTCATCCCCTCCGCCGTGATCTTCAGCATGCTCAGCGTGTGGGCAATGCTCGCGGCATTTCCCATTGATAACCAAGTGGTGAAATCCCTCTCGCTCAAGGCCATCACCGCGCCCGTGGCATTTGAAATTTCACGGGAAAATGGCGGCATCCCCGCTCTCACGGCCATCGGTGTGATGTTTGCCAGCATCCTCGGCGCGGTGCTCGGACCGGGTGTGCTGCGGCTTGCAAGGGTCACCGATCCCAAGGCGATCGGCCTCGCGCTCGGCTGCGGCTCGCACGGAGTTGGCACGGCACGCGCTCTCGAATTGGGCCACGTTCATGGCGCTTTTGCATCGCTTGCCATGTCCTGTTCCGCCATGCTCGCCTCCGTGGTCGGACCTCTCGTGCTCCGCTATCTGATTCTCTGATCGATCCTCTGACCGCCATGCCTCACTCGCCCACCTACCCCAGAGACCTCATCGGATACGGCCGCGATCCGGTCTTCGCGGACTGGCCCGGCGGCGCGCGGATCGCCGTGCAGTTTGTGCTCAACTACGAGGAAGGCGGCGAAAACTGCGTCCTCCACGGCGATGAAGGTTCGGAGAAGTTTCTATCAGAAATCGTCGGCGCGGAATCGTTTCCCGCCCGCCACCTCAGCATGGAGTCGATCTACGAATACGGATCGCGCGCCGGCGTCTGGCGCATCCTCAGGGAGTTCGAAAAACGCAATCTGCCTCTCACTGTGTTCGGAGTTTCCATGGCGCTCGAACGCCATCCCGATCTCACCCGCGCCTTTGTCGAGCTGGGCCATGAAATCGCCTGCCACGGCTTGCGCTGGATCCACTATCAGAACATGGACGAGGCCACTGAGCGCGATCACATGCGCTGCGGCATCGAAATCATCGAACGCCTCACCGGCGAAAAACCCCTCGGATGGTACACCGGCCGCGATAGCCCGAACACACGGCGATTGTTGATGGAAGAAGGTGGCTTCCTCTACGACTCGGACTACTACGGCGATGACCTGCCCTTCTGGACCGAAGTGGAAATTTCCGATGGCAGCCTCAAGCCGCATCTGATCGTGCCCTATACGCTCGATACGAATGATATGCGCTTTGCCACGCCGCAGGGATTCAACACAGCGGATCATTTTTATACCTATCTTCGTGATGCCTTCGATGTGTTGTATGAAGAAGGAGCGGAGTCGCCGAAGATGCTTTCTATCGGCATGCACTGCCGCCTGCTCGGCCGCCCTGGACGCTTTCGCGCCTTGCAACAGTTTCTCGATCACATCCAGAATCATCCCGATGTGTGGATCGCCCGCCGCATCGACATCGCCCGCCATTGGCACACTCATCATCCATTTTCCAAACCCGACTGATCTCCCATGTCCCTAACCATCCAGGACCCCGATGCCCCAGCGTTCACCCGCCGTCATGTGAATCTCGCCAGCGCCCGTCTCGGCGCGATCGCCGTGGAGGCATCCGATGATTTCTTCGCGGACAAATCCCGCATGCTCAATCCCGAGCCCGCCATCTTCGTGCCGGGAAAATATGATACCAATGGCAAGTGGATGGACGGTTGGGAATCCCGCCGCAAGCGCAGCACCGGACACGATTGGTGCCTCGTGAAACTCGCCCGCCCAGGCACCATCCACGGAGTGGACATCGATACCAGCCACTTCACGGGAAATTTCCCACCCGCCGCCTCGCTCGAAGCCTGTTATGGCGAACCGGATGATTCCACCGAGTGGTTCGTCGTAGTTCCCGCCACTCCACTCAAGGGCAACAGTCATCATTATATCTCCGTGGAAAATCCACGCGCCTTCACTCATGTGCGGCTCCACATTTTTCCCGACGGCGGAGTTGCACGGCTGAGGGTTTATGGATCACCGCGCGCGGATTGGGACCAGACCGGAAAGGACACGCTCGTCGATCTCGCTGCCATCGAAAACGGCTCGCATGTCGTCGGTGCTAACAACGAACACTTCGGCGCCGCCATCAATCTGCTCATGCCCGGCCGCGGGGAAAACATGGGCGATGGTTGGGAAACGCGCCGACGCCGCGAACCCGGCAATGATTGGTGTATCGTCGCCCTCGCCCGTGCCGGCTCGATCCAAAAAATCACCGTGGACACCGCCTATTTCAAAGGCAACTACCCGGACCGCTGCTCGATCCAGGCCGCCTTCGTGAAAGATGGCACACCGGAATCCATCATCACCCAATCGATGTTCTGGGACACGCTTCTGCCCGAGCAGAAACTGGAAATGGATCGCGAGCATCACTTCGAAAAGGAAATCGCCCCGCTCGGTCCCATCACCCACATCAAACTCAACATCTTCCCCGATGGCGGCGTTTCAAGACTGCGCCTCTGGGGCATGCCCAACGGATGAAAACCCTCACCCTCGAACCGCTCACCCGCGCGGCCTTCGCACCCTTCGGCGATGTGATCGAACTGGAGGGAGTCATCCATTATCCCATCAATCTCGGAAGCACCGAGCGCTTCCACGACCTCGCCCAAGTGGACACCGCCCTGCAAGGCGGACGCACCCTCATCAACCTCTTCCGCGGCCAGCCACGCCCCTTGCCTTTCGAGATTAAGATGATGGAACGCCACCCGCTCGGCAGCCAGGCCTTCATCCCTCTAACAGACTGCCCCTACCTCATCGTCGTCGCGGAAAGAGGCGAACTCCATCCCGACCGCCTCCGCGCCTTCATCACCCAAGGCTGGCAAGGCGTCAACTACGCCCGCGACGTCTGGCACCACCCCCTCCTCGCCATCGGCGAAACCAGCGACTTCATCGTCATCGACCGCGGCGGCGAGGGCAATAACCTCATCGAACAGGACCTCTTCGAATCCCGGTGGCTGGCGATGGAAGATGGTTAGAGACAAGACTTCAAGACGCAAGACAGAAGAGAAGATAAGAAGATAAGAAGATAAGGAAGCGATCTCGTAGTTGGGACGATCCGTCCCAACTCAACCGCAAACGAGTTGCACCAACTCATGTCTTACTCAGCCCACCCGCTCTTCTTTATGCCAAAACTTCCAAAAGCACATCATCTACCAATCAAGGCATTGAAAAAGAAATCCACTATCCGTTAACTCAGTTCTGTTCTTTCAGTTTCCCTCCCGA
>JBBARN010000200.1:0-7141 GCA_040399845.1 Luteolibacter sp. | reverse complement strand
GCGTGGTCGTCGCCGGTGATGAGGAGGTTGGTGTTGTCCAGGTTGATGGCGCTGCCAGCAACGCCGGCGAGCGAGTCGAGCGTGACCGTGGCCGCCCCGGGATCAAAGGCCGAACTTGATCCAGTGAGAGCGAGGCTCGCTCCGTTAGGAAGGGCTCCGGCTTCGACCGCAGTGAAGCGGATGTCGTCGATGAGCGTATCGCTGTCCGGGCCGTTCTGTTGAGCTTGGAAGGTAAGCGTGTGCGTGCCCGCGCTGAGATGGAAGGCGGGGAGCTCGAAGTGATTGAAGTCACCGCCGCGGCCGATGTGGCCTGGGGTTAGCATATCTAACAAAACTCCATCAAGAGTGACCACCAGACCGGTAGCAGGATAGCCGGGGCGATTCGCGGCGAGGAACGAGAGTCGATAGTGCCCGTCGGTGCTGACGGTCACTTCAGAGCTCATGGTGCCGTTGTTCTGTAGAAAGGCCACCTGCACGCCTTCCGGAGAGACACCAACCCACGGGGTGTTGTTCGAGGCGGTGCCGCTCGACGAACCGAAAGTCCATGCGGTGCCGGATGGATTGTAGGACCAGCCCTGCGGACCGTAGACGGGACTTTCAAACCCCGGATTCGGAACCGAGACACTGCCGGTGGTGGCGGGATCGAGTTTGAGGGAACCGGAGGCGATGGTGATGGGGCCGGTGGAAGCGGTGGCTCCACCTGCGAGCGCGAGTGTGCCGTTTCCAAGTTTGATCAAACCGCCGGCATTGCTGGCATGTAGTGGGGTGGCCCACACGACATGGTTGCCACCGGTGTCGATCCTCACGGGTGCATCGCCATGCCGGATGCGACTGGAGAAATCTTCGTTGTTTCCCGGCAGCAATCGAAGCGTGCCACCATCGAATACGATGTTGCCCTGAGTGCCGAGTGCGCCTTTGCGGACGGAGACCACGCCTCCTGTTAGATAAGTATTTCCGCTCACTTGGGACGGAAGATCGAGCACGAGTGTGCCGCCGCCGGTTTTGCAAAGCCCGGCATCGCCCGCGAGTGTGAGGGGGCCGCCGGGGCCGGTTTCCTGGAATTTGGCCGTGATCGCATCCGCCACGTCGATGCGTCCGCTGGCCAGCGTAAGGGTGGGCGAGCCAGAGGGCTGGATCAGATGGTTCTTTTCCGCGAAGCGAAGATCGCCGACGGAAAAACCCGATACCCATGGAACCACAGTGGCCGATCCTAACAGAGAGAAGTCCACGTTGTCGCCCGATCGGAATCGCGTGCCGACCGGAAAGCCGCCGGTGAAATGGTCCACCGATTGCGACCAGGCCGAGAGTCCGGGTCCGGCGTCGTCGTTGAGGCCAGTCCAGGTGACGGTGACGGGTTCGAGCGCGATGACTGTGTTGCGTGGGTTCCATGTGTCGCCGTTCTGCAAGGTCAGGTCCATGCTGCCATCGCCATTGCGGATAAGAGCAACCTGATGCCCGTTCTCCAATAACGATGCCGAGGCGTAGCCCCTTCCGTCGGCCGGTGCGGGGACTGTTAGAGTATTTCCCGTAGGAGGCGTGAGCACATGAATGAACTCGCGGCCGTCAGCAGCGGAACGGGTGGCGACGAAACCGTTGGACAGGCTATTGATGGTGGAACTGGGTGGGGTGATCCACGACTGGCTTGGATACGTGTTGCAGATCGATGGACGGATCGCGGCGATCCACGAGCCGATCTCCTGCATTTGTTCGAGCACGCCGCTTTCCCAACCGCCGCCGGCATAAGGTCCGCAAGCCCAGTTCACGCCGCCGCCGTCGGTGGAATTGATACCGGCGCGCAACACGGTCATGCGGAACATTTCCGTCGTGTTGTAGCGCGGTGTGAAGATGCCCGGAATCTGGGTGGCGGACCAGTTGCTCCCCATGACCATCGACATCGGCCGCCCCGTCGCGGGCCAGTTGTTAGGATTTGTCCCCGGCACCCAGGCTTGCCAATAACTTACCTCGGTAGCTCCGATGTCGCAGCTGTAGTTGTCGCCATAGAAGTTATGCATCATCAACAGGTCCGGCTGCCGGCTTTTGACCGTCTGCCGGAGCCGCGGGTAGTCCACCACGCGCCAACTGTCACCATAAGGGCTGCCTTCATCGATGAACATGCCGTCGATCCGGCTGCCGTAGCGGTCGATCAGGTCGGCATAGATGTCATTGATGAAATCGTTCCATTTTTTCCGGTTGAACTGGTTCCAATCCGGATTGTAGTCGCCGGGGATGCCGGGACCCCAGCCGGTGGTGATCTGGTCGGCCGTGTTCATGTCATGGCCGTCGCGGGGATGGGTGTAGAACATGACCCGGATGCCCTTGGCCTTCACCGCATCGAGCAGGTCGCCCAACACGTCGCGGCGCACGGTGTGGCCGGGCATCCAGCGCTCCATCGCCGCGCTCGGCCAGAGGCAGACGACGTTGTAGTGCCATGCGGTGAAAATGACATATTCGACTCCCATCGAATGCAGGTCCTCGGCGAAGCCCTCCGCGTCGAAGCGGTCCGCCATGTCGTTGGCATCGGTCGGCCAATTTCCATCGGACTTGCGGGTGCCACCGAACACGTAGTGGACGAAATAGCCGTATTTCATCCGGCGGAAGCTCGAAATGCCATCGTCGGCACCGGGCCAGGGAGCATTCGAGAAACCGGCGGAAACCACCAGCGAGCCAGCTCCGACGATGCGTCCGGGATGAGTGGCGGCGCTGTAAACCCCGGGTGCGAGCGGGACGCCATCGATGACGAGAGCGCGGATCGAATCGCTGCCGGAAAAGTCCAGCTCCAGCAGGGCACCTGTCTCGATCTCGACGCGCGCCGCAGGCTGCAACGAAGGCTGCGTGAGTCGCAAGGTGCCCGCCCGGACTTTTGTTGCACCGCAATACTTGTTAGAGCCGCTCAGTGTCAGCCGGCCTTGGCCCTCCTTGGACAAGCCGCCACCACCGGAAGCTAGCAAGTTGATTTGAATGCCGATTTCATGACCGGCGGTGTCAATCACGGCACCCCCGTTTCCGATGTAGGCGTTTTGGTTTCCTCCGTAGAGCGTGATGAAATCCGGGTTGTCGGCGGTGGCGATGAGCTTGCCGCCATTGAAGGTGAGCCAGGCGTCGTTGTTGATTCCGATCTCACGGTCGGCGACACGGATCGATGGGGTGTGGAGCGTGCCGCCGTTCAGGTCGATGGCGAAGGTGGCTCCGGTGTTGACCGAGCCATCCACGCCATGGGTCGCGGTTACGGTGCCGCCGAAAATGACAAGCCGGGCCCAATCGGCGCTGGCGACGGAACTGATGATCCGGTCCGCTGTCACCGATCCGGCGGCGATGAGGAGATTGGCGCGCCCCACAGCGAGGTCGCCTGCAATTGAAACGGTGGGCACCGCCAGTGACAGCGACGGATTGTTAGAGTAGGCACCGGAGTTGTCCGACCTGCCTTGCACCGTCAGGCTCGATGCGGTCAAGCTGCTTCCGGAAAGACTCAGATCGGGAGTGTTGGAGGCGGTGGAGCCGTAGGTCACCGCACTGGCGAAGATCGGTTCACTGAGGATAACCGTGCCACCGGTCGAGGTGAATACCGCTTGGTTAGATGGAGCGTTTTCCCAAGCAACTCCTGACCAGTTTGCGTCCGTGGCATTCCAAAAGCCGGTGGCGGCACCATTGTTCCAGATGAAATCGGCGGCCTGCGCGGACGAGATGGCTCCGCTTAACAGGAACAGCATCACGCGACGAACCCATGGGGAACCCGAGCTTCCTGATTTGGCTGGTTGATGTTTCAAGGCGTGGATTAGGGATTTGGAGCACTTCATTCTTGGAGCACGTGTTGGATAAAAACGGACGGGACACGGAAACCCATACCGTGTCCCGTCCAGGGATTGCCCCTCCAGAGGCAAAGTTTACAAGAAGTTGCTAGTGTTCAGTTTGAAGTTTTCAGGAGGAAAGAGACATGCTAGAAGCCGCCTCTCCCTCCATATCACCGTCTGCGACGCAACAGGACCAGCAAGCCAATACCACCAAGCAAAGCGGCCGATGGCTCAGGGACAGCGGTGAGGCTGAAGTTATCGATGGATACCTGATTTGCACTATTGATGTTGACCCCTCCGGGGTTGGCCGTGAACCAACCGACATACGCGATGCTCTGGGTGTTGGTCCAACCGGGAGCTGTGGTATCGAGGGTGTAAGTGACGTGCCGGGTGACACCGACATTGGGCGACTGCCAGCGGACAATGCCCTGTTGTGATTCCACGGTATAGTCGGCCACCGTGTAAGCCCCATTGACTACCCAGTTAGTAGGGTTCTGGACAAACCCAATAGCGAACCAGTTGGAATCGATGTTCAAATTCACCGTGATGTCGGCCTCCAATGTGTAGATGTAGCCAGCCTGAGGAGTGAATGCGAGGTAATTGCTGCTAGTGGGCGTGGCGACGTTGTTGTCGCCGTAGTCCCGCTGACCCCAGCCGCCGGCTTCAGCGGCGGCTATCCAGGTGGCGCTGGCACTACCACCAAGGATGCCGTTGCGGGTGCTTGGGACGGAGGTGTGCAACGACTGGGTGTAACTACCACCCTTGTCGATGTTTTGCTGGTCATTGAAGTCGTCGAAATAGATGACGGTGGCTTGTGACATGCCCGACAGCGAAGCCGCAGTCACGACAGCGAGGTAGGTTGTTTTCAGTTTCATGTATGTTTTTTCTAGTGGTTAATGAGAAAACAAATGTTCAATTCCATCATTGAGCCCGGACCTGAATGAAGAGCTTCGACTGGGCGAGTGGCAGGGGCCCCGTAATGGTTGCTTCGACGGTTTCTACTTCGCCGACCGTGCCAGTGACAGTTTGTGACAGAGTGGCTGTGGTGTCTTCGGTCCAAGTGGCGAGGTCGGTCGAGGTCCAGACCGTATAGGTCAGACCCGTCGATGCCGGAGTGGCGCGGCGTGTGTAGCGGAATGCGCCGGTAGTTTTGTCGAGCGGAACGGCGATCGGATTGACCGATGAACCGCTGTTCGGGATCAGCCCGAAAGCATACTCCTCCTGATTGGTCATTCCGTCGTTGTCGAGATCGCCTGCTTCGCTACCTTGGGCGAGTCCGTAGGTAGCGCCCCAGGCATCGTAGTCGTTGCCAACATCGAGCGTGAGTTCACCGGTGTCCTCGGAGAATGACCAATCGCCCTTGGCGTCCGTCATGGTCCAGGTCAATCCATCGGGTTGCTCGGTGAAGCCGACAACTTGGAATGTTACGGGATCAAAGGACTCGCCGGCAAGCGAAGCACGGTCGACAAGCGTCCAAATATAACCATTGTTCCCGGTCACAGAGCTGGTGTCGATGTTGAAATCACCATTGAATGACGCAGCACCATTACCGGTGACCATGTTGGATGCCGGGCTCTCATTGACGACAAAAGTCAATGTGGCGTTGTCAGCGAGGACGAGGGTTCCAGCATTCACGTAGGTGTTCCCAACATAGGTGTTGAGCCCTCCGAGGGTGAGTGTTCCGGCACCTTCCTTCGTGAGTCCACCACCCGCGTTGCGGAGGTTGGCGAGGATGCCGATGTTGAATCCGTTGGTGTCAATGATCGCGCCACCAGAGGCGACGAAAGTATTGTTTCCGCCTGCATAAGTAGTAATGAAGTCCGCATTGTCCGCACCAATAACTTTGAGCGTGCCACCATTGAAGGTGAGGTAGGCATCGTTGCTAGGACCCACTTCACGGTCGGCAACCCGGATCGAAGGAGCACTCAACTCACCCCCGTTGAGGTCGATCGCGAAGGTGGCACCTGTATTGACCGAACCATCCACACCATTGGTGGCGGTGACACTGCCGCCCGAAACGACCAGACGACCCCAGTCCGCGCTGGCTGGTGCGGAGATGATGCGGTCGGCGGTAAAAGTGCCACCGAGAATGTTCAGGCTGGAACGTCCGATGGCGGCATCCCCGCTGACCGCAACGGACGAGTCGATGCTCAGACTGGGATTGCTGCCGTATGCACCGCTATTGTTTGCAAACCCTTGAACGGTCAGACTGGTAGCGGAAAGGCTTCCGTCGTAGAATCCGAGGTTTGGGAAATTGGCGCTGGTCCCTCCGACGTTCACTGCGCCGGCGACGATACCCGGGTCGAGGAAAACGTTGCCACCCACCGTGTTGAAAATGGCATTGTTCGAAGCAGAATTGCTCCAAGCAGCTCCCATCCAGTTCGCATCGGCGGTATTCCAGAGGCCGTTGGCCAGTTGGTCGTCCCAAACGAAGTTCGGACCTGGCGACCAGCGGGCATAAAGGGTGGTGTCCGCTCCAATCGAGAAGGTGTCAGCGGGGGAAAAGTTGGTACCACTCCCGTCGGAAGCGGTGTTCCAACCGTTGAAGCTGAAACTGGTCTTGCTCAGGGACCCAGTGTTTCCAAGAACTGTGACAGTGGAACCGCCTGCATAAGGGTTTCCTCCGTCAACAGGAACACTGCCAACCGTGCTTCCGTTGCCATTGTAGGTGACAAGGTAACTACCTGAAGGGATCCATTTCGCATAGAGCGTGGTATGGTTCTCGATAGTGAAGGTGGCTGTCGGACTGTAATCGGTACCAGTGCCGTTGGCAGCCGTGTTCCAACCGACGAAGTTGAATCCGGTGCGCGTCATCGTGCCTGCACTCACAACGCTTGCAGTACCACCGAAGGTATATGGGCTGCCCGGATCGGTAGGGACGGAGCCACCATCGCTCCCGTTGCCATTGTATGTCACGGTCGGGTTGGGATCACCTGCGATCAGCCTGAAGTTGTCGATCTTGACCTGCAAGGCGCTGTTGAGGTTGACCGTGCCGGCGCGATCCGTGATCCAGCCGACATACTGAACTCCGCCAGCAACCAGATCCGCGCCGTTCATCGTATAAGAAACGGTGGCCACTTGGTTGGAGTTCCAACGCACCAATTGGCCGACTGCAATCGTGGATGCGTCCACACCATTCCAATGATGTTGGCTGCTCGTGAAGCCCAAGGCAAACCATGACTGCGTCCCACCCGGATCGGCACCACCGAGCGGAGTCGTATCGATGGTGGCTTCGAGCTTGTAGACCATTCCTGAGACCGGAGTGAAGGGAAGGAAGTTGCTGCTGGTGGGCGTTGCCGCATTGCTGTCGGCGTAGTCCCGTTGCCCCCACCCACCGGCTTCGACTCCGGCCA
>JBBARN010000199.1:0-7253 GCA_040399845.1 Luteolibacter sp. | reverse complement strand
GGTGCGTTCGTGGAACTGGAAGAAGGCATCGACGGCATGATCCACGTCTCGGACATGTCCTGGACCCGCAAGATCAACCACCCGTCCGAAGTCCTCAAGAAGAGCGACGAAGTGGAAGCCATCGTGCTTGCCATCGACAAGGCCAACCAACGCGTCTCCCTCGGCATCAAACAAACCGAGAACGACCCATGGAGCCTCATCGACAGCCGCTTCAAAGTCGGCGACCTCGTCAAGGGCACGGTTGCCAAGATCGCTTCCTTCGGCGCATTCGTCAGCCTCGACGGTGACATCGACGGCCTCATCCACATCTCGCAACTCAGCGAAGACCACGTGGAGAAGGTCAAAGACATCATCAAGGTGGGCGAGGAAATCGAAGCCCGCGTCATCAAGGTGGACAAGGTCGAGCGCCGCATCGGTCTTTCCATCAAGGCCGTCGGTTACTCCGAAGAGCAGCTCAAGAAGGAAAGCGCCAGCTTCGAATCCCTCCGTCCGTCTTCCGAGATGGTCGGCCTCGAGCAAGCGTTCAACCTCGCCTCCGCCGCCGCTTCCGAAGAGTGGAGCCCAGGCGAAGAGTAATTCAAGGAGTGTGGGCGTCTCGCCCACACATCCCATCTATCAAAAGCCGGACAGGGAAACCTGTCCGGCTTTTCTTTTGAAAAATTGACGAGTGATGATTGTTGATCTTGGATTTTTGAAGGTGCCGAAGGGCTTTGAATGCTTATAGCCACTTCCCCGGATCTCAGTTCCACAAGCGCGGGGCCAAGTCTCTCTGCAGATGTTCAAAATCCAAGACTGCCACCCAAAAATACAGCCACCTTCCAGCCCCCCAAAGTCACCCCCCACCCCGCAAAATCTCCAGCGGCGGGTGGCTGCAAACTCCCCGACTCAAGGCCAGCCCCCCGAGCACCGCAATCCCCGTAACCGCCCCGAATGCCCCCGCTAACAGCATCGGATCCGGCCACGGCGAGGCTTTGAAAACAAAGACTGCCAGCGCCGCATTCGCCGCCACCGCCAGCAGCACGCCGGTCAGCGCGGAGAGAACTCCAAGCGTCGCATACTCGATCACCAGGATCGTCCGCACCTGCTTCGCCGAGGCCCCGAGCGTCCGCAGCAGCACGCTTTCCTTCAACCGCACATCGCGCCCATTCAGCAGCGTCCCGATCAAAATTGGCAGCCCCGCCAGCACGGTGAACCCACCCAGCACCGTGACCACCGTCGAGATCTTGCCAAGAATATCCCGCACGGTTTCAAGGATCAGCGTCAGGTCGATCGCTGTGACATTTGCAAACTTCGCCGCCAGCGCCCGTTGCAATTCTCCCGAAGCCGCCTGCGTCGGCGTCCGCGTCGTCACCACATGAAATCCCGGCGCGTCCTCCAGCACGCCCGGCGGGAATACCATGAAGAAATTCAGGTTGAAACGACTCCAATCCACCCGCCGCAAACTCGCCACCCGCGCGCGGATCGGCACCCCTTGCACATCCAGCGTGAGCTCATCGCCGATCCCCACCATCATGTCCTTCGCAATTTCCTCCTCCAAGGAAAGCGGCACCACCTCCGTCGGATCCGCCCGCTCGGTCGCGAACTCACCCGCCACCAGCGTCTCAGTGAAATTCAGCTTGTCCCGATAGGTCGAACGAAACTCCCGCCTCGCCACCCAGCGCGGCACGCCTTTCGCCTCACCCACTGCCACCCCGCGGATCGATGAAACGCGCATCGTCACCATCGGCTCACTCTCCAACACCGGCAGCCCGCTTTGATCCAACACCTCCCTCACACCCGCCACCTGATCCGGCTGGACATCGATCAAATACAAATTCGGGCTCTCCCCCGACTGCTGAAGATCCAGCCGCCCGTTCAAAAGCCGACCCGCCGAAAGAATCGTCACCAACAGAAATGTACCAAGCCCCAGCGACAGCAAAAACAGCAGCGTCTGGTTCCCCGGACGATGCAGATTCGAAATACCCTGCCGCAGCAGATACGGCCAGCGCATGCCCACCACCCGACGCGTTACGGCCATCAAACCGCGCGCCACGCCCACCAGCGCCAAAAACGCCACCACCATCCCGCCGACCATCGCCAGCGAACGCGCCCACATCGGGTCATTCGCATGTGCCACCATCACCAGCAATCCCACTAGCACTGCGTAAATCGGCAGCGACCTCAGCACCCCACCTTTCAAACCACCACCGCTCCGCAAGGTCACTGCCGGTGAAATTTCACGAATCTTCATCAGCGGCAGCAGCGCGAATCCACAACACACCGCAAAGCCCGTCGCTGTTGTCTGCGCCACGATTTTCCACTCCGGCGAAGGACTCACCGAAATCGGCAATTCATCCCGAAACGCCCCTAACAAACCCATCTGCAAACCAACCCCAAGCCCCGCCCCCAGCAGCGTCCCAAACAAACCCAGCGCCAGCACTTGCGCGAAATATATCCCAAACGCCAGGTGCCCCGGACACCCGAGACAGCGCAAAATCCCGATCGTCGCAATCCGCCGCGTCACATGCGCATGCACCGCCCCCGCCACCCCGATCGCCCCCAGCGCCAGCGATGCCAGCGCGATCAGCCCCAGGAATTGTTGAAAGTTGTCCAACGCATCACCGAGGTTTTCTCTCCGATCTTCCGGAGTTTCCAACTGCCACGGATTGTCAGGAAAATCTTTGCGCACCTTGTCCTTCAGCGCCTTCGACGACGGCCCACCGTCGATTTCCAGATGCAGCTGATAGGATGCCATGCTGTTTTTCGTCAGCAGCCCCGTGCGCTCGATGTCCGCCAAATTCACATACACCTCCGGCGCAAATCCACTGAAGCGATTCCCGCGCGGAGCCGGTTTGTCCACCACGCCCAGAATCCTCAAGCGCATTCCCCCAAGCTCCACCTCATCCCCGATCTCCGCCCCGAACTGATCCAGCATCGCCGGCTCTAACAACACCCCGCCTTCACCCTTCAGCTTCTCCCACGCATCCGCCGGACGCGTTTCCACCTTCCCATAAAACGGATAGCCGCCCTCAATTCCCCGCACCTGCATCAGCCGAGCCCCGCCGTCGGGAAGAAACCGCATCATCGATGGAAAGCCCGTCTCACGACTCATCCGGCTCGCCATTCCCGCAAGCTTGCTCACGTCATCCGGGCTGATCTCCCGCCGCGAGGAAACCCGCAAATCCGAACCCAGCAGCGACTTCGCCTCCGAAGCAATCCCCCGCTCCACACTCGCCTTCAACGAGTGAATTGCCGTCAACGCCGCAATCCCCGAAACGATCGCCAACGAAAAAATCACCAACCTCACCCGCTGCGATCGGCTGTCCCGCCAAGCCATCCGCCACACCCACGGATGAAACAAAGCCGTCCACAAATTGCCCGGCAGCCCACTCTTGTTAGATCCCATGATTCTCTCCCTCAGAAACGATCTTCCCCCCACTCATCGTCACCACCCGACGCGCCTTTGCCGCCAGCGCCGGGTCATGCGTTACCAGCACCAAGGCCGTCCCCGCCTCGCGGTTCAGGCGAAATAGCATCTCCACAATCGGCGCGCTTGTTTCCGCATCCAGATTCCCCGTCGGCTCATCCGCAAACAGAATCTTCGGCCGATGAATGAAAGCCCTCGCCAGCGCCACCCGCTGCTGCTCGCCGCCGGAAAGTTGCAGCGGATAGTGATCCAGCCGATCCCCCAGACCCACCTCCGTCAGCAATCGCTCCGCCTCCTTTTGGATTTCCCTGCCGGATTCACCCCGCAGCTCCAGCGGCACCAGCACGTTCTCCATCGCCGTCAGCGTCGGGATCAGTTGGAAACTCTGAAACACAAAACCCACCAGCCGGTTCCGCAAAGCCGCCCGCGCATCCTGACCCATGGACTCGATCGCCTCCCCATCCAGTTCCACCGATCCCGCACTCGCATCATCCAGCCCTGCGCAAAGACCCAGCAACGTCGTCTTGCCACTCCCTGATGGCCCCACGATCGCCAGCGTGTCGCCCGCATCCAAACTCAGGCTCACATCCTTCAGCACCGTCAGCTCATGGCTCGCCGTCCGATGCACCTTCCGCAGGCCGGAAACCTTCAGGATCGGCTGTTTGACAGCACTCGGGGCGGATTCTAGACTGGCGGTCGATGGGGATGTCATTGCGAAAAATAGTCATGTTCGGGCTGCTGCTCAGCGCAGGCACTGCATTAATGGCAGAAGAAGCTCCGAAAGCAAACAGCACGACCCAACGCATCGTCGTCCTCGGCGACAGCATCACCGCCGGCTACGGCCTCGATCCAAGCGAAGCCTACCCCGCCCTCCTCCAGAAAAAAATCGACGCTGCCAAACTCCCCTACACCGTCGCCAACGCCGGCGTCAGCGGCGACACCACCGCCGGCGGCCTCCGCCGCATCGCCTGGGCTATGGGAAAAGGAGCCGACGTCCTCATCATCGCCCTCGGCGGCAACGACGGCCTCCGCGGCATTTCCCCCGAGGAAACCAAGAAAAACCTGCTCGGCATCGTCGCCAAAGCCCGCACCAAAAATCCCGAAATCGCCGTCCTCATTGCCGGCATGCAAATGCCCGACAACATGGGAAAAACCTTCACCGCCGAATTCAAAACCCTCTTCCCCGAAGCCGCCAAGGAAACCCAATCCACCCTCATCCCCTACCTCCTCGAAGGAGTCGGCGGCATCGAAACCCTCAACCAACCCGACCGCATCCACCCGACCGCAGAGGGACAGGCGAAAGTCGCTGAGAATGTGTGGAAGGTCCTTCAGCCCGTGATTGCGCAGTAGCGTGAACGACGCCGTCGTCTTTCCAGAAAACCAGCAGGAAATCTGGGCTCGCAAACCGACGAACAACCTTTATTCTTAGGGCATGACGATGGAAGCCATATTGCGGAAAAGCATCCGGTATGATCGGGGCGGCAAACCCGTCGAAGTGGTCATTCCTTACGATGAATTTGTCGATTTCATCGAGTCCAATGGACTCGACCTCACTGAGGACGAAAAGGAATCGATTGCCGAAGCCAAGGCAGACCGGGAAGCCGGCCGGTCCGAGAATTTCGTCTCACTCGCAGACTTGGAGAAGGAGCTCGACATCTGAAATCGCCACCGGATGCGTGCCATCGTTTTTCATCATCGCGCTGCCAAATACCTGGGACGGATGCCTCGGGACCGCGCGATCCAAGTGCGGGATACGCTCAAGGAAGTCGCGATACTTGATGATATTTCCAGCCACCCGAATATCAAACAGATGAGCGGTAACATGACGGGATGGTCGCGCCTCCGAATTGGAAGCTACCGAGCCATCCTCCACATCACCGTCATCGAAGTTGACGAAGTGCTATACGTGGACGCAATCGGACCAAGAGGCGACATCTACAAAGGATGAACAACGCTGGCCCTGAGGCCAGTGATCTCAACCCTTGTTTTTCGGGACCCTTCTGATATCGGCGGCATGCAAATGCCCGACAGCATGGGAAAAACCTTCACCGCCGAATTCAAAAACCTCTTCCCCGAAGCCGCCAAAGAAACCCAATCCACCCTCATCCCCTACCTCCTCGAAGGAGTCGGCGGCATCGAAACCCTCAACCAACCCGACCGCATCCACCCCACGGCAGAGGGACAGGCGAAAGTCGCGGAGAATGTGTGGAAGGTCCTTCAGCCCTTAGTCACACCGTGAGCCGCGCATGCTTGTTTTCTAGACCAGAACCATTGCGACTCCTCTTCGACGGCCCGCAGATGGGTGCTTCCACGTGACACTTGCAAGCTTTACCTTCGCCCAAATCCGGCTACTCTCCGGATATGAATACATTGGAAAGCGACATCGAAATCGGGCCCGATGGCAGCATGAGGCTGCTTTCGCCGCTGCCTGCGTGGCTCAAGCCGGGCCGGGCGCATGTGCTGATGACGGTGGAGTCGGCGCAGGAAAAGCCGCAGCTCGAAAAACTCACCGCAACCCCGGAGATGATCGCACGGCGTTCAGCCGCTCTGGCAGAAGTCCGCAAGCTCAACCCTTACCGCGACATTGCCGAACCAGTGTCGTGGCAACGTGAGATGCGGGAGGACCGCCCGCTTCCGGGCCGTGACTAAAGCCATGCTTCTGGATACCAACATCGTGATCTATGCGTGCCAGCCCGACGGCGCTTGGCTCGATCCTTGGACGGCCCATCCTGACGCGGCGATCGCGAGCGTCACGCGCATCGAGGCGCTCGGCTTTTCGGGCCTTTCGCCAGAGGAGGAGACATCCATACTTGGCTTCATCCATGCGAGTCCCATCTACGCGCTTGATGATGTGGTGATCGAGCAGGCCATCCAACTGCGGCAACAGAAGAAAATGAAGCTGGGCGATGCGATCATCGCCGCGACCGCCATCGCCTACAACATCCCGCTGGTGACCCGCAATGAAGACGACTTCAAGCATATCCCCGGACTGGATTTGAGGAACCCGTTTGCGATCACGCCATGACCCCGACGCATCATCGCCTGGGCCATGGGAAAAGGAGCCGACGTCCTCATCATCGCCCTCGGCGGCAACGACGGCCTCCGCGGCATTTCCCCGAGGAAACCAAGACCCTACCCACCCCCTCCGCAAATCCTGACCATGATAGTATCACCTGATACTATCAAGAGGCCAAGCCGCCGCTTTCCATCCCACCTGAAATTCAACGCGTTGGTGATGATGCTCAACGGAGGAACCAGCGAAGCCTGCCAGTAATTTAAGGGGAGTGGGCGTCTCGCCCCCTCCGTCCTCTACCTCAACCATCCCCAAGCCCCACAAGACTCCTCATCACCGCCCTCTTCCCCAAGAAGCGGCGGAACCGGCGATGCAAGCCACTAACGGAGCGCTGGCTTTAGCCGGCGAGTCCATAACCACCACCCTTCATCTTCATCCTCCATCTCCTTGTCATCCTTCGATTCTTCCCTATTCTTCAGCCCATAAGAAGCATCCCCCTACACCCTCTATCGCGAAGCCCAATCCCTCAACCGCCCCATCGCCGAACCCAAGGGCAAACTCTCCTACGCCTGATCTTCCTCCACTCTTCCTCTTCTCTGCTCACTTCTCGCTCCCTGCTCCCACCTCCCCGCTCCAGACTGAATCATTGCCAAGCCAAGGTCAGCCTGATAGTTCTCCCAGCATGAAAGCCGATGACCGCTGCCCAAAAACTCTTCCATCCTCTTTTCTGATCACCGATCACGGCTTGCCCGGCATAGCGCAGCGACAACAGGGCACTTCTTCAACTTTCACCGCTGAGGAAAAGGACGCCTGCGAACGCAGACTTAAATAATA
>JBBARN010000198.1:0-7345 GCA_040399845.1 Luteolibacter sp. | reverse complement strand
ATCACGGGTGATTTCTTCCGGTCCGAGCTTGGTGTCACGGGCGGCGACGTCGAACTCCGAGATGTGGATCGAGGTGTAAACGTCATCCTTGACCACGCGCTCGGAGATGACGATGGCATCCTCGAAGTTATATCCGTTCCAAGGCATGAAGGCGACGAGAACGTTGCGGCCGATGGCGAGTTCGCCGTCTTCCGTGTTCGGTCCGTCGGCGAGCACCTGGCCCTTCTTGATCTTCTGGCCCTTCTTGACGATCGGCTTCTGGTTGATGCATGTGCCGGCGTTCGAGCGCATGAATTTGCGCAGCGGATAGGCCATGATGCCCTTGTCGATGTTGGACTTCACCGATTCCGGATCGGAGAGGAACTTCTCATCGGAAACGGGGAGCTTGCCATCCGGAGTCGTGACGATGATTTCCGCAGTGGCGGCGGCGACGATGCCGTCCGCTTCGGAAACAACCACAGCGCGGGAATCGCGAGCAGCCTTGGCTTCAAGGCCGGTGCCGACGAGCGGCGCTTCGGAAACGAGGAGCGGCACACCTTGGCGCTGCATGTTCGATCCCATGAGTGCGCGGTTGGCGTCGTCGTGCTCAAGGAAGGGAATCAGACCGGCGGCCACAGAGACGAGCTGCTTGGGCGAAAC
This sequence comes from Luteolibacter sp., assembly GCA_040399845.1. Lineage (GTDB taxonomy): Bacteria > Verrucomicrobiota > Verrucomicrobiia > Verrucomicrobiales > Akkermansiaceae > Luteolibacter. The sequence goes on along the minus strand of JBBARN010000198.1, from coordinate 6,706 downwards.
GTCCATGTAGTGCACGTCCGAGGGAAGCGACTCGATGAACTCGCCGCCTTTTTCACGGGCGGTGATGCGCTCGGTGAGGAAGGCTCCCGACTTGTCGATCGGGTTGTTAGCCTGGGCGATGAGGAAGTTTTCTTCTTGGTCGGCCGTGAGATACTCGATCTCGTTGGTGACCTTGCTGTCCTTGACGCGGCGATAGGGAGTTTCGATGAAACCGAACTCGTTGATGCGAGCATAGGTACACATCGAGTTGATGAGACCGATGTTCGGACCTTCCGGAGTCTCGATCGGGCAGATCCGGCCGTAGTGAGACGGATGCACGTCGCGGACTTCGAAGCCGGCGCGGTCGCGGTTGAGACCACCTGGTCCAAGGGCCGAGAGACGGCGCTTGTGGGTGAGCTCGGCGAGCGGGTTGGTTTGGTCCATGAACTGCGAGAGCTGCGAGCGGCCGAAGAAATCACGCACAACCGCGGAAAGCGCCTTCGGGTTGATCAACTTCTGCGGCGTCATGCCTTCGATGTTCACATCGAACAAAGTCATGCGCTCCTTGACCAGACGCTCGGTGCGGGCAAGACCCACGCGGCACTGGTTGGCGAGCAGCTCACCCACGGCACGGACGCGGCGGGAACCAAGGTGGTCGATGTCATCGATGACACCGTCGCCTTTTTTCAGCTTCAAGATGTAACGCACGGCGGCGAGGAAATCCTCGGGAACCATGATGCGTTGATCGGAATCCACGGTGATGCCGAGCTTTTGATTGATCTTGTAGCGACCGACGCGGGTAAGGTCGTATTTCTTCGGATCGAAGAAAAGACGCTTGAGCAGCGCGCGGGAGTTCGCAGCAGTCGGCGGATCGCCGGGGCGGAGTTTGCGATAGATATCCTTGAGTGCGGATTCTTCATCCTTCGCGGGGTCCTTGCGGAGCGACTTGAGGAGAATTTCATCTTCGCGACCGTCGATGACTTCAACGGTCTTGTGACCGAGGGCGAGCAACTGGCGGACGATACCGATGGTGAGTGGCTCGTAGGCTTTCGCCACGACGAGTTCGCCATCGAGGATGTCTTCAAAAGGCACTTTGTGGCCGAGTTCGCCTTCGTCCATCGCTTCAGCGAGTGGGAGGGCTTCCGGAGAATAGAAATGGCTAACGATGTCGCGGTCCGTCGGGTAGCCGAGCACGCGCAGGAAGGTCGTCGCAAGGAACTTGCGGCGGCGGCGGCGGCGGTCGAGATAGACGTAAAGCAAATCGTTGGTATCAAACTGCACTTCCAACCAGGAACCACGGTCCGGGATGATGCGGAAAGAGTGGAGCAACTTGCCATTCAAGTGCTGCGATGTTTCGAAGCAGATACCGGGTGAGCGGTGAAGCTGGGAAACGATGACGCGCTCGGCACCGTTGATGATGAAAGTTCCGCGGCGGGTCATCATGGGCAGTTCGCCCATGTAAACGCGCTCTTTCTTGGTTCCGGTCTCGTCCTTCAGCTTGAAGGTAACGTAGAGCGCGGCACTGAAGCTCTCGCTGTTGCGGAGCGAGTCGAGCGAAGTGATTTTGGGATCCTCGATGTCATAAGCCACGAAATCGAGCTCGATGGCTTCATCGTAGCTCTTGATCGGGAAGACCTCGCGAAAAACGGCCTGCAAACCCGCGTCGGCGCGTTCACTGGGGGGCACTTCCTTTTGAAGGAACTCGTCATACGAGCGGCTTTGGACCTCGATGAGGTTGGGCGGTTCGATGACCTCTTCGAATTTCCCGAAATAGAGACGTTCAGCCATGGCGTTGTGTGGTATTCTAATGACAAATTGAGCCCGAGCCGCGAACGGTCTCAGGCAGGGTGGAATTCAAGCGTTGTGAAATGATGTCGGAATCGGAGCGAAAGCCTTTATTTTGTGAGCTTAATAGAATCTCGAGCCGGTCACGACGGAAGATCCCGGAGCGGAGCGAATGGCCCCGCCCCGGGAAAAATCCGGTGAAGTTTACTTGAGCTCGATCTTGGCACCAGCCTCTTCGAGCTTCTTCTTGGCGCCTTCGGCAGCGTCTTTGGCAACGCCTTCGAGGATCTTGGCAGGGGCGCTTTCGACGAGTTTCTTCGCGTCGGCGAGGCCAAGACCAGGAGCGACTTCGCGCACTGCCTTGATGACAGCGATCTTGTTCGCGCCGCAATCCGTGAGGACGACGTCGAATTCGGTTTTCTCTTCGACGGCTTCGGCAGCAGCGGCAGGGCCGGCGACCATGGCGACAGGAGCTGCGGCGGAGACGCCCCAGGTTTCTTCGAGTTGTTTAACGAGTTCGACAGCTTCCAGAACGGTAAGCTTGCCGAGTTCTTCAGCGAGTTGTGCGATATTAGCCATTTTGTTTTCCTTTTGCGGTATCGTCGCCCCCGGAGCCTCCGGAGATTTCAGTGCGGCAGCCGCCGTCCCGACGAGGAACCATTATGTGTTCAGGCGGAAGCGGGAGACGCCGCCGCCATCCAATCAGAGTGTTTGTTATTCGGCAGCAGCTTCGGCCGGGGCGGCTTCTGCTTCTGCAGCGGGTGCGGATTCTTCTTCCTTCGGGCTGGATTCGCCATCGGGATCGAACTTGTTCTTGATCACGCGGGCGATCATCGACGCAGGCTCCAGGATGGTTCCAAGGAGTTGCGAGAGAACGGCTTCGCGGGATGGGATGTCGGCGATGGCCTTGAGCTTTTCACCGTCAAGCACGGCATTGCCAAGGAGGCCCACCTTCATTTCCGGCTTCTTGAATTCCTTTTCGAAATTCTTGATGGCCTTGGCGGCAGCAAAGACTTCGCTCTCGCCCATGACGAAAGCAGTCTGGCCGACGAGACCCTCGCTGATGTCCGGGAGGCCGGCTTCGGTGAGGACCTTGCGCATGTAGCTGTTCTTCGCAACGGTGCAGCGTGCACCACCCGCGCCGAGGCGGTTGCGGAGTTCCGTGAACTGATGCACGGTGAGGCCAGTGTAGTCGATGACGATCAGGTAGGGCGACGCGTTGACGCGGTCCAGCAGTCCGTCGATGATGATTTTCTTATCAGGATTCATGGTCTTGGTCGTGCTGGATTAGGAAGCGGATTTGGTGTAGGTGGCCGCTTCGAGCGGGATGCCTGGAAGCATCGTGGCTGCGAGCGTCACGGCCTGGATGTAGTTGCCTTTTGCGGAGGCGGGCTTGGCGCGGACCACGCCGTCCACGAAGGAGCGGGCGTTTTCAGCGAGTTGCTCGGGCTCGAAGGAGGCCTTGCCGATGGAACCGGAGACGTTGCCGTTCTTATCGAGTTTGAAGTCGATACGGCCGGCTTTCACTTCCTTGACTGCCTTGGCGGTGTCGTCGGTGACGGTGCCGGTCTTCGGGTTCGGCATCAAACCGCGCGGTCCGAGGACGCGGGCGATTTTACGAACTTCCGTCATGGCATCCGGAGTAGCGATTGCGGAGTCGAAATCCGTGAAACCTTCTTGAACTTTTTTGATCAGGTCTTCGTAGCCGACATACTCTGCACCGGCGGCGATGGCAGCCTCAGCGGCTGCGCCTTGGGCGAAGACGGCCACGCGGACGTTTTTACCAGTGCCGTGTGGCAGGGAAACGGAGCCCCGGACCATCTGGTCGCTCTTCCGCGGATCCACTCCGAGGTGGAAGGAAAGCGTGACGGTGGGAACGAATTTGGGCGCCGGGAATTGCTTCACGGTGCTGATTGCGTCGGTCAGCGAGTAGCTCTTGCCGGATTGGACGAGAGCGGCTGCCTTTTTGTAGCGTTTGCTGCGGTGTTTGGCCATTGTGGTGTTTGGTTTGCAGTTCATTCGGAAAACGCGGGATGCGTTTCCCTCCTGCGGGTGCCGGGGACTTCCGGAGAAGCGCCCGGCGGAGATGGATTACATGCCCTCGATCTCAAGTCCCATCTGGCGGGCGGTGCCGGCGAGGATGCGGGCAGCGGCTTCAGGGTCATTGGTGTTGAGGTCGGGCATTTTGATCTTCACCACGTCCATAAGCTGGGCCTTGGTGATCTTGCCGACCTTGATCTTATTGGCTTCCTTGGAGCCGGAAGCAAGACCTGCCGCCTTCTTGAGAAGGTTGCCGGCGGGGGGCTTCTTGGTGACGAATGAGAAGGACTTGTCCTTGTAAACGGAGATCACGACCGGAAGCACATCGCCAGCTTGGCTCTGTGTGGTGGCATTGAACTCTTTGCAGAATGCCATGATATTGACGCCAGCCTGACCGAGGGCGGGGCCGACGGGCGGTGACGGGTTGGCTGCTCCGGCGTTGATTTGGAGCTTGATGATTTTGACGACTTCCTTGGCCATGATGAATGCTTAGTTACGTTCGGGAGCGGGGTGATTGGAAATTCAGGGGCTGTGGTCCAGACAATTCGCGTTTATGCGCGCTCGACCTGCCAATATTCGAGTTCGACGGGGGTGCTGCGGCCGAAAATCGTTACGGAAACCCGAAGTTTGCCGCGCTCGGGATCGATTTCCTCCACAATGCCGTTCTGGCTCTGGAAGGGTCCATCGGCGACCTTGACGGTATCGCCCACTTCGAAACTGATGGCCGGGCGGACACTTTCCTCGCGCTCCTTGATTTGTGAAAGCATCGCCTCCACTTCGCGCGGCCGCATGGGAGCGGGGCGATCCTTGGTTCCTGCAAAGCCGATCACGCCATCCATCTCCTTGATGAAAAACCAGGTCTTCTCGACGAGCTGATTGTCCTCGGTGGTGAGGTTCATGTTGACGATGATATAGCCTGGGAAGAACTTCTTCTTTGTCTCGGTTTTCTTGCCGCGGCGGATTTCAGAAACCATCTCAGTAGGCACGAGAACCTCGCGGATATACTCAGTCATGCCTTCGGCTTCCGCATCACGCATGATCCGGTTGCGGACTTTGCCTTCTTGCCCGGAAAGCACTTGTACGACGTACCACTGATCGCGGAATGTTTTGGTTTCAGACATGATGGGTCGGTCGAAGAAGGATAAAAACGTTATCTCGGTGCGTTCAGCGACCGAAGTTGGTGAAAAAGCCCACGATGAGGACGTGGAAAAAGTCCCAGAACTGCACAAATCCAGCGAGTAGGACCATTGCGATGAGCACCACAATGGTCGAATCGACCAGTTCCTTGTATTTCTTGAGTCCCTTGATTTTCGGATCGGACTCCCATGGCCAACTCGCCTTGCGGAGTTCGCCTTTGACCTCACCCAGAAAACCGGAGATTTTTGAAAACATGATGCGCTTGCTTTAGGACAGATGATGGAAAATGGCACGGAAGGTGGGACTCGAACCCACAACCAACGGTTTTGGAGACCGCTACTCTACCAATTGAGCTACTTCCGTTTTGAGGCGACTGAAGGGCACCCCGTGTTAGCGGAGTGCCCCGAGATCGTGCGTTCGGATTTGGTCTCAAGACCCAATCCGAAGCCTCTTCGCAAAGGATTACTTGATGATTTCACCCACGCGGCCGGCACCCACGGTGCGGCCACCTTCGCGGATGGCGAAACGCATGGTTTGCTCCATGGCGATCGGAGTGATCAGTTCAACTTCGAGGTTGATGTTGTCTCCTGGCATCACCATTTCAACGCCTTCGGGAAGCTTGATGCTGCCGGTCACGTCGGTGGTGCGGAAGTAGAACTGCGGGCGATAGTTCGAGAAGAACGGGGTGTGGCGTCCGCCTTCTTCCTTGGAAAGAACGTAGATCTCGGACTTGAAGATCGTGTGGCCTTTGACGGTGCCGGGCTTGGCGATAACTTGGCCGCGCTCGACTTGGTCCTTCTTGAGACCGCGGATGAGGAGACCGACGTTGTCACCGGCACGTCCTTCGTCGAGGAGCTTGCGGAACATTTCGATGTCGGTAACGGTGGTCTTCTGCGTGTCGCGGATACCAACGATTTCGACTTCTTCCATCTTCTTGATGATGCCACGCTCGACACGGCCGGTGCAGACGGTTCCACGACCTTCGATCGAGAACACGTCTTCGACTGGCATGAGGAAAGTCTTGTCGATCGGACGCTCTGGCTCGGGGATGTAGGAATCCACGGCATCCATGAGCTTCATGATGTTTTCCATCTGGGCAGCATCGCCTTCGAGGGCAGCCTTGGCGGAACCCATGACAATCGGGATTTCGTCGCCTGGAAATTCGTAGGAGGAAAGGAGGTCACGGACTTCCATTTCGACGAGCTCGAGAAGCTCGGCATCGTCCACAAGGTCAACCTTGTTCATGAACACCACGAGAGCGGGAACACCGACTTGGCGGGCAAGAAGGATGTGCTCGCGGGTTTGTGGCATTGGGCCGTCGGCAGCGGAAACAACAAGAATACCACCGTCCATTTGAGCGGCACCGGTGATCATGTTCTTCACGTAGTCAGCGTGGCCCGGGCAGTCAACGTGCGCATAGTGGCGCTTGGTGGTTTCATACTCCACGTGGGCGGTGTTGATCGTGATACCGCGCTCACGCTCTTCGGGAGCCGCGTCGATGTCCGCGTAGCTCTTCTTTTGGGCGAGTCCCTTGTCAGCAAGGGTGTTGGTGATCGCCGCGGTGAGGGTGGTCTTGCCGTGGTCAACGTGGCCGATGGTGCCGATGTTAACGTGCGGTTTGTTGCGCTGGAATGCTTCTTTAGCCATGGTGGTTGTTGGTTCTGCTTGAGACTGTTGAGATTTATCGTGATCGCCCTGGAGCTCGCGGGGGGAATTGAACCCCCGACCTCATCCTTACCAAGGATGCGCTCTACCCCTGAGCTAC
>JBBARN010000197.1:0-7569 GCA_040399845.1 Luteolibacter sp. | reverse complement strand
CAAAGCCGAATCGCCTCCTCATTGCCAATCGCAAAGCGGTCATTCACCCCACCCCAAGCATGAAAATTCGGCACCCATAAGGAGGGAGGACATTTTTGTCCCCCGCCTCCCACTAGGCAGGGACCGACCTCCGGGCGGTCCGCGCCTAGGAGTGGAGAATGAAACGCCGTGACGCTACACGCCGCCGCTACAAGCACCTCAGGCACTTCCAACTCATCCAAAAACCGTAAATCCGCCCGCGTCGCGACCACCAGCCCTCGACTTCCGGCCCCCCGATGCTCCTCAAACACCCGCCACGCCCGCTGCTGGCTTTCCAGCGCGAGCAGATAGTTGCGCAAGGTGAGCACCGCCGCTTCCTCTCCGCCCGTGCAATGCCTCATCGGATTCCGCCGCGACAGCCGCTCCCAATCCAAAGTCCGGATGTAGTCTTCCTGCGGCTCGATGAGGCCCTTGGCCTCTGGCAGCAGCTTCCCGATGACAGTGGCATCCAGCACCGCATCCGCTTCACCAGCCCGTGGGTTGCGCACCTCCGTCACATCCCAGGAATGGTAAAACACCTCCAGCGGGCCAAGGCGTTCCAAGGGGGCAATCACATGCCGACGCAGACTTTCAATCGTGTAAGGTAGGCTACGTTGAACGAGGCCGTGGAGGAGGAGGGTTGTAGGGCTTTCTATCAAACGACCTGATGGAATGAATCTCGGGATTTGTGAAAGGCTCAGACGAACTGGAATTCCAGACTTTTTGCAAACAACTGGTAACTTCAAGGCGATTCGACAAGCGTATCAGACCTTACTAGTTTGCTCGCGAACATTAACTTAATTGGCACCAAACCTTAAGGCCGGTTTTCAAGGAACAATTAATGCCTGAAATCTCTCAATATTATTTAATTCACTAGCAACATAGAAGCGCATTTGTGGGTGTGCTGCAACCGGTTCCCCGCTGTGAAACTTTTCGACTTCTTCCAGAACGTTATCAACTGGATAAGACCATGCGGACAATGGCTTAGTTGGATCGTCAGGAATTCGGATAGACAGCAAACGCCTTCCGGCTTGGCCGAAAGGATCATATTGATCAATAAGCCATCCTACCCATTCATCCATTTTTTGCCTGGTGGAGGGGTCTTTGTGATCGACAGCATTCGCAACTTCTTTCCTCATGCGTGCGATCTCTTGGGGTGAAGGAGGTTCCACCTTGAGATAAAAACAAGTAGCTCCAGAAACTTGTGTTTCGCGAATTACCTCACATCTACTCGCCTCGCTTTGCTTGAATAGATTTATCAAAGAGTGGAGCTGTGTGTTTGCGTTTGCATCGCGCGTAAGGGTTAAACGATGATTTTTTTTTGTGATTTCCGGATCGATTTGATGTGAATTCGTAACAAGAGATTGAGATTTCGTATGTAAATCATCTTCAGCTCGTAAACTGGAATGCTGATGCCCGGATGAATTTTCTCTACCTATCCGAAGTGCGAAATATGCTATAAAAATGACAGCTATTACAATTCCTAGTGATAACTTTGATTTCATTTTATCTATGGACTCAACCGATTTTATCGAGGGGGTAAGATTGGCGGGTCCCCGGGAATTACAATCCTTCTATAGGTGAGTAATATATCAGGCATGTTTCCGACCGGAGCGTCGATATACCAACGCTGGGTGGCGGCGTCGAAAAAGGAACCCGGCGGGAGAGGAGGCACAAACTCCCAAGGTGTGAGTTTATCACCTGAATTGAATGGCTGGCGATCTGATTCAATCCCGCTTCCGGGCAGTTCATCTAACCAAACTCTCCCATCTCCGCGTTTTAGTGTTACCACCAACTTGCAGTTAACGTATTGTTGGATCGGCGGAAGATTGGCACTCGCGTCCATCGACGAACTATGCCAAGCGACCAGAGTTCCAACAGTAGCGCCCCCCGTGCGTTTCAAAAAGCTCCTCCTCGAGATTCTATTGTTCCATTGGTGTCCCGCAGAGGCCCGCGAGATTTCGGATTGACTACGGGGCGAGGGGGGGGGGTACGGGTTGCTCGTCTTTCATGGCGATGTTGAGGTTGGATTAGGCATCTATCCGCCATGATTCGAACCGTCAACTCATAAATTGATCAAAAATCTGCCGATGCATCTACAAGAACTCCCGAGACCGGACCTCATCTACACAGTGGCCTTTGATATTCCTGGCTGGCGGGGAGGGCGGACCATGGCGAAGTTGTTATGTTCCTCCCTGTTGCGGCAGTTTTGGAGTGGGGAGATCGTGGTATTCCGTAATTTCCCCGAGCCCTTGTTTCCGGTCGAACGGAAGGGGCTGGAGGAAGTGTTTGTGGAAACTCCGGAGGTGGGGGAGGGCAAGGGAGCTGGTGATCGTTGTTTAAAGGCGGCTCTCGAATACCGCTTCCTTGCGGCGGAGATGTTGGATGCCTCCCGCTATCGGTGGATGGCCTATTTGGATGCCGATTGTCTTGCGTTGAGGAACCTGGATCATCTGTTTACCGGGGAGGCGGATATCCTGGTGCAGCCGGAGCCGGGCAGGAAGCTGGTGGATTCCCATGTCTTCAATGGTTACCTCGGCTGGGAGGAGGAGCTGAAACCAATGCGCAACAAATGGCTGGCAAAGACGGGCGATGGCATCAATGCGGGCACCTTCGCCGTGAAGTCGGAGTACTATCATGCAGCGATGGAGCAGTGGCGGGAGATATTCGAAAGTATGCCTCCGCGGCACGCAGAGATGCGGGATCAAACGGCTTGGAATCGGCTACTCTTGGATACCGAGTTGCGGGTAAAGCCCTTCGAGCGCGGAGAGATCCGCTTTCCGCTGCATTTGGACAAGGGATTCCTCGATTACAAAGAGGCTGCCTTGCTGCATTTCGTGGGAGGCAAGCAGCGGGACAAGATCGACCTCGCCTTCGCCTTGCACCTGATGAAGACCTACGGCGATGCCGGAGGACTTTTCCTCGACCTCTTGGAATCCTAAGAATCCTGAAACCCACTGTCATCATGAACATTGAACAAGAGTTTCCCGCCCGATATTGGATCAATCTCGGCAGGCGGCAGGATCGGCGCGTGGAGACCGAGTGGCAGCTCCAAAAGGCAGGATTCAGTGCCGAGCGGCTGCCTGCAGTGGATGCCAATTTTGTCAAGAACCCGCGCGGTTATGAGAGTGCGGGGCGTTACGCTCTGGCATTGTCCCAGAGGCTGGCAATCCGCAAAGCCATGCTGGCCGGGGCCAAGGCGGTTCTGATTCTGGAGGATGATGTGGTGTTTCATCCGGAGTTTCTTGAGAGGCTGGCAGGGATCGAGCTGCCGGAGGACTGGGGCATCTTTTACCCGGGTTGTGCGCATCACCAACGGCCGTCGCCAGCCGGTCCGGGATTGGTGCGGACACCGTATGCGCTGGATACCCATGCCTTTGCAGTGAAGGCTCCGTATTTCAAGCGGGTGATGGCTGCGCTTTCGGTAAGGCAGGGGCAGGATACCGAGCATGCCCGGGCGAGCGATTGGTTTCTGGCGGATCTTCATCGGGAAATTCCAACCTATGCGTGTTATCCGAATCTTGCCTGGCAGGCGGTATCGGACTCGGACCTGGCAGGCGGGGTTTACAGCAACTACACACCGAGTGGCGAGCAGCGGGCCGGAGCTGGTGAGATTGTGGGACTCCAGGCGGAGATGTGGGGTGGCAAGCGATGGATTTCCCCGAAGTTTGAAATCGTGGAGGCCGAGGATTCCGCATGTCTTCCCCGCCTTGCAGAGCCCCGGATGGGATTGCTTTTTCTCACCCAAGGAGATGTCAGCCAGCCCCGAATCTGGCGGGAGTTTGTAGAAGATTCTGGCGGCTCGGTCCGCGTCTTTTCCCATTCGAAGGAACCTGAAGTGTCGGCAAAGGGGTTTCTGGCTGGCACGTCGATTTCCGCATGGAGGGAAACCCGCTGGGGGGACATTTCCTTGGTCCGCGCGATGATGGACCTGTTGAAGGCGGGGCTGGAGGATTCCTCGCTGACACATTTCGCCTTTGTATCCGAGCATTGCATCCCGGTCCGCCCGTGGCAGGAGATGGCGAGGCGGCTTCGGATCGATCCGCGCAGTCTTCTGAACTACCGGACCAGCAAGGACATGAAACCGCACCATTTGGAGCGGTTGTCGAGGGTTAGGGATCTTCCGGATCGTTGTCGGCGCATGCACTCCCAATGGTGTTTATTGGCGCGGGATGCGGCGGAGTGTGTGGCAGAATATGATTTCACCGCGTGGTTCGAAGGATTTCTGGCACCGGACGAGCACTACATCGGCTCAGTCCTTGCTTTGAGGGGCTTCGATGAAGATGGCGGAATCTCAAAGACGGAAACGACCTGGCTGAAATGGAATACCAGTGATGGTGTCTCACGGCCTCTTGCCTTGTCCGAAACCGATGCCGAATTGGCACGATCTCTCGCTGCATTTCCCGGCTTTTTTGCCCGCAAATTCGCGCCGGAGTCGGACGTGGGGAAATGGGGACTGCATCACCCCACTTTGATTCACAAAAGCCCTTTCTGAAAGGCAGCGTCCATCTCCGGACTCCTGCTCACCACCGAGTGCCTCATCACCGACCTCCCTGCCAAAGAACCAGCAGGCGGCGGCGGCCATGGCCACGACCACGGCGGCATGGGCGGAATGGGCGGCATGATGTAATTCATCCCACCGCCCCCCACCGGGCGGCGTTCCCCAAAATCAACCAAGCCGGACAGGGAAACCTGTCCGGCTTTTTTGTGATTACCATCAGAGGGTCCCTATTTCCGCGTTGCCCTTCCATTCATTCCAGCCAAAACTTCCCCATGTTCACACGCATCCAAGCTCTTCATTTCCGCTGCCTCCGGTCGGTGGATCAGGAACTTGGACGCTTCATGACTTTGGTCGGTCCCAATGCGAGCGGGAAGACGACGTTTCTGGATGTAGTTGCCCTACTGGGGGACCTGATGAGAAATGGCGGCAAGGTAGCGGATACGGTTCTGGAGCGTAGTCCGGATTTCGAAAAACTGTTGTGGATGGGAGAAGGCTCATCATTCCAACTCGCAGTAGAGGCCAATTTGCCAGATCTCGTGCGGGAAAAAATGGCCGAAGACCTGCAACATTACGGCAAGGTTCGTTATGAAATAGGAATTGGCATGGATCGGGAGGAAAACCTAATCGTGCTGAACCACGAGGCGCTATGGCTCCTCAATGGCATGGACCGCCCAACTCCCAAACAAAGAGATCTGTTCCCTTCCTCTGCGGAACTACCGGACTCTCTTTTTCTAACACCTGGCAAGGGCCGCAAGCGTTCCATATCCAATCAACCACGTGGCAACGCGAACTATTACGCGGACGGACGGAAAACCTATAATCCGTCGTTCCGACTCGGGCGTGAAACCTCCGCACTCGCAAACATTCCGGCGGATCGCGACAGTTTTCATGCCGCTCCATGGTTTCGCCTGCTTTTGATGGATGGCATCCAAAGTCTTACACTCAACAGCCAGAAAATCCGCCAGCCCAGCCCTCCAGGATTGGGCAAGCGGTTTCAACCGGATGGAGCGAACCTTCCTTGGGTGATTGCAGAGCTTAGAAAAGACAAGGACCGTTTCGAACAATGGATTGCCCATGTCCGCACGGCGCTGCCAGACATTGAGGATATCGAAACCATCGAACGCCCTGAGGATCGTCACCGTTACCTCGTGATACGTTATGCTGGCGGGGCTGAGGTTCCCTCATGGTTGGCATCTGACGGTACCCTGCGCCTGCTGGCATTGACTGTGCCCGCGTATTTGCAGGATATCGACGGAGTCTTCCTCATTGAGGAGCCGGAAAATGGTATCCACCCCCGTGCGATTGAAACGGTTCTTCAGTCACTCTCCTCGATCTATGATGGTCAGGTATTACTCGCCACGCATAGCCCGGTGGCACTGAATATGTTAGATCCGAAAGATGTGCTATGTTTCGCGAAGGACCGCATAGGAGCTACGGATATTGTGGCTGGAAATCTGCACCCATCCCTGCGGAGCTGGAAACAAGGCGAACCTGATTTCGGGGTGCTTTTTGCGGCAGGAATTCTCAGCTGATGCACGCCATGAAGGACTTGATCGTTTTGGTAGCGGACAAAGATATGCAGTTTGCGCTGCAGGGTGGCTTGGAACGGCCCGAGAGCCTCGGAACTCGCCGGGTTTCATTTGATTTCCGTCAGCATCCCGGTCGCGATGGGGGCGCGCGCAGTAGTGGTGCGCAGGTTCTGGCCTTGGAAAAGGCGCGCTTTTCTCACGCATTGTGGGTTCTGGATCATGAAGGAAGTGGCGCAGGAGAACTGGACGCTCTGGCCCTTGAATTTGAACTCGATAAGCAATTGAAACCAGCTTGGGGCGGTCAGGCAAAGGCCATCGTCATCGCACCGGAACTTGATATCTGGATGTGGGGAAGTGATAACAAACTGGCCGAAGTTCTGAAATGGCCATTACAGAAATCCATCCGCGACTGGCTTCGCGATCAAGGCTTCGGATTCATGGAAAATGGAAAACCGCAACGTCCCAAGGAAGCTCTGGAAGCAGTTTTCAGAATTTGCAGGCGCCCCCGCTCATCAGCAGCCTATCAACAGATTGCAGCGGGAATAAGCCTTACTCGGTGCCATGACCCCACGTTCCTCCGTTTGAAAACCACACTTCAAGATTGGTTTCCCGGGAATATCCAGTCCTTGTGAACATCGCCTCCGGCGTGGTCGATCCCACCAAGGTCTCCCGCACCGCGCTTCAAAACGCAGCGTCCATCTCCGGACTCCTGCTCACCACCGAGTGCCTCATCACCAACCTCCCTGCCAAAGAACCGGCAGGCGGCGGCGGCCATGGCCACGACCACGGCGGCATGGGCGGCAGTATCCTTCCTCTGCAATCAGCTTTCGCACCCCATTTTTCTTGAAGGAGTGAAAACGACCGCGACGACCTTTAGCCACCCCGAGGAGCAGCCTGCACATTCGCCGCCGCCACTGCTGCCATTACCCATCACCACGAAGCGTGACGATCACACGGAGCGTTGAGTTGGGGAATGACTTCCTCCGGGGTGTCGCCATTGCAGCACTCGCCCACAAGACCGGGGATTGAGCCGACGAACACCTGATCCTCATCACTCCAGCGCACGCTAAGCGGATAGTTCCGGGCGAGGCGGGTGGCTTCTTTGGCGGAGATCTTTTTCATGACTTGGACTCGTTGATTTTTTCGGCAATGTGGCGTTCCAGATAAACCTTGGCGTCGTCGCCGTCGCGTCCCGGAATGATGGCCGGGATCTTGACTGCGGGGTGCTTTTTGTTTTTGCGGCCGAAGCAGGCGGCGAGGGATTCGGGGTCTTGGCCGACGGTGGGCAGGAGTTTGCGGACGGGGGCAACTTGGGCGGGTAGTTCGCTGGGCCACCATGAATCATATTGTCCATATTGGGTACAATAAGACGCATTTCAGTGCACTCGGCCACTCTGCGGAATTTAAGTAAGTTTCCTCTAAGTGACTTATTTAGAGCGACTCAGATGGAGGCGGAGGAGGGAATCGAACCCTCGAATGACGGTTTTGCAAACCATTGCCTTACCACTTGGCTACTCCGCC
>JBBARN010000196.1:0-7637 GCA_040399845.1 Luteolibacter sp. | reverse complement strand
GAAATCCAACCTTTTCCGACCTTCCCGCACCTTCTCAGGGTTTCCTCGCTTCTCATGGGAGTAGGCCTTGGTGGCCACTTGTCAGACTAGCCCTGTCATCCCAAGGCTGCAAGGGGGGATGTGGAGAGATTTGGGACTTGTCAGATCTGTCCGACGATTTCAAGGATGCGCTCGCTGACATCATCCAGGCTTCCATTGGAATCCACGACTCTCACGAAAGCCTCACCTTTCAAAGTCAGGAAGATTTCCCGGCAGCGTTCCAGACTTTCCTTTTTCTCAAACTCATTGGTGCTGTCGCCCCGGTGGCCGATGCGTTGGTGGGCGGTGGCGACATCCAGGTCGAGGATGAGCAGAAGGTCCGGAACCGGGGCGAAGGCTTCGTTGCGCCGTCGGATCTCCGCCGGATCGAATCCGCGCGAACCCTGATACGCCATGGTGGAAAAATAGTAACGATCCAGGATGACCACCTTCCCTGCGGCCAAGGCCGGGGCGATGGTTTCCTCGACGTGTTGGCGGCGGTCGTTGAGGAAATACTGGAGTTCGTCCTCCGGAGACAGGCGCCCGGTGGATGCCGATTCCCTGAGTTTTTTACCCCAGGGGCCATCGGTCGGTTCACGGGATAGGACCACCTCGCGGCCCTGCGCTTCGAACCACTCGCCCAAGCGGCGGGCTTGGGTGGATTTGCCGGTGCCGTCGATGCCCTCGATGACGATGAAGAGGCCGCTTGGCAGTGGCGTGACAGATTGGGTTTTTGGGAAAGATGATTTGTTCATGATCAATTGCATGACAACGGGGCGATTGAAACCAAGTTGTGGACGTCTGGCCAATCGGAATCTTTTGTCACCCCGGAATCATGTTTTCCCCATGATAGGTTCTGCGAGGGCTGGGCGTATCGGCGCGCGATTGATCATGGAGATTTCAAAACTGCTTCCCCGATTCCAAATCTTCTGCCTCGTTACGGCGGGGCTGGGCTGCGTTCGTGCGACCGCTGCCGACGAGATTGGCTACAATCGGGACATCCGGCCGATTTTATCGGATAAATGTTTCCATTGTCACGGTCCGGATGCCGGGACGCGGGAGGCGGATCTGCGCCTGGATGTGCGTGACGAGGCAATCAAGCTGGGCGCGATCGTGCCGGGGAAACCGGATCAAAGTGAAATCATCACCCGCATCCACGAGACCGACCCGGATGAAGTGATGCCACCACCCAAGGCCGCACGCCAGCTCAGTGTTGCGGATAAGGAGATGCTTTCCCGTTGGATCGAGCAAGGTGCCCATTATCAACCCCACTGGTCCTTCGTGCCATTGCCAGCCACCGTTCCCGTGCCGCCTCCCACTTCTACGGAGGTGGGGACTGGGGAAGTCGACCGATTCATTCATGCAAAACTGGAGACGGAAAAACTGACCTTTTCTCCACCTGCATCGCCCGAGCGGTGGCTGCGGCGGGTGGCCTTCGACCTCACCGGCCTGCCGCCATCGGCCGGCTTGCTGAATGCATATCTATCCGATTCATCCGCCACTGCCCGCGAGAAGGCTGTCGATCAATTGCTGCAATCGCCTGCCTACGGTGAGAAAATGGCGGTCGATTGGCTGGATGTCGCTCGTTATGCGGATTCGTTTGGTTATCAATCCGATCTGGATACCCAAGCGTGGCCTTACCGCGACTGGGTCATCGATGCCTTCAATAATAATTTGCCCTGGGACCAATTCATCACCTGGCAGGTGGCAGGGGATTTGTTGCCCAACCCGACACGCGAGCAGATCATTGCCACCGCGTTCAACCGCATCCACCGCAAGACGCAGGAGGGCGGCAGCGTGGAGGCGGAGTTCCGGCAGGAGGGAATCGCGGACCGGGTGCATACCTTCGGGACTGCATTTCTTGGCCTCACCATGGAATGCACCCGCTGTCACGATCACAAGTACGACCCTTTGACTATGCGGGACTACTACTCGATGGGTGCGTTTTTCAATTCGATTGATGAATGGGGACTGCTTCACGGCACCGGGTCGATCCAGCCCTCGCCAACACTATATCTAACCACTCCGGAGCAGGATCAGCAGTTGCTAGCGCAAAAGGACGCGATCACCAAGGCGGAGGCTCAGGTGGCTGCAAAGGTCGCGGAGCGGGAACCGGCATTCCGTGAATGGCTTGCAGCACCAACGGCGGTTTCAAGCGATCTTTCCGGTTCCTATGATCTCGATGTGAAAGACAAGGAGGCGTTCGCCAACCAGGCGGATCCGGCCCGGCCTGCGAAATCGAATGACAAGAACAAGCTGGTGCCCGGTCACCGGGGGCAGGCCTTGCAATTCACCGGGGACGATCCCTTGGAGCTGGGACCCCATCAGGTCACCAACATGGAGGATTCCTTCAGTGTTTCCTTCCGTTTGAAACCGTCCGAGTTATCACGGCGGATGTTGGTTTTCCACAACAGCGGTGGTTACGATCCCGGTTACAATGGTTTCGAATTGCTGTTAGAGGACGGTCAACTGCGATGGATGGTGGCTCGAGAATGGCCGGGGAATTGCATCGCCATCCGCAGCCGCGACAAGGTGCCGGTCAACGAGTGGACGCATGTGGCGGTGAGCTACGACGGCAGCTCGAAGGCGGCGGGCTTGAAGATTTATCTCAATGGCAGTGAAGCCGAGGTGGAAGTGGTGCGCGACCAACTCACCAAAAACAGTGGCAGTGCCTCTGCCTTCACGTTTGGCGAACGGGTTCGCGATTCCGGCCTGCGCGGCGGGGCAGTGGATGATATCCGCATTTACACAAGGCCGATCAGTCCCTTGGAAATCAAGGCGTTGCATCAGGATATCCCCCTTGATGCTGCTATTGCGGCGGTTCCCCGGGATGAAGCGGGAATCCAGACTCTCCGGAACTATTACCTGTCCGCCGTGGATGCCGAAGTCCGTGGCGCTCGGGCGACCCTGAAAGAGGCCTACAAAGCACTGCGCTCGACCATGGACGGGGTGCGGGAGTTGCCGGTTATGAAGGAAATGCCGGAGGCGCGTCCCGCCCATATCCTGACGCGTGGGGATTATACGTTGCCGGAGGGCGAGCCTTTGCCTCGCGTGACGCCTGCCGTTTTGCCCCCACTTTCCAAGGATCAACCCGCGAATCGTCTGGGGCTTGCCCGCTGGCTCACCGCCCCGGATCACCCGCTCACGGCAAGGGTGCAGGTGAACCGCGTCTGGCAGCACTTTTTTGGCCGTGGACTGGTGGCGACCAGCGATAACTTCGGCACTCAGGGCGACGCTCCTTCGCATCCTGAGCTGCTCGACTGGTTGGCGCGTGACTTTGTGGTCCATGGTTGGGACATGAAGCGGCTTTGCCGGCAAATCGTGCTCAGCAAAACCTACAGCCAGGATTCCAAGGCGGATGCCGAACTCCGTGCCAAGGATCCCGCCAACATTCTGTTCGCCCGCGGACCGGCCAAACGCTTGTCGGGGGAAGAACTGCGCGATCAGGCGCTTTCATTGTCCGGATTGCTGCATGCCACCCTCGGTGGACCACCCGCGAAGCCGTATTTGCCCGCGTCGGCGATGTGGCGGGTGTTGAACAGTTTCCTGCCAGAATATCAGCGCGACAAGGCTCCCGGGATTTATCGTCGCAGTCTTTACACCTACTGGCGCCGCACCGCACCACCGCCCGGCATGCTGGCCTTCGATGTGCCGGTGCGTGATGTCTGTTCGGTGCGCCGCCAACAGACGAATACGCCGCTGCAACCGCTCGTCATGCTCAATGATCCGCAGTTCGTTGAGGCATCGCGGGGACTCGCCATTCGCATGATCCGCGAGGGTGGGCCGGATTTTGCCGCTCGCTCGAAATGGTTGTTCCGGGAAACACTCAGCCGCAACCCGGATGAAAACGAGCTCCGGATTCTGGCGGAACTCCACAATGCCCAACTCGAAGTTTTCCGCAAGGATCCCGCCCAGGCGGACGCTTTTCTCAAAGTGGGTGATCTCGCCCTGCCTGCCGAACTCCCGCCGGTCGAACTCGCGGCTGCCACGGTGGTCGCCAATGCCCTCTTGAACCTCGATGAAGCCATCACGCTTCGCTGAAACCATGAATCTTCCCCACGATCCACTGTTTGTCACGAGACGCCACTTTTTCTCCAAGCTCTCTGCCGGACTCGGGGGCTTGGCGCTGGGGTCCATGTTGGGAGATCGCGCCTCGGCGGCCATGGCCTCATCGGCGGCTCCCGTCTTCGCTCCCAAGGCCAAGCGCATTATCTATCTGTTCATGAGCGGCGGCCCGGCCCAGCAGGATTTGTTCGACGACAAGCCCTTGCTGCGCCAACGGAACGGTGAAGCTCTGCCGGACTCGGTGCGCGCCGGCCAGCGACTCACCGGCATGAGTGGAAACCAGGCGGTCCTGCCGCTCGCGGGCTCTCATTTCAAGTTTTCTCCCTACGGCAAAAACGGCACTCAACTCAGCGAATTGCTGCCGCACACCGGGGGCGTCATCGATGATTTGTGTCTCATCCGCTCGATGTTCACCGAGGCGATCAATCATGATCCGGCGATGACTTTCCTGCAAACCGGGTCGCAGATCGCAGGACGCCCGAGCATGGGTTCGTGGATTCATTACGGGCTCGGCAGCATGAATGAAAATCTGCCGGCCTTCGTGGTGTTGGTGACCAAGAAACCGACCGATCAGCCGCTCTATGCCCGGCTTTGGGGCAGTGGGTTCCTCGATTCGCGCTATCAGGGAGTCCGTTTTTCATCGGGCAAGGAGGCGGTCTTTTACCTCGCCAATCCGGATGGCATTTGTGGCACCGGCAGAAGGGCCTTGTTAGATAAACTCGGGGAACTTAACCGCGTGGCCTATCAGAAGGAATTGGATCCCGAGATCGAGTCCCGCATCGTGCAATACGAGATGGCCTACCGCATGCAAACGAGCGTGCCGGAAGTCACTTCGATCGAGGGCGAGCCGAAGTCCGTGCGCGATCTTTACGGGCCGGATGTGGACAATGCGGGTTCGTTTGCTGCAAACTGCCTGCAAGCGCGGCGACTTGCCGAGCGGGGCGTGCGTTTCATTCAACTCTACCATCCGGGGTGGGATAGTCACAGCGGCTTGCCCAAGGCGCTTC
Source organism: Luteolibacter sp. (assembly GCA_040399845.1). Taxonomy (GTDB): domain Bacteria; phylum Verrucomicrobiota; class Verrucomicrobiia; order Verrucomicrobiales; family Akkermansiaceae; genus Luteolibacter. The sequence continues at coordinate 2,547 of JBBARN010000196.1, read as the reverse complement.
CCGGCCTGGCCAAACAAGTGGACCAACCTTGCGCCGGGCTCATCACGGATCTCAAACAACGCGGCATGCTCGAGGACACGCTGGTCATCTGCGGCGGTGAGTTTGGCCGCACCAGTTACTCGCAAGGGGTGCTGACCAAGGAAACCTACGGCCGCGATCATCATCCACGGTGTTTCTCGATGTGGATGGCCGGCGGCGGTGTCAAACCGGGCATCGTGCACGGGGCGACCGATGATTTCGGATATAACATCACCCAGGACCCGGTGCACGTGCATGATCTCCACGCCACCATTCTTCATCTGATGGGCATTGAGCACACCAAGCTGACCTACTTCCACCAAGGCCGCCATTTCCGCCTGACCGATGTGCACGGCAAGGTGGTGAAGGGGATTCTTGCTTGAGGCCGGGCTGCGCACATCGTCGCACGGAGAGTAAGCTCCCAACTAAAGAAGCGGACAGACTCGCCGAAAATCGCCGCCGAAAGAATTCTTGGCACAGCGGTTAGAATCGCTATGCTCATCGCGAAGAAAAGCAGCTGTGAAATCTCCCGAGTCAGTCGCTTGCCGGCGCGGACTGGGGATTTTTCTCACCGAAACACCTCTTCCGTCCATTTTCCCCCGCACCCCCCATTTCCCCGCCCTCTGTTACAACCCAACGGCTCTTTCAACGGCCTTTAACCCAAAAGCAAATTCCTGATAGCAATTTCATCAGGAATTTCCGATCATTCTATCCCGTTTGTTTCCCTACCCCCTAAAACCATGCGTCCATCCCTCCCATTGTTATTGGCTTCGACCTTGCTACTCGCTCCCTTGGTCGGTTTCGCACAGCCTCTTCTTCTCGCCCCGCCCACCAGTGCTGTCGCGTTTGCAGTTGACCCGAGTGCGACCTTCGAGGTGGTGGCGACGGGCTCGCCGACCCCGACCTTTCAATGGCAGCGCAACACCGGTTCCGGCTGGAGCGATCTCGTGAACGACACCGCGCACTCCGGCGTCACGACGGCGCGCGTCACCGTACTTTCGCCCTCCCTCGGGCAGGACAATCACCAATACCGCGCACTGATCACCAACGCCGGAGGCACGGTCACGAGTTATGCCGCCAACTTACGGGTTTTCGCGGCACCGATTCAGACGGCCACCTTGACGGTTTCCCCCGCCACCGTTTCCTCCAGCGCCACTTCACCCGTCACCCTCTCAATCGGCAACGTGCCCACTGGCTCCACCGTGCGGTTGCAGCGCTTTCTTGATCTCGACGCCGATGGCGTGATTGATCCCACCGACCTCGCCGTGCTGGATGTGGATATCACCGATGGCCAGGTGGCCTCGTTCAGCGGCATCGCCATTCCAAACATTCCCGGTGACGAGGACCTCGCCGCCAATGGTGCCATCACTACAAACTTCACCCTCCAAAGGTCCCCCGAGATCGGTCGCGTCGCGGCCGGTTACCTCGTGCGCCTTTCGTCGTCCGACGGCGCTTTCGCCCCGATCGTGCAGCCGTTTGCGATCACCAACCCCACCACCACAACGCTCGTCTCGGGCGTGACCCGTTCCGCCGGGGTCGCGGTTCCGCACGCCGTGGTTGCCCTGCTCGGAGGGGGCGAAAACTCCCGGTTTCTAAACGGCGCGGTTTCCGATGCGGCCGGAAACTACACCCTCTATGCACCAGACTCCGGACCCTATAACTTCCTGGCGTTGAAATCGGGCTTTGTCAGCGCCTTCGGCTCGGCCGACCTTGTCTCCGGCGTGCCCGCCGCGTCAGACATTTCCCTCGTCGCCGCCACGCGCACCCTCTCCGGCCGGGTCACCAGCGCCGCCAACGGTGCCCCGTTGCGCGCTCAACAGATGTTCGCCGATTCCGACGATGGCCTGGCCATCGTGTTCTCCGACCCGGACGGCAATTTCAGTTTCGGCGTAACGGCCAGGCAGTGGGGCGTGGATGTTTCCGAACTTACCCTCGGTCAGGTGGGCCACCTCGCCGATAACGAGCAACGTCGCGTCGATACGACCACCGCCAGCCAGACGACGAACTTCGCCCAGACCCGGGCGACCGCGTTGATCTATGGGCGCTTGCTGAATGGCGTCACGCCCCTGGTGAACTACGAAATGTTCGCCAACCTCGATGGCGGCTCGAGCCTGCGCTGCAATGCCCTGACCGATTCCGACGGCCGCTTCTACCTGCCTGTCACTGGAGCCTCCATGCCCCCGGGGCAAAACTGGTCCGTCGGCGCCACGGATAACAACGATTTCTCCTCCTTTATCTCCCCCGGGCCAGCGATCGCCGTGATGCTCGCCGGACAGGCCGTCGAGGTCAACCTCTCCGCCATCGCCGTCAATGCCATCATCCGTGGTCGCGTTACCAAGGACGGTGTGCCTCTCGCCAACGTCGGCCTCGGTGCCAGTCCCGACCCCGCCATTCCCGGCGTGCCCTCCTACATCGGCACCCGCACCGACATCAACGGCGACTACAACCTCAATCTCGTTGCCGGCACCTGGAATATCCAGCTCGATGCCGAGAGCATCTCGGCCCACCACCTCGTCGCGCCCAGCCTCA
>JBBARN010000195.1:0-7694 GCA_040399845.1 Luteolibacter sp. | reverse complement strand
GGATTGTCTTGGCGCGGCTGCGAAGGATCGATGATCATCAGCGCCGTGTTGAAGCCCCGATTCGAAACTGGCCCGCTGGAAGATCCCAAAGGTTTCCGCGATGCGCTCGTCCGCTGGTTTTCCAAGGAGGGCAAGGACTATCCATGGCGCAGGACGCAGGACCCTTACGAGATCCTGATTTCCGAAGTCATGCTCCAACAAACGCAGATCGCCACCGTGCTGGGGAAGGGCTATTACACCCGGTTTTTGGAAACATTTCCGGACGTGGCATCGTTGGCATCCGCCGGTGATGATTCCTTGCTCAAGGCGTGGGAAGGTCTTGGCTATTACCGCCGCGTCAGAATGCTGAGAGACACGGCCAGGGCGGTCGTCGATGGGCATGGCGGAAATTTCCCAGAGGCCGAGGCGGACTTGATGAAACTCCCAGGAATCGGCCGCTACACCACCGGGGCCTTGCGGGCATTTGCATTCGGAGTTCCGGCCGTCCTGGTGGATGGCAATGTGGCGCGAGTGCTGGCTCGGTTGATGGATTTTTCCGAACCCATCGATGAAGGATCCGGGCTCAAGCAGATATGGTTCTGGGCAGAGCAACTTGCGGATTCAAGACGCCCGCGCCCCTATCATGCCGCTTTGATGGAGTTGGGACAGACGTTCTGCCGTCCTGCGAATCCGGATTGCTTGAACTGTCCGGTGTCCAGATTCTGCAAATCCAGCGAACCATCGAGCCTGCCGGTGAAGGGGAAAAAAACCAAGATCACCGATGTCGTCGAGCATGCCATATGGCTGCGTGATGCCAGCGGGCGAATTCTTCTTCATCAAGGCGCTGGCAAGCGGCGCACCGGACTTTGGCAACTGCCTGTCCGCCCTGCCGACGAACTCTCGAAACTCGCCATTCTCACCGAGCACCGCTACGGCATCACCCGCTATCGGGTTTCGCTCAAGGTGCATGATGGCGGTCGATTGAGCTCCCGTTTCAAACCTGGCCCGGGGGATGCATGGGTGGATGTGGAGGAGGTTCAAACTCTTGCCATGGCCGCTCCATTTCGGAAAGTCGTGGAGCGATTGTTGGTTGATTTTTGAAATCAGATGTGACGGATGGTCGTGCCTGTGCTTTGCTTCGCGCGGATGGAATCACTCATGCGTTTGTCCGGAGTTTTGATCGCAGCATGCTTCGTTCAGGCGTGTGCGGTCATCCCCCCTCCGGATCCGAAAATTCCCGGAGTTGAAGCACGGCGGATGGTCGTGCAACGGGTCAGTGCCGTCGTCGTGACCGATCGTGAAGACCTTGGTTCCTGGGTGCGGACCGGATTTTCCATTTCCAACGCGCCGGGCAATGCAGATGGTGGTTCCGCAGCTCCGATAGCGCCAGATGGATATTTTCTAACGGCAGATCATGTGCTCGCAAGGGTGGCTGGCCGAAATGTGTTTGTGATTTACGGAAAAGAGGGTCGATTGATCCCCATGAAGGCGCGGGTTGTGTGGCGCTCCCAAGTTTCAGATCTTGCCTTGCTCCACATCGCCGCCCAGACGCCTAATTTTTACCGTTGGACGGCACCGGCTCGTTGGTTGCCGCCCGGCACCACTATCCTCCACGGCGGAATTGCCACCGGCCTGAAATCCGGGTGGGGCAGGCTCGGGACACCGATCCCTCCGGAAAGTGGCTTCTCGGGTGCGCGGCGCTTCAAAATCGATATCCCCCTGCAACCCGGCGACAGCGGTGGTCCGGTGGTGGATGCCTACGGCAACCTGGTGGGAATCAATTCCGCCGTTGAGTTTCTCGTTCCGATGGAAACCGCATTCTTTGTGGATTCTGAGGCCAACCGCCCCAACACACGGATGATCGAGTCCATCATTGAAAACGACAGGGCCCGATACAGAATGCAGATCCCCGGCGTATCGGAATAAAAATGGATTGGATGGTCACGAAATCAAAGTTGTTCGGTGCTGCACTCTCTGCGGGGGGGCTTTTTCTATTGGGAGGCTGCACCCAATTTGAAGAATCCGGACTGCCGGGAAGTGCGTCGTCGATGGCGCGCAACCAGATGATGTGGGTCCGCAAGGATCCTCCTACTTTCGGCTACTACCGCTTGGAATCGTTGTCGCGGATTTATCCGGATCTCGGGATTTTCACATCCCGCAAGGGCCTCCCGGATTTCCTCGCGGAAACTGCGAATCGCGGTCGTAGTTACTTCATCATATACTATCTCGACCGTCGTCAGGCCTTCGCGTGCCGGAATCGCCCCGGCCAGCGCAAGGCCATCGAGTTTGCCGGGCCCTATCCGATCACCGACAAGGAATACCGGACCCTCGACCAACTTCGCCGCAAGGGCTTGCAATAAAATCCAATTTGACCAGTTCTAACAAGAAGGGCGATATTCCCAACTTGCATTGCCATCACTTTATGAAACCCAGAACCTGTCTGCTGTTGTTGGCCGCCACCAGCCCCGTTTGTGCTCAAGATTTTCTCGATCCACTGATTGTCACTGCCACTCGGACAGAGGATGCTGTGGCTGATGTTCCTTACACGGTTGATGTGATTGGTTCTGACTTTATCTCGGAAAATTCTCGCAGGACCTTGCCGGATGCTTTGCAATACACTCCCGGTGTGCTCGTTCAAAAAACCACCCATGGTCATGGTTCGCCCTTCATTCGGGGCTTCACTGGACGTCAGAACCTGTTGCTGGTGGACGGAGTGCGACTCAACAATTCCACACTCCGTGGGGGGCCTGTGCAGTATTGGAATACCGTGGATGCGCTGTCCATCGATCATGTCGAGCTGATCAAGAGTCAGGGCTCCGTTCTCTACGGATCGGATTCGGCGGGTGGCACCTTGAATGCGTTTACCAAGTCATCGGACTTCCGCTCAAGGGCTTCCGGCGAGTCCTACGCAGGGGGGAATGCGTCCTATGAATACCGCGCCAATGGTCAGGGCAGCCACGTCGGACGCTTGGAAACCGAGGCGAGTGTCGGTGGTCAGTTCGGGGTTTGGCTTGGCCTTTCAGCCAAGGATTTTGGCGATATCGAGGACTCCGGCCAGGGGCGCATGAATGGAACCGGCTACCCGGAAGAGGATCTGGATTTCCGTTTCGACTGGGCGCTTACCCCGGATTCCACCATCACCTTGGCCCACCAATATGTAAACCAGGACTCGATTTCGCGCTGGCACCGGACTTTGAACAATCCAGGCTGGCAGCATGACGGGCATGTCACGGCACCGGGTAAATGGACGGCCAATATCTTTGATCAGGAGCGCTCATTGAGCTACCTCCGGTATGCGGGGGAGAATCCTGGCGCGTCTTCATTTATCAAGCGGTGGAATGCCACGCTTTCCTATCAATCCGTGGATGACTCGGAGTTTCAGGACCGCCAGCCTGCCGAAGACAGTATCCGCCGCTCCAGCGTGGACTTGGAAACGATGGGCATTGATTTCTCGCTCGAATCGGATCTGGGGCCGGGCAGCTTGGTTTATGGATTTGATTGCTATCACGATGAAGTGGACACGGAAGGTTCACGCAACAATGCGGCAGGCACTTCTTTCAAGGAAAGCCTCCCCTTGGCGGATGATTCCACTTACGACCTGCTCGGTGTGTTCACCCAGTATGTCTGGAAGGCATCGGAAGCGCTCGAAATCACCGCCGGTGCCCGATACACCCATGCCGAAGCGGAGTTGGGACGCTACACGGATTCCGCTGGCGTCACCCAAGCCGATGAAACCGGTGACTGGGATGCCACGGTTGGCTCCCTGCGCGCGCTTTATCGCCTCAGCTCCGCTTGGAGTGTCTATGGAGGGCTTTCGCAAGCTTTCCGAGCTCCCAATCTCGATGACCTCACCGGCAATCTTACTTCCAAGTCCGGCAACCCCGCTTATGGATCGATCAACGTCGATCCGGAGAAATTCCTGACTTACGAGCTGGGAACGCGCCGCACCGGGGATTCGTGGTCGCTGGGAGCATCTGTTTTCTACACCGATGTCAACGACCTCATCACCGGGGTGACGTATTCCGCCACCGACTCATCGACCTTTACGACCAACGCTTCCGAGGCCTACGTCTATGGGGTGGAATTGGAAGGAGCGTGGAAATTCCATCCGCAGTGGACCTTGTCCGGGTTTACGGCCTGGCAGGACGGACGCGTGGAAGGGCCGGACTACATTGTCGGCGGCACCATCACCGACAAGCCCATGAACCGCTTGCTGCCCCTCACCGGATCGCTGGCCCTCCGTTGGACCGCACCCTCCGAGAAGTATTGGGTGGAAGGGCGGGTTCTTGCTGCATCCGAGGAGGATCGGATTACTGCCGCAGACCAGGCTGCCGATGATCAGCGGATCCCCACCGGCGGCACCCCTGGCTATGGGGTGGTTTCGCTCCGTGCGGGATGGCAGGTGAACGAGCACCTCGACCTGCATTGCGGGGTGGAAAACCTGACCGACGATGACTACCGCAATCACGGATCCGGCCAGAATGAAGCTGGAATTGCAGGGATCTTCGGTTTGAAGGTGACCTGGTGAGGTCTCCGGAGAACGCCGCGCGCTACGGAAGAAATTTGTCGCTTGTTTCATTTTCCTCCTTGCACCCCCTGTGGCCGGGGGTAGGCTTTCCCAGATCGGCAATGGATTTCTCCTGAAGCGGTCATCATAACCCGGGGCGCTTTGCCCCAATCATAAAAACCGATAACATAAATAAACCTATGAAAATGAACAAAAGAATGAGCGGTGGTTTCACCTTGGTGGAACTCCTCGTCGTCATCGTGATTATCGCAGCCCTTGCCGGCCTCACCGCTCCCATGGTGATCCGCCAGCGCAAGAAGGCTGACCAAACCGAAGCCGTCAACAATGCCCGTCAAATCGGCCTTGCCCTGTTTGAGTTCGAAACGTCCTACAATTCGTTCCCGGACAAGAACACCGTGGCAGACGTCACCACCAATACCGGCACGTCTCTCACACTCGGAACATCGTCCGCGAACGATTTCTTCCGTCAGCTCATCGCTGCGGAAATCTCCTCGTCCGAAGCCATGTTCTACGCCAAGGCCGCTTACTCGAAGAAACCCGACAACATCTTCAACACGGCTGACAAGGCCCTCGCGAATGGTGAAGTCGGTTTCGGCTACCTCATGAACAATGACGTGGCATTCAGCACTGCTGGCAACCCAGCCCGTCCGCTCGTTTGCGCTCCGCTGTTTTCCGCAGATGGCAAGTCGATCTCGGCAAACGGTGAGTTCGATCTGGACCTCTACGACCTCAAGGCCGTGGTGCTCCGCATCGACAACAGTGTGACCTCCCTGCCATTGCTTCGTAATACCAAGCTTGCCCAATTGGGCGGTGGTAAGAACATGATGTCCACTGGTGTTGACACGGTCTGGGGCGAAGGTGTGACCCCAAAAATCATGCCTCCGCTTGCCAAGTGATCGGATCTGATTTGACTTGAATTCACAGCCGGGAGGTTCGCAAGAACCTCCCGGTTTTTTTTGTTGCGGGACATCGGATCATGGACGAGGCATCGTTAGAAACCACATGAACGAAAGCCACACATCAACGGGCGAAGTCCCTGAACTGGAACAAAAACCTTCGCGGGCATTCATGCCCTATCCAGTTTCCACCCTCAGCCCGCCCATCATCCCCAACGATCTCACTTCGTTCAAAAGCCGCGGAATTTCCGAGGTTGAGCGGGAACTACAGCAGAAACTCACGGAAATCCGCGAGCAGTATCTCAAGACGATCGATCACTTCAATTGGAACAAGCTCGTTTATGAGGCGGAAATCCGCTTCGAGCCCATCGTCGGCGGCACTTATCACCTTTACGAAATGCGCAATGGCAAGGCGCTTTCCATGATCGGTCCGGATCAATGGCCGCACAAACACCTCGCCACCGTCCGTCTCAATGTGGACCGCCAGTGGCTGATCGTTGAGACCGGCAAGGGAATCGATTCCCGCGCGTTGTTCGAGCGTTGAGAATTAATTTTCCGTCACCATTAATTGGAGTGCTTTCTCAAGGGCCGGGTCGCTCCCTGCCACTTCATCCGCAGGGCTGAGAGTCACCGCCTGATTGGGTTGCGCTCCCTTTGAGTCGAAGTTCGCGCCAGTCTGGATGTGGAACCATCCACGAAATGGGATCTGAAGCACGCCGACATCCGGAATCGGCTCTCGAATCGCCGAAATCACCCCGCCCGCCGTGGCGGTGCCCACAAGAGGGGCCCGTTTGAGGTGTTTGATTGCGTGGCAGAAAATTTCGCCATTGGAAAAGGTATCCTGATCACAAAGGACGACCAGCGGTTTCTCCCAAGAAGGAGCGGTCCTGCGTTCCAGCGGATAACCTCTCGGTCCGCCGCGCGGAACCGTGTAGGAATGGGCGGGCTGGCAAAAGAGATTGAGCATGCGGTCAGTCTCCCTGCCGCCGATGTTGCCCCGCAAATCGAGGATCATCGCCTCCGCCTCAGCCTCGCGATGCACGGTCAGCTTGAGATTTTCCAAAGTCTCCCGGTTCATGTCCCGCGCCGGAACCCATGTAAGTTGCGGAGCAACCTTGGCGACTCGCTCGCGGGTCATTTCATCCATCGCCATCCGATCCAATTCCCGTGCTTTGTCATATGAAATGCATCGCAGTTCCAGCACGCGCTCCGCGCCGTCTTTGCCCTTCACCATAATCGGCAGAGGCCGGTTCTCAGCACCGTTGAAGTAGGTATCTAACACCGAGCCGTTGGAAACCTTTTCCCCCGCAATCCGCAGCATGATTTCTCCTTCGCGGGGCGCATTTTCCAACATCGCCACGGGACTTCCGGGAACCACATGTTTCACCAGCAACGGGGCTTCAGGATCGGAGGAGCTATCCTCAAACACGATGCCCGGATGCGCGGTCTTTTCCTCCTTGGGCAAGTTCCGCTTTTCCTCAGGCCATGCTTCCTGATGAAACGCCAGATGGGAGGCATTCAGCTCACCCCTCAGCAAACTGATCACCCGGTCAAATTGCCTGGAATCAGTGGAGCGGATCGCCACCGGCTCATACTTCCGCCGCATCGCCTCCCAATCGCGACCATTCATCGTGGGATCGTAATAACTCTCGCCCAGCGTTCTCCAGATCCGCCGAAATCCGACCTCCAGCACTTCCTTCCTCGGCCGCTTGACCGTGGCGTCGATCGCAAACCGGACCCGCTCCCCGCCCTTCAGAATTTCGGGCGTTTTGCCGACCCGCCACAGCAAGCGGCCATCGGCCATCATTCGGACCGGCAGGCCCCGCAGCGGTGCGATGTTGCTGAGCCCTCCGCCATTGATGCCCACGGAAATCAGGCGTTTCGTGGAGGAATGGCTGCTTTGAAACCACAGCGATTTCGAATCCGGCGTCCACATCACCCGACTGGGCTCGATGCCCTTGGTGGAAATCTTGCGCAACTTCGGTTCGGAACGATGGATGCCTTTCCGGAAATCCATCCGCCACAATTGCAGCTTGCCGTCCTCTTCCCGCCGACCGGAAAAAACCAACCAATTCCCATCCGGCGACCAGCGGGGCGAGCCTTCGAAACCCGGATGTCTTGTTAGATTAAATGGTTTCGTAGCCCCATCGGCCGCCGCCAGCCAAATATCGCGATTCGAATCCCGATCCTCAGCCGCGATTGCCAACCACTTGCCATCGGGCGACCAATCGAAGGTCGGCCTGTCCCAACAAGGAAAGTGTAGTTTCGCTGCCGAACCATCCGCATTTACA
>JBBARN010000194.1:0-7997 GCA_040399845.1 Luteolibacter sp. | reverse complement strand
CATTACGAATGAGCTGCTCTACCCCTGAGCTACAGCGGCTTGTGGATGGATGCACTCGGTTTTCCGGATGAAGCAGTTTCCTGCGACGGCAACAGTCGGTGCGCGGGGAATTGGTATCGGGGACGCCCGTAGGATCAAGGAAAAACCGAGGCTTTGAAATTTGGATGCGGCAGGGATCGCAATTGGCGTGAGATGAGGCTGAACAGGAAGGACCATCGGCCGTGGCTTGTTTGCGAATTTCGCTGAAGGGATGGCTTCACTGGAGATTCGATTCACCAGGCAAAGATCCACAATCAGGAATCGCCAAGGATCGTCCCGTTCCCGTATTTCCATCCCATGCCTGACGATGAACTCGAATCCGCACTTCACGCCCGTGGCCTGAAATGGGTTGCCGGGGTGGATGAGGCCGGCCGGGGCCCCCTTGCCGGTCCGGTGGCGGCAGCGGCGGTCATCCTTCCTCGTGGCTTTGCTTGTCCGGGGCTGGATGATTCGAAAAAGCTCAGCGCCAAGCGAAGGGAAGCCCTCTACGAGTTGATCACGAACAACCCGGACGTCATCTGGGCGGTGGCCATGGTGTCACCGGAGGAAATCGACCGGATCAACATCCTCCGAGCTACCCACCTGGCGATGCGGCAGGCGGTAGAGCGGCTTGCAAGGAGGCCGGATCATTGTTTGATCGATGGTCTGCCAGTGAAGGAGTTTCCGATTTCCCACGACGGAATCGTCAAAGGCGACGGAAAATCGCTTTCGATCGCCGCGGCGAGCATCGTTGCCAAGGTGACGCGGGATCGCAGGATGCAGGAGATTGATATCGAGTTTCCTCAATTCGGCTTTTCGAGACACCAGGGATATGGCACCAAAGAGCACCTTGAGGCTTTACGGATTCACGGACCTTGCCGCCATCATCGTCGGTCGTTTCAGCCGGTGGCTCAACTCACCCTGCCATTTGACGGGGCCTGATGGAAGCGAGCGCAGCCGGAAATGGCTGGGCGACTATGGTGAGCTTGTGGCCCGGGATTTTCTGAGGGCAAAGCGACACCGGATCCTGGCCACCAATTTCAAAGGTCCGCAGCGTGGAGAGGTGGACATCGTGGCCAGGCAGGGAAAACTCCTGCTTTTTGTCGAAGTCAAAACCCGCAAACGGAACTCGAAGATCCGTCCGTTCGATGCCGTGACCAAAGACAAGCAGGCACTGATCGAGCGCGGGGCCAATGCCTGGCTCAAACAATTGGGAACCCGCCAGCTGCCGTGGCGATTCGATGTGATCGAGGTTTACGTGGAAGACGGCGAAATCCCTCGGGTAAACCACATCCGGGATGCGTTTTAAGCAGGCGTTTAAAACGACAAACCACTTGCCATGTGAACCAACATTCGCTTCCGGAATGGGGCTTCAACGCTTAGCGGGCGGACGAATGCTGGACCGGAACAAGGAAGCGTTTGACCGCTTCCCGTTTCAAACGGAGTTCGCGCCATTCATTGACGAGTCGGCTTGCCTCGATGATGCCACAACCCGCAGGGATCCGCACCCGCGGGCCATCCCACCACACCCCGCGAATGGCCACGATGGCATCAAAGCGCCCCTCATCCCAAAGCCCGAATGGTGCCCCAAATGCGGGCGGGCAATCCAGGCGACTCCGCCATTCGATGAGCTTTTCCATCGTCCCGTCGGTGCGCGGCAGTGGGCCGAGGGCCGGCGTTGGATGCAGTCGGCGAAGGAGGTTATACGGACACATCGCGCGGTGGAGATCTACTTGGATCAGGGTGAGAAAATGAACAATCGGCCCCAAATCGAGGATTTCCCTTGCCTGACGTTTGAGGTTGCCCAAATCGAGCAGTTTGGAAACCAAGGTCTGCGCAACATATTCGTGCTCGCGGATCTCCTTTTCATCGACGGCAAAAACATCGCGATCCTCGCTCCTCGCCGTTCCAGCGAGCGCCATGGTTTCGAGGTGACAAGCATCCAGCGCAAACAACAGTTCAGGTGTGGCCCCTGCGAATCCGTTACCGGCGTGACCAAAGCCATAGGATTGCAGCGGTGCTTTTTGGCTGGCCATCGCCCGCATGATTGCTCGACCGGGATCCGGTGCCGATTCGCCTGCCTCTGTCACGACTGGCACCGTCTTTTCGAAGACTCCCCCGTGGATTGAGGCCATGATTTCCTGAAACACGATGGAGAACGGCGCGGCATCGAGCACATCCCAACGGCAGTTTGAAACATCTTCTTCAAACACAAATTCCTCCAACAATCGAACAGGAGAATCCAGGCGCTCGAAACTGGCTGGGATTTTCCATGGTTGTGGATCCGACAGGGAAAAATCCTGAAGAAAAAATGCAACACCCTCGGTTGGAGGCAGGGCCGATGCCTCGAAGGGCCCCCGCCCCAGCACAACACTGCCGTCCCTCCTCGTCAGCCACGCGATTGAATCCCTATTGCTCTCCATGGTCATTGCCCCGCCACAGGATGGGAGTGGGGAATGCAGCGCGCAAGTTTCATCCCATCTGGCAGATCGGATTCCATCTGGTTGAGATGATTTCAGCCCAACAAAAAACCCCCAGATCCGCTGAGCGGATTGGGGGTCTTGAGAGAGTTGAGGGTCAGCTCGGAAATCAGCCTTCCTGTTCGACATCGCCAGCGTCCACCGAGATGGTAACGGTAGCGATGACTTGTGGATGGAGGCGCACGGTGATTTCGGTCTTGCCGGACTTCTTGACTGGCTTTTCGAGTTCGATGGCGTGGCGGTCGATGATGATGCCAGCAGCTTCGAATTCCTTGTGAATGTCCATGCTGGTGACCGAACCGAATGCCTTGCCACCTTGGCCGGTGGAGAGGGTGAACTTGGGCTTGAGCTTGGAAAGCTTGGTGGCGATTTCCTGGAAGGCAACGAGTTCTTCGGCTTCGCGGCGGGCGCGCGCGGTCTTCAGGGCCTCGACGTGACGGAGGTTCGACTTGCTGGCCTCATAAGCCTTGCCTTGAGGGATGAGGAAGTTGCGGGCGTAGCCAGCGCGCACTTTGACGACGTCAGCTTCGGCACCAAGGCCTTCGATTTTTTCTTTGAGGATAACTTGTGCGTTGGCCATGGTGGTCGGTGGTAAAAGGTTCGTTTGGGGGCGGCGATTTAGGCTCCGCACCAAACCGAGTCAAGAAGAATGCACCCGAAATAGCGGGCAGTTCCGGATTTTTCCGATCTCCGAATCAAGTCCCCACCTTTGAAGCGGAATTGTAATGGCGCGAAGATTGCCCCGGGGGACGATTTTGCCGTCATCCAGGGGTTGCCGAGCGCCCCTGTCTTGCTAGGATTGCAGCATGCAACCGATCGCCCGCTTGCGGGACCGCGCTGAGATGCTGACGCCGCCGCTGCCATGGGACCGCCCCCGTTGGCGCGATAACCGCGGTCCGGTGGTGGTTCTGCTCCATGGCCTGTGGCGCGGCTTGCATGCGATGGAGCCGCTGGCCAGAGAGTTGCATACGGAGGGATTCGCCACCTTGAATGTGCCCTACCCTTCCACCCGCATGGCGATCCCGCGCTTGGTGGGGAGGCTGCGTGCGGAGTTGGCAGCCATTGACTCGCTCGCTCCGGGGCGCCCGATTCATTTCATCACCCACTCGCTGGGAGGCATTTTATTGCGATCGCTGCTGGCGGAATCTCCGGGCATCCCGGTGGGCCGTGTGGTCATGCTCGCCCCACCGAATGGCGGCAGCGAGATTGTGGATTGGTCGCAGCAGCATCCCTTGATCCATCGCCTTCTCGGGCCAGCGGGTCGCTCACTGGGCAGTGAAGGCGTTCCCAAATCGCTGCCCCCACTGCCGGAGCACATCGAGGCGGCCGTCATCATGGGGCGTCGATGCAGTTTGCCGCTTTTCCGCAGTCTGCTGGATGCGGACAACGACGGCATTGTTTCCGTGGCCAAAGGAAAAATCGAAGGATTGCGAGGATTCTCGGTGATCGATGCGGATCACACGTTCATCCAAGTCCATCCGGAAGCGATCCGGCTGTGCCTCCGGTTTCTTGGATCCGGCGAATGGGCGGACTGATCCCTGGAGCACAACCGACTCAGTGAGGCAGCGGCTTTTTCTGGAATTCCTCGTCGCGGAGTTTTCGCAGGTATTCGATGTACTTTTGCTGGGCGGCAAGATTGGGATCGGCGGCAGTGGGTGTCTGTTGGCCGTATTTTTTCCAAGGACCGTAGGGAACCTGGGACGCCTCGACGAAGCGCCAGTGAACTTTTTGGCCGGATTGGATTCCCAGATAGTCGCGGATGGCCGGAGAAAAATCGATCCCTGCCGAGCCATTCTGCTTGGTCTTGGGAGGCTTGGTTCCGAAGACGTATTCCCAATCGTCCGTCTCCCACGGGCCACAATCCTCCCACTGGCCGTAACAGGAGCGACCGTTGCGATAAATCTGAATCCAGCGACCTTTGCAAACCGTCTTGCCCGGCTCGGGCCGCATGCGAGCAAACCACGGAATCACCCTCGAGGCCTCGGGTTTGTGTTTCCCCCACCCCTCCACGTCGTTGTAGGGCAGCGCGATGTAGAATGGATTGAGCTTCGGCACGAAGCCTTTCGGCCGGAACTCTCCGGTGGAGTGGTTGGCGATGCGATTGGCAGGCTCCGGGTCATCGTACCCGCCAAAGTTGACGGACCATTGCTGATCCCACGAAGATTTGCAGTTGGGAGTGGGGTTCCGCGATGTTGGTTGCTCGCCAATCCAGAAAACCGTGCACGTGACATGCGTTTTCCACGGATAGACAATCCGGGACATCGGCTGCATCGGCCGGACAGGGTTTGCCGGAGTCGTGCGACTCCCCGTCGGCACCATCACCCTGGGCACAGCAGGCGACGTCTGCCCATGCGCCAGCGTCGCAGCGGTCAAGGCAACCGAAACGAGCCAATGCAATGCGGAGGATGGATGGGAAATTCGCACCATGATGGCGGTCGGTTCAAGCGAACGCGAAGGTTTTGATGCTCGGAGAATGAAGCGAATGCCGCCTTCCGTGCAAGTGAAAGCTGGACTCGATGCCCCGACGGTGTTCCCACCATCGCCAAATAAGCGGTCTTTCACGGTGCTTGCAGTGGGCGATTTCCGCGCTTATGGATCGCGCCACACATGCTCCTCCATTTCTACAAGATGAACGGCGCGGGAAATGACTTCATCGTCATCGAC
The DNA here is from genome assembly GCA_040399845.1 of Luteolibacter sp. Lineage (GTDB taxonomy): Bacteria > Verrucomicrobiota > Verrucomicrobiia > Verrucomicrobiales > Akkermansiaceae > Luteolibacter. The sequence continues at coordinate 2,835 of JBBARN010000194.1, read as the reverse complement.
AACCGCGATCTCTCGATTTCTCTCGACGGTGATACGATCGAAGCGCTTTGCGACCGTCATCGCGGCATCGGCGCGGATGGCCTGCTGGCCGTGGAGCCTGCGGAAAAAGGTGCCGACTACAAATTCCGCTATTACAATGCGGACGGCGGCGAGGCGGAAATGTGCGGGAATGGCGCGCGTTGCTTTGGTCGCTTCACCGCTCATCTCGGAGAGAAGCTCGCCAAGCGTGTGACCTTCGAAACCATCGCCGGCACCCTCGCGGCCGACATGGTGGGAGAAAACGTCCGCATTGCCATGTCCGAGCCCAAGGATCTCAAGATGGCCACCGGAACTACCGTCCCGGGCTTGGATGCGGCGATTCATTTCGTGAATACCGGCGTGCCGCATGCGGTGGCCTTTGTGGAGGGCGGCCAGTTTTTTGAAGAGCTGGATGTTTTCAACCACGGCCGCGCCATCCGCCAGCATGCGGACTTCGCACCCGCCGGGACGAATGCCAATTTCGCCACCGTGATCTCGCCCGGCCACATCGAGATCCGCACCTACGAACGCGGCGTGGAAGACGAAACACTGGCCTGCGGCACCGGTATGGTCGCCTGCGCCCTCGTCCATCACCTCCTCACCGGAGCCCCCTCGCCCATCAAGGTGGACGTGGCAGGTGGTGATACGCTGGAAATCGGTTTCGAGAAAACCGGCGATCAATCCTTCACCAAGGTCACCCTCACCGGTCCCGCGGACTTTGTGTTCGAAGGGGAAATCGACATCGGCGACTGATCGGCCGCCCGCCCCACCGTGCCCACCCTCATTCTCATCGCAGGCCCCAACGGTGCAGGGAAGACGACCTTTGCGAAGGAGTTTCTCCCCAACGAAGGCGCATGCATGCGTTTTCTCAATGCCGATGAGATCGCCCGGGGCTTGTCGCCTTTGGATCCCAGCGTTGCTGCGGTGAGCGCAGGCCGGCTTCTTTTGCAGGAGTTTGATCGATTGCTCCGCAAGAATGCCAGCTTCGCGCTGGAATCCACTCTGAGCGGTCACACTTACATCCGGCATTTGCAACATGCGAAGTCCCTCGGCTATCAAATCGAACTTCACTATCTGTGGATTTCCGACCCGGCGGAATCGATTGCGCGGGTCAAACAAAGGGTCAGCAAGGGCGGTCATCATGTTCCCGCAGCAGACATCCGCCGGAGGTTCCATCGCAGCCTTTCCAATCTCGCGGACGACTACCTTCCCTTGGCCGACCGCTGGGTGATTTGGGACAACCGGGTTTCCCCACCAAAACCCTTGGCAAACCACCAGTCGCACACTATTCTTCAAGCAGCCTCGTTGCTAACATGATTGCGCCTCGCTCCACGCCTCTCAAACACCAGAAGGAAAGTGAACTCCCCGAGTTTGCAAAACTTGCCCTCCGTGCCCATCGCCGTGCGGCGCGCAAGCTCCGGGCGGAGCATCGCATGCTGGGGCTGCCGATCATCGTCTGGGAAAACGGCCGGGTCGTCGAAAAGGCCCCCTGAAATTGCCTCCGTGGCTGGCTGATTTTGAGGGCAGGACAAAAATTTCCCCTCATCCCCGCATCCGGCTTTGACGTCCCGCGCGGATGGGGCATGCTCCGCGCGCCATGCGCTTTTCCGGCACCTACACCGCCCTCATCACCCCGTTTCGCGATGGAGCCATCGATGCTCCCGCCTTCCAAGCCCTCATCGAACGCCAGATTGCCGGCGGCGTGGACGGGATCGTTCCGGTAGGCACCACGGGCGAATCCCCCACCCTCGACACCGAGGAACACATCGAAGTGATCCGCCTCGCCGTCGAATATGCGGCAGGACGCTGCGAAGTCATCGCCGGCACCGGAGCGAATGCCACCGCCGAAGCCATCGAACTCACCGAAGCCGCCGAAAAATTGGGTGCCACTGGCTCGCTGCAAGTCTGCCCTTACTACAACAAGCCCTCGCAGGAAGGCCTCTACCTCCACTTCAAGGCCGTCGCCGAGTCCACCAATCTCCCCATCATGCTCTACAGTGTGCCGGGCCGATCCGTGATTGAAATTTCTCCGGAAACCACCGCCCGCCTTGCTGCGGATTTCCCAAACATCGTGGCCATCAAGGAAGCGGGAGGATCCGTGGACCGGGTGAACCAGCTGGTGCAAGCCGTGCCCGAGGATTTTGGCGTCCTTTGCGGCGATGATCCCCTGACCCTGCCCTTCGTCGCCTGCGGTGCCTGCGGTTTGGTCTCCGTGGCATCGAACCTGATTCCGGACGTCATCGCCCGCCTCGTGCGTGCCTGCCTCAATGGCTCCTTCGATGAAGCGCTGGTCATCCAGAAACAATACTATCTTCTCATGCGCGGCCTCATGTCGCTGGATGTGAATCCCGTCCCGATCAAAACCGCCGTCGCGCTGCAAGGCCACTGCACCTCCGAGTTCCGCCTTCCACTTGCCCCGATGAGCGTGGACCACACGGCCAAGCTTTCCGCCTTGCTCGAATCCTATAACCTTCTTCCCTAACATTTTCCCCAACACACCACCCACCATGGCCAAACTGTTCATTCCAGGACCCATCGACGTATCCAAAGAAACCTTCGCCGCCATGTGCCAGCCGATGATCGGCCACCGTGGCAGCGAGTTCGAGGCCCTATACGCCTCCACCCAGCCCGTGCTCCAGGAACTGGGCGGCACGACGCGGCCGTTTTTCCTGTCCACCTCCTCCGCTTGGGGCGTGATGGAGGCTGCACTCAAGAATCTTTGCGGGAAAAAAGTCCTCACGCTTTGCTGCGGAGCCTTCTCCGACAAGTGGTTCAGCGTCGCCAAAAGCATGGGCCTGCAAGCCGACAAGGTGCAGG
>JBBARN010000193.1:0-8011 GCA_040399845.1 Luteolibacter sp. | reverse complement strand
ACCACGGTGGTACTGGCCCAGATCAGACGTGCTCCGGTGGCCTTCAGTCGCAATACGAGTTTTTCCAGATTCTCCGCGTATTGCAGGGGTGTGAGAGAAACAGTGCCGCGCACTTTGTCGCGATTGCCCTGGGTTTTGGAATCGGGATGACGATAGCACAAATCCCACAGGCCCCAGTTGAAATGAATCACGTCCCATTTCCTCTGGCCGAGCCAGGCATCGATGTTCGCAAGGCCGATGTTGGTATCGCCACAATTCGCCGGAGACTTTTGATTGTCGTTCATGGGGCGATAGACATTGGCTTTTCCCTTCATCAGGGCACGTGTGGCGCGAGTGTAGCCGATGGAAATCGAGTCGCCGAGAATCAATACGTTCGGCAATTTCGGGTCGGGTTCGAATGTCCACTGACCCGCGAGATCCTCGGCGGGGGTGAAGGGCTTCAGGGTTGTGGCGTCGAACTTTGTCCACTCGCGGTGACGTTGTTGGGTCGCCTGTTTTGCCACCGGGGCGATTTCCTCACCACGGCACATCAGCACATCGCGGCTCATGTCCATCCACTGGGTGGAGAGGCGTTTTACGATGTCGGGATGTTGAACGGCGAGGTTGTTCATCTCCGTGCGGTCGCGTCCCATGTGATATAACTCCCAAGGCTGGCTTTGGAAACTCACCAACTTCCATTCGCCATCGCGCAATCCGCGATCCTTGCCATACAGCAGATGGATCGGCGGACGTTTCTGCCGGGATGCGCCTTCAAGAATGGGAACCAGGGAAACGCCAGCCAGAGGTGTTAACTTCCTGCCTGGAAATTCGTTAGGGACGGAGGCCCCGCAAAGCTCGGCGATGGTGGGGAGGAGATCGACGAGATGGCACGGGCTGTCATTCACACTACCCGCTCTGGTCTTCAAGCCCGCGGGCCAATGGAGGATGGCCGGCGATGAGATACCCCCCTCGAACTGGTTTTGTTTGTAGTAACGGAATGGCGCATTGCGCGCCCAGGCCCAGCCGGTGCTGTCCGTCCATTTTGTCGAGGGATCATAGGGCTGCTGATCCGGTGCAGGTTTTCCTCGATCGTAAGGGCATGCGCCATTGTCGGAAACAAAAACCACCAGCGTGTTCGCGAGTTCTCCAGCGCGTTCGAGATCAGCGAGCAGCCGTCCCATTTCCTGATCAAGCCGATCAATCAACGCGGCGTAGGCAGCCATGCGTTTCGACTCCCAGGATTTTTGCCGATCGGACAGTTGCTCCCAAGCGAGCACGTGATGTGGGCGCGGCGGGATGTTCAGATCAGCGGGCAACAGGCCTAACGATTTTTGCTTCGCCACGCGTGCATCGCGGATGCGGTCCCAGCCGACGTCATAGCGGCCGCTGTATTTGCGATAGTCTTTTTCCAATGGCTGCAAGGGCGCATGTGGCGCGTTGAAGGCGATGTAAAGAAACCATGGTTTGTTTGCATCACGGGCTTCGCCAAGAAAGCGGATGGCGTGATCGACATTGGCGACGGTGGTGTAAAATCCCTGTTCCGGAACCTGCCAGGGCTGGCCGTTCAGGCGAAATGTGCCATCGCCGCGGTAGTAGTTCGTGGCACCTGACAGGTGGCCGAAGTAGCGTTGGAAACCGAAATCCGTGGGCTCATGGCTGAGATGCCACTTGCCAGTCATCGCGGTGAAATATCCGGCCGGGGCCAACACCTCGGGAATGGTGATGGCGCGCGACATTTCCTCATCCCCCGCCTGGCGGCACCATCGGCCCGTGAGCAAACTCACGCGCGAGGAATGGCATTTCGCGGTGTTGTAAAACTGCGTCATTCGCAATCCTTGGGCGGCAAGTCCATCAAGGTTCGGAGTCTCGATCTCACTGCCATAACAACCGAGATCGGAGAGACCCAGATCATCCGCCATGACCATAAGAACATTCGGCTTTTCCGCCCCATGCGAGAGCAACCACGAAAGTAAAAGGAAAATCAATGGCAGGGATTTCATTCGGAAATGGAGTCGTTAGGAGAAATGGGTCGGCAATTCCAGACAATAGTGCGGGGCGGGCGTCGAAGAAAATCATCCAGTCGGGATCGATTCCTGCAAGATTGCACCATGGGTGCACGGGCGAAGGCAGAGTTGTTTCACCGCAACTGAAACAATGATCCTTCAGATGCTTTTATCAAATTTGCTCCACCGGACCAAAAGAAGCGCAGGTTCGAGCCAAGGACAAGCGTGCACATCGACATCGCAAGAAGCGCCAATCCACAAAAAGATTCTTCTCACCCTGCAACCGAATCTTCTGGCCGGAGTTTCCACTCAATGATTTGCTCCAACTGTATCCCCTTCCCTATCCCTCCCCTTAGCGCAAAATCATGAAATCCATATTCTCCTGCGTGCTATTCCTCGCACTGGCCCCTCTTCTCCGGAGCCAGACGATCGTCAGCCTTGGTTCGAACGCTATCTTCGCCTCGGTCACGGGGCTGAGCTCCGCAAATCCGAATGTTTCCGGCCTTGGAGCTGGTATCAGTTTTGATCTCACGATCACGCCTGTGAGCGCCTCCATTTCCGTGCCCGCAGTGGCGCATCACGCGGACGGCATTGGCGTTGCGGGCGGCAGCAATAATTTAGAGATCGATAACTTGAACAATCTGAACGCCAATGATGATCAGGCTTTGGTTTTCACCCTTAGCAATGTCAACGGTCTCGCCGCTGGCCAGTCATTGCAGATCTCTGAAATCGGGATCCGATCGAAGGGCAGCACGGACAAACAATACGCCATCTCCGACGGCACCACCCCCATCAGCAGTGGCTCATTCAATACCTCGCCCATTGCCGTTTCCATCCCCGATCTTGCCAGCGTCAAGATTGCAGCGGTCGGCCCCACCAGCGGCGCTGCTCTGGATTCGCGTTTCATCGTTCACCAATTGCTGCTTGCCGTCACTGGCAGTGGTGGCGGAGGCACGGGAAGCGTCGCCAATGTCGCCGCCCGGGTGACCCATACCGGCGTCGATGGCGGCGGCCACCCGTTCTTCACCTTCGACAGCATCGCGGGCGAAAGCTACGAAATCCAGTCTTCCAACGATCTCGTTTCATGGACGCCCATGGCCACTCTCTCAGGCACCGGTGGGGCCATCACCTACACGGACGAGTTCAGTCAGGCACCCAGCGTGCCGAAGAAATTCCACCGGGCACTCACCGTGCAAACACCGAACGGAAACCTCACCAATACCACTCTCAGCATCCATCAAACCTGGGCCCAGCAGCCAAGCGGCCTCGCACGCACAGCGCTCGTCCAAGTCCCCTCGGGTGCGGGTCCGCATCCGGTCGTCATTCTGCTGCATGGCAACGGCGGCACAGGCACAGGCACCATCGGCGCGCTCAATCCGCATCTCAACAACGCCATCCGCGTGGCTCCAAACGGATACCTGACGAGTTGGAATGTCGATGCCGAGACCTCCAAAGCACCCGACGTCGCCTTCATCCGCGATCTCATCGCACTCCTCAAAACCTATGACAATGTCGATGCAGGCAGAATCTCCATCTTCGGCAACTCCAACGGTGCCGGCATGACCAATCGACTCATCATCGAACTCGATGGCGCTGCCTTTCAGAATGCCGGCACCCAAGTCTCTCAAATGATCACGAAGATGCATCACGACGGCGATTTCTGGTTCAATGCGGCAGGCACCAATGACTACGATCAAACGATCGTGCCCGCCAAACGCCGCCGTATAATCAACATCAACGGCACGGTGGACCCTACAGTTCCCTACAACGGCGGGACCAACATGATCGGCACCTTCATGCCCTCCCAGGAGAGCATCTATCGATTCGCCCAAGCGATGGGGGAAACCGGACCCCAGCTAACAGATAGCGCCGGCATCCCCGGCAACAGCACGAACGGCTACTCAGCACCCTTCGTACAATACAGCTACCGCAACGGCCATGTCATCCACTACAAACTCATTGGCGGAGATCATGGCCTGCGTGTCAGCAGCAGCACCGTCTATGCCGACGAAGCCAAGGAAATCGTCGCCGAGTTCCTGTTGCAGTAGATGGATCGCTCAGGACGAGGCAAGTTTTCCAAATTCCCGACTCAAGCGAAGACTCTCTAGTCATTTCGCACAAGAGCCCGGACCAGGAAAACGGGATAACTATCATGCATGCGCGTTTTCAAAACCTTGGTGGCTCTTTCCCTTGCCTTGTTTCCCGACGTGACCTGCGGACAATTACTGCGAGTCGACGGCACCCGGATCGTCTACAGTTGGCAAACTGCTGGAAGCCATCAAAATATCCTACAAACTCTCTCTCAGCACACAAGCGTCGAGCACGACTCTGTAATTCGCGCCTTTCATTCACCAACAAAAGGTGGCGCTGCACCGCCGGGGCAGCATGCCAATGAGAAGTGAAAGTGAAGCCCAAAACCTGCGGAACGGCATTCATTTGGACCGTCCTTTCCCACCTGATTGGCCTGCTCTCTTGGCAAGAGAGCGCCACCTCAAATTCAAAATTCTCCCCGCCCCCCCCTTGGACTGCGGCAGCCTGCTAGCAAGGATTCGAAACCTCCGGCCGCCCTGACCCGCAGCAGGCTGCGAATCCGAAAGCTACAGCAGGCTGTAGCAGTCCAAGCCAGCCTGCTGGCAAGGATTCCCCCGGGAACGCTGAGCCCCAGCTCGGCAAGCGAATGAACCGCCCCAGAAACTGCGCCCTCTTTTCCAAATCTGAAATCTGCAATCAACAATCGCCAATCCCTCCCTCTCCCGCTGTTAACATCTCACTTCTCACCGAACCATCGCGTGGGCCACAGCCCTTTACGCGACTTCCACTCTTGCCTCTTGCGTCTTCAAGTCTTGAATCTCTCCCATGACTTCCATCGAGTATCGCAACGCTCTCGACGCGCTGCCTTACGGCAAACGTCTCCCTGGCGCGGTGTATCTTATCGATCCCGGCGACTCATCCAACCTCCCGCAACTCCTTCGCATCACGGTGGCAGAACTCCGCAAGCGGCTCGAAATCGGTCCCGGCTTCGATCTCCTCAAGTTCCACAGCGCCTCGCCAAAGATCTCGTTCCTCGCCTATCCGGATTTTGAAAAACTCCCCCACCCCGCGCTGGCCGAAGCCATCATCGTCAATCTCATCACCGGCAAGACCCGCCGCGACGATTACCGCCAGCGCGCCAATCCGCCCATTCTTCACCGCAAGGAAACATTCATATCACCGTCACATCCCCTGCACGACAAGTTCGCCAAACTCACGCGCCAGGAAGAAAACGCCGGGCTGTTAGATGATACAGCCCGAATCGGCTTTCGCCTTAACTGGGAACGAATCCTTGCGCAAAAAGGACTCAGCTTCAAAGGACATCGGCTCGTTGAAACAGAAGCCGCCAAGCTGCCAGTGGCTCCTGCACCGAAGAAAAAAATCCACCGCCACAAAACCGCCCTCGTCCGCCGCGAGATTTCCAAGCCCGTCAAAACCCTGCTCGAACTCGGCCAACTCCGCCGAGGCGAATCTTTCTTCGACTACGGCTGCGGCCACGGCGGTGATGTGGAGGCCATCGGGAAACTCGGCCACGAATCTAACGGCTGGGATCCGGTCCACGCTCCGGAGTCGCCCAAACAACCCGCCGATGTCGTGAACCTCGGATTTGTCCTCAACGTCATCGAGGACCCGGCCGAACGCGTCGATGCCCTGATCGATGCCTGGCAGCACACCCGCCGCGCTTTGCTCGTCTCCACGCTCATTGCCGGGCAGGAGGCCTACGACGACATTCAAACCTTCGGCGATGGTGTCCTCACATCACGCGATACCTTCCAGAAATTCTTCGAGCCGTCTGAAATTCAGGCACTCATCGAAGACACACTTCACACTGAAGCCGTCCCGGTCGGACTCGGGATTTACCTCGTCTTCCGCGACACCGCCGACCTCCACGACTTCCTCGCCCAGCGCTCGCGCCGCTTCATCGACTGGGAATCGCTCTCCCGCAAACTCGGCCTGCTCCGTGCCCTCAAATCCAAGCGCGATCCCTACGATACCCACCGCGAGCTTCTCGATGCCTATTGGGAATCCGTGCTCGAACTCGGCCGCATCCCTCGCGAGGAGGAATTCGACCGCCTCGCCGATGTCCGCCAAGCCTGCGGCTCGCTGCCCCGAGCCCTCCAGCTCTTCATCGACCGCTTTGGCGAGCCCACCTTCAACGCCGCCCGCCAACGGCGAAAAGAAGACCTGCTCGTCTTCATCGCCGCCGCCCAACACCCCTTCGGCCACCTCGCCCCCAAAGAAGGCCACTTCACCCTCCACCGCAGCCTGCTCGACGAACTCCCCGTCATCCTCCGCGTCTATGTCGAATGCGCCGCACGCCTCTATGGAAATCCCCGAGAAGCCGACCTCATCAAGATCCATCTCCACTCCCGCAAACTTACCTTTCACTACTACCGCGACTTCGAAAAAGATCCGCTCCCCGAACTCCTCACCCGCATCAAGATCGACCTCCGCCGCCTCTTCGTTTCCGTCATCGACCACACGAACGGAACCGAAAACCAGCTTCTCTTCTTCAAAGAACGCTTCCTCCCCAAGGATCACCCGGATCGCAAAAAAATGGACCGCTTCTCCGCCAAGCTCCGCAAACTCGGCCTCCGCGAGGAAACCATCGGCTACGGACCTTCGAAGGAAAAATGGGAGGAGTTTGTCAAATTGGAGCGCGGGATTCATCCCGCTCGAGTAGGATTTCTCTTGCCGTGTTCTCTTTTTGGATTACAGTTGGCAGCGATGATTAAAAGCTTCGCCGACCCGCTCACGGAAAAAATTTTCCGCGGCGATAACCTGACGAGGAAAGAAGCCAAACAATTGGGCGACATCCGCCTCGATAAATCGCAGGAACGCCTCGTGATTCTTCATCATTCTTCCGAGAATGATCTCCTTACCCTTCATTCGCTTCATTACCACAAACTGCACGGCACCAGGAGATATTCCATCGACGCCAATGCTCGTGCCTCGAAATGGCGCATCACTTTTACATGGGCCAACCAAGAGCTCACTGATGTTTCCCTCGTCAAAATCGAAGACACCCACTAATCCAATGAAACTCCGCACCAACCCAGCAGCCGGCCTGATCCAAGATGAGCTGGAAGCACGCTCCATTCCTGCCGCCAAGGCCGCCCGTGACATGGCGATCCCGCGCAGCCGCCTCAGCGATATCTACGCCGGGAGAAAAGGCGTCTCCGCCGATACCGCCCTCCGGTTCGAGCGTTATCTTGGGATCTCCGCAGCCCTTCTACTCCGCCTCCAGTCGGAGTATGATCTCAGCAAGGCGGTTGCCGACAAGGGACCTCAGATCAAAAAGGAAGTCCTTCCCGCTCCAAAACTCGCAATGGCCTGAGCTCTCCGTTCGCAGAAGAGATAGCAGATCGTGGATCGAAGATTCAAAAAACGGAGCCTCCACTCTTGGACTGCGGCAGCCTGCTGCCGCTTTCCCGCAGCCAGCCTGCTGGCAAGGATCCCCACCCCCGGGAACGCTGAGCCCCAGCTCGGCGAGCCAATGCCCCGCCAAAGCCACGCGCGAAGCTCCTCTTCTCTTCCCCCGATAACCGATAACTACAATCGGCGTGTAGCTGCTCGATGTGCAGGCAGAGCCAGCAGAGATCTCTGTAGCGGCGTGTCTATGACCGCTGCACTTCACCGTGTCCCGCCGTAGGCTACGTCTCTTGCATATTGAACTTCCCTGCTCCTTCCCATACGCTCCCCGCTATGGCGAACTCAGAAAACTCATCACGCGCGATTTCGCTGCCACATCCAACCATCATCGCAATGAGAAAGGCCCTCGTGGCCCAGCCACCTCCATCACTGGAGCGCGTTCTAAGCCAAGCCGCCGCGTCCCGCAAATTCATCGATGAATGGCGTGCCAAGGGACTTCCCGACCTCCCGCTACCTCCCCACTTGGCCGAGCGGGACAATGGATCGTGGATGGAAACCCTCCCCCGGGAACGCTGAGCCCCAGCTCGGCGAGCGAATGAACCGCCCCAGAAACGCGCCAGCCCTCC